>JBKCVA010000131.1:0-23077 GCA_046318115.1 Lysobacterales bacterium | reverse complement strand
TCGAGGAAGATGTGGCGGTGGTCGAACGCCGCCAGCAGGCGGATATGCTTCGACAGCAGCATGCCGTTGCCGAACACGTCGCCGGACATGTCGCCGATGCCGACGCAGGTGAAATCGGCGCTCTGCGAGTCGCGGCCCATGGCGCGGAAGTGGCGCTTGACCGACTCCCAGCCGCCCTTGGCCGTGATGCCCATGCCCTTGTGGTCGTAGCCCACCGAGCCGCCCGAGGCGAACGCATCGCCCAGCCAGAAGCCGTGCTCCAGCGAGATCGCGTTGGCGATGTCGGAGAAGGTCGCCGTGCCCTTGTCAGCGGCCACCACCAGGTAGGGGTCATCGCCATCGCGACGCACCACGTCCTGCGGATGGATCACGCCCTGCTCGCCGAGGTTGTCGGTGATGTCGAGCAGGCCGTTGATGAACAGGCGGTAGCAGGCGATGCCCTCGGCCAGAATGGCGTCGCGGTCGCCACCGATGGGCGGACGCTTGGCATAGAAGCCGCCCTTGGCGCCGACGGGCACGATGACCGTGTTCTTGACCATCTGCGCCTTGACCAGGCCCAGCACCTCGGTGCGGAAGTCTTCGCGGCGATCGGACCAGCGCAGGCCACCGCGGGCGACCGGGCCGTAGCGCAGGTGCACGCCTTCGACGCGCGGGCCGTAGACGAAGATCTCGCGATAGGGCCGCGGTTTAGGCAGCTCGGGCACGGCGCTCGGGTCGAACTTGAAGCTGATGTAGTCGCGGAGCTTACCGCCCGGGCGCTGGAAGTAGCTGGTGCGCAGGGTCGCCTGCATCACCCCCAGGAAGCTGCGCAGGATGCGGTCCTCGTCCAGGCTGGACACGCCCTCCAGCAGCACGCTGAGCGCGTCGTCACCGGCATCCACAAGCGCTCCCGAATCGAGGCCGCGCGCATTCGCTAACGCCTCGATCTGGGCCAGCACCGCCTCGCCCGGCTCGGCACCCGCCACGGCCAGCAGCCCTGCGCGCAGGGCCGCGGCGCCGGCGGCACGTTCGTCGGCGGACTCGCGCAGGCGGCTCGGGTCGAACAAGGCGTGGAAGTACTCCGCCAGCACGCGGGCGATCAGCGGATAGCGGTTGAGCGTGGCTTCCATGTAGGGCTGCGAGAACGGCGCCTGCGCCTGCAGCAGGTACTTGCAGTAGCCGCGCAGCATCGCCACCTGCCGCCAGTCGAGGCCGGCGGTGAGGATCAACGCGTTGAAGCCGTCGCTCTCGGCCTGACCGCGCCAAATATGCTCGAAAGCGTCCTCGAAGCGGCCGCGCAGGGCTTCGACGTCGATGCTGCCGAAGCCGACCTGCTCCTGTGAACTGACGACTTCGAAATCCTGGATGAAGATGGATTCGGCACCGACTACCATCTCGAAGGGGTGCTCCGAGAGGATCCGCAGGCCCATGTTCTCCATCATCGGCAGCGCATCCGACAGCACGATCGGGCTGCCGTAGCGGAACAGCTTGAAGCGCAGGCGCGAGCCGGACTCGCGGCTGCTGCGGTACAGGCGCAGGCGCAGATCTTCCGGCCCATGCAGGGCCGCGGCCTGCTCGACGTCCTTGGCGGCGACCTCGGGCGAGGCCTGCTCGATATAGCCGACCGGCAGGGCCTTGCCGTAGCGCTGGGTGAGCTTCAGCCCACGCTCCTCGCCAACGCGCTGCACCAGCAAATCGCGCAGCTCGTCGTGCCAGTTGCGCACGATCTGCGCCAGCTTGCCCTCGATGGTGGCGACGTCCACCTCCAGCGACTCACCGCTGCGCGGACGCACGATCATGTGCAGCTGGGCCAGAGGCGAATCGCCCATCTGCACATTCGTGTCGAGTCGCTCGCCGTTCAGGGCCTCGCGCAGCAGCGCCTCGGCACGCAGGCGCACGTCGGTGTTGTAGCGGTCGCGCGGAATGTAGAGCAGCACCGAGTAGAAGCGGCCGTAGCGGTCGCGGCGCAGGAACAGGCGGGTGCGCGAGCGCTCCTGCAGAGCGAGGATGCCCATCGAGGTCTGGTACAGCTCAACCTCCCCGGCCTGGAACAGCTCGTCGCGCGGCAGCGATTCCAGAATGTGGCGCAGCGACTTGCCGCTGTGGCTGTTCGGCGCAAGGCCCGACTCGCGCATCACGTGCTCGTAGCGGCGACGCACCAGCGGGATCGTCCACGGGCGCGAGGCGTAGGCGCTGGAAGTGTAGAGGCCGAGGAAGCGGTGTTCGGCGACTGGACGGCCGCTCTCGTCGAACACCAGCACACCGATGTAATCCATGTAGCCAGGCCGATGCACCGAGCTGCGCGCATTGGTCTTGGTCAGGATCAAGGCCCCCACCGCACCCGACTGCGGCATGTGGGTGGCCGCAAGCGTCTTCAGCGGCCGCGGCTTGGCGGTAGCATCGCGCCCCGAGAGGATTCCGAGGCCGGTGCCCTGCACCGCATACAGCAGATCCTCGCCGCTCGAATTGTCACGCCGGTACTCGCGATAGCCGAGGAAGGTGAAGTGGTCGTCGGCGGCCCAGCGCAGGAACTCCTGCGCCTCGCGGCGACCCTCTTCGCCGATCGGCATGGGCCGCTCGTCCATCGAGGCGATCACCGAGAGCATGCGCTCGCGCATCGGCGCCCAGTCGCGCACGCAACTGCGCACATCGGCCAGCGCGTTGAGGATGGTCTCCTGCACGCGGCGCAGGTCCTCGGGCTCGGCCAGACGGTCGATCTCAAGGTGCATCACCGACTCGTCGGCACCGCGCTCGCCCACCGACAGCACATGGCCGCCCGGGTCGCGCTGCACCGGCAGCACCGGATGGATGATGGCGTGCAGCTGGAGGTCGCAGTTGGCGACGGCCATGCTCACCGAGTCGACCAGGAAGGGCATGTCGTCGTTGACGATCTGCACGACTGTATACGCGCTGTCCCAGCCCTCGCTGGCCTGGGTGTTGAAGATCCGCAGCCTGGGCGCGCCGGGGCGGCGCTCGCGCATGAACTCCAGCAGGTCGGCGATCAGTGCCGCCCACAGCTCGGGCGCGCGGGCGGCCAGCTCGTCGGCCGGCATGCGTCCGAAGAAGCGCCGGGCCAGGGCGGCGGCATCGCCCTGCCGGGGCGCCGGCAGCCTCCTGTTGAGGGCTTCAAGGATGGGGTCCAACAGGGTGCGATCGGCAGTCGACATGGCGGGGCTTCTTGGCTCTGGGGGCGGAGCCATTCAAGGGGCGTGAATGATAGTGGAGATCGCGTTCACGCATGCGCTCCAAACCGCTGTTGCAAGCCCCATACCGGCGGGTATGCCGATCAGGCGCGAGGCTCGGTCGCAGCACCCGGTTCAGCCGTCGCCGCGATCATCTCAGGCGCGGCCTCGCCGTCGGCGCGCAGCCCCCCTACTTCGAGGCCACGGCCGTGGCGACGCTGTCGCCAACGACGTGGGTGGCCGGGCGGCGCATATCGAGAAAGTCTTCGAAACCGAGCGGGGGCCCCAAGGCGCTGGGATGGAGCCGCAGGGCATCCCTGGGCGTTCTGGGCTGTCGCGCGCGCCGCCCTCCGGAGTGCGAAGCGCGCCCAAGCAAAGGGGTCCGAAAGCCCGCGGGCACGCGCTCCCCGGCACGCGAGAGCCCCACACAAGGCAGTGTCGCATCGCTGGCATGCCGCCATCCACGTCGCCGACGTGCGAGCAGCGGAGCTGAGCAGCGGGAGGGCCGCCAAGCTCGCAGCCGCTGCTTCACACTGTCCAGGTTCCAGCGGCACGCTCGCGCCGCCCACCCTGCACCATCCCGCCTACGCCCCTCCAGTCTTCTGATGGATTGCCAATGAAATACGACGACGCCGAATATCAGTCCCTGGCCTTTACCAACCCCGAAACGCCCATGGAATGGGGCGGACGCGTGATCGCCCTGTACTTTGCATGGGCGCTGTCTCGCGGGCTGTGCGGTGAGGACATGGAGGACGCGGCGGCCGAACTGCGGCGCGGGGAGTCTCCGGTTGAGCTGCTCTACAGCTACTGCGACGGCAGCCTGCTGGATGAGTTCCTGAGCGAGGAGGGCAATGCGTTCACCGCCGCCTATTACGCCCTGGACTACTACTCGGATTACGAAAGCGTGTTCGACGGCGAGTACGCCGAAACCGGCCACCCCAGCGACGACGCCCTGAGCATCGAGGATACGCCGGCCAACCTCGCACGCATGTCCGCGCTGCTCGATGAGCGCTTCGCGCAGTGGAGGGCGGGCGCGCTGCAGCCCTCCACGCAGGAGGTGCTCGACGTGGTGGAGCGCAGTCTGTCCCCGCTGTTGGCATCGCGCGGCATGGTCCCTGCGACCGAGCGCGACTGGCAGGAGTCGAGCGAGCTGCGCGGCATACCCTTGCTGCGCCTGTGGGGTGGCAATTTCGAGGGCGGTCGCGAGTGGCTGTTTTTCCAGGTGGTGACCACCAAGGAGGGCGTCGGCCTACACGTGAATCTCAGCTCGCGCATTGACGACCTGATCCGTGAGGCCTGGCTCTTCGACCTGCGACCGCATCTCAATCCGCGCCATGCCAAGCCCGGCGAGGTGTTGCCGCTCACCGCGCTGATCCGGATGGCGGCGTGGTGGCCACAGAAACTGGTCCGGTCCAATGAGGGACCGCCAGCGGCCGTGGTGGCCGGTCGTGGCGCTCTCAAGTGGCTTCCTGGGGTGCTCGAGTCAGCGCTGCGCGAGCGCGGCTTCCCGCTGCTCGACCAGACTCACACTGCCGCAGCGCTCGGCCGACTGCAGCGATTGGGCAGCCCGACCGAAGCCGTGCTGTCGAGCTCCGCGACCAGCTTGGTCCCGCTGCTGTCGGCCGAGCGCGCGGCGCGCGCCGATCTGCCACAGCTCTGCGATGCCTGGGAAGCCAACCTTCGCAAGCAGACCCTGCAGCCTAACGTGATGGCGGCCGGGCTACTGTTCGTCGACATTCTCCGCAAGCGTAACGCGTTGTCTTGAACCCATGCCTGGGCCCAGCGTCAGCGAAGTGCCTGTGGGCGGGTCCGCGAGGTAGCGCGCGACAGCGGCCGGCGAAGGGATCCGAGTTCATCAATACGCCGCAGGCGCCTGCCAAGGCGAACGCGGAGTTCCCTTGAACCTCGACCCACGCAGCCACGAGCAGCAGCGCGGGTCGATCAGCGTCTCAGACCGCCTCGTCCCGACACTCCTCCGGGCTCTGGCATGTGCACATCGGGTTGCGGTCTCCCTAGGAGTTGCTGACGCGGCCGACCGTGCACCAGCATTCGTCGGTGGGACACGCCCGCCGGGAAGACCGCTTCCTCGCGCGTGTGCGAAGGTCGGGCTGCGGTGGCGAGCATACGGGTGATCCGTTCGTGAGGGCGCGCGCATCCGGTCAGGCGGACAGCGATCTCCAAAGCCTCGGGCGGCGGCCGGCACCGCTGCGGTCGAGCAGACCGACAAGAGCGGCGTTGGCGCAGGCTGCACGCCCGGATGGACAGCCTTGCACTGCCCTGACCAAGTCGGATCGCAATTCGGCATGAGGGACGCTCGGAGCTTTTTGCGCCTGCTGCAGCATGACGCCACGTCTCAACGCCGACCTCAGAGCCTGCCATGCGATCAAGCCCGACAACCCCGCTCGTTCTTTTCGCTTCGCTCGTCGGGGCGATATGGATCCCCGCTCCCGTGTCCGCGCAGTGCTCCCCCGACCCGGTGGCGAGCGGAGGCACCGTGACCTGCAGCGGCAAAGATTTCGACGGCATCGATGTCTCGGGCGCGTCGAACGTCGTGGTCGATGTGCTGCCCGGCGCTTTCGTCAGCGTCATCAGACTGCGGACGGGCTCGGTGATCGTGGGACAGAACGGCGCCCCGGCCGCTGTTGTCAGGGTGGAAGTGGTGTCTCTGGACAACCCCGCGCTGCCCCTGGTCACGGTGTTCAACTACGGGACCGTTGACGAAGTCCTGGAGATCCGCGACCGACCCGTCTCGCGTCTGCTGGTCTACAACTATGGCCGGATCCAAGGCCAAGTCATGGGCAACCTGCTCAACTTCTCCGGCGCCGGCGTGGGCGCATTGAAGGGGAAGATGTTCAACGCCGGCACGGTGGGCAACCCGCAGTTCTGGGCTGACGAGGCCGACTTCCAGGTCACCAACGAGGCCGGCGGCGTGGTCAACGGCGACCTGCAGCTGCGGCTGACGGCCTACAGCTTCGATGTGCCCAATGGGATCACCGACGTCCTGAACTACCGGGTCCGCAACGGCGGCCTCATCACCGGCAATGCGGGCGTGGTCCAGCCCGGGGTGGCGGAGCGCCTGGGCACCGTCACCCTCGATGCGGAGCTGGTGAACGAGTCGAGCGGCCACATCCAGGGGCGGGTGGTCCTGCCCGAGTCGCGTACCGGGTCGGCAAGTGTCGCCCACGGCCTGAGGAACGCCGGACGCATCGACGGCGGCGTGCTCATGCTGACGCACGATGGCGATGACGCCCGCCTCTACGGCAACCCTCCCGGCGTTCCTGCCACCCTGGTCAACGAGAACGGCGGGCGTGTCGGCGGAGCGGTCATCATTCCCTCCGGGCGCTTCGAGCAGCGCGCGGGGGCAGTGTTCCAGCCCGGCACCACCCTGCCACCCCAGCGCGCTGCTGCGGCGAATCGGCACCCAGGCGCCTGTGGTCGTACAGGGCACCATCTCGATCGCAGGCACGCACACCGTCGCCTGCGTCGCTGATGACCCTGTCGTCAGCACGCGCACCCGACCCAGCGAGGGCCAGCTGGAGCTTCTGGCCGGCGCCACGCTGAGCCTGTCGCCCAGCGCCGCATGCGCCTATCAGGGCCGCATGACGGGCCCGGGCACCCTGCGCAAGACCGGCACCGGCGACTACCTGTATTCGGGCACCGCGACGCACAGCGCCACGGTGGTGCAACAGGGCCGGTGGGCCGCCAACGGCAGCCAGGGCGCATTGACCGTCGAATCGACAGGCACCGTCATCGGCATCGGGCGGATCGGCACTGCGCTGGTGCGCTCGGGCGGCCGACTGGCGCCGGGCGGCACCCCGGGCACGCTGACCAGCGGCAGCCTGACGATGCAGTCGCCGGCGGTGTTCGAGTTCGAGGCCAGCGCCAACGCCAGCGATCTGCTGGACGTGGCCGGCACAGTGTCATTGGGCGGTGCCGCGCTCGATGCGCGCCTGCTCGCGGGCTACAGCCATGCCGCCGGGCGCGCGATGACGCTGATCGCCAACGACGGCAGCGATTCCGTTGTCGGCTCCTTCGCGGGTCTGCCCGAAGGCGCGGAGACCCTCATCGGCAACCTTCCTTTCCGCCTCCGCTACGCCGCCGGCAGCGGCAACGACGTCGTGATGTTCGCGCTCGATCCGGCGACGACGGTAAGCCTGGCGCCCGTGCCCGGCACGCCCAACGAGGGCGCCCCGCTCACGCTTTCCGCGACCGTCACTGGCACCGCGCCGGGCGGCACGGTGACCTTCCGCGACGGCGGCAGTCCGATCGCCGGCTGTGCGGACCGGCCGCTTTCGACCAGCGGCAACAGCGCCACCGCGACGTGCACGACCAGCACTCTCGCCGGAGGCATGCGCAGCCTGAGCGCGAGCTACACCGGCGACAACGCCAATCGGGGCCGCAGCTCGGCCGAGGTCCTCGCGATCATCAACCGTCGCCCGGGACTGTCGCCGCCGCAGTCGGTCCTCATCGCCGAAGACGCGGTCGATGCGCCGGTCTTGTTCACGGTTGACGACGCCGAGTCCGGCGCCGCGGCGGTGACGCTGTCGGCCAGCAGCGCCGATCCGGGCCTGCTGTCCAACGCGTCGCTGGCGGCCGGCCTCGGCGGCACCGGCGCGACTCGCTTCCTGGCACTCACGCCGACCGCCAACGCCTTCGGCAGCACCACGATCACGCTCGCGGCCAGCGATCCCAACGGAGCGACCGGCACTGCCAGCTTCGCGCTCGAGGTCGCGCCGGTGAACGACGCGCCGGGCTTCCGGCTGGGCGGCAATCCCGCGCACCCGGCCGGCACCTCGGGCGCGCAGTCGCGCCCAAGCTTCGTCTCGCAACTCTCCGCCGGCCCCGGCGAATCGGCGCAGACCGTGGCGCTGTCCGTGCTCGAGCTGGAGGACCCCAACGGCGTCGTGGCGGATGCCGCACTCGCGGCAGATGGCCGCCTCTCCTACACGCTGTCGGGCAACGCCGGCGTGGCCCGCCTGCAGGCCATCGCCACGGACAACGGCGGCACAGAGAATGGCGGCCGCGACCGCAGCCAGAAGGAGTTCCGCGTGGTGGTGGGCGCGGGTTCCGATCTGCAGATCGGCTTGAGCCGCGCCCTGCCCGATCCGGCGCCCGGTCGGCGCGCCTACCGCATCAACGCGCTCAACAACGGCCCGGCGGATCTTTCCGCGGTGACCGTGCGCGCTCTGGCCACCACCGGGCTCGGCGACCTCAGCTGGACCTGCACCGGCGCCTGCAGCATGGCCGCCGGCACGGGTACGCCGACCCTGACGGCCGGCTTTGCCGCCGGCGCCGGGGCCGAGATCGTCCTGCAGGGCACCGTGGATGCCGCGCAACCCTTCCTCTCACTGGAAGCCACGATCACCGGCCCCGCTGGCGCGGCGGTGCTGAACCCCGCCGACGATCGCGCCACCCTCAGCGAGGCGACGGGCGCAGCGGGCCTGCTGCGCAATGGCTTCGAGCCCTCGCAGGAATGATTCCTGCGAGAACCCTCCGCCGACTGCGGCCGCCTCTCGACACCCTCGCTACGGCGTCCGGGTTTTTCCGCTGGCTCTGAGCCCATCCATGCGAGCGGTCGACGCGCCACTGCCCCGGAACCTGAGGCCCCTCAGCAAAGGCGCTGCGGTGGGGGTCGTGCGCTGCCCTCCGAGCCCTGCCAGACGCAGAGATGCACGGCCCAGCGCGTGCCTGGGCACGACGCGCGCCCGCGGCACCACGCCCCGCCCCGCGCATGCCACGGTGGCGCGTGTGGCACCACGCATGGGTTCGGACTTCGCGCGCGGATCGCCGCCAAGGCGATCGCGCGAGCCGCGACACGCGTGCGGGGGCAGCCAGCGTTCAGGCCGCGCGTTCTTCCCGAGGATCTTCACCCTCAGCGACCACGAGGCGATCGCGTCCAGATTCCTTGGCGCGGTAAAGCGCACGGTCGGCCCGCCGGTACAGCTGCTCGGGACTCTCGCCTTCGCGTCGCATGGCCAGCCCAGCGCTCAGACTCACTCGCAGTCCCTGCGCCTCGGCCAGAGGGGAACGGTAGTCGCGGGTCGACTGCAGAAGGCGTTCCGCCAGCATCTGCGCGGATGAGAGGCTGCAGCCGGTCAACAGCAGGGCGAACTCTTCGCCGCCCATGCGAGCAACATGACCGGCTGGCGACACCTCGCGCTGCAACAGTTCCGCCAGATCGCGCAGCACCGCATCGCCGACGGGATGCCCATAGCGATCGTTGATGCGCTTGAAGTGATCGAGATCGATCACCACCAGGATGGGTTGCGAGCCTTCGGGCACGTCCACCCTGCAGGCCTTGCCGAAGTGTTCAAAAAGAGCCCGACGGTTGTGCAGCCCCGTGAGCGGGTCGGTGCGGGCAAGACGGGCAAGCTCGTCGGCCTGCGCGCGCTGCTGGCGCAGCAGTCGCCAGAGCAATCCTGCGACCACCAGCACGCTCAGCGCGCCCAACAGGACAAGGCCGAGGGCCAGGCGCTGGCGCTGCAGTGACTCCTGGCTTCTGTCGAACTCGGCGCGCGCCGCCTTCAACTCGAGCGACTTGATCAAGCCCTGCTCGCGGAGTTCTTCGATCTCACGCTCTCGCTCGGCAGCGGCATATCGCGCTTCGAGCTCCGCCAGGGCTTGCCGGGTCTGCGCGGCACTGTGGCGCTCCAGCCACTCGACATACTTGCGCGAGGCCGCAAGCGCGCCGGCCGATTGCCCGGCGGCCTCCAGAGCATCCACGAGCACAGGCAAGGCCGAACCCAAAACCGCGTCCGAGCCCAAGTCTCGCCCCTTCGCAACACTGCGCTCGGCGGCCGTGACCGCCTGCTGCGCGCGCCCGAGCTGGATCAGTGCACGCGCGACATTGGCGTAGGACAGGGCCGCGTGTTCGCGCCGGCCGCTGGCTTCTTCAGCGCCAAGGGCCCGGAGCGAGCGCTGGAGGGCCTCATCCGCTCGCCCCAGCTCCAGCAGCAGACGGGCCAGATTGTCGTCCATCACCGAAGCGAAGGTGGTCAATCCCGCCTCCAGCGCGAGCGCCTGGGCCCGCTCGCCGTGGGCGATGGCCTCCTCTATGCGCCCCTGGTTGAAGCGCTGGGCCAGGCGCAGGTTCTGCACGCGCACACGCTCGTAGGCAAGGGCAAGATCATCGGCCAACGCTTCGGCACGGATGCAATCGGCCTCTGCACGATCCGGATGACCGGTGTCGGTCAGCACTTCACACAGTCCGGCGGCTCCGCGCAGCCTCAACAATGGGTCCTCGGCGTCACGCAACTGATCACCCGCCTGCAGCGCCGCTTCGAGGGCGGCCGGATAGCGCCCCTCCTGTACTTCCAGATTGGCCTTTGCCAGCAGCGCGTAGGCCTCGGCTCCGGCGGTCCCCTGCGCCTGGTGAAGCTCATGCAGACGCTGGATGGCCCACTCCACTTCCGCGCGTTTCGACAGCAATTGCGCCGCACGAAGCGCGTCGAACAAGAGCTCGCGCTGCGTCGAGGGCGCCGGTTCGCCCGATTCGATCGTGGCCCTGGCTTCGCGCAGGAACTGCTCGGGTGCCTCCAGCGAGCGACGGATCGATTCGGCGGCATCGAAGGCTTTCGCCGAGGGCGTGACAAGAAGAACCAGCAGGGCGAGCAGACGGGGGTATCGCATTCCCCCAGTCTAGGGCAATGCTGAAGACTTCAGCCTTGCCAAAGCGCCATGGAGGGCGCGCCCGCGGATCGGGCAGGAACGTGCTTGATCCTGCGCAGGTGGGTCCGCCCCTTGCCGGACTCGCCACCATGGATCAAGGCCAGACTCGATCAGTGTGGCCCTGGCTTCAAGGACCTGGTGCCGGGCGGCGGAATGCGTCACCCCCATGAGACCGTTCAAGCACAGTGCCGCCGCGCAAGACGGTGCGTTGCCAAACCTCGGCAGCAAGACGCGAAGCCTGATTCGCATGAGCCTCTCGCCGGCCCGGTGGACGCCGCACGGTCTGTAGTCCAATGCATCGGGTCAGGTGCACGTTGAGCGCAGTGCCTCTGCGCCAAGCCGACCGCGGCATCCGGCATCCGCGCCGCGTCTGGGTTGCGAGCGCGCCGCACGCGGTGTCGAGCGGCACCGCTGCACCTGCGTCCAGCGGCGACTGCACTCTGCGAAGACGGGCCTGAGACTCGGCTACAGCTCCCGGAATCGGCCGATGCCATCAAGGCCACGACGACTCGGACCCAGTCGCCATCCATCGCCGGAGTGGAGGGCGCAGCAAGGCTGGACTCGGGCGGAGGAGATCGATGAAATGCGGGTGTTTTCCTTGGGCCCGGACGCTGGACTGAAGACCGGACGATTCTCAGCAGGCCATGCGGATCGCCAATACTTCGTCGACGCGCGCGCCGTTGACACTGCGGAGCGTGTTACAGGACTCCGCGCCCATTCAGCGAATCTCCGTTTCCGCCACTCCAGCGACTGCAAGGACATCTCCATGAAAGAAGCCACTCAGGTCAGCCAGCCATCCAGCAGAGCCTGGCAGCGCATCGCCATCTCGGCTTTCCTTGTCGCCCTTCTCGGGCTGGTGGTGCTGAGCCTGCCGCGCGGATTCGATACGGATCTGCGCAAGATCGGTGAAGGCAAACCCGCTGTGGTGTTCGTCTACGACCCGAACCTGCTGGTCAGCAACCAGCAGACCCGGGAACTGGACGCGGCGCGGGAAAGCCTTGGCGATGCTCTGCATTTCCTGATCGCGGATGTCGGCCGACCTGAGGGACAGCAGTTCATGCGTGAGCATCAGGCGAGTGCCACCCAGCTGCTGCTGTTTGCGCCAGACGGCCGAGTGATCAGCAGGATGCAGGGGCTGGTCAGCTCCGATCAGATCATCAACGCCGTCGCCGCACCAAGCGCTGGGGATTGAATCGGGCAGGCAGTGGCAAAGCGGGGCCGTAGACGGCGCATCGCGGAACGCCCGCCGCCGATAGGCTCCGCCCACGGCTGGCGATCGCAGCTCCCGATCAGCAAGGCCCAAGGGTCGCCGCGACGATGCGGGACGCAGAAGCGCGAGAAGAGCCTGCGCCCCGTCGACGCGGGGCGCAGGATGCTCACGGCCTCAGGCCGCCTCGTCCCGATACTCCTCCGGGCTCGGGCAGGTGCACATCAGGTTGCGGTCGCCGTAGACGTTGTCGACGCGGCCGACCGGGCACCAGTACTTGTCGGTGCGCGAGACGCCGGCCGGGAACACCGCTTCCTCGCGCGAGTACGGGCGCGACCAGTCGGCGTCGACCAGGTCATGCACGGTATGCGGGGCGTGGCGCAGCGGGCTCTGTTCAATGGCGAAACGACCCGCCTCGACCTCGGCGATCTCACGGCGGATGGCGATCATCGCCTCGCAGAAGCGATCGATCTCGGCCTTCGCCTCGGACTCGGTCGGCTCGATCATCAGCGTGCCAGCCACCGGGAAGCTCATGGTCGGGGCGTGGAAGCCGTAATCAATCAGGCGCTTGGCCATGTCGTCGACGCTGACGCCGCAGAGGTCCTTGAGCGGACGCGGATCGATGATGCACTCATGCGCCACGCGGCCGTTGTGGTTGCGGTACAGGGTCGGGAAATGCGGCTGCAGGCGATCAGCGATGTAGTTGGCCGAGAGGATCGCGACCTCGGTGGCCTTCTTCAGGCCCTCGCCGCCCATCATCAGGATGTAGGCGTAGCTGATCGGCAGGATCGAGGAGGAACCAAACGGCGCGGCCGAGACCGGCCCCACGGGCGCCTTGCCGCCATCGAGCTCCGGATGCCCCGGCAGGAAGGGAATCAGATGCGCCTTGACGCCGATCGGCCCCATGCCCGGGCCACCGCCGCCGTGCGGGATGCAGAAGGTCTTGTGCAGGTTGAGATGGCTGACGTCGGCGCCGTAGTCACCGGGGCGCGACAGCCCGACCTGCGCATTCATGTTGGCGCCGTCCAGGTACACCTGGCCGCCGTGCGCATGCACGATCTCGCAGATCTCGCGGATGCGCTCCTCGAACACGCCGTGGGTCGACGGATACGTGACCATCAGCGCGGCGAGGTTGGCGCTGTGCTTCTCGGCCTTGGCGCGCAAATCGTCGACGTCGACATTGCCCTCGCGATCGCACTCGACCACCACCACGTCCATGCCGACCATCTGCGCCGAGGCCGGGTTGGTGCCGTGCGCGGACGAGGGAATCAGGCATACGGTGCGATGGGTGTCGCCGCGCGAGAGGTGGTAGCCGCGGATCGCTAGCAGGCCGGCGTATTCGCCCTGCGCGCCGGAGTTGGGCTGCAGGCTGATGGCGTCGTAGCCGGTGATCTCCACCAGCCAGCGCTTGAGATCCTCGAACAGCTCGCGGTAGCCGTGCGCCTGCTCGGACGGCGCGAACGGATGCAGAGCGCCGAACTCCGGCCAGGTGACCGGGATCATTTCGGCGGTGGCATTGAGCTTCATGGTGCAGCTGCCCAGCGGAATCATCGCGCGGTCCAGCGCCAGATCACGGTCGGCCAGCTTGCGCATGTAGCGCAGGAGTTCGGTCTCCGAGCGGTACTTGCTGAACACCGGATGCTTGAGACAGGCGCCGCGGCGCTGCAAGGCTTCGGGGATGGAGGAGGCCGCGTTCTCCTCGATCGCGGCATAGTTCAGGACGCGACCGAACACCGTCCAGACCTTCTCGACGACCTCGGGCGTGATGGTCTCGTCCAACGCGATGCCCAGGCGCGTCTCGCCGATCAGGCGCAGGTTGATCTGGGCGGCGAGCGCGTGCTCGACAATCGCCGCGCGCTGGCTGCCCACGTCGACCGTGATCACATCGAAGAAGGCCTCCTGCTCGGGCTTGAAGCCCAGACGACGCAGACCCTCGGCCAGGGTCGCGGTGCGCCGATGCACCTGGTGCGCGATGCGCTGCAGGCCTTCCGGGCCGTGGTAGACGGCATACATGGACGCCACCACCGCCAGCAGCACTTGGGCGGTGCAGATGTTCGAGGTCGCCTTGTCGCGGCGGATGTGCTGCTCGCGGGTCTGCAGGGCCAAGCGGTAGGCCGGCGCGCCGCGCGAGTCGACAGACACGCCGATCAGACGCCCCGGGATCGAACGCTTGATCGCATCGCGCACCGCCATGTAGGCGGCGTGCGGACCGCCGTAGCCCATCGGCACGCCGAAGCGCTGGGTGCTGCCGATAGCGATGTCAGCACCAAGCTCGCCCGGCGGCGTCAACAGGGTGAGCGCCAGCGGGTCGGCCGCCATGACGGCGATGGCGCCGGCCGCGTGCAGCTTGGCGATCACCGCGCGCGGGTCATGCACGGCGCCGTAGGTGTCCGGGTACTGCAGGATCGCGCCGAACACGGCGCTGGCGTCGAGATCGGTTTCCGGGTTGCCGACGATCAGCTGCCAGCCCAGCGGCTCGGCGCGGGTGCGCATCACCGCGATGCTCTGCGGGTGGCAGTTCGCGTCCACGAAGAACGCCTTGGACTTCGACTTCGACACGCGCTGGGCCACGGCCATGGCCTCGGCGGCGGCGGTGGCTTCGTCCAGCAGCGAGGCGTTGGCGACGTCGAGCCCGGTCAGCTCGGTGATGAGGGTCTGGAAGTTCAGCAGGGCTTCCAGCCGGCCCTGGCTGATCTCCGGCTGGTAGGGCGTGTAGGCCGTGTACCAGGCGGGGTTCTCAAGAATGTTGCGCAGGATGACCGGCGGGGTCAGCGTGCCGTGGTAGCCCTGCCCGATCAGCGAGGTGAACACCTGGTTGCGGCCAGCGATCTGCCGCAGGCGGGCCAGCGCCTCGACCTCGGACATCGCCGGCTCCATGCCGCGCAGGGGCTGCTGCTGGCGGATCGAGGCCGGCAGGGTCTCGGCCATCAGCTGCTCCAGGCTGTCGCAGCCGACGGCTTCGAGCATCTCGCGGATGTCCTGGGGCGAAGGGCCGATATGGCGATCGGCAAACTCACGGGCGACGTGTGGCTGACGCAGATGGGTGGTAGAGCTCATGGCGCGGGCACCTGGGGCGAGGGGCGATCAATCGGCGCCGTCGCGTGTCGCAGGCACACGCACAGCCGGCTGCGCGCGAGGCGCGAGCGGTCGGGCTTGACGGGCATGCGGGTGTCGGACACGGGGCGGCGCTCGGCAACCGGACGACAACCCGTCCGGCGTGGGCGCCCCATCTGTCTGTTCGCCTGAGAGCGTTATCCCGTCGGCGGGCCCACAGCGCATTACAGACGGCGCCGGACCTCTCTCCAGATGCGTGCTGCGCGCGGCGGACTTGCCTGCACTCGCAGACGCTTCCGCCGGGCCACCCGGTCCTTTTGCCTGAGAGTTTCCGGGGCGGTTGCTCCTTCGGCGCCGTCCGACCCGAAGGCCGGCAGGTCTCTCCCGCGTGGCGGCGGCATGCTAGCACGCGGCCGTGAGGACAACCTCGACGCTCGAGCGACTCGGCTATCCTGCGCGTCTTTCCGTCGGCGGACACCCGCATGCATGCCCTGCTCAGATCCGGCGTCCTGCTGCTCGGGCTGGCCGCCACCGTCGCGGCCCCAGCCGCCGAAGAGGCGCCCGCCGTGAAGATTCGCGTCGCGACCTACAACCTCGCACTGACCGATGACCAGCCCGGCGCCGTGCTCGAGCGCCTGCGTGACGACGACGACCAGGCACGCAAGCTGGCGGCGGTGATCCAGTCGGTACGTCCGGACATCCTGCTGCTCAACGAGTTGGACCGTGACGAGGCCGGAGAATCCGCTCGACTGTTCCGCGAACGCTACCTCGCGGTCGGCCAGTCAGGGCTGGCGCCGCTGGACTATCCCTACGCCTTCCACGCACCGGTCAACACCGGCGAGCCGAGCGGGCTGGACCTCGATCAGAACGGCAAGCTGGGCGATCCCGGCGACGCCTGGGGCTTCGGCCGACACCCTGGGCAGTACGGCATGCTCGTGCTGTCGCGCTTTCCAATCGACCTGAAAGCGGCGCGAACCTTCCAGACACTGCGCTGGGCGGATCTGCCGGGCGCGCTGCAGCCGCAGCTGCCCGATACCGACACGCCCTGGTATCCGGCCGACATCTGGGCACAGCTGCGTCTCTCTTCGAAGTCGCACTGGGATCTGCCCATCGACACCCCGCTCGGCCGCCTGCACCTGCTCGCCGCCCACCCCACCCCGCCCGCCTTCGATGGCCCCGAAGGCCGCAACAAGGTGCGCAATCACGACGAGCTGAAGCTGTGGCGCGACTACCTTGACGGCGCCGACTGGATGGTCGACGACCAGGGCCGACGCGGCCCGCTGCCGGCCGATGCGCGTTTCGTCATCGCCGGTGACCTCAACGCCGATCCGGTCGAAGGCGACAGCCTGCCCGGCGCGATCCAGGGCCTGCTCGAACACCCGCGCGTGCAGGCCGAACCGGCGCCACGCAGCGAAGGCAGCCTGGAGGCCTCACTCACCTTCCAGCCCGGCAACGGCGCCGAACTGGCCCAGCAAGGCGACCCCAACACCGAGACCGCGCAGTTCAGCCCCAGACGCGGGACCATGCGCGTTGACTACGTGCTGCCCTCGAAAGGCTTCAAGGTGCTGGACGCGGGCGTGTTCTGGCCGAAGCGCGGCGCACCGGGCAGCGACTGGGTGACGGCGAGCGATCACCGGCTGGTGTGGGTGGATTTGAGCCGGGAATAGGGAATAGGGATTGGGGATTGGGGATTGGGGATTCGAAGCTCGCACGAGCCCATGCCGTCGTGATCAACGGGTTGGCGCCGCACGGAGTGAGTGTCGAGCAGCCACAGACCTCAGGCTCAGCGCTTCAGGCTTCGAATCCCCAATCCCCAATCCCGACGCTCAAAGCAAGCGCGACAGCTCAAACAGCGGCAGCCCCATCACCCCGCTGTAGCTGCCTTCGATGCGGCGGATGAAGGCGGCGGCGCGGCCCTGGATGGCGTAGGCGCCGGCCTTGCCGAAGCATTCGCCACTGTCGATGTAGGCGGCGATTCGCGCGTCGTCGAGCGTGTCGAACTCGACTTCGGTGATGCACAGGGCCTCGCGGCTGCCCTGCGCATCGGCGAGGCAGATCGCGGACACGGCCTGGTGCCGGCGGCCGGACAGGCGACGCAGCATGGCAGCGGCGTCGAGCGCATCGCGCGGCTTGCCGAACACCTCATCGTCAAGAATCACCTCGGTATCGGCCGCGAGCACGCGCGCGAAGGCCTGGTGGCCCACTCGGTTCCAGCCGGCTTCGGCTTTCTCGCGGGCAACGCGCTGCACGTAGTCGAGCGCCGGCTCGCCGGGTGCCCTTTCCTCCGGAATCTCGATTTCCAGCACCACGTGGGCGATGCCGAGCTGGCCCAGCAGCTCGCGCCGGCGCGGTGACTTCGAGGCGAGGTACAGCACGCCGCTCATGCGCGCGCCTCGCGATCCAGCCAGACGCCCAGGCCCTGTGCGTTGAGCTCGATATCCATGCCCAGCAGCTCGATGACCTCGGCGCGGCTCTGCCGGCAGCCGTGAGCAGCGGCGCGGACCGCATAGAGCTCGGCAAGATCGGCACGGATCGCCGCATGACGCGCTTCGCCCGCGAGTCGGGCATGCGCCTGCGCAATCGCCACCATCGCGTCGATCTGTTCGAACAAGGCCTGCGCGAGCGTGGCCGGCGGCGCGACGCGGCCATAGTGGGTGAGGTACATGCCCTCGGGGTCGAAGTCGAGCATGCGCGCGATCGAGGCCTTGAGCGCCTCGGGCTCGAACTGCACCGGCGTGGAGGTGGGCAGGATGAAGGCGCCTGCCTCGCTGTCGAACTCGCGGTAGCTGAGCCCGAAGGTGTCGCCGGTGAAGAAGCTGCGGCTCGCCGCATCCCAGATCACGATGTGGTGGCGCGCATGGCCCGGCGCGTCCAGACACAGCAGCTCGCGGCCGGCGAGGTCGATGCGGTGGCCATCCTGCGCCTCGACCACGCGCGCGGCATCGACGGGCAGGATCCGCCCATAGGTGCGCGCGACTTCGTCCTCCCCATAGACCGCGCTGGCGCCGGCGATCAGTTGACTCGGGTCGATCATGTGGCGGGCGCCGCGCGGGTGCACCACCAGCTTCGCGTTCGGCAGCGCCTGCATCAGTCGGCCTGCGCCGCCCGCATGATCCAGATGCACATGGGTCAGGATCAGCCAGTCGACATCGGCAGGCACAAGCCCCGCCGCGGCCAAACCGTCCAGCAGGGCCGGCACCGAGGCGTTGAGGCCGCAGTCGATGAAGGCGCCGCGACCGTTCTCGACGATGAGATAGGCGGCATCGAACTGGAACCGGTGGAAGCCGGTGTCCAGCGTGTAGATGCCGTGGGGCTGCTGCATGGGCGTGCTCCGCGCGGAAGACGCCGGAGGATAGCGGATGGGCTCGCGCCGGCCGACAGGACTATCCGCACGTTCGGCGCGACAGCGGCCTGCCTACCCTGACGGCTGCCGTTCCGGAGCCTGTGATGTCCAACGCCCCCCTGCCCTGCCCGCCCGCGCCCAGCCATCCGCTGGTCCTTCTGCTCGCCCGCAGCGCTGCCGTCCTCGTTGGCGGCGTGGTCGGGCTGGCGCTGGCCTTGCCCTCCTGCGCCAGCGAACATCCGCCGCTGCTGCCACCGGACGTGTTCGATCTCGAGTGGGCGAGCCAGCCCGAGCTGTCGCCAGATGCGAGCCAGGTGGTCTATCTGCGCAACCACTTCGACAAGCAGAACGACCGCCGCCGCGGCCACCTCTGGCTGCTCGATCTGGAGCGCGGTACCCACCGCCCCCTGACGACCGGCCGCAGTGGAGATGGCGCCGCGATCTGGTCGCCAAGCGGCGACCGCATCGCCTGGGTCAGTGCCCGCGAAGGCAAGTCGCAGATCTGGGTGCGCTGGATGGACACCGGCGCGACCTCCGAGATCAGCCAACTCGAGCGCGGTCCCTCGGGCCTGTCGTGGTCACCGGACGGCCGCTGGCTGGCCTTCACCATGGCGGTGCCGGCACCGACCCAGTCGCTCGCGAAGCTGCCGCCGAAGCCCGAGGGCGCCAACTGGGCGCCGGCCGCCAAGCTGATCGAGGACATCGGCTATCGCGCCGATGGCCGTGGCTACACCGAGCCGGCCTACACCCACGTCTTCGTGCTGCCGGCCGAGGGCGGCACGCCGCGTCAGGTGACGCAAGGCAAGGTCAACCATCGCGGTACGCCACGGTGGCTCGATGACGCGACCTTGCTGGTCTCAGCCAACTACGCCGAAAACGCGGCGCTCGATCCGATGGAGAGCGAGCTCTACCGCGTGGATCTGGCCGGCGGCAACGCCACCGCGCTGACCGCGCGCAAGGGCCCGGACATGCAGCCGGCACTCTCGCCGGACACCAAGCGCATCGCCTACATCGGCTTCGACGACCAGCGTCGCGGCTACACCCAGACCGGCCTGTACGTGCTGGAGCTTGGCAGCGGAGAGGCCCGGCGCCTGGCCGCCGACTTCGACCATGCCATCGAAAGTCCGAGCTGGGACAGCCGCGGCCGCATCGTCTTCAGCTACGACCGCCACGGTGAGACCCACGTCGCCCGCATCGACCCGCGCAGCGAGCGCATCGAAGTGCTGGCGCGCGACCTCGGCGGCACGGCGATGGGCCGGCCCTACCCGGGCGGCAGCTTCTCGGTCGCCGGCGAGCGCGTGGCCTACACGCTCGGCACCGCGCTGGCGCCCGCCGAGGTCGGCCTGATCGAGCGCGGCCGCGCCCGCGCGCTGACCGACCTGAACTCGGACCTGCTGCCGCAGCGCGAGCTGGCGCGGATCGAGGAGATCTGGACAAAGTCCAGCCACGATGGCTTGGACATCCAGAGCTGGATCGCCCTGCCGCCGGGCTTCGATCCGTCGAAGAGATACCCGCTGCTGCTCGAGATCCACGGCGGGCCCTACGCCAACTACGGCCCGCGCTTCGCGCCGGAGATCCAGCTCTACGCCAGCGCCGGCTATGTGGTGCTGTACTCCAACCCGCGCGGCAGCACCAGCTACGGCCAGGCCTTTGCCGACCACATCCACCACAACTACCCGAGCCAGGACTACGACGACCTGATCAGCGCGGTGAATGCGGTGATCGCACGCGGCTACGTCGATCCCTACCAGCTCTACGTCACCGGCGGCTCGGGCGGCGGCGTGCTGACCGCCTGGATCATCGGCAAGACCGACCGCTTCCGCGCGGCGGTGGTGGCCAAACCGGTGATCAACTGGGCCAGCTTCGTGCTCACCGCCGACTTCTATCCGCTGTTCTCGCAGTACTGGTTCCCATCGATGCCGTGGGAAGACCCCATGCACTACTGGAAGCGCTCGCCGCTCTCGCTGGTCGGCAACGTCAAAACTCCGACGATGCTGGTCACCGGCGAGGACGACTACCGAACGCCGATCTCCGAGACCGAGCAGTACTACCAGGCGCTCAAGCTGCGCGGCGTGCCCGCGGCGATGCTGCGCATCCCCGGCGCCGGCCACGGCATCAATGCGCGGCCCAGCCAGATGCTGGCGCAGGTGCTGAATACGCTGGGGTGGTTTGAAAGGCATCGGGGGGAGCAGAAGCGGGATTAGGCCCTTCGGCTTTCCGCGTGATGCATGTTGATGGCGAGCTCCCCTCTCCCCTTGTGGGAGAGGGGCTCGGCCCGCGGCTTCGTTCTGGGCTATCGCGAAGCAGCGAATCTCGCGGCAGCGCGCTCCTGCGAATCCCGAATCCCCGATCCCGAAACCCGGCAGCGGGGCAACGCCCCGCTGCTACACTCCGCCGTCCCACGGGGGTGGGGTCGGCGGGTTCGATGGGGCGCAGCGAGACGCACACGGACCATAAGGGCATGCGCAGCGGGATGCTGCACGACGCCGCCGATTGAACAGCACAACGGGGATGGGAATGTCTGACACCGCCACTGCGCCGCGACGCGATCCGAGCCTGCTGCAGGCACTGCTGCCGCTGATCTTCCTGGTCGCCGGACTGGCCAGTTCGGTCTACCTCTACGGCTCGGATTCCTCCTACGGCGCCAACCAGATCGCCCTGCTGCTGGCCGGCGGTGTCGCCGGCATCATCGGCATCTACAACGGCCTGCGCTGGGACGACATCCAGGCTGCAATCACCCGCGGCATCGCGCTGGCCACGCCGGCGCTGCTGATCCTGCTCGCAGTCGGCGCGCTGATCGGCACCTGGATCCTCTCGGGCACGGTGCCGGCGCTGATCGTCTACGGCCTGAAGCTGATGGACCCGAGCTTCTTCTACCCGGCCGCCTGCCTGATCTGCGCCGTCGTCTCGATGGCCATCGGCAGTTCCTGGACCGTGGCCGGCACGCTCGGCGTGGCATTGATGGGCGTGGCCTCCGGCCTCGACATGTCGCCGGCGATCACTGCCGGAGCGGTGATCTCGGGCGCCTACTTCGGAGACAAGCTGTCGCCGTTGTCCGACACGACCAATCTGGCGCCTGCGGCCGCTGGCGGCGAGCTCTTCACCCATGTGCGCCACATGGCCTGGACCACGATCCCCGCCTTCGTACTGGCAATGATCGGCTTCACCGTGGTCGGCCTCGGCGCAAGCGCAGGCGCAGGCAGCGCCGACTTCGGCGACCTCGCCGGCATCATGGGCAGCCACTTCGATCTGGGCCTGCACCTGCTGATTCCGATGGCGGTGGTGTTCACGCTCGCGTTGAAGCGCTTTCCGGCCTACCCGACCATCCTTATTGGCGCCCTGGTGGGCGCGGTCTTTGCCGTACTGTTCCAGCCCGACCGGGTGGTCGCGCTCGCGGGCTCGGACGAACTCTCTCGCCCTTGGGCCCTGCTGTCCGGCGCCTGGAAAGCCCTGGCCACCGGCTACAGCGCCGACACCGGCAACGAGGCAGTCAACGAGCTGATCAGCCGTGGCGGCATGGAAAGCATGCTCAACACCGTCTGGCTGATTCTCTGCGCCATGGCCTTCGGCGCGGTCATGGAAACGGTGGGCCTGCTGGAGCGCCTGATCCGCGGCGTGCTTGCGCTGGCACGCAGTACCGGCAGCCTGATCACCGCCACGATTGCCACGGCCTTCGGTTGCAACCTGGTCGCGGCCGACCAGTACATGGCGATCGTGCTGACGGGTCGCCTGTTCAAGCCGGAGTACGAGAAGCGCGGTCTCGCACCCGAGAACCTCTCGCGCGCATTGGAAGACGGCGGCACGCTCACGTCGCCGCTGGTGCCCTGGAACACCTGCGGCGCCTACATGGCGGTGACGCTCGGCGTCAGCACGATCGATTACCTGCCCTACGTGTTCTTCAACCTTGTCAGCCCGGTGCTGGCGGCGTTGCTGGCCTACGCCGGATACAAGATCTCTCGCGCGCGCGGACACGCCTGATCGTCACCGTTCCCTCCCACTTCGGCGCCGTTTGGCGTCGCGCTTACCCACTCGCGGAGTTGTCTTGATGGACAAGCAATCGGTACACGGCATGTGGTCTTCGCGCACGGCCTTCATCCTGGCTGCAGCGGGCTCAGCCATCGGACTGGGCAACATCTGGCGCTTTCCCTATCTGGCCTCGGACAACGGCGGCGGCGCTTTCGTGCTGGTCTATCTGGCCTGCATCGCCCTGATCGGCCTGCCCATCCTGATCGCCGAAGTGCTGATTGGCCGCCACGGCCGTCAGAGCCCGATCAACACCCTGCTGAACCTCGCCCGCGAGACCGGCCATTCCAAGGCCTGGTCGGTGATCGGCGTGATGGGCATGGTCGCCGCGATCCTTATTCTCAGCTTCTACAGCGTGGTCGCCGGCTGGACCCTGCACTACGCCTGGCTCTACCTGGTGCAATTGTTCGGCGGTGCCGGCATCGAGGATGGCCCGGCCACCTTTGGCGGCCTGCTGGGTGACCCCAGGACCCTGCTGTTCTGGCATTCGGTGTTCATGGTGCTGACCATCGGCGTGGTTGCGATGGGCGTGGAGAAAGGCCTGGAGCGCGCGGTCAAGTTCCTGATGCCGGCGCTGTTCCTGATGCTGATCCTGCTGGTCGTCTATGGCGTGCGCACCGG
>JBKCVA010000130.1:0-2573 GCA_046318115.1 Lysobacterales bacterium | reverse complement strand
GTCATCAGCGCGAGCAGGGCCTGCTTGAGTCCGGCCTCGCTGCCGCCGGCGAGGAAGCGGTCGACATCGTGGTTGTCGACGAAGCTCGGCATGCGGTGCGGGTCGGCGTGCACGGCCAGCACGCTCTCGATGCGGTGCTTGAGCTCGGCCGGCGGACGCCCGCGCGCGAACACGTCGAGGCTGGTGCCGTAGAGCGGGAAGTTGATCATCGCCGGCAGCAGCGGGCCGGCCGCGTCGCGCACGTAGCTTTCGATGCGCCGCGCCTGCGCGTCCTCGAAGGCGCGATCGATACCGAAGCCCTCGCCGAACAGCAGGAAATCCGGCTTGCCGGCGCGCTGCGCAACCTCGATCACGCCGGGGGCGGCGGGGTCTTCGGCGAACAGGAAATCGCGAAAGTAGGCCGGCGGCACATAGAAGGCCGTATCGACGCGGAAACCATCGACGCCGACCTCGCGGATCCAGTGGCCGTAGGACTGGCGAAGCGCACGCCGCACCAGCGGGTTCTCGGTGTTCAGGTCATCAAGGTCGGCCATCTGCCACTCGAGCAACTGCACCGGGTCGCTGTAGTCTTGGATCGGCGGGGTCCAGTGGTAGATGTCGAGGCCGCGCTGCTGCACCTCGCGCGCATCGTTCTGGTCGAAGGGCCACTGTGTCGGCCGCGCGGTCGGTGCAGCCCCTGCGTTCGCGCTCCAGTCCGCGGCAAGGTCGGGCTTGGCCTCACCCGGCGGGTAGCGGAAGTAGTTGCCGACGTGGTTGACCACGATGTCCTGCACCAGGCGCATGTCGCGACCATGCAGCCCTTTGGCGAGCGCGCGATAGTCGTCGAGCGTGCCGAAGTGCGGGTCGACCTCCATGAAGTGCTGCGCCCAGTAGCCGTGGTAGCCGCCATAGCCGACCGCCGCGTCCCACCACTGATGCCGCACCGGCGGGGTGATCCACAGCGCGGTGGCGCCGAGGCCGCGGATGTAGTCGAGACGACGCGTGAGGCCGCCCAGATCGCCGCCGCTATAGCGGCGCGAATCGCTCGGGTCGTACTCGCCCGCGCCCTGGTCGTTGTTGGTGGGGTCGCCGTCGTCGAAGCGATCGATCAGGGCGAAGTAGAGGATCTCGTCGCGCCAGTCGCGCGGCGACGCGGCCTGCGCAATCGAGCTCGAATCGAGGCCACACAGCAGAGCGAACGCGACCGCGCACCGCCCTGCGAGCGGTGAAGTGCGCGCGTGCATCGTCCCTGCAGGGCAGCGGCTTACGAAGGCGTTGCGGCGGCGAGAAGGGTGCATCGATGGACTCCCAGATCGAATGTGCGAGCGCAGCGAGAAGCCGCAGCTTGCGGCTGCAAACCCTGCGAGATCTGACAGGGTGGAATGTTGCGGTGCAGCACATCCGGTGACTCCAGGGCGGTGCGCGCGAATCCGCTGCGGGCCTCATGTTCAGGCCCTTGGCGAGGCGCGAAACGCACTCAGAACGCAGCGGCTGCATGAATACGTATGCAGCTTGGGGCCTGTGCCAAAGGGCCGGGGCTACCATCGCCCCGCGCTGAAAGGGACGGGGGAACGTTCCTCGGCGCGGGCGATGCAGAGCGTCGTCCGCAGGCAGAAAACAGACCCGGCGCGCCGGCACACAGGCCGCGTAGCCAGGCTCTCAATCGAAGACCCAGATCGAGTGGAGGGGACAATGTTGAACTTGAAGCGCAACGTGCTGAGCATGGCGCTGGCGTCGGCTGTCGCGATGATGGCCCAGGCTGCCTACGCCGATGTCGGCATGGCTGCCCAGCAGGCAGAAGACGAAGAAGCGGCGGAAAAGGAAGACGCCGAGGAGCTCGACACTATCGAAGTGGTGGGTATCCGCGCGGGTATCGAGAGCGCGATCGAAACCAAGCAGATCGCCGACTCCATCGTGGAAGCCATCTCCGCCGAAGACATTGGCAAGCTGCCCGACGTATCGATCGCGGATGCGTTGGCCCGCCTGCCGGGCGTGACCTCGCAGCGCGAGCGCGGACGCTCAACCGAGATCAACGTGCGCGGTCTGTCCGGCGACTTCGCCACGGCCACCTTGAACGGCCGCGAGCAGGCCAGCATGGGCACCAACCGCGGCGTCGAGTTCGACCAGTACGCGTCGGAGAGCATGCGCCAGGTCGTCGTCTACAAGACCCCGACGGCCAGCCTGATCGGACAGGGCCTGTCCGCCACCATCGATCTGCAGACCGTGCGTCCGCTCGACTTCGATGACCGCGTGATTGCCGGCAACTACCGCCGCGACCAGTACAAGCTGGAGGACTCCAAGCTGTACGGCGAGCGCGCGAGCTTCGCCTACATCGACCAGAACCAGGCCAAGACGCTGGGCTTCGCGCTGGGCTACGCATATCTCAACTCGCCGCAGCAGTCGAACAGCTGGCGCGCTTGGGGTTACGAGCCGAACGGCCAGCTCGGCGGCGTCACCATCCAGGGCCGCACCAGCGACCTCGTCCGCAAGGGCATCACGGCGGCGATGGAGTACCAGCCGAACGACAGCCACCGCGGTGCGCTCGACGTCTACTACTCCACCTTCGATTCCGACACGATCCAGCGTGGTCTTGA
>JBKCVA010000129.1:0-14296 GCA_046318115.1 Lysobacterales bacterium | reverse complement strand
ATGAGCCCTCGCGGCCACGTCATCCTCTCGCATGGGCTGGAGAGCGGCCCGCAGGCCACCAAGGTCACCGCGCTGGCCTCTGCCGCTGAGGCGCTGGGGTGGACCAGCGAGCGCCCCGACTACCTCGATCTCGACGCCACCCGCGATGTGGGCCGCGTGCCGGATCGTCTGCTGCGCCTGCTCGGGCGCTGTCGTGCGGCCCTGGCGGAGGGCCGCGGCCCGCTGGTGCTGGCGGGCTCCAGCATGGGGGCCTTCATCTCGGCGCTCGCCTCGCTGGATGTGGAGGTGCGCGGCCTGTTTCTGCTGGCCCCGCCGGTGCGCATCGCCGGCTATCGCGAGCTCGAGGCCGCGCGCGTGCCGACCTCGATCCTGCACGGCTGGCGGGATGAGCTCATTCCCGCCGCGGATGTGGTGGCCTGGGCCGCGCCGCGCTGCGATGAGCTCACCCTGGTCGACGACAGTCATCGCCTGGCCGAGCACGTCGACTATGGCGCGCGGAGCTTCGCGCGCTTCCTGGAGCGACTGTCGTGAGCGAGACCGGAAGCCGCCGCTACTTCGCGACCTGCCCGAAAGGGCTGGAGTACCTGCTGGTCGACGAGCTGAAGGCGCTGGGCGCGGACGGCGTACGCGAGGCGCTGGCCGGCGTCTACTTCGAGGGCCCGATCGAGATTGCCTACCGCGCCTGCCTGTGGTCGCGGCTGGCCAGCCGCATCCTGCTGCCGATCGCCGACTTCGCCTGCGCCGATGAAGAGGCGCTGTACTCGGGCGTGCAGGCGATCGACTGGAGCGCCCACCTGCGCGCCGACGGCACGCTGGCGGTGGATGCCAGCCTCGTACAGTCGCAGCTGAAGCACGCGCGCTACGCCGAGCAGAAGACCAAGGACGCCGTCGTCGACCAGTTCCGCCAGGCCAGCGGGCAGCGGCCGTCGGTCGACACCGAGCAGCCCGATCTGCGTATCAACCTGTTCGTGAAGCGTGACCGTGCCACCGTGTCCGTCGATCTGTCAGGCGATGCACTGCACCGTCGCGGCTGGCGTCTGGAGCAGGGGGCCGCACCGATCAAGGAGAACCTCGCCTGCGCGGTGCTGATCCGCGCGGGCTGGCCGCAGCGCATGCCGGACCAGGCCCTGTTCGATCCGCTCTGCGGCAGCGGCACCCTGATCATCGAAGGCGCGCGCATGGCCGCCGACATCGCGCCGGGCCTGGAGCGCGACTACTACGGGTTTCTGGGCTGGCTGGGCCTTGATGCTGCGCTCTGGCAGGCCCTGCTGGACGAGGCGCGCGAGCGTGCGCGGATCGGCCGCGAGTCCTTGTCGCTGCGTTTTTTCGGTTCGGATGCGGATCGCCGCGTGATCGAAGCCGCGCGCGCGAATGCCTCGGTCGCGGGCGTCTCGGCCTTCGTCCGCTTTGAGGTGCGCGCGCTGGAGGACATTGCCGAAGCGCCGGCGCCGAAGGGTCTGGTGGTGAGCAACCCGCCCTACGACGCGCGACTGGCCGCCGACCCCGGGCTGTACCGCGCGCTCGGTGCCCTGCTGCGCGGCCCCTGCCGCGACTGGGTCGCGGGCTTCATCGTCGCTGACGAAGCACCGGGCCAGGCGATCGGCCTGCGCGCCGAAAAGCGCTATGCGCTCTACAACGGCGCCATCGCTTGCGCCTTGCTGCGCTTCGCGCCGGTGGCCGAGCAGCCCGAGCGCGCGCCGGCGCAGCCGAAGGAGCTCACGGCCGGCGCCGAGATGGTCGCCAACCGTCTGCGCAAGAATCTGAAGAAGCTCGCACCCTGGCTGAAGCGCGAGGGCGTGAGCTGCTACCGCGCCTACGATGCCGACCTGCCGGAATACTCGGCCGCGATCGACGTCTACGCCGCGGCCGACAGCGCGCCGGTCGAGGACCGCGGCCTTTGGCTGCACGTGCAGGAATACCAGGCCCCGCGCGACATCCCCGAGGAAACCACGCGGCGACGCCTGTCCGAGCTGCTGCAGGCGGCGATGGCCGTGTTCGAGCTGCCGCGCGCGCGCATCGCGCTCAAAACCCGCGCCCCGCAGACCCGCACGTCGCGCTACCAGAAGCAGGACCTGCGCGGCCACTGGCTGCCCGTCGAAGAGGACGGCCTGAAGCTGCAGGTCAACCTGTTCGACTACCTCGACACTGGTCTGTTCCTCGACCACCGCCCGGCGCGCCGGCTGATCCGCCAGCAGGCGCGCGGCAAGCGGGTGCTCAATCTGTTCTGCTACACCGGCGTTGCCAGCGTGCACGCCGCGGCGGGCGGCGCGGCACAGACCACCAGCGTGGATCTGTCAGCGACCTACCTCGACTGGGCCGCGCGCAACCTCGGCATGAATGGGTTCACCGGCGAGCGTCACCGGCTGATCCAGGCCGACGTGCTGGCCTGGCTGGCGCAGAACCGCGAGCGCTTCGAGCTGATCTTCTGCGATCCGCCCACCTTCTCGAACTCCGCGCGCGCGGCGGATTTCGACATGCAGCGCGACCACGCCCGCCTGATCCGCCTGTGCATGGATCGATTGGCGCCGGGCGGCCAGCTGCTGTTCTCCAACAACTTCCGGCGCTTCCGCATGGATGCCGGCATCGAGGCCGATTTCCAGGTCGAGGAGATCGGCGCGGCCTCCGTGCCGCCGGACTTCGCCCGCGACCCGAAGATCCACCGGGCCTTCTGGATCCGTTGATCAGGCCCGCTGTCGCCGGCGACAGAGCCACCGTGGCGGCGGTGTTCACGCTTCGGTCATACTCGGCGCCCGGTCTGCCCATGGACAGGGCAGCCTTAAGCGATCGGGGAGGAGATCGATGTCAAACCAGCGCCATTCGCCCCTGCGCGGGCCCGCGCGCACCGACCACTGGACGTTCTTCCGGCAGTGGCTTCGCAATCCATTGGCCACCGCGGCCATTTCGCCCTCGGGCGCCCAGCTGGCGCGGCTGATGCTGGCCGAACTGCCCACCGGTGCACAGCGCGTCATCGAGCTGGGCGGCGGCACAGGGGTGTTCACCGCGGCCCTGTTGAATCACGGGATCCGCGAGTCCGAGCTGATGGTGGTCGAACTCAACGAAGAACTGCACCAGCATCTGGCGCAGCGGTTTCCGGGGGCGCATGTCGCCTGCGGTGATGCCCGCGAACTGCCGACGCTGGCCGAGCGCAGCGGCTTCGCCCAGGGCGGCCCGGCGGATGCGGTGGTGTCCGGTCTTGGCCTGCTGTCGATGAGCCGCGCCACCCAGCAGGCCATCGTGGCCTCGGCTTTCGACTGCATGCGCCCGGATGGGCGCTTCATCCAGTTCACCTACGGGCCGACCTGCCCGGTGGGGAAAGATGTCCAGCGCGCGCTGGGTCTGCAGGTGCGTCGCGCCGGCGTGGCGCTGTGGAACGTGCCGCCCGCGACGGTGTATGTGTTCACCCGTGAGGCCTGAACGGCTCCGCTGCGATGGCCCGAGGCACGGGCCTTGTCCGCCCCGCCACGGTGGTCGACTCAGCGGCGCTGGATGCCTGCGATGCTGCTGACGGGGCGGCCCGCGCCGCGATGAGCCAGCCGGCTGCCATTCGCGCTGCCGTCATCCCGACGCAGGCCCTGGCCCGGGCCTTGCAGCCGCGCAGACCGACCATGCCCAGAGCCGTCACTGCCGCCGTTCTTGCGCTTGCACTGCTGCTGGGCCTGGGGGCGGCAGCGGAGCGCCCGCGCGCGCAGGCGGCAAATGTCGCCGCGGCGTCCCCGGAGCAGACGACGCTGAACGAGCTGTCGAAGCGTACCTGGACCACGCGCGAGGGCCTGCCGCACAACTCGATCAATGCCCTGGCGCAGACTGAGGACGGCTATCTCTGGCTGGCCACCTGGGAGGGCCTGACCCGCTACAACGGCCGTGAGTTCGAGCTGTTCGGCCGCGACCAGCTGCCGCCGCTGCAGGATCTCGCCATGCGCAGCTTGCACCTCGATCACGAAGGCGGGCTGTGGGTGGGCGGTGTGCGCGGCGATCTTCTCCGCTACCACCGCGGAGAATGGTCGCGCCTCGAGCCGGCCGAGGCCTTCATCAACGCTTTGCTGCTCGACCGCGCCGGCCGACTCTGGGTGGGCCAGGAGGCGCGGGGCCTGCTGCGTATCGACCCCGATGGGCATCGGCAGGTCTACGGACGCGCCCAGGGCATGCTCGGCGACAGCGTCTTCGAGCTGGTGATGGACCGCCAGGGCCGCGTCTTCGCCGGCACCTCGGGGGGGCTGGTGCGCGTCGAGGGCGAGTACGCCGTCGAGGTCCGCTATGCCGAATCCGCGGACAGCCCGGCGGTACTGGGTCTCAATCTGGACCGCGAGGGCCGTCTGCTTCTTTCGACCGCGCGCGGTGCCTATCGCTCGCGCACGTCCGACTACGCCGAGGGCTTCGATTCCCTGCACCCCGAACTCGCGGGTCGCAGCGTGTTCCGCATGGTCGAGGGCCCGGACGGCTCGCTGTGGATCGGCACCGCCATTGGCGGTCTGGCGCGGCTGTACGGCGACAGGCTTGAAACCTTGGGGACCACGCAGGGGCTGCCCAGCGGGCGGGTGCTGTCGCTGCTTCTCGACCAGGAGGACGCCCTGTGGGTCGCCACCAATGGCGGTCTGATGCGCCTGGGGGCTGCCCCGTTCTCCAGCCTGACCGTTGCCCAGGGTCTGTCCGAGAACTTTGTGCGCGCGGTGTTTCGAACTCGCGACGGCAGCCTGTGGCTCGGCACCGGGCGTGGGCTCAATCGCGTCGTCGACGGCCAGCTGGTGCCGATCGAGGATCCACGGCTGCGCGAGATGTCGGTGCTGAGCCTGACGCAGGGCGCTGATGGCAGCCTGCTGGTGGGCAGCTTCGACCGCGGCGTCGCGCGCGTTCGCGACGGTCGAATCGTCGAGGTCATCGATCGCAGCCGCGGCCTGCCCTCGGACCAGATCCGGACGCTGCGGGAAACGCGCGACGGCGCGCTCTGGATCGGCACCATCGAAGGCTTGGCCGTGCTGGAGCCCGGGGAAAAGCGCGCCCGCCAGCTGCCGCCTGGCCCCGCTGGCGTGTTCATCAACACGCTGAACGAAGACGATCAGGGCCGGATCTGGGTCGGCTCGACGCGGGGCCTGGACCTCATCGAAGACCGGCCCAGCATCGTCGCCGGGCCGCGCCTGCCCGCCGATGCGCGCGCGGTGTTCGCCCTCGCTCGCGATGGCGACAGCGCGGCCTTCTGGGTGTCCACCGATCGCGGATTGATGCGGCTGGAGCCGGAGACCCGCGAGATCACCTTGCTCGGCCCCGAGCAGGGCCTGCCGGTCGAAAAGGTCTTCAACGCCCTGGCCGATGGGGCGGGGCAGCTGTGGCTCTCTTCGAACCGCGGCGCGATCCGGCTGAAGCGCGAGGACGCGATGGCGGTGATCCGCGGCGAGTTGCCGCGGATCAGCGCCGATGTGTTCGACGAGTCGCACGGCATGGAGAGCAGCCAGTGCAACACCGGCAGCCCGGCGGGCGCGTTGGATGCCGAGGGCAATGTCTGGATTGCCACCGCCTTCGGTGCTGCCCGCATCCGCCGCGAGCGCCTCGGCGATGACACGGCCCGTCCTCTGCCCACGGTGCTGGAGCACGTGGCCGCCGAAGGCCGGGCCCTGCGGATCGATCAGCCTGCGGTGCTGCCCGCCGACACCAGCCGTGTGGCCTTCAGCGTGGCCGGCCTTGGCTTTGTGATGCCGGAGCGGATTCATTACCGCTATCGACTGGAGGGCTTCGATACCGACTGGGTCGAGCGCGGTCGTCTGCACGCGGTGGAGTACACCAACCTGCCGCCCGGTCGCTATCGGCTGCGCGCGCAGGCGGCCTATGCCGGCAGCCCTTGGGACTCGCCCGAGGCGAGCTTCGAGTTCCAGATTCTGCCGGCGCCCTGGGAGCGGCCCTGGGTGCAGGCGCTGGTCGGGCTGTTGATGCTGGGGCTTGCCGTGCTGGTCTTCCGGCTGCGGGTACGCGCGCTGCGGGCGCAGGCGGTGAGCCTGCAGCAGGCGGTCGACCGCAAAACCGCCGAGCTGCGCGCGTCCACCGAACGCCTGCTGGCGGCCGATGCGGAGAAGACCCAGCTGATGGACCAGCTGCGCGAGCAGGCGGAGGCCTTCGAGCGTCAGGCCCGCGAGGACGCGCTCACCGGCCTCGCCAATCGCCGGGCCTTCGATGAGACCGCCGCCCGCGAGTTCAGCCGCGCCCGTCGCATGGACACGCCGCTGTGTCTTGCGCTGATCGACATCGACCACTTCAAGCGCATCAACGACAGCTACAGCCATGCGGCCGGAGACGCGGTGATCGTGCGCCTTGCGCAATTGATGAAGCGGCAGAGCCGCGGCATGGACGTGGTGGCGCGCTGGGGCGGCGAGGAGTTCGCCTTGCTCCTGCCGCAGGCGAAGCTGGAGGACGCCGAGCGCGTCTGCGAACGCCTGCGTGCGGCCTTTGCCGCCGAGCGCTTCGATGAGATCGATCCGGCGCTGCGGCTGACCATCAGCATCGGCCTTGCCTCGCAGCAGGGCCTGAGCGGGCACGAGCAGCTGCTGGTGCGGGCCGACGCGGCGCTGTACGCCGCCAAGCGTGGCGGCCGCGACCGCGTGGTGCTGTCAAGGATCGACTGAAGGGCTGGCCTTCCTGTCGACGAGCGCTGATTCAGCCGCCGCGATCCGAACGCAGTGCCTTCAACGCGGTCTCGCGCCCCGCGGCTTCGCGGCCTGCCAGCAGGCCGAGCGCCACGATGCCGGCCATGACGATGGCAGCGCCGGTCCACGCGGTCGCGCCCGGCAGAGCTTCGGCGAACAGCAGTGCACCCAGCACCGAGGCGAACACGATTTCCGCCGCCTGCATCGCTTCCACCGCACCCAGCGCGCCAGGCTGGTTCTGCACGCGCCCCGTGGCCTCGAAGAACAGCACCGTGGCGATGATGCCGGCGAACAGGGCCACACCGCCGGCCAGCCAGACCTGCTCCACCGGCGGCACGCCGCTGCGGGCGAAGGCCAGCGCGGCGATCGCGAACCACAGCGGCTGGCTGGCCAGGGTCATGCCGAATACGCGCTGGGTGGCGTTCAAGCGTTCGCCGGTCTTCTCGAGGTGCAGCAGCAGGCCGCGATTGCCCAGCGGGTAGGCGAAGGCGGACACACCCACCACGGCCAGTGCGATCCAGTCAGCCAAGCGCAGCGCGCCGCCGGCGGCATCGAACTGCATCAGCAGCACGCCGCCGATCATCGCCAGCGCCACCGCGAAGACGGACTTGGGCACGCGCGCCCGCGCATCGCGATACAGCAGCGGCGCACACAGCATTCCCGCCACCACGGTGAGCTGGAAGCTGCCGGCAATCAGCCAGGACGGCCCGGTGGAGGCCGCCCAGGCGAGGCAGACGTAGAACAGGCCGAAGCCGATGCCGCTCCACAGCAGCCACGGCCCCGGGCTGCGGCGAATACTGGCCCACACCGGCGCCACGCCGCCTTGCCAAAGCATCAGCGGCAGCATCAGGGGCAGGGTAATCAGGTAGCGCAGGCAGGCCGTCCACAGCCAGTCGCCCTCGCCATCGGCGGCGGCGCGGTTCAGTACGTAGGTCGCGCTGAAGAACAGGGCCGAGGCCAGGCCCAGCGCGATCGCCAGGTAGGCGCCGCGCTTCGCACTCGCCGGCATGTCAGTCCTGGGCGAAGCGCCGGTAGGCGCCGCGCAGGTAGAGCAGGGGCTCGGCGTCGGAGGTCTCGAAGCCTTCGACTTCGGCCAGCAGGATCACGTGATCGCCGCCCGCATAGCGCTCGACGATGCGGCAGACGAAGCGAGTCACGCAGCCGGTCAGCAGGGGCAGCCCGGTCGGCCCACGTTCCAGATCAAGCCCGGCGAAGCGGTCGATATCGTGGGTGGCGAAGCGCTGCGACAGCTCGCGCTGCTGTGCGCCCAGGATGTGCACCGCGTAGTGGCTGGCGCGCTCGAAGGCAGTGAAGGTGGCCGCGCGTCGCGCGAGGCACCACTGCACCAGCGGTGGCTCCAGCGAGACCGACGAAAAGCTGTTCACGGTCAACCCGACATCACGGGCCGGCAGGCTCGCATCGCCGGGATCGCGCGCGGTGACGATGGAGACGCCGGTGGCAAAGCTGCCGAGCGCGCGGCGGAGTTCGGCGTGGGGTTTGGTCATTGCGAGGGCTGCGCAGGAGGACGGGCGATAGTAGCCGTGGCTGAGGCGGGATGGGGATTCGGGATTGGCTGCGATCCGCGCGCTTGGGCTCGTCGTCCTCTCACTGGGGAGAGCGAGCAATTGGCACTGGCGAGTTGATCGCGTGCCGAATTTCGACCCCTCTCTCACAAGGGGAGAGGGGAGGTTCGGTCGAGCAGGCTCGTCGGGCTCAGATCCCCTGGCTGCTCGCATTCACGAGCGTATCCACCTGCGGCCACACATGCTCCAGCAGCCTTGGCTGCGCCTCCGCCGTTGGGTGCAGATTGTCGGGGAGGAAGGCCTCGCGGTCGGTGGCGATGGGCTCAAGCAGGAAGGGCAGCAGGGCGGTGCCATGGGCCTCGGCCAGTTCGGCGAACATCCCGTGGAAGTCCGCGGTGTACTCCGGGCCGTAGTTCGGGGGAATGTGCATGCCGATCAGCAGCACCTTCGCGCCGGCCGCCTGGCTGGCGGTGATCATGCGCGTCAGGTTGGCGCGCGCCTGGCCCAGGTCGAGGCCGCGCAGGCCGTCGTTGGCGCCGAGCTCGATGATCACGATGGACGGGCTGTGCGCCTTCAGGTCGGCGTCGATGCGGGCGGCGCCGCCGGCGGTGGTTTCGCCGCTGATGCTGGCGTTGATCACGGTCCAGCCGGGGTGCTCAAGCGCAAGCTTCTCTCCCATCAGATGCACCCAGCCCTGCTCCTTCGACAGGTTGTAGGCGGCCGAGAGCGAGTCGCCGACCACCAGCACCGTGCGCGCGGGCACTGGGGTTGCGGCGATCGAGACCACAGAAAGCAGCAGGCCCAGCAGAATCACCACGAATGTGATGACGCCACGTTCAGATGGGCTGGGAGACGCTGCGCGGGTTTGCAGGATCAAAGACATGGAGTTCCCGTGATGGATGGATCGAGCGAGCCGCGCCGCGAGGGCGCTGGCAGTGGGACGGTTTCGGCGCGCGAGGCGCTGCGCGCGCAGGCGCTGGGCAAGCGGGTGCAGCTGCCGACCGGGCCGCTGACCATACTTGAGGACGTCAGCTTTTCGATCAAGGCGGGTGAAACCGTCGCGATTGTCGGCGCCTCCGGTTCAGGCAAATCGACCCTGCTGTCCCTGCTGGCCGGCTTGGACACGCCGTCCTCGGGCGAGGTCGAGCTGGCCGGAGAGCCGCTGTCCAAGCTCGATGAGGACGGCCGCGCCGCGGTGCGCGGGCGCCACGTCGGCTTCGTGTTCCAGAGCTTCCAGCTGCTGCCGTCCTTGACGGCACTCGAGAACGTGATGCTGCCGCTGGAGCTCGCGGGCGCGAAGGACGCCGAAACCCAGGCGCGCGGCATCCTCGGCCAGGTCGGCCTGTCCGAGCGCCTCAGCCACTACCCGCGCCAGCTCTCGGGCGGCGAGCAGCAGCGCGTGGCCCTGGCCCGTGCCTTCGTCACCCGGCCGGCGGTGCTGTTCGCCGACGAGCCCACCGGCAACCTCGACACCAAGACCGGCGAGTCGGTGGTCGAGCTGCTGTTCGAGATGAACGCCAGCAGCGGCACCACCCTGGTGCTGGTCACCCACGACCCGAAGCTCGCGGCCCGCTGCGGCCGTGTGCTGCGCATCGACGCCGGGCGGCTGCTGGCATGAGGCTGCTCAAGCTCGCCTGGCGCTTCACCCGCCGCGACCTCGCCTCGGGCGAGGTGCGCGTGCTGCTGGCGGCGCTGATGCTGGCCGTGGCCGGCGTCACCGCGGTCGCGGCGCTCACTGACCGCGCCGAGCGCGCGCTGGCGATGGAGGCCAACCGTCTGCTCGGCGGAGATGCCGTGCTGCGCGCCGATCAGCCGATCGGCGAGGGCCCGCGTGCGCTGGCCGCCGAGCTCGGCCTGCAGGTCGCCGAGACCCACGGATTTCCGAGCATGGTCCGCGCCGGCGAGGCTTTGCGCCTGTCCGACATCCGCGCCCTGTCCGAGGGCTATCCGCTGCGCGGCGAGTTCCTGCTGATCGATGCGGAAGGTCGCGAGTACGCGGCCGAGGGCATCCCCGCCCGAGGCGAGGTCTGGATCACCCGTGCGGGTGCCGAGGCCCTGCAGGTCGGCATCGGCGATACGCTCAAGATCGGAAGCAGCGAGCTGCGCCTGTCGGCCCTGATCGCGCAGGAGCCCGACGCCGCACTCGACTACTTCAACGTCGCACCCAAGGTCTCGATCAACCTCGCCGATCTCGAAGACACCGGCCTGGTGCAGGTCGGCAGCCGCATCAGTTATCGCTTCGCGGTGGCGGGCGATGCCTCGGCGGTGGCCAACTGGATCCGCGCGCAGCGCGAGGACCTGGGCCGCGGTCAGCGTCTGGAAACCGTGCAGGACGCGCGGCCCGAGCTGCGCAATGCGCTGGAGCGTGCGGATCGCTTCCTCGGTCTCGCCGCACTGGTCGCCGTCGTGCTGTCAGCGATCGCGGTGGCGATGGCTGCGCGCCGTCACAGCGCGCGCCATCTCGATGCCTGCGCGGTGCTGCGCTGCCTCGGCGCCGACCAGCGCGCGATCGTGGTGATCCAGCTTGGCGAGCTGCTGTTCCTCGGGCTGATGGGCAGCCTCGTCGGTGCCCTGATCGGCTACGGCCTGCAGGCCGGCGTCACCGCCTGGCTGGCACAGGTGCTGGGTCTGTCGGTGCCCGCACCCGGCCTGCTGCCGCTGGCGCAGGGTTTGGCCGTGGGCCTGATCGTGCTGTTCGCCTTTGCCGCGCCGCCGGTGCTGGCGCTGCGCAGGGTGCCGGCGCTGCGCGTGCTGCGGCGTGATCTGGGCGGCGTCGAAGCCAGTGCTGTTGCGGTGTCGCTGCTGGGCCTGGGCGCACTCGCTGCGCTGCTGTGGTGGAAGGCCGGCTCGGTCAAGCTGGGCGCGGCGATGCTGGGCGGCATGCTCGGCACCTTCATCGTGCTGGCGCTGCTGGCGCTGGCGCTGGTGGCCGTGCTGAAGCGCGTGCGCGGACGCCTGCGTGGGGTCTGGCGCTACGGGCTCGCCAACGTGTCGCGGCGCGCCGCGGTGAGCGTCGCGCAGATCAGCGCGCTGGGCCTGGGCCTGATGGTGCTGCTGATGCTCGGACAGGTGCGCGGCCAGCTGCTCGATCGCTGGCAGCAGGCCATTCCCGAGGACGCGCCGAACCGCTTCGTGGTCGGCGTGCAGGCCGATCAGGTCGAGGGCGCGCTCGAAGTCATGCAGGCGCGCGGCATCGAGGCGCCGGGCCTGCTGCCGATGGTGCGCGGGCGTCTGGTGCAGCACAACGGCGATGCCGTGACGGGCGAAACCTATGCCGAGCGCGGCCAGCGCGCGCGCCGGCTGGCCGAGCGCGAGTTCAATCTGAGCTGGGCGCAGGACTTGGCCGTTGACGGCAACCCAGTCGTCGCCGGTCGCGCCTGGGACCCTGCCGGCACTGCGCCCGAGGTCTCGGTGGAGCAGGGCATCGCAGAAACGCTGGGATGGCAGCTCGGCGACCGTATTGCCTTCGATGTGGCCGGGCGCGTCTTCGAGGCCGAGATCACCAGCCTGCGCGAGGTCACCTGGGAGGGCTTCCGGCCCAACTTCTTCGTGATCGCGAACGCGCCGGCGCTGCAGGATTCGGCGGCCAGCTACATCACCGCGGTCAACGTGCCCAGGGGCGACGTCGAGTTCACCCGTGCGCTGGTCGGGCGCTTCCCGAATGTGTCGGTGATCGATGTCGACGCCATCATCGAGCAGGTCCAACGCACCGCGCGCCAGGCCACGTTGGCGGTCGAATACGTGTTCTTCTTCACCTTGGGCGCGGGCCTGCTGGTGCTGGTCGCAGCGGTCACCAGCAGCCAGGACGAACGCCTGCTGGAAGGTGGCGTGATGCGCGTGCTCGGCGCGCGCGGCCTGCAGTTGAGGCTGGCGCAGGCCAGCGAGTTCCTGGCGATCGGCATCATCGCGGGCGGCATCGCCGCGCTGGCGGCGACCGGGCTGACCGCGCTGGTAGCGGACATCGTGTTCGAGCTGCCGTTCGCGCCCGATTGGGGGCATGTGGCTGCGGGCTTCGGCGCGGGCGTGTTGGCGGTGGTCGTGACCGGCCTCGCCGCCACCCGCCGCGTAGTCAGTACGCCACCGGCCATCACCCTGCGAGCCCTGCAGGGATGACTGCGTAAACCTCAAGCGAAGTATAGGGTGGGTCTTGACACACCATGAGCTTCACGCTCGCCTCGGACTGCCGTGCTTATCGCCTCGGCGTCCGAGCATCGCAGCGAGGTTCGGGGCTTTGGTGTGCCATGGCCCACGCAATGCGCGCAACATGGGCTCTTGTCGCGGCATGCTCTGCGAATCCCGAATCCCGAATCCCGAATCCCGAATCCCGAATCCTTCGCCGCAGCGTTGAGTTTCGGTGGGTCAAGACCCACCCTATGCAGGCTCGAAACACCGCCGCGGCGCAGCGCCTGCCCGCGGCCTGCCCCAAGGAACTGGAATGCCCGACATCAAGATCTACAGCACGGCCGTCTGCCCCTACTGCGTGGCGGCCAAGAACTTCCTGAAGCAGCGCGGCCAGAGCTGGGAGGAGATTCGCGTCGATCTCGACCCCGCCGCCCGCAAAGAGATCGTGGAGAAGACCGGCCGCACCTCGGTGCCGCAGATCTTCATCAACGGCCAGCACATCGGTGGCTTCGACGACATGGTGGCGCTCGACCGCGCGGGCGGCCTTGCGCCCCTGCTGGAGGCCGGCGCATGAACGATCGAGTGCAGGAGTTCACCGATTTCCGCAAGCGCATGAACGAGCGCATCCTGTCCGAGGACAACCAGGTGGTGCGCCGCTTCTTCGCGCTCGACACCCAGACCTACAAGGACGGCGCGCTCGACCACAAGACCAAGGAGCTGCTGGGTCTGGTCGCCTCGATGGTGCTGCGCTGCGACGACTGCATCAGCTACCACATCGCCCAGTGCAAGGAAGCCGGCGTCAACCGCGAGGAGTTCTTCGAGACCTTTTCGGTGGCGCTGGTGGTGGGCGGCTCGATCGTGATCCCGCATCTGCGCCGCGGCGTGGATTTCCTGGATCAGCTCGAAGCTCCGGAGAGCACCTGACGGTGCTCTCCGGAGCGGGGATTCGGGATTTGCGCTTGGCCTTCGGTTGAGTGGCTTCGCGCGCTTGGATCAGTGCGCCCCGGATAGCGTCGAGCGGGGTCTCGAGGGCGGGATACAACTGCACGCAAGCGGCGCCACACTCGCATTCGATCCCCGATCCCCGATCCCCGATCCCCGATCCCCAATCTCCAGCAACCCATCGCCCGACATCAACGCACCCACAGCGAGGCCGCGCCCCATGAGTTCCCTCTACGACTTCAGCGTGCAGGACATCGACGCCCAGCCGCAGTCCCTGCGCGACTACGCCGGTCGCGTGCTGCTGATCGTCAACACCGCCAGCAAGTGCGGCTTCACTCCCCAGTACAAGGGGCTCGAAGCCCTGCACCGCAAGTACGAAGGCAAGGGGCTGACGGTGATGGGCTTCCCCTGCGACCAGTTCGGCCACCAGGAGCCCGGCGACGAGGCCGAGATCAAGAACTTCTGCAGCCTGAACTACGACGTGCGTTTCCCGCTGTTCGCCAAGGTCGAGGTCAACGGCAAGGGCGCGCACCCGCTGTTCCAGCATCTGAAGAAAGAAGCCAAGGGCCTGCTGGGCAGCGAGGCGATCAAATGGAACTTCACCAAGTTCCTGATCGACCGCGACGGCCGGGTGGTGCGTCGCTATGCGCCCACCGATACGCCGGAGTCGATCGAGCGCGATGTTGTGGCCCTGCTGGGCTGACACCCGGCAGCGAGTCCATAGGGTGGGTCTTGACCCACCATGAGCTTCGCTTCGGCCCCGGTGTTCCGATCTCATGGGGTGGGTCTTGACCCACCATGCGCTTCGCTTCGGCCCCGGTGTTTCGAACCCATAGGGTGGGTCTTGACCCACCATGAGCTCCGCCTCTGCCCCGGTGTTCCGAGCCCATAGGGTGGATCTTGACCCACCATGAGCCCCACGCTCGCCTCGGTCTCGCTTCGTCGCTTCGTCGCTTCGTCGTTCGAAGCGAAGATCAAGATCAAGAGCTTTCGGTCAGCCCTGCGGGCTGCCCGACCTACTTCTCTTTGCGTGGCCAAAGAGAAGTAGGCAAGAGAAAGGCCACCCCTCGTCCGCGCCCT
>JBKCVA010000128.1:0-32845 GCA_046318115.1 Lysobacterales bacterium | reverse complement strand
GGTTGGCGCCGGTGGCCGGGTTGGGCAGGACGACCACGATCAGCCGGCCGAGGCCGTCGTAACCGAAGCGCGTGGTGCGACCGCTGGCGTCGATCTCGGCGGTCTTGCGGCCGACCGCGTCGTACTCGGTGCGGACGATGGCGTTCGGCTCGCCCGACACCGCAGGAGCCTCGGTGCTGAGCAGGCGGCCGGCGGCGTCGTAGGTGTAGCGCGTCACCGCGCCCAGCGGATCGGTCTCGCGGATCTTGCGACCGGCAAGGTCGTACTCGACCACGATCTCGGCCACCTGGCCGTCCACCGCCGGCAGCAGGGTGCGCACGAGGCGCCCGGCCGCGTCATAGCGGTACTCGGTGGTGTGGCCGTTCTCGTCGGTGTCGGCGATCAGCTGGCCGGCGTCGTCGTAGGCCTTGCGCGAGCGCGGGTTGTCGCTGTCATTGCCGGGCGTGGCGTCCGGGTGGATGACCTCGATCAGGCGATTGGCCTCGTCGTAGACGTGACGGGTAGTGCGGCCGCCGCGATCGGTGTGGGCGATGAGATTACCGTTCGGGTCGAAACGGCTGGCCTCGTGGGTGCCGTCCGGGTAGTCCACGCGCACCACGTTGCCGCGGTTGTCGTAGGTGGTCAGCGTGCAGCGGTTCAGCGGGTCGCAGCTCTCGGTCGGCTTGTCATTGGCATCGAACACCGTGGTGCTGATGCTGCCGTCAGGGTGCTCGGTGGCGATCACGTTGCCGTTGGCATCCAGCGTGTAGCGGGTGACCAGCGTCTGCGTACTGCCATCGGCGCGCGTGCGGTTGCGACGCTCCTCCAGCACGCGGCCCTGGGCGTCGTTGACGTAGGTCGTGCGACTTCCGAGCGCATCGACTTCGGCGGTCTTGAAGCCGTTGGCGTCGTGCTCGTAGCGGGTGGTCGCGCCGCTGGCATCGGTCAGGCTGGTCAGCTCCCCGCTGTTCGGGTCGTAGCCCATGGCGGTGACGCCGCCGGTGGCGTCGGTCAGGCTGACCAGCGGGCCCGGATAGATCGGCACGCCCTGCACCGTGGTGTTGCGGAAGGTCTGCCGCAGGCTGACCACGCCGAGCGGGTCGGTCACGGTCTGCAGCTGGTTGAACTGGCCGAAGGCGCTGCGGGTGACGCCACCCATCGGGTCGGTTTCGGTCAGGACATTGCCGAGGTTGTCGTAGGTCCAGCGCCGCGTGCGGCCCAGAGCATCGGTCTCGCTGAGCGTGTTGCCGACGTCGTCGTAGGTGCGGCTGATGGTCTCACCGGCGCCGTTGGTCTCGCTCAGGATGTCGCCACGCGTGTTGTACACGTACACGGTGGTGCGACCGTTGCGGTCGCGGCGCTGCTCGACGCGACCGTCGATGTCGCGGCTGAACTCGACGCGGTGGCCGTCGGCGTCGATCACCGCGACCAGCCGGCCGTCGGCGTCGTACTCGTTGCGGCTCACGCGCACGCCGCGCGGGTCGAAGATGTCGCGCAGGTAATGGCCTGACTGGTACTCGAAGCGGGTCAGGTTGTCTTCGGCGTCTTCCACGCTCGCGAGGTCGCCCTCGCTGCTGTAGGCGTAGCTGAGGTCGATGCCGCCCGGCCCGGTGATGCGGGTGATGCGGTCCTGCGCGTCGCGGGTGAACTGCAGGGCGAAGCCGTTCGAGTGGGTGATGCCATTGCGGTTGAAGGTGACCCGGTTGCCGCCCTCGCGCTCGAAGATCTCGCGCAGGCCAAAGCCCTGGTCGACGCGGTACTCGCGACCCTCGGGATCGATGTAGCGGTAGTTGTTGGGGTCGGCGATCTGGCCGCCATCGGCCAGGTCGGCAATGCTGCCGTTGACCAGGCGTCCGCCCACCGGGGCAACCGTCTCCAGGCGGCCGCGGGCGCCGTCGGTGGGCTCGAACACGAAGGTCACATCGAGGAGCGGAATCGCCTGGTTGCAGGCCGGGGTGGCCTTGACCTTGAACTTCTCGACGCGGCCGTCGCCCAGCACGATGCTGACCACGTTGCCCAGCGCGGACTCGACGCAGTAGTTCGGGATCAGGCCGAGCGGGCCGGAGGGATAGGTGTTGAGACTCCAGCCGAAGCCCGGGGTCCGCGATTCCTGCACGCGCACGTTCTGGTAGTCCAGCGACCAGCCGTGACCGAAGTCCTGGCGCTTGTGGCGGACGCGGGTGTCGTAGGTGCGGGTGACGCTGACCGGAATACCGGCCACCGGCACGGACACGTCTTCGAAGCTGATCGAGAAGTGGCCGATCTTCATCTCGCCTTCGACCGACAGCGCCACGACATCGCTCACCCTGTTGCCCGACAGGTCCTCGGCCCGCAGCAGCAGGGCGTACTGGCCGTTCTGCAGCAGTGTCGGGTCGAGGGTGCCGATCTCGGCATTCGCGAAGGTGTTGCTGCCGCTGGCGATGGCAATGAACTCGTCGCTGCGCGCGCCGCGCTCGACCAGCACCAGCGCCCAGCTGCGCAGGTTGTCGTCGTTGACGGAAGCGCGCACTGCCAGGCGCTGGGTCAACTTCAACAGGTCCTCATTCGCGCCCTCGCGCGGGCTGAGGATGCTCACGGTCGGCGGTGCGGTGCCGTTGGCGTTGGCGACGCTGACCGTGGTGGTGTTCTGCGCGGTGTCGTAGCCGTCGCTGACGGTCACCACCAGCACATAGTTGCCGGGCTGGTTGGGCGCATTGATCGTGGTGCTGCCGTCCGGGTCGAGCGTCACCGGCTGGCCATTCAAGGTCGCGCTGGCGGTGATCGCCGCCGCCGCGCCGCTGGTGCTGACACTGATCGTGATCGGCGCGCCGGCTTGCGCCGGATTCGGACTGACGCTCACCTGCGCCTGCAGCGGCACGTCCGCCGCGACCACGTCGATCGTCCAGCTCTGCTCGACCCAGGCCAGGGCGTCGCGCACCCGCACCCGCACCGGCACGCTGCCGGCCGCGCTGGGCGTCCAGGTGATGCGTCCATCGCTGCCGATCTGCATGCCGGCGGGGGCGTCCTCAAGGCTGTAGCTCAGTGCGTCACCGTCGGCGTCGGTCGCCACGACGGCATAGCGGTACTCGCGGCCCGCCTTGCCCTGGGTGCCAGGCAGGCTGGTGATCACCGGGGTGGCGTTGTTGTTGGGCTGCACGTCGACGCTGAAGCTTTGGCTGGCCCAGCCGCCGCGACCGTCATCGACGCGCAGCACGAAGGCCTGCGGCCCGAGCTGTTCGGCACGCGGGGTCCAGCTCAGCGCGCCGCTGACCCGGTCTACCAGTGCACCGGCAGGCGCGCTGGCGAGCGAGAACTGCAGGCTGTCGCCGTCGGGGTCCGTGGCGGTCGGTCGATAACTGTAAGTCGCACCGACCATGGCCGTGGCCACCGGGCTGCCGCGCAGGCTGGGCGGCTGGTTGCCGGGCACCGGCTGCACCACCGGCAGCTGGATGCGCTGCAGGCTGCTGCCACCGCGACCGTCGCTGGCCTCGAGTTCGATGAACTGCGTACCGACATCCTGCGGGGTCGGGGTGTAGCGCAACACGCGGGCAGCGGCGTCGAACTGCAGCGCACCGGGTGCCGCGTTGACACCCAGCCGCACCGCGTCGCCGTCCGGGTCGGACGCCTGCACAGCATAGGTCCAGAGCTCGCCCACATAGGCGATGCCCTGCGGCACCGAGTCGAACACCGGCGCGCGGTTTGGCGTGCTGGTCACCTGGATCTGGAAGCTCTGGGTGGTACTGGCGCCGCGCTCGTCGGTGACCCGCACTTCCACGCTGGCCGTGCCAGAGGCGGCAGGCGTCCAGCGCACAAAGCCCACGGTGGCATCGAACGTCAGGCCCGTCGGGCCGCTCACCAGGGCGTAGCTGAGCGCATGGCCTTCGGCATCCACGGCCTCGATCAGATAGCTCCACGGCTCGCCGACGCTGGCCTGCAGCGCAGGGCTGGAGGTGATCACCGGGGCGGTGTTGGGGGCGGTGGCGGCACTCACCAGCACGTTCCAGGTCTGCGTTCCGGTCCGCCCGGTGAGGCTGCGGGCCGTGACCGTGAAGCGGAAGCTGCCGGTCTGGGTCCAGCCTGGGCGCCATTCGATCCGGCCGCTGACCGGATCGATGCGCGCGCCGGCAGGCGCGCTGCTCAGCGCGTAGAACAGGCTGTCACCGATGTGATTGGAAGCCGCCTGCGCCTGGTAGCGATAGGGCTCACCGGCGACACCCGCAGTCGGCGCGGTGCTGGTGAAGCGCGGCGTATCGGGCGCCTCCAGCACGCCTGCAGCCCAGGCGCGCTGAGCCTCAAGGCCTGCGTAGTCGACCACGGCGATTTCGAACACTCGGGCCGATGCACGGTTGTTGCGGGTCTCGCATTCCAGCTCGGCGGGATTGGTCACGAGCTCGGCGAAGAACTCCTCACGGCCCAGTGAGTCGAGGCTGACGTCGTTGAGCGTGATCGCCGCATTGGCGCCCGGTGCCAGAGGACCCTGTTCGATACGTCCAAGCAGGGCGCCGGGTGAGGCCGGGCTGCCGCGACGGAACTCGACCGCGAAGCCACGGCTGGCCAGGGTGCCGCGGTTGGTGACGGTGCTGCGCAGCTGCAGGCCATTGCCCTGCGGCAGGGCCCACGGCGCCTGCAGGTGCAGGTCGGCGAGCAGGCCGGCATCGCCATTGCGCTCGGAAGGCGCGAGCAACTGCACCGGCGCATGCGTGCGTCCGGCCTGCGCCGGCGGAATCGACAGCTGCGGCGTGACCCGATCGGCGGCCCAGGCCTGCTGATGGAAGACCTGAGCCTGCGTGCGCCAACGGCCGCTCAGCGGACGGTAGCTGCGCAGGCCGCTTGAACCGCCCAGGAACAGTCGTGGCTCACCGTCGCTCAACCCATCCACAAGGACAGGCACGGGGTTGAAGCTTCCGCTGTCAACCCAACTCGAGTCGCTGGCCAACACCGCTCCGTTGGGACCGCTGATGACGGCAAGGCCTTGATCGGTTGGCAGGAGGATCTCGAGCACACCGTCGCCGTTCACATCACCGGCAACACCGGCCCGGAACGCGCGCTGCGTCCAGGACATGCCACTGACAGTCCAGCGTCGCTGGCCATCCGCGCCGTACATCGCACCGTTGGACGGCAGGAAGATCTCGTGCGCACTATCGCCGTCGAAATCGGCGACGAGCGGCGTCGCCGCCTGACCCGCGTCTGCGCCGTCACGGCGCCAGACCTGACTACCGTCGGCTCGCAGCAAGGAGAGCCGCGCTCCGGCATTGGTCTGCTCGCTGACGACGACGCCAAGGTTGCCGCCCGCCAGTGTGATCGGCGCGAACAGGCTGTACTGCACGGTGGTGTTGCCGCCGCTGGGCGTTGTCCACAGCAGCTCACCGCGATGATTGCGCGCCTGGTGACGATGCAGCACTTCCATGCGGCCATCGCCATTCAGATCGATCGCCAGCGGCGTGCTCTGCGACGAGGAGAACGCCGGGAACTGCCAGAGCAGCCGACCATCGGCATCGAACACCGAAGGACCGACCAGGATCTCGGCCTGACGATCGCCGTCGAGGTCAGCGAGGCTGATCGAGACGTGACGAAGTGACCCCGCGCCCACAGGCACTTCGCTGACCCAGCGCAGGCCGCCCTCGCCGTCCAATGCGACAAGTCGAGCCTGATTGTCGACGAACAGGATGCTGACCTGATCATCGCCTTTCAGGTCGCCCATCGCGGGTGCGACGTACCAGTCCGGCACGCGCGCGTTGTAGCTCCAACGGCGGTTGAGGCTGCCGTAGTCGAACGCATGGATACGCGGGCTTCTCAACTCCTGGTCGGTCCAGCTCACGGCGACCACGGCCACGCCATCACGCACATCAAGGCGACCATCCCGATTCCGATCAACGATCGGTCCCACGAGGGTCTGGGTGGGCCAACTGGTGAAGCTGCTCGTCTGCAGCGGCACCAGCGACAGGCTGGCTGCCTGCGGATCGGCGACGCGGCACTGCGCGTTGTAGGCGCTGATCTCGGCGCCGGGGCTGGCAGCGGCAACGGCCGCGGCGGGCCACTGCACCACACCCGTGCTCGCGTTGACGGTCGCACCACCTGGCAGTGCGAGACCGCGCCAGGTGTGGGATTCGAGGATATTCGGGTCGGTGACGCTGAAGTCGAAACTGAAGCCCACGCCGATCTGCGTCACGGCAGGCGGCGTACCCGCTATGGTGGGTGCCGCATTCGGCAGATCGCCCTGCAGGATGAAGATCTGCAGGTCATAGTTGTCGAACTGATCCACAACGGCCAAAGCCACCTGTCGTCGTTGGCCGGCAAAACCGACCGGCACTTCCCAAGTGACCGCACCAGTGTCGGGGTTCACTGCAAGGCCTGGCGGGCCGGTCAGCACTTCGAACTGGAGGACGGCGCGCGGATCCGCAGTCACGGTTGCCTGGTAGCGGTATTGCTGGCCCTGCACTGCACGTATCGGCGGCGTCGAGGTCAGCCTCGGCGGCTGGTAGTCGCGATCAACAGTCAGAGTGAACGTCTGGCTGGCCCGTGCGCCGGCAAGGTCGGTCACTCGAAGCTCGATCGGATGCTGCCCCTCGCTGAGCTCGATTTCGTTGTAGCGGAAGCGCCCACTGAACGGCTCCAAAGTCAAGCCAGCAGGCGCCCTCACCAGCTCAAAGCGATGGCCATCGCCGAGATCAGGATCGTCGACTACGACCTGGTACTCGTAGGGGAAGCCCAAAGTCAGCCAGTTCGGCGGGATAGACGTGATGGTTGGCGGCTGATTGACGTTGTCGACATTCAGCAGGTAGCGCTGCTGGTCGTTCAGACCGAGTGGATCTGCTGCAGAAACGACGACAAGGCGCGCTTCCGAGAACTGATTGTCGTCGACGCATTCCGGCTGCGAGGACTGAAGGTGCAGTTCGACGCGCACGTCGGAAGTCAGCAGTTCACTGCCGAGCTCGAGCGTAACTCGCTGGCCTGTGCCTTGGGCCAGCGAGGACAGAGTGCGAGTGCCGAGGAGTGCGGGCGATGACTGCAGGCCCTGATAGAAGCGCACTTCGATGGGCTGGCGGAAGTCGACCAAGCCCCGATTGCGGATGTCAGCGCTGATGGCAGCTGTACCGGCCGACTCGACCAGCCTCAGGTGACCCACGGTGAGATCGGCGGCGGGTTCGGGTGGCAGCTGTATGCCTTCGCCAAGGAAGTCGAGTGCGATGGGCAGGTAAGCCATCACAAGACTGGTGGTGGCGAAATGGGTGGAGAACAGCCCTGTCGTGGTGACCCAGGTGCCGTCTTCGCGTTGGTTGATCAGCAGGCTCTCGATCGCTGCACGCACCACCGGGTCATCAATGGAAGGCCGCTTGGCATCCAAGGCAAAGCCAACCCATGCGGTCACGAGCGCGTCCCCGCGCTGACCAACTCCGGCGCGCAGCCAACCTCCATCCGGCGCCTGTCGGCTGCGTAAGCGGGCATCGACCGCATCGATCGCTGTGCGCACGCGCACTTGCAATCCCGCATCGTCAATATGCGGCAGCACTTCCGCGAGGCCAAGCATGCGGAAGGCCAACAGAAGATTGTCGTTCTCCGTGGCGATGTTCCGCTGCAGAAAGAACTCCGCCATGGCCGGCATCGCAGCGTCGAAACGCTGCACGACATCCTGCTCGGCGGGGCTCAGCTGGTCCCTTCGCACCGCATCGGCCAGGAAGCGGTTGGCCGAAAGCGCGACCAGTGCCGACATCGAATCCGAGTTGTTCAACCAGCCGCTGGAGTGGTCATGGGTCCAATACAGGCTGCCGGTACCGGTCTGACGAACGCCCCACATGTAGTCGAGCGCACGCGCTCGTACCTGGAACGTGCGAGCGCGGTCAGGCACATAGCTCAAGGACCACAGGGCGAATGCGGTCTGAACCCGCGAGAACTCCGGGTGCGAGCGGCGGATCGAACCGTTTGCCTGCTGGCTATTGAGAATTTCGGCCAGCAGATACTCAGCCACGCGCTCATCCACGCGCGCCTTGCTGAGGGAGGCTTGCAGGCCCAGCACGGCCTGGGTCTGCACGTGACAGCCCAGACAGGTGTTGCGGCGGTGCCAGGTCTCGGCCTCGGGCGCAACAAACCCGCTCCCGCTCTGGATTGCGGCACGTGTGCGCCAGATAAGGCGCTTCAGGGCTTCGTTCGGCTGCGGATTGACCGGTTGCTCCGCCTCGATGTAGCAAGCGGTGTGCGCGCTCTGCAGGGATTGCGGCCTGAGTCCGCCCGGCGTTCCGCCCAGCAAGCCCGAGCCAGAGTCGATCTGCAGGCCGGACGGGCCCTGCGTCAGCCCATAGCGCAGCACATCCCCATCCGGATCGATCGCATCCACGTCGTAGGCATAGGCACTGCCTTCATTCACCGCGGTCACCGGCGTACTCACGATGCGGGGCGGCTCGTTGCCGCCAGTGACCTCGATGCGGATACGCGCCGGCGATGAGTCCAGCTGGCCATCGTTGGCAAGGAAGTCGAAGCCGTCCTCACCGCGGAAGCCGGCTCGCGGGGTGTAGACCAGCGTCGCACCGCTGCCGCTCAGGCTGCCATTGGCCGGCGCCTGCACCACGCGGAAACCGAGTGCATCACCATCGGGATCGGTGCCGGTCAGCGTGATCGGCAAGGCCACGCCCGTTGGTGTGCTCAGCTGCTGCGGCAGCGCGGTCGGTGCGTCGTTGACCGGCGTCACGGTGATGCGCACGGTCGCCGGCGCCGAATCGAGTGCGCCGTCGTTGACCACGAACTCGAAGCTGTCCTGGCCGTTGAAGCCTGCGGCCGGCGCATACCGCAGGCTGGGCGCGCCGCCCTGCAGACTGCCGTTCAACGGGCCGCGCACGATGCGGAAGCTGAGCGCCGAGCCCTCCGGGTCACGGCCTTCGAGAACGAGCGGAACCGGCGTGTCCTCGGCGGTTTCGAGAACCTGCGGCCGCGCGATCGGCGCATCGTTGACCGGCGTGACCACGATCGTGACCCGCGCCGGCGCGGATTCATCGATGCCGTCGAACACGCTGAACTCGAAGGCGTCCTCGCCGCTGTACTCGGCGTTGGGCACGTAGGTGAGATTCGGCGCTGTGCCTTCAAGGCGACCATTCGCAGGCGCGCTGCGCACGGTGAAGACGAGTGCCTGTCCCTCGGCATCGCTGCCCTGCAGCTGCAGAGGCAGGGCAACATCTTCCGGGGTCGTGAGGCGCTGCGGCTGGGCCACCGGCGGGGTGTTGTAGCACTGCCCCTCGCCCTTGAATTCGAAGCTCAGCCAGCCCTGGCCGGTGAGCAGGTAATCGAGCAGGCGGACGCGCACGAAACGCTGCACGCGGTAGTCGAAACGGCTGCCCTGGCCGCGGCGTTCACTCCAGACCGGCAGCAGGATGTCTTCCTGCTTCAGTCGATCCAGCGCCGCACGCACGGCGGCGGCATTCATCGCGCCGGTCGCGCCCTGGGCGAAGTCGGCGATGTTCAGCACCTGGTCGGCGCTGTTGTCGGGGTTGCGATAGGTGTAGCTGTCGCCCGGCGGCTGCAGGCTGTTGGCCAGCGTCGGCGCATCCGTGGCGCCACTCCAGCTCAGCCAGCTGAAGTTGCCGGGGCCGGTACCGCGCGGCAGCTGGTTGATCCTTGCCCCCACGGCAAGCCCCTTCAACAGCTCGGACGGCAGGGTGATCGGATAGATCGGGCAGAAGTCCTGCACCACCCGCACGTCGAAGTTCTGGTCGCTGCTGGCGCCCTTGGGATCGGCGGCGCGCAGGCCCATGGCGTGCAGGCCGAGCTGGGCTTCGGTCGGTGTCCAGCGCAGGCGACCGGTGGCCGGGTCGTAGGCGGTGCCGGCGGGGCCAAGGGTCTGGCTCAGGGTGACGGGATCCTGATCGGGATCGCGTGCGGCAGAGTCATAGCGGTACAGGCGCCCCACCCGGGCGAAGCGCGGCGGCTCGGTGATGAAGCGCGGCGGGCGGTTGCTGCAGCTGGCATCGCGCAGATACGTGAGCTCGATCCAGGGCGTGGCCGACAGGCGGAAGTCCTTCAGGCGAACCCAGACGAAACGCTGCACCTGCAGCTGGCGGCGACTGCTGGCATCGCGTGCCTGTGCCCACACCGGCACGATCACGTCGACATAGCGCAAGGCATCCAGCTTGGTCTGCACCAGCGAGGAGTTCATGGCCGTGGACTGCGTCCACACCCAGTCGCCGGCATCGACGGCGAGATCCGCCGCGTTGTCGGGATTGCGGTAGGTGTGGCTGTCGCCGGGCGGCCTCAGGCTGTAGCCGAACAGCTCGGGGTCTTCGCTGCCGGTCCAGCTGAGCCAGCTGAACTGGTTCGCGGCGACTCCACGGCTGAGTCGCGGCACTGCAGCGCCGGGCGCAAGCCCATTCAGGGCGGACGCGGGCAGGGCGATCGGCAGCAGGGGACATTCACTGACGGCGCTGGGCAGGTCGGTCTTCGCTGGCGCAGCCAGCCGGCTGAGCCAGCCTGACAGGTCCGCGCCCGAGACCGCCGGCTTGGGCGGAGCGGCGACGGCAGGAAGACACAGGCACACGAGCAGGAGCGCCAGTGCGCCCTGCAGACCCCAACGGCTGCGATTCATGGAAACCCCAGTGAAAATGCTGTCCGGCAAACAGTCCTGCGACCGTCAAGCCCGTGGACGAACTGATTCCGCGCACAAAAATGCGCGGCGCATCATACTTTTGTTGATGTTTGTGTCAATCACGTGAAGTGTGGCCGATCACATTCGGACGGCCCGGGCCCCGGCGGAGGCTCGCCCCGGTCAAGCCGGCTGCTGGCCGACACCTCCGGGCACAGAACGTGTTCACGCCGCGGGCTGGACGGCGATTGGCGGCAGTTCCGGGGTCCGCTGGCAGCCGGTTCTGGCGTATTCCACACCGCCTTTCCGCCTGCCCTGAGCCAGCGACGCAACTCTGGCCTTCCGCACGGCCAGCACTCTCATCCTGAGAGACAGCAACACGCTGTGCTTGCGCGGCGGCGGTGCCGAGGCGGCCACGTCCGCCCCGGCACCGCCTGCTTCAAGTGTTCCCGGCCGCCAATTCCCCATTCCCGGCGGCCTTCACACCTCCGCGCTTGCCGCCCCGCCCGACACCACATAAATTTGTGCCCATGTCACTGACCGACCGCCAGCAAGCCATCCTCGATTTCCTGAGCACCCGCCTCGCCCAGGACGGTTCGCCGCCGAGCCTGGCCGAGATCGCCGAGGCCTTTGGCTTCAAGCAGGCGCGCTCGGCGCAGGACCACCTGCGCGCGCTGGAGGCCAAGGGCCTGATCGAGCTGAAGCCCGGCAAGGCCCGCGGCATCCGCCTGCTGATGCCGACGCCCGAGGCCGGGCTGCCGCTGGTCGGGCGGGTGGCGGCGGGGCGGCCGATCCTGGCCGATGCGCACATCGAGCGGCATGTCGCGGTCGACCCCGGCCTGTTCCGCCCGCGCGCGCACTTCCTGCTGCGCGTGCAGGGCGATTCGATGGTCGATGCGGCGATCCTGGATGGCGACCTGATCGCCGTGCACCGCACGCCCGAGGCCCGCGACGGCCAGATCGTGGTGGCGCGCATCGAGGACGAGATCACCGTCAAACGCCTGCGCCAGCGCGAGGGCCGTCTGCAGCTGCTGTCGGAAAACCCGGCCTATGCGCCGATCGAGGTCGATGCCAGCTCCGGCGACAGCTTCGCCATCGAGGGCCTGTTCGTCGGCGTGCTGCGGCTGGGCACAGGCAACACGCCATGAGCGCCGACACTGCCACCCCGCTGGCCCAGCTGCTCACCGATCCGCGCCTGTGGCGCGCCGGCAGCGCGCGCAGCCAGCGCGCCTCCGAATCGACCGGTGTGGCTGAGCTCGACGCCTTCCTACCCACCGCCGGCTGGCCGCAGTCGAGCCTGAGCGAGGTGCTGTTCGCGGCCGACGGCCAGGGCGAACTCAGCCTGGTGCTGCCGCTGCTGGCGCGCCTGAGCAGCGGGCGCGGCCGTCTGGTGCTGGTGGCGCCGCCCTACCGGCCCTACGCGCCGGCCTTGGTCCAGTGCGGTATCGAGCTGGATGCGCTGGTGGTGGTGCAAGCGCCGCCGAAGCAGGCCCTGTGGGCGGCCGAGCAGTGCCTGCGCGCCGGCTGCTGCGCGGCCGTGCTGTGCTGGCCGGATGCGGGCCGCGACGCCGACGAGCGCAGCCTGCGGCGGCTGCAGCTGGCGGCCGAAGCCGGGCACAGCCTGGGCATCGCCTTCCGGCCGCTGCGCGCGGCCGCGCAGACCTCGCCGGCGGCGCTGCGTCTGACCCTCGACATGGAAGGCGAACTGCGCGTGCTGAAGGCGCGCGGTGCCAACCCGCCCATGCGCAGCCTGCGCTGGCGGCAGCGCGTGCCGGTGGCTGCGCACCCGCCTGTACCGTCGGCGAGCCTGCGCACGCTGCCGCACGATGCGATCGGGCCGAGCAATGCCTCCAACCCGGCGCTGCGTTTGGGCCATGGCATCGGCCATCGCGATGACTCCTGCGCGCCGCGGCCCGGCCTGCAGTCCATCCTGCCCCTGCACTGATGCCGACGCGCGATGTCGTCCTCCACGCCACCGCCCCTGTGGGCCGCCGTGCATCTGCCGCAGCTGGCGCTGGACGCGGTGCTGCGCCAGCAGTCCGAGCCTGAGGCGCCGCTGGCCCTGATCGAAGGCCCGGCGCAGCGTCGCCGCGTGCTCGATGCCAACCGCGTCGCACGCAGCAGCGGCGTGCAGCGCGGTCAAGCACTGGCGGCGGCGCGCGCGCTCTGCGCCGAGCTGCGCGCGCTCGAACACCGCCCGCAGGACGCCCAGCGCCTGCTGGAGCTGCTGGCCGCCTGGGCCTACCGCTACAGCTCGATGGTCTGCCTGCCGCAGACCGATACCGTGGTGCTGGAAGTCGGCCGCAGCTTCGGCCTGTTCGGCCAGTGGCCGGCCTTCGAGCGCCGCCTGCGCGCCGATCTCACCGCACTCGGCGTGCAGCACCGCATCGCCGCCGCGCCCACGATCAGCGGCGCCTGCCTGCTGGCCGCGCATCGCGATGGCCTGGCGGTGGACCGGCCGGACCCGCTGAAGCACGCGCTGGATCCACTGCCGGTCGAAGCCCTGCCGCTGTCCGAGCGCGAAGCCGACAGCCTGCGCGGCATGGGCCTGCGCACATTGCGGCAGGTGTTCGCCCTGCCGCGCGCAGGGCTGGCGCGGCGCTTTGGGCCCGAGCTGTTGGCGCAGATCGATCGTCTACTCGGGCATGCACCTGACCCGCAAGACCTGTATCGCCCGCCCGAACGCTTCGCTGCCCGCGTCGAATTCAGCTACGAGATCGAGCACTTCACGCCCCTGCTGTTTCCACTGCGCCGGCTGTGCAGCGACCTCGCCGAATTCCTCACCGCCCGCGACGGCGGCGTGCAGCGCTTCGTGCTGGCGCTGGAGCACGAAGGCCAGCCGGCCAGCACGCTGGAGATCGGCCTGCTCGCACCCGAGCGCGAGGCCGCGCGCCTGTTCGAACTCGCCCGCGGCCGGCTGGAGCGCCTGCCCCTGCCCAAGGCCGCGCTGGCCCTGCGGCTGGAGGCCGACGAGCTGCCGCCCTTCATTCCGGCGCGCAGCGATCTGTTCGACACCGCGCCGGGCCAGACCGAACCCTGGGAAGGCCTGCGCGAACGCCTGCGCGCCCGGCTGGGCGAAGACGCCCTGCAGCAGCTGGCGCTGACCGGCGACCCGCGCCCCGAACGCGCCCAGCAGTGGGTGGCCACGCGCAAGCAGCGCGACCCCGCCCAACGGCCGGTGCCGCGCCCACCCTGGCTGCTGCCCGAACCGCGCCCACTGCGCGAGGCCGTCGCCGCCGTGCTGGCCGGGCCCGAACGCATCGAAGCCGGCTGGTGGGACGAGGCCGACCAGCGCCGCGACTACTACCTGATCGAAACCCGCAGCGGCCAGCGCGGCTGGGCCTTCCGGCCGGCCGGCGATGCGGTGAGCTTGCAGGGGTGGATGCTGCAGGGGTGGTTTGCTTGAAGAGCGGGGATTCGGGATTGGGGATTGGGGATTCGTTAGGAGCCGGTGGTGTGGAGGGTGCGCGCTTGCGCGGCACTGCCGCGCGAGCCGACGAACGCCCGAGCGCTATGCGCGAGGGCCGGGGAGGAATTCGGGATTGGCTTGAAGCCGGCGGGCTGGAGATCGATGGCCACACAGGGCGTGACCCACCGGAGCGAAAGGTCATAGGGTGGGTCTTGACCCACCGGAGCTGGACGCTTGCCTCGGTCAGCAATAGCCGGCACATGCCGGCATCGCACCGCCCGACCTTCAAGATCGCCGCGTTGATGCGTGGTACGGAATGTTCATAAAAAGTCGCATCGGGAGTGCAGGCAGCGCGAAGGCGGTCAATGCGGCGAGCCTGAGGCATCGGTGGGTCAAGACCCACCCTATGAGAGCCCCGCCTCCCACTCCTGCTGCTGTCGCTCTTCGCTTTCAGCGGTAAGCGGTGAAGACCGCAACAGCAAAAGCCGAGGCCTTCCACTCGGACAGCCTCGGGGCGCCTGCTCCGCCCGGCCCTCACCCCTCTCTCAAAGGGAATGGGGCCCGATGCAGCAGCGCCTAGCCCCTCGACCTCATCAGTCGTCATCGGCAACAACGAGCACCTGATCCCCGATGACCGCCAAGCCCAACCTCTTCTCCCTGCCGATAAAACCAACTCGCGGGGGCGCGACCGCCGCGCCCCCGCGCCCAACACCCAAGCGCCCCCGCACCACCACCCCGCCCTACGCCGAACTGCACTGCCTCTCCAACTTCAGCTTCGGCCGCGGCGCGTCCAGCGCAATGGAGCTGTTCGAGCGCGCCCGCGCACAGGGCTACAGCGCGCTGGCGATCACCGACGAGTGCTCGCTGGCCGGCATCGTGCGTGCGTACGAGGCGGCGAAGGCGACCGATCTCACCCTCATCGTCGGCGCCGAATTCAGCACAGCCGACCAGCGCTTCAAGTGCGTGCTGCTGGTCGAGGACAGCACCGGCTACACCGCTCTGTGCGAGATCATCACCCGCGCGCGCCGGCGCTCGGAGAAAGGCGAGTACCGCTTCGAGCTCGCCGACATCCATCCCGCACCGCCCGGCCTGCTGCTGCTGTGGATACCGCAGGCGCTGGACAATGACCGCCTCGAAGCCCAAGGCCAAGCGCTGGCCCAGCAGTGGCGCGATCGCTGCTGGCTGGCGGTCGAGCTGCACCGCGGCCCGGACGACGAAGCGCGCAAGGCGGAACTGCTCGACCTCGCTGCACGCTGCGACTTGCCGGCCGTGGCCTGTGGCGACGCCCACATGCACATTCGCGCGCGCCGCCCCCTGCAGGACTGCCTGACCGCCCTGCGCCATCGGCTCAGCGTGACGCAGGCGCGCGGTCTGCTGTTCCCCAACGGCGAACGCCATCTGCGCACGCGGCGCGCCCTGCTCGCGATCTACGGCGATGCGCTGATGGCGGAAAGCCTGCGCATCGCCGATCGCTGTCGCTTCCAACTGACGGAGATCCGCTACCGCTATCCACGCGAAGTGGTGCCCGAGGGCCATACACCGGACAGCTGGCTGCGCGCGCTGACCCAACAGGGCGCGCGCTGGCGCTGGCCGCAGGGCGTGCCGGACAAGGTGCAGGCACAGATCGGGAAGGAGCTCGCGATCATCGCCGAGCTCGACTACGCGGCCTACTTCCTGACCGTGCACGACATCGTCCGCTTCGCGCGTGAGCGCGGCATTCTCTGCCAGGGCCGCGGCTCGGCGGCGAACTCGGCAGTGTGCTTCGCACTGGGTGTGACCGAGGTCGACCCCGCGCACAGCCAGCTGCTGTTCGAGCGCTTCCTGTCGAAGGAGCGCAACGAGCCGCCGGACATCGACATCGACTTCGAACACCAGCGCCGCGAGGAGGTCATCCAGTACCTCTATTCACGCTACGGCCGCGAGCGCGCGGCGCTGGCCGCCACCGTGATCTGCTACCGCAGCCGCAGCGCCCTGCGCGATGCCGCGCGCGCGCTGGGCCTGTCAGCCGACCAGCTGGAGCAGCTCAGCGCGGCCTCGGCGCGCGGGCAGAGCGCGGTGCCAATCGAGGAGCGCCTGGCTGAGCGCGGCTTCGACCTCGACAGCCCGGTGGTGCGCCGACTGCTGCAGATCGCCAGCGAGCTGAAGGGCTTTCCCCGACATCTCTCGCAGCACGTCGGCGGCTTCGTGATATCGGACGCGCCGCTGTCGACCCTGGTGCCGGTCGAGAACGCCGCCATGCCCGATCGCACGATCATCCAGTGGGACAAGGACGACCTCGACACGCTCGGCCTGCTCAAGGTCGACTGCCTGGCGCTGGGCATGCTGAGCTGCGTGCGGCGCTGCCTCGACCTGCTGCGCGAGGCGCGCGGCATCGAGCTCACGCCGGCCACCATTCCGGCGGAGGATGCCGCCACCTACGCGATGATCCAGCGTGCCGACACCGTCGGCGTATTCCAGATCGAATCGCGCGCGCAGATGGCCATGCTGCCGCGGCTGAAACCGCGCACCTTCTACGACCTGGTGATCGAAGTCGCGATCGTGCGGCCCGGGCCGATCCAGGGCCGCATGGTGCATCCCTACCTGCGGCGTCGGCAGGGCCTGGAGCCAGTCACTTATCCCTCGGCCGATCTGAAACAGGTGTTCGAGCGCACGCTGGGCGTGCCGCTGTTCCAGGAGCAGGTGATGCAGCTCGCCATCGTCGCCGCCGGCTACACGCCCGGCGAGGCCGACGAACTGCGCCGCTCGATGGCCGCCTGGAAGCGCCGCGGCGGGCTGGAGCACCATCGCGCGCGCATCCTCGAAGGCATGGACGCGCGCGGCTATCCGCCTGAATTCGCCGAGCAGGTGTTCGAGCAGATCAAGGGCTTCGGCAGCTACGGCTTTCCGGAATCGCACGCCGCCAGCTTCGCCCTGATCACCTACGTCAGCTGCTGGCTCAAATGCCACCACCCGGATGCCTTCGCCTGTGCCCTGCTCAACGCCCAGCCGCTGGGCTTCTACTCGACCGCCCAACTCATCGCCGACGCCCGCCGCCACGGCGTGCGCGTGCATCCGGTGGACGTGCGCTACAGCGACTTTGACTCGCACCTTGAAGCCGGCGGCGCAACCGCGCGCGGGCCGATCCGGCTGGGCCTGCGCGAGGTGCGCGGGCTGAAGTCCGAGGCCGCGCAGCGCATTGTTCAGGCGCGTGCGCAGAAGGACTTCCGCGACGTCGAGGATCTCGCTCATCGCGCCCAGCTCGACCGCGGTGATCTCGGCCTCCTAGCGGAGGCCGCCGCCCTGCGCGGCCTGGCTGGACACAGACATCGCGCGCGCTGGGCGGTGGCTGGGGTCGAAACCACCCTGCCCCTGTTCGAACACCTGCCGACGCCCGAGGCCCGGGTCAGCCTGCCGCCACCGAGCGCCGCCGAGAACCTTCTCGCCGACTACGCGCGCACCGGCCTGTCCCTGGGGCCACATCCGCTGGCCCTGCTGCGGCCGCAGTTGAATGCGCTGCGCTGCAGGCGCTCACGCGATCTGCTGCAGATGCGCAACCGCAGCCATGTGCGCTACGCCGGCCTGGTCAGCCTGCGCCAGCAGCCCAGCACCGCCAGCGGCGTCACCTTCGTCACCCTCGAAGACGAGGACGGCATGGTGAACCTGGTGGTCTGGCAGCGGGTGGCGATCCGCGATCGCCGCGCCCTGCTGGAATCCCGCCTGCTGCTGGTGGAAGGCCACCTCGAAAGTGCGGACGGCGTGCGTCACCTGATCGCCGGACGGCTGAGCGATGTCAGCGCGCTGCTGGGCGCGCTGGATGCGCGCTCGCGGGATTTCCACTGAAGTCACCTGCAACACGCTGACACCCAAGAACGCAGAAGGGGCCGGCAAGCGCCGGCCCCTTCCTTTCGCTCCCAGCCAGGTCGCGAGGATTCAGCGCGGGATGTTGACCGTCCAGCCAGCGGTCCAGTTGTCACGCGGGCCAGCGAAGGCGCCGCGGTACTGCACCGGGCGGAAGAAGGCGTCGCTCGGAGCCTGGCCGCCGCCCAGCAGCGGCGAGGTCGCCGTCGGCAGGAAGCCGTTGGCCACCAGCAGCGGAGCGCCCGTGCCGTTGCCAGTGCCGGCATTGAACCAGGCGCTGACCGCGTAGGCGGCGCTGGCGTTGTCCTCGAACTGGCCACCGCCGCAGGTGCCGACCCAGGAGCGGGTCATGGTCAGGCTGTTACCGGTCTGGGTGGCCGAGCTCAGCGCATAGGTCTGGGCATCGATCAGGTTGATGCAACGATCGCGGAAGCCGGTGACCAGCACGTTCGACAGGTTGGCACCGGAGCCGCGACGGATGCGGATGCCCTCGTTGCCCACATCGGCGCGACCGATCAGGCTCAGATTCGAGATCACCGGCAGCGTGCGCGGGGTCTTGTCCGAGGCGGGGTTGTCGTTGTCGGATTCGATGCCATTGCTGTCGCTGCCCTGGTCGGGGTTCACGCCCTGCCAGCCCAGCGCGAACTGGATTCGACCGTTGTAGCCCTGGTCGAAGTCGAAGCAGTCGTCGCCCATGTTCGAGCAGACCAGGTACTTGCCGTTGACGCTGCCGCCGAAGAACTCGAAGCCGTCGTCAAGGCCGCCATCCACCTGCACGTACTCCAGCACGGTCCCCGAGCCGACGGCGTTCAGGGTCAGCGCGTTGAGTTCCTCGTTCGGCGCGATCTGCTGGCCGGCCCACAGGATGCGTACGTAGCGCAGCGCGCCCGAGCTGTCGTTCTCGACCGCTGGCACGGCACCGTAGACCAGCTCCGGCACGGCCTCGAAGCGGCAGGTCGTGGTGGCCGTGGCGTCGTTGCAGATCGAACGGCCGTTCAGGACGATGCCTGCCCACGAGCCGGGGGTGGCTTCCGGACCGGTGAAGGTGATCGGCTGGGTGGCCGTGCCTTCGGCGTACAGGCGGCCGCCCTGCTTGACCGCGATGAAGTTCGGCGAGCTGCGATCGGTCGAGCCCTGCACGGTCACACCCGGGGCGATGGTGAGCGTTGCGTTGTTCTCGACCGTCACCTGGCCGCGCACGATGTACTTCTTGCCGGCCGGCAGGAACAGGTTGCTGGTGATGCTGTTGGGCAGGCGGCAGTCGCTGCCGTCGGCGGTGGTGCCGGCCGGGCAGGTCGCGGCGGGCTCATTGCACTCCAGCGAGCTGATCTTGCTGCTGGGTGCAAACACGAAGTTGGCGTTGGCCAGGCCGGAGGCCGCATTCGGGCTCACGTTCACCGCAATGCCTTCGCAGGTGAAGGAGACGCTGGCGCTGCCCATCGAGGCCTCGGCCGGGCTGCCACGCTCACTGAAGCGACCGCCGCTGTAGCGCAGCAGGTTGACGTTGGTGTAGTCGAGCTGGCCGGCCACCATCGGGATGGCGAAGGTCGCCCACAGCTGGTTACCGCTGTTGTCGTAGCTGAAGAAGGCGCCGAAGGTGACGTTGGCTTCGGGGATGTAGTCGAGCAGCAGGCCCTTGTTGCGGCCGATGTCACGGCCGTCCACCCAGGCGCCATCGAACGCTTCGGTGACGATCGAAGCCGAGGCCGGGCCGGCCAGGGCCAGCACGCACGAAGTCGCGAGCAGGGTCTTGCGGAAGGAACGCATGGGGAAGCTCCGTAAGTGGGGGATCGCGCCGACGGTGCCGACGGGAATCCCCACACTAAGAAGCTTTTGTTTCAGCGAGCCTGCGCAGGCATGACGGTTTGGTGACACCGTCACCTGTGCGGGCTCAGAACTTCCACTCCACCGACAGCGCGGCCTCGCGTCCCTTGCGATAGGCGCGGGTAGGCGCGCTGCCCTGCTCGAAGCGCACTTCCGGGTCGAGCAGGTTGCGCAGGCGCAACTTCAGCCCGAAGCCCTCCCAGGGCAGCTTCTGCGAAAGGGTGAAGTCAAGCTGATGGAAGGGCTGCTCGTAGACATCGGGCAGCCCGTTCACGCCGACCCGCGAGATGCGCTCGCCGAACACGTTCCAGGACAGCTGGGCCTCGGTGCGCCCCTCGGGGTGCAGGTAGGACAGCGAGGCGTTGGCGACGTACTTCGACTGCCCCTGCAGCGGACGCACCGCATTGGTCTGGATACCCGGATCGCCGAGATCGATCTCGGAATCGATGCGCGCGTAGTTGGCGCCGACATACACATCCTGCCAGGGCAGACGCTGCAGGAAAGACGGCAGAAAGCCCAGCTTGCCCACGCGCTCAAGCGAGCGGTACACATCGAACTCGATGCCGATGTTGGTTGCGCTGTCGGCGTTGTCGATGGCCAGCAGCTCGCCCGACGCCGGCGTTGAGATGAGCTCGATCGGGTTGGTGAACTCCTTCGAGAACAGCGCGACCGAGAAGCTCTCCAAGGTGCTGAAGTAGTACTCCCAGCGCAGGTCGAGATTCTCGATTTCGGCCTGCACGAGCTCGGGGTTGCCCTGCACGCGCACGTCGAGCAGCGGATCGACGAAGTTCGCCGGGGACTGCTCGCGGATGTCCGGCCGCGACAGGGTCGTGCTGTAGCCCAGCCGGAGCTGTGCCTCGTCGGAGTACGCCCAGGTCAGCGAGCCCGCCGGCAGGTCGTCACTGTTGTCCAGCACGCCGACGATCGGCGTGGCGCTGGGATCGAAGGGCCGCACGGTGGTCACCGTCTGCAGCATGTCCTCGCGGCGCAGGCCAAGGTTGGCGCGCAGCTGCCACCAGCTGGCATCGAGCATCAGGTAGCGCGCGTCGAGCTTCTGGCTGGCGGTGTAAGCGTCGCTGGACAGCGTGCCCTCCTCAAGACGCAGGCCGTTGGGCCCGATGTTGCCCGGCTGCAGCAGGTCTTCGTAGTTGAGGATGTCGCCCTGCGGGCGACGGCCGGAGAAACGGAAGCGTCGGATGCTGGAGACGCGGTCGCGCTCCATCTGCGCCACGCCCGCCTGCACACCCAGTTCGACTGCCTCGCCCAGCTTGAACAACTTCTTGAGGTCGACGCTGTAGTCGCTGGCCTCGTCGTTCAGCACCTCGTAGCGCTGCTGGTTGAAGCTCTCGAACAGGAAGTCGCCGACGCCTTCGTCGAAGGTGAAGCGGAAGGTGCGCGCATTCGGTGCGAAGCGGCTGGCGCTGGCATCGGTGCCCTGCCAGCTGAGATGCAAGCCACCCAGCCCCGGAAAGCTGTGCTCGCCCGCCAGCTGCAGGGTGTCGAGACCGTTCTCGATCCATTCGAGCGTGGTCACGCGGTCGATGTTGCCCGAGCCGAGCACGCCCTCGTCGATCTGCACCTCGTCCGTGGTCTGGCGCAGGCGAGTCATAGTGAGATCGACCGCATGGTGCTCGCCCACCTTCAGGCCGAGCACTCCGAAAACGCTGCCGTCGATCGCGCGCTCGGTGCTGCGGCGCTCGAAGTCCTCGGCGGGCAGCAGTTCGTCCTGGAAGAGGCTGTAGCTGCGGCGGGTTTCGGTGTTGTCGTTCCAGGCGTGGGCGTAGCGCACGGCAGCAACGTAGCCCAGGCGCACGTCCGAATCGCCGAACCGGAAGTCGTCACCGACGCCCAAGCCCAGACTGCCGTTCGGGATCAGGCTGTCCTCGCGGGTCGCGTAGCCCAGAGCCGCGAGCTCGCGGCCAGCGGCCTGCAGCTCCGTGGGATTGCTTGGCAGACGATCAACGCCGAACACGCTGGGGGCGAAGCGCGCCCCGCCGTCCTCACCCGTCCAGTCACGGCGTCCACCGTCGTAGCGCAGGCCGTCCTCGCCGGTGGTGCCGTCGGCGTAACCCACAGTCAGCGAACTGCGGAAGAAGAACTCCTCCGGCACACCGCGGGTGCGCAGCTGGATGGTGCCGCCGCCGAACTCGCCGGGCATGTCGGCCGAGTAGGTCTTCTGCACCACGATGCCCTGCAGCACCTCGGTAGGGAACAGGTCCAGCGGCACCACGCGGCGGGTGGGGTCCGGACTGGGCACCTGGGCGCCATTCAAGAGCGTGCTGGAGTAGCGCTCACCCAAACCACGCACATAGACGAATTTGCCGTCGACCAAGGTCAGGCCGGTCACGCGCTTCAAGGCGCCGGCGGCATCGGAGTCGCCGGCGCGCGAGATCTGCTCCGCGCCGAGGATGTCGGTCACCGCCGAACTGGTGCGGCGCTCCTCGACGAAGCTGGCCAGCGAGCCTTCGATGAAGGGCTCCAGCACCACGAACTCGGGCAGTTCGACGCCGGCCGGGGTCAGCTCGATGGCCTGCTCGGTGGTCTGCTCGCTGGCGATGCTCACGCCCTCGAAGCTGCGCGAGGCGAAGCTCGGCGCCAGCACCGAGATGGCATAGGTGCCGGGCGGCACCTCGGCGCTGAAGCGGCCTTCGGCGTCGCTCACGAGATCGATCGGGGTGCCAGAGACATACACCCGCGCGCCGGCGACGGGCTTGCCGTCTTCGCTGTTGAAGACGCGGCCGCTCAAGCGCCCCGGCGGGCCCAGTTCGGGCTTGGCCTCGGCGGCCGCGGCGGCGCCGGCATTGGTGCTCTCGATGAACACGCTGGGTGCGGCATCGGGATAGAGCGTGGCGATGATCTGCGCGTCTTCGTCCTCGACCAGGTTCAGCTCAAGGCTCAGCACTTCGGCGCCGCCACGCAGCACGCGCAGGCGCCGCGCGCCCGGCTCGATCTTGAGGTTCAGCGCACCGTCGCTGCTGGTGCGTCCGCGCGGTGCGGCGTCGATCTGCACTTCGGCATCGGCCACGGGCCGGCCTTCGTCAAAGAGGTACAGCGACAGCTCGGCGGGCTCGGCCGCGCTCGCCGAGGTGGCGACGAGGGCGGAGATGGCAAGAGCAAGCAGGCGGCGCTTCATGGCGTGGCGTTCCAGGGATCGTGATGCCCGCGCCGCGCGCAGGCAGGGTGCATCAGGCGCAGGCCCAGGGCGTATCGGCGCATTCCTGCATCAGCCGGCGCAGCTCGGTGGCGCGGCGGAACAGCTCGGGCCGGGTCAGCGCCTGCAGGTGGGGCTCGACGCGTTCGAACTGGCCCAGGCGATACCAGGCATAGGCCAGCGCATAGCGGAGGTCTTCGTCGTTCCACAGGCCGGCCCGACGCAGCGCGCCTTCGAGGGCGGTGACTTCGGCGTACTTGCGCGCGGCGATCAGCAGGCCGACGCGCTGCTTCAACTTGCGCTCACCGTCCTCGACGCGCGCGTTGAGATGGAGCGCGCGCGTGGTCTGGCCGGCTCTTCGATACAGCTCAGCGGCTTCGACTAGCAGCTCGGGCTCGCGTTCGGCCTGGGCGGCCATCACTTCCGCGGCCGCCAGCGGCCTGCCGCTCTCCAGCCAGGTCTGCGCCAGGGCGCGGGCAATCGCGCCGTTGCCGGGGAACTTCAGCCGCGCGGCTTCCAGAAAGCGCAGCGCCTCTTCGAAAGACTTGCTGCGGCGGAGCGCAGTGCCAATCGCGGCGTAGTCCTCGGCCTTGGGCTCGCCGCGATTCAGGTAATCGCGGCCCAGCTCGGCCGCTTCGGCATACAGCCCGGCCTCGACCAGATAGAAGACCTGTCGACGCTGGAAGCTCAAGTTGCCCGGGAAGCGGTTGCCGGCGTCGCTGAGCGTGTCCAGCGCGGCCTGGCGCTGGCCCTGCATCCACTGCGCGTGCGCGCGCAGCAGCCAAGCGCCGCTGATGCCGTTGACCGCCTCGCCGGCCTCGTCCAGGGCCTGCACCGCTTGCTCGTAACGCTCCAGACCGAAGTAGGCCTGGGCGCGGTAGAGGTGGATCATCGGTTCGGCCTGGCCGGCGCCGACGGCGGCGTCGAAGGACTCGGCCGCGGTTTCGAGCTGCTGCTGCTCCAGCGCGATCAGGCCACGCACGGTGTGGTACTTGGCGAGATCGATGCCCTCGACGCTGAGGTCGACGCGCGCCAGCGCTTCGGCGGCGCGCTCGGCTTCGCCATCGCGCATCAGCAGTGCGGCGAGTTCAACGTAATCGACTTCGTCGTCGCTGTTGTCCTGCGCGGTCGAGTGCAGCGAGAGAGCAAGCAGCAGGGCGAGTGCAAGCAGGCGACTCATGACAGGTTGAACCTCACGCGCTGGGTGGCCCACACCCGCACGTTCTCGCCGCGGTAGGTGGCCGGCTCGAACTTCCAGGTCTGCACGCCCGCCACGGCGACCTCGTCGAAGACGCCCGCGGGCTGCGCTTCCAGCACCTTGACGCGCTCGACCTGGCCAGTCGGGCCGATCAGCACGCTCAGCAGCACGTAGCCGGTGACGCCCTCGGCGCGCGCACGCGGCGGGTAGGTCATCGGCGTCTGCACGATCGGTCGCGGCGCGACGTCGACGGTGTCGTCGGTCATCACCACGTCGCTGCTGTCACCGAGGATGTCGTTGCCAAGGCCCAGCTCGTTGGCGTCGAAGCCGGGCAGCCCGAAGTCGAGCCCCGACAGCCCGCCGTCGAGGCCGACGATCGGCGCCGGCGCGCTGCGCTGCGGCGGGCGCTTGGGCGGCTCCGGCCTGCGCACCGGCTCGGCGGCGGGTGGCTTTTCCTTCTTGACCACTTCGATCGAACTGAAGGCGTTGCCGTCCTCGCCCTCGGGCTGCTCGAAGGGGCGGTTCATGAACAGCACCAGGCCCAGCACCAGGGCGGTGCCGAGCGCGGACGCGCTCAAGCCCGTCAGGCGCGGATCGCGGAGCTTCATCAGCCTTCCCCGGCTTCGGCAACTGTGGCGACGCCAACGTCTTCGGCGCCGGCAAGGCGTGCGGCATCGACCACGCGGATCAGTTTCTCGGCCGGCACCTGGTCATCGGTGATGACCAGCACCGACTTCTGGGTCATGCCCTTCAGCTGGTCGCGCACGCGCGACTGGATCACCCACTCACGCACCGGCTCGCCGTCGAGGTAGGTCTCGCCCTGGCGGTCGATGTACAGGCGCACGGCCTTGGTCGAGGCGACGACTTGCGTCTGCGCGGCCGGACGGTTGATGTCCAGCTTCATGTCCTTGACGAAAGTCGTCGAGACCATGAAGAAGATCAGCAGGATGAAGGTCATGTCGATCATCGGGGTGAGATCGACGGCGGCTTCGGGAGATTTGCTCTGGCGACGACGCAGCATGGGCTCAGCCTTGGACGGTGGCCGGCGCAGCCGGCACGTGGCGATGGTCGGCTTCGGGGTCGAAGCGGCTGATCAGGAGATCCTTGATCTGCGCGAGATCCAGCTCCAGCTGCTGCTGGCGACGGTCGAGGAAGAACTTGACGATGACACCGGGCACGGCGACCACCAGCCCCATCTGGGTCGTGAACAGCGCGGTCGCGATGCCTGCGGCGATGCCGCCGCCCTGCGAGAACAGGCTCATGTCGCCCAGCGAGCGGAAGGTTTCGATCATGCCGGCCACCGTCCCGAGCAGGCCCAGCAGCGGAGCGATAGAGACGATCGCGGTGATGACCGGCGCGTGCTGCTTGAGCTGACCGTCGAACTCGCCGAAGGCTTCATCGAGGTAGCGGCGCAGGTGAGCACGCGGCTGCGCGCAGACCTGCATGCCGCGAACGATGGCCTGATCGACGATGCCGTCCGGCGCCTTGGCGCGTCCGTCTGCATAGCGCTTGATCAGCACGCGCACATTCTTGCGGCTGCCGCGCTGCAGCAGGGCCCAGCGCGCGCCGATCGCGTACCAGAGCACCACCGCGCAGACCACCAGCACCGGCATGACGAAGCCACCGGAACCGATATAGGCGCCGATCGATTCGAGGATGCCGCTGTCGGGGTCGAGTCCCAGGGCCATGGCTGTCTGTCGTCCGGGGCGCGGGGATCAGGCGGCGTTGCGGGCGGGCATGCCGCTGCGCACGTCCTGGTAGAGGTTCACGACCTTCAGCGCGGCCTTCTCCATGTCGTCCTTGATGCTCTCGGCCCAACCGTTCAACAGGCTGCCGAACAGCAGGGCGGGAATCGCCACGATCAGGCCCTGCATCGTCGTCACCAGCGCGGTGGCGATACCGCCGGACAGCAGCTTGGGGTCGGAGGTGCCGAATTCGGTGATGACGTCGAAGGTCTGGATCATGCCGGTGACCGTGCCGAGCAGGCCGAGCAGCGGCGCGACCGCGGCGATCATCAGGATGTAGGCACCGAAGCGATTCAGATGGGTGGACTCGTGCAGGATCGATTCCGACACGATGTCTTCCAGATGCTCGCGCTCGCGGTCGAGATTGCGCAGGGCTGCGGTGACCACGCGGGCGGCCGAGCCCTTGAAGCGCTTGGCGGCGGTGATGGCGTCGTCGATCTTGCGCGCACGCACGGCCGGGGCAACGCCCTCCATGATGTTCTGGATGCTCGCGCCCGCGCGCTGCAGGAACAGCGCGCGCAGTACGATCAGCAGAGCCGCCGACAGGCCCAGCGCGAGAATGATGTAGCCGATCAACCCGCCCTTCTTCATCTCGTTGATGAAGCTCTTGTCCTCGGGATCAAGCACGGCGGTGTTGGTGTTCTCGAACAGGTAGGCCTGCAGCGTCGCCGGCAGTTGGCCCTGGGCCAGCGCCTGCGCGCTTTCGGCGGCCGGGTCCTTCCACAGACGGAAGCGCTCACCACCCGCTGGCACCAGCGCACCGCTGCCCTGCTCGCTGACGCCAAAGGCGGCGATGTTGCCGAATCGAATGATCTGCCCCTGCACCTCGGTGCCATCACCAAGGAAAAAGGCACCGGCCTCGCGGCGGATCTCGGCGAGCTGGCCGAGCTGGGCAATGCCCTGCTCGAACATGCCCTGCAGCTTGGCCAGTTCATCGCGGGCGGCGAAGTCATCGGCCGACAGCGCTTCGTTGCCGAAGCCCGCAAGCGTACTGCGCGCCTGCTCCAAGGTCGCGTCGACGAAGCCCGCGTTCTCGGCCAGGGCGAAGGCCGCCTGCTCGATGCGGGTCAACTCTTCGGTCGCGGTCTCGGCTTCGGCGCGCTCGGCGAACACGCGGTTCTCCAGCACGGCGACTTCGCCCTCCAGCCGCGACTTCTGCGCGGCGGTCTGCTGGCGGATCTCGTTCACGCGCGCGGTGAGTTCGCGCTTCTGCGCTTCCAGCAGGGCGTACTCACGGCGATAGGCCTGCTCGACGTTCACCGTCGGCGCGGGGGCAGCCGCGGCGGGTGCAGGTGCAGCGGGCGATTGCGAAGCGGGGGCACTATCCTGGGCGAAGGCGGCGAAGGGCAGCAGGCCGGCAAGAAGAAGAGGGGCGAGACGAATCATTGGGCGGCTCCGGCGGCAGCCAGCGGCAGTTCGAACCAGCCCTGGCGGATCTGTTTGCCCAGCGAATCAAACAGGTTGCGCACCTGCGCCTGCTGGCCGGCATCGGTGAGTTCCACGAAGGTCCAGCCGCTGCCCTGGCGCTGGGCCTGGCCCAGGCGTCCATCGCGGGTGCGGAAGTACAAGGCCATCGAGCCGAGCTTGGCGACATCGGCCAGCACGCGCTCGTCGCCGAGTTGGATGGTCTGGGTGTGCAGACTGTTGTCGCGCGAGAGCCGGAACTCGTCCTCGAAATAGGCCCAGAGGCGGTTCACGCCGCGCTGCGCGGGAACGCTGCCGTTCTCCAGTTCACCGCGGAAGCGGTCCAGTTCGCCGAGACGCTCTTCGATCTTGAAGGGCAGGCCCGACTGGATATGCGTCTTCAGGGCTTCGATCGCACTGAGCAGGGCGGGGCGCAGGTTGTCGCCGCTGGCGCCGGCGGCTTCGATCTCCGCCTGCTTGGCGGCCAGCTTTTCGCGCGCCTCGCGGGCCGCCAGGCCCTGACGCTCGGCGCTGTTGCTGAGCTCGGCTTTCTGCTGGTTCAGCCCCGCCAGCATGACCCGCTGCTCTTCGCGCAGCAGCTCGAGCTCGGAGTTCAGCTGCTCGACTTCACCGCGCAGACGGATCAGGCCTTGGGCCAGCTCATCGGCTTCGTCCTGGGCAGAAGCGGGAACGGCAGCCGCAAGGCACAGGGCCGCGAAGGCAGCCAGTGCGCGCGGACGAAACGCGGTGGGGCGGGTCATGGAGGCTCCGGACAGCGGGATCAGCACGGCGCAGGCTGCGCTTGGCAGCCGCATACGCTATGACCGGGCGGTTGCGCTTTTATGACAGGTTGGTCATGCGCTTGAAACATCAGCGCCTCGCGCGGCTTCGCTGTGGCGGGTGAGTGCGCCGCTGAGCGGGCGTTGGCGCAGCGCGCCGGCACTTCTCCCGGCTTCGATACCCGACGGGTCGGCGGTGCGCCAAGACCCATGCCCGGTGCGCGCGCAGCCGCCCCGCAAGCGCCCGTCCGCCGCTGCGCCGTCACATCCGCCCACTTCAGTGGCAATTCACCCGCCCGCGCCAAGACTCGGCCCGTGATGCGCGCCGCGTGCGAGCATCGGGCTGCCGGACGCCAGCCTGTGCGTCCTGACTCGGGGGAATGCGCCATGAATCGCTGGAAGACCGCCGTTCTGTTGCCGCTGTCGCTGCTGCTCGGTGGCTGCGTGACCTACCCCACCTACACCTACCGCGACGGCACGCCCGTGCGCGAGTCGCACTATGTGGGCGATGACACCTACTACAGCCCGGCCGACGGCGACTACGGCGACTACTACAGCGGCGGCTACCGCTACGGGTCGGGCGGCTATCGCTACTACGCCCCCGACTACGTGAGCTATTCGGCCTACTACTCCCTGTTCTGGCCGCTGCACCGCTGGTACCACGACCCCTACTGGTACCCGGACTTCCACTACGGCGTGACCTACTTCCCGCGCAACTACTTCAGCGTCAGCTTCCACAGCGGCTGGCGTGGGCACAGCCTGCCGCGCTGGGGCTACAGCAGCGGCTACCGTATCGCCTTCGGCTACAGCCACTGGTACTCGCCGTACCGCAACAGCTGGGTCGACAGCTACTACGACTGGGATCGCTACAGCTTCCACTACCGCGACAACCGCCGCGGTCACGGCTACTACGCGCCGGCCTACAGCCAGCCGCGGTTCGGCCATGCGCGCAACGCCGCCGAGCGACTGGCCTGGGAGGAGCGCGAACGCGCGTCGGTGCGCGGTGACGGCATGGCCACCGGGCTGGGCAGTGGGACGCCGCGCACCTATGGCACCGAGGCTGCGCCTTCACGAGGCGCGGATTACGGCCCTCGCGGCGCGACGCGGGTGGCGCCTGCCGCAGCCCCGGGCGTGCTGCCTGGCCGCGCGGCGCCCGTGCGCGAGTCGTGGTCGGAGCCCGCGATGGATCGCCGCGAGATCGGCTCAGCGCCCACCCGAACCTACAGCGGCGGGCGCCGTGAGCTCGGAGGTCGGAACGCCGAGGTGGAGGGCATCGTCCTGCCATCGGCGCCGCAGTCCGATCCGGCCCCCGTTCGCAGCGCACCCACTCGGGTGTATCAGGAGATGCCGGAGTCACGCGACCGCTTTCGCGGCCGCAGCTTCGCGCCGGCTGAGGAGTACCGGCCGGCACCGCGCGAGTCGCTACCCGCCCGCGAGTACCAGGAGCCTCCGCGCGAGTACGCGCCGGCCGAGCGCTTCGAGCCCGCCGCCCCGCGCAGCGAGTTCCGCACGGAGCGCAGCGGCCGCGGCTCGGATTTCGGCGATCGCAGCTTCGATGCACCGGCGCCGCGCTTCGAAAGCCCGCGCGAGGAGATGTTCCGCAGCGAACCGAGCGAGATGCGCAGCGAGCCGGCGCCGCAGTTCGACGGGGGCGGTCGCGATGAACGAGACGAGTCGCGCGCGCGGGAGGCGTTGCCGTTCGACTAGCGCGGCTGGAGAAACCGCCCCGAGCGCCCCACAGACATCGCGGCGAATCGCCATGCGCGCGCATGGCGATTCGCCTTGCAAGCGCGGAGTTCGTTGCAGGGAAGGCAAGGCTGATCGCCTCCGGACAGCCCTGTGTGGTCAGGCGCGCTGTCGCGGCGATCGCCTGAGACAACACGGATCAGGTTCAGCCCGAACTTGATCCATGGACGCGCGTCCAGCGCATGCCCGGACTCGCTTGCGCTGGATAGAGCACCTGGGTGCTGGATCCGCGGGCGCGCCGCCATGGCGCGCGGCAAGGCTTGATTCTTCAGCGTTGCGCTTGCGTTGCCACGAGGATCAGCCCCCAGCGCCGAGCAAGAGTCCGCGCAGGGGGCGGTTCGAGGCTCAGGCGGCAAGCCGGGCCAGAGCGTCGCGAATCATCCGCTGCTGCCGCTGCAGGCGTTCGAGCTCGGCTTCGCTGGCGCGCTGCCGCGCCTGCTCCTGGGCCTGCTCGACGCGATACAGCTCGACCATCAGGTCGTGGCGGTAGCGCAGGTCTTCGGACATGTCGAAGTGCTCGATCGCATTCATGCGTTGGATTCCTGGAGCGGTGTGTCTGAACTTGCGGAAAACCTTTGGTGATCTGCGTCACAGAGGTTTGTAAAAAAGCTTGCACGGCTGGACAAAGCAACGGCAGAATCTGGCGCGTTGACGCTTGAGGTCGGGTTCTGACGCGAAGCCCGCGCTTTCCCCCTCTGGCACGCTCATCGGCGCCCGGGCAAACGGTCCCCTGGATTCCCCCTGTTCCTAAGACCGCCGGGCGCCGACTTTCCTCCGATCCGAGACCCCTGAACGCGGGCCCCATCGCGTTCTTGCTTGGTGTCACCTTTGCGTTTCGACACAGCGGTTTCGCACTGTGTCGACGCGACTGCCCCACGACGCCCACAGGCCAAGGCTGCGCACAGGCTGGCGCTTCTTGTCGTGCGGGTGGGGCCATTGAGGCCCAGATGACGCGGGCGCCGCGGCCGCGTCATTCCGACCGCGGCCGCGCGCCGTGCTACCCCGTTGCGCGCATGGCCGGTCCCTGTTCCATACCCGGCCACCTTGCGGTCAGCCGCCGCGGGTGCAGGCTGGGCCAAGCAGTTTGCGTGCCAAACTGGATGAGCTTCACGTTCCGCCGCGACAGGTTCAGCCTGGCGGCCTCAGAATCCACGCCCCGCACTCGCCTTCCGCTGGATCACCCGGACCGCAGCCATGGACCATTTCGATGTCATCGTCGTCGGCGGCGGCCACGCCGGCACTGAAGCCGCGCTGGCGGCCGCCCGCGCGGGCGCGCGCACGCTGCTGCTCAGCCACAGCATCGAGACCATCGGCGCGATGAGCTGCAACCCGGCCATCGGTGGCATCGGCAAGGGCCATCTGGTGCGCGAGGTCGATGCGCTGGGCGGCGTCATGGCCTGGGCCGCCGACCGCGCCGGGATCCAGTGGCGCACGCTCAATGCCTCCAAAGGCCCGGCGGTGCGCGCCACGCGCTGCCAGGCCGACCGCATGCTCTACCGCGCGGCGATCCGCGAGGCGGTGGAAAACGCACCGAACCTGCGCCTGTTCCAGCAGGCGGTCGACGATCTGCTGATCGAAGGCGCGCGCGTGGTCGGCGTGCGCACGCAGATGGGCCTCGATTTCTTCGCGCCGGCCGTGGTGCTCACCGCCGGCACCTTCCTGGCCGGCCGCATCCACATCGGCCCCGCCCAGTACAGCGGCGGCCGCGCCGGTGACCCACCCGCGGTCGCGCTCGCCGAGAAGCTGCGCGAGCTGAATCTCGGCGTGGGTCGGCTGAAGACCGGTACGCCGCCGCGCATCGACGGCCGCACGCTCGACTACTCGGTGATGGAGATCCAGCCCGGCGACGATCCCGCGCCGGTGTTCTCCTTCATGGGCTCGCGCGCCTCGCATCCGCGCCAAGTGCCCTGCTGGATCACCCACACCACCACGCAGACCCACGAGACCATCCGCGGCGCGCTGGATAGATCACCGCTGTACTCGGGCCAGATCGAAGGCACGGGCCCCCGCTACTGCCCCTCGATCGAGGACAAGGTGGTGCGCTTCGCCGAACGCGACTCGCACCAGATCTTTGTCGAGCCCGAGGGGCTGAACACCCACGAGATCTATCCCAACGGCATCTCGACCTCGCTGCCCTTCGATGTGCAGGTGGATCTGGTCCGCTCGATCCGCGGCTTCGAGAATGCGCAGATCACCCGCCCCGGCTATGCCATCGAGTACGACTTCTTCGACCCGCGCGGCTTGAAAGCCTCGCTGGAGACCAAGGCCATCGAAGGCCTGTTCTTCGCCGGCCAGATCAACGGCACCACCGGCTACGAGGAGGCCGCGGCGCAGGGCCTGATCGCCGGCCTGAACGCGTCCCGCCATGCGCGCGGCGAAGCGCCGTGGGCGCCGCGACGCGACGAGGCCTACATCGGCGTGCTGATCGACGACCTGATCACCATGGGCGCGCCCGAGCCCTACCGCATGTTCACCTCGCGCGCCGAGTACCGCCTGCAGCTGCGCGAGGACAATGCCGATCTGCGGCTGAGCGCGATCGGACGCGAGCTGCGTCTGGTGGACGACGCGCGCTGGACGCGGGTCAGCGCCAAGCGCGAAGCGATCGAGCGTGAGAGGGCGCGGCTCGCAGCGATCTGGGCCGCCCCGAACAACGCACTGGGCGCGGCGATCGCAGCACAGCTTGCAGTGCCGATCAGCCGCGAGACGCCGGCGCTGGATCTGCTGAAGCGCCCCGAGATCGACTACGCGAAGCTGATGCAGGTCGAGGCGCTGGGTCCGGGCATCAACGACGCCGAAGCCATCGAACAGATCGAAGTGCAGACGCGCTACAGCGGCTATCTGGAGCGGCAGCGCGAGGAGATCGAGCGCGCGCGCCGCAGCGAAGGCACACCGATTCCCGCCGACTTCGACTACGCCTGCGTCACCGGCCTGTCCGCCGAGGTGCTGCAGAAGCTGCGCGCGACGCGACCCGAAACCGTGGGCCAGGCCAGCCGCATTCCCGGCATGACGCCGGCCGCGATCTCGCTGCTGCTGGTGTTCTTGAAGCGGGGATTCGGGATTCGGGATTCGGGATTGGGGGAGCGCGGTGCGGCAAGCTCGGGCGCAGCGCGATAGCTCCGCCGCAGGGCATCAGAACGCTGCTGAGCCCCTCTCCCCGTGGAGGGGGGGGGGGGGGGGGGGGGGGGGGGGGGGGGGGGGGGGGGGGCGCGGCCCCGCCGCCCCCCGCGGCG
>JBKCVA010000127.1:0-12520 GCA_046318115.1 Lysobacterales bacterium | reverse complement strand
GGTGATGCACGCGCTGGTGCGCGCGGGCGCCGATGTGATCGAGCTGGGCGTGCCCTTTTCGGACCCCATGGCCGACGGCCCGGTGATCCAGCAGAGCAGCGAGCGCGCGCTGGCGCGCAAGGTCGGTCTGCGGCGGGTGCTGGCGATGGTGGCCGAGTTCCGCCAGCAGGACGCGGACACGCCCATCGTGCTCATGGGTTACCTCAACCCGGTCGAGATGTTCGGGCTTGAAGCCTTCTCAAAGGCGGCCCGCGAGGCCGGGGTCGACGGCGTGCTGCTTGTGGATTGCCCGCCCGAGGAGTCGGCGCCGGTGCGTGCGGCCCTGAACGCCGAGCAGCTTGCACTCGTGCCCCTGGCCGCGCCGACCAGTGCCGGCGACCGCCTCGCCACGCTGGCGCAGAGCGCGCAGGGCTACCTGTACTACGTGTCATTCGCCGGTGTCACTGGCGCCGGCAAGCTCGACACGGCCGAGGTCAAACACAAGGTTGCCGCGATTCGCGCGCTCACCAGCAACCGCATCGCAGTGGGCTTCGGCGTGCGCGATGCCGACAGCGCGCGCGCCATCGCCGAATTCGCGGATGCCGTCGTGATCGGCAGCGCCCTGGTCAGCACGCTCGCCGGCGCCACCGATACCGCCGACGCCTGCGCGCGCGCCGAAGCTTTCCTCAAGCCCATCCGCGCCGCACTGGGCTGAGGTTGCGAAGGCGAAGCCGCCGGACTCACCGGCGCAGGCTGCAGCCGCCACGGCTGGCGGCGCAAATGGTCTCTGCGCGACCTCGGCGGCTGCGCTGAATGCTTCAGCCTTGCCCTGTCGCCTGCGCATCGGCGTTTGATCCTGCGCATGGCGCGCATGCCTCCGGGCAGTGACACTGGGGCGACTCGGGAGTCTCCCGTCGCGCCGGGAATCGCATGTCGTCCGCCTTGGGCCCGAACGCCGTCGCTCCGCTGTTCCGCCTGCGTGGAGTGGGCCGCGTCTATGGCGCGGGCGCCAGCGCCGTGCACGCCCTGCGCGGCGTGGATCTCGACCTGCACGCCGGTGAGGTCGTGGTGGTGCTGGGGCCGTCCGGCTCCGGCAAGAGCACCCTGCTGAACATTCTTGGCGGGCTGGATGCGCCCAGCAGCGGCAGTGTCGAATTCGAGGGGCAGCGGCTTGACCAGGCCGACGAGCGCGCGCTGGGCGAGTACCGCCGCCGCCACGTCGGCTTCGTGTTCCAGTTCTACAACCTGATTCCCAGCCTGACTGCGGCCGAGAACATCGAGCTGGTCACCGACATCGCCGATGACCCGATACCGGCCGAAGAGGCCCTCGCGCAGCTCGGTCTGGGCGGCCGCGGCGACAGCTTTCCCGCGCAGCTGTCCGGCGGCGAGCAGCAGCGCGTGGCGATCGCGCGCGCGCTGGCCAAGCGGCCGCGGGTGCTGCTCTGCGACGAGCCGACAGGTGCGCTCGACCTCGCCACTGGCGTGCGCGTGCTCGATGCGCTGATGCAGGCCAATGCGCGCAGCGGCAGCTTGAGCCTGATCGTCACCCACAATGCCGACATGGCGCGGCTGGGCGACCGTGTGGTGCGCTTCGCCGACGGCGCGATCCGCTCGATCGAGCGCAACGCCGTGCGCGCCCAGCCCTCGGAGCTGCGCTGGTGATGCGCCGGCCGCTGCTCAACAAGCTTGGCCGCGACCTGCTGCGGCAGCGGGCGCAGGCCTCGGCGATTGCCGGCCTGCTGGCGCTGGGCGTGGCCCTGCTGGTCACTGCGATCGGTACGCGCGCCGCGCTCGAACGTGCACGCGACGACTACTACCTGCAGCAGGGCCTGGCCGACCTGCAGCTGATGCTGGTGCGCGCACCGCATGCGATGGCCGCGCGCGCCGCCGCACTGCCGGGCGTGCAGGCCGTTGAGGCGCGGCTGGCGGTGCCGGCCCTGCTGGTGCTGCCCAATGTGGACGGCGCGCTCAGCGCGCGCCTCTATTCGCTGGACGATCCCGAGCGCGTGCACGTCAATCGGCCGTGGCGGGTCGACGGCCGCTGGCCGGAGCCGAATGCGCGACGCGAGGTGGCCTTGAACGAGGCCTTCGCGCAGGCGCAGGGGCTGGGCATTGGCGATGAGTTGGCGCTGACGATCCGCGGTTCGCGCGAGCGATTGCGGATTGTTGGCATCGCCAACTCGCCGGAGTTCGTGTTCGTGAGCCCGCCCGGCGAACTGCTGCCCCAGCCCGAGCGCCACGCCGTGCTGTGGATGCCGAGGCGGGCCCTGGAGCAGGCGGCCGGGCTCGAAGGTGCCTTCAACGAGCTGCTGCTGCGGCTGGGCGATGGGGTGTCCGCGGAGGCTGTGGCCGCACAGCTTGAACCGCTGTTCGCGCGCTATGGGGCAGGCCGGGCCCAGGACCGCAGCCGCATTCCTTCGGCGCGCCTCTTGGATGACGAACTCAGGCAGCTTGGCACCATGGCGCGCATCCTGCCGCCGGCCTTCCTCGCGGTCGCGGCCTTCCTGCTGAACCTCAACCTCACCCGGCTGGTGGAGGCCGAACGCAGCACGCTGGGCTTGATGAAAGCCTTCGGCCTGCGCCCGCGCGAAGTGGTGGGCGGCTATCTCGGCTTCGCGCTCGTGGTCAGTCTGGTCGGCGTGCTGTTAGGGCTGGCGCTGGGCCGCGCCTTGGGCGAGCTGATGTGCGGCCTGTATCTGGAGTTCTATCGGCTGCCCGCGCTGCAGTACCGGCTGCAGCCCGGTCTGGTCGCCGCCGCGTTCGCGGTCGGTATCGGCGCCGCATTCGCCGGCAGCAGCCTGGCTCTGCGTCGCGTGCTTGCACTACGACCTTCGGAAGCCCTGGCGCCACCGTCGCCGCCCAGCTTCCGGCACGGCAGCGGGCCGCTGAAGGCGCTGGCCGCGCGCTTCGATCCGCTGACCCGCGTCGCCTTGCGCCGGGTGCTGGGCTTTCCGCGCCGCAGCCTGATCACCGTCGCCGGCTTCTGCGCGGCGCTGATCCTGCTGGTGCTGTCGATGCAGGCACCGCTGGCCATCGAGCGCCTGCTCGACATCAGCTTCGGCGCGGCCAAGCGCCAGCAGATCACGCTCAGCCTCGCCGAGAACGCCGGGGCGGATGCTTTCCGCGCAATGTCCCGGCTGCCGGGGGTCGAGCGCGCCGAGCCCTTTCTCGCCCTGGATGCCGTGTTCAGCGCCGGCGCTCGTTCGGTCAACGAACCGCTGCTGGGCTTGCTGGCCTCGCCGCAGCTTGAGCGGCTGGTCGATGCCCAGGGCCAGCCGCGCCTGCTGCGCGATGACGGCCTGCTGCTCAGCGGCTCTTTGGCCCGCCAGCTGGGTGTGAGGGCCGGTGACGCGGTCGAAGTGCAGCTCACCGGCGGCTTGCGCAGGCGTTTCGAGTTGTCCGTCGCCGAAGTGGTCGAAGTCACCATCGGCAGCGGCGCCTGGCTGGAGATCGACACGCTGGCTCGCTACGCGGGACAGCCGGGCCGTATCAGTGGCGCCCATTTGCGCCTGCGCGCCCATCAGCGCCCGGCCTTCGATGCCGCCGTGCGCGCCACCCCGATGATCGCCGCCAGCAGCGATGTCGAAGCCGCCTGGGGCGCGATGCGGCGCATGTTCGAGCAGGGCAGCGGGACCATGACCACCCTGTTCACCGGCTTCGCGGTGCTGATGGCGGTGGGCATCGCCTACGCCACCAGCACGGTGGTGCTCGGCGAGCAGCGCCGCGACCTCGCCACCCTGTGCGTGCTCGGCTACGGCCGCCGCGAGGCCAGCTATGTGCTGCTGGCCGAGCTCGCCCTGCTGTGCCTGATCGCCCTGCCGCTGGGCCTGGTGCTGGGCCACTACGCGGCGCAGGCCTTCCTGCGCGCGATGGCCACCGATGTGTTCCAGTTCCCCAGCCTGTTCGAGCCCCGCCTGCACCTGCGGGCGGGACTGATCCTGCTGGTCTCGGTCATCGCTACCGCGCTGTGGGTGCGTCGCGGGGTCGATCGGATTGGTCTTGTCGAAAGCCTGAAGGTCCGGGAGTAGCCGCATGACTCTGAGTGCATCCCGCCGCCGCACCCGTCTCGCCTGGGGCGCGCTGCTGCTGGTCCTGCTGCTGGCTGCACTGGCCACGCTGTGGCCGCGCACGCGCGAGTTCGAGCTGGTCGAAGTCGGCACCGGCACCCTGCGCGTCGAACGCAGCGATCGCGGCATCACCCGCATGCGCGAGCTGCATCCGCTGGCCGCACCGACCGCGGGCGTGCTCGAACGCATCCGCCTGGAGCCCGGCGATGCGGTGGACGCGGGCCAGGTGCTGGCGCGCCTGCGGCCGCTGCAGTCGACGCCCCTGGACGCACGCAGCGCGGCGACGGCACGGGCCGAGCTCGCCGCGGCGGAGGCTGGCCTGCGACAGGCCGAAGCGCACGCGGCGTCCGCACGCGATGCGCGGCAGCGGCTGGAGGCCTCCGGCCAGCGCGGTCTGGTCAGCGCGCGCGATCTGATGGCCGCGCGCGCGCTGGATCGCGAAGCCGTAGCGGCGGTGGGCGCGGCGCGCGCCGCGATCGAGCAGGCGCGCAGTCGTCTCGCGCTCACGCTGCCCGACGCCGAGGGCAGCATCGAGCTGCGCGCGCCGATGGCCGGTGTGCTGCTGAAGCGCCATCTGCAGGGCGAGCAGCCGGTGGCTGCGGGCCAGCTGCTGCTGGAGATCGGTGCGCCGGGCTCGATCGAGGTGGTCGCCGATTTCCTCTCGCAGGATGCCGTGCTGTTCGCGCCCGGCGCGTCCGCGCGCATCGAGGGCTGGGGTGGCGCTTCGCTGACGGCGCGGGTCGAGCGCGTCGAGCCGCTGGGCGAGCTCAAGGTCTCGGCGCTGGGCGTCGAGGAGCAGCGCGTGCACGTCATCCTGCAGCTCGACGCCGTGCCGCCGGGCCTGGGCCACGGCTACCAGGTCGAGGCCTTCGTAGAGGTGCGCGAGGCGCGCGACGTGCTCGTCGTGCCGATCGAGGCCCTGCGCCGCGAGCAGGCCGGCTGGCGGGTCTGGCGCGTCGAGGAGGGCCGCCTGCGCGCGCGTGCGGTCGAGGTCGGCGACAGCGACGGTCGCCAGCGCGAGATCGTCACCGGGCTTGAGCGCGGTGATCGCGTGCTGCGCTTCCCGCCGCCGGGCGATCTGGAAGGACAGCGCGTGCGCATCACGCCCTGACGTATACGCCGGCCTTCAGACCAGCAGCAGGGTGCCGAGGCCGAGGAAGGCGAAGAAGCCGAACACGTCGGTGACCGTGGTCAGGAAGATGCTGCTGGCCAGCGCCGGATCGAAGCCCATGCGCTTCAAGGTCAGCGGCACGGCGACGCCGGCCAGGCTGGCCGCGGTCAGGTTGATCACCAGCGCCGCGAAAATCACGCCCGACAGCGCCGGGTCGCCGAACCACAGCCAGACCGCGCCGCCGAGCACGAGGCCCAGGCCGAGGCCGTTCAGCAGGGCCACGCGCACTTCCTTCCAGACGAGGGTCCAGACGTTGCTGGCGCCGACCTGGCCCAGCGCCAGACCGCGGATCATCAGCGCCAGCACCTGGGTGCCGGCATTGCCGCCCATGCCGGCGACGATCGGCATCAGCACCGCCAGCGCCACGACCTTCTCGATGGTCTCTTCGAAGCGGCCGACCACGCTGGCCGCCAGAAACGCCGTCAGCAGATTGATGCCCAGCCAGATCATGCGCCGCGGCGCTGCGCGCAGCACCGGGCTGAACATGTCCTCGTCCTCATCGAGGCCGGCGGCCGACAGCACCTGGTGCTCGGCCTGCTCGCGGATGATGTCGACCACGTCGTCGATGGTGATGCGGCCGACCAGGATGTTGTTCTCGTCGACCACCGGCGCCGACACCCAGTCGTGGTCCTCGAACTGCCGCGCGACCTCGGCGGTGAGCGTGTCGACCGGAATCGCCGGGTGATCCTCCTCGTCCATCAGCTGGTTGATCGGCCGCGAGGGCTCGGACAGCAGCAGGGCGGTCAGCGGGATGCGGCCGAGGTACTGATGGCGGCGGCTGACCACGTAGAGGTGGTCGGTGTTGTCCGGCATCTCGCCGCGCAGGCGCAGGTAGCGCAGCACCACGTCGACCGTGACGTCGGCGCGCACGGTGATGACGTCGGGGTTCATCAGGCGGCCGGCGCTGTCCTCAGGATACGAGAGCACCTGCTCCAGACGCTCGCGGTTCTCCCGGTCCATCGACTTCAGCACCTCGTCGATGACCTGGTCGGGCAGGTCCTCCATGAGGTCGGCGAGGTCATCGATGTCCAGCGATTCGGCAGCGGCGACGATTTCGTCGGGGTCCATCGCCGCGAGCAGGCTTTCGCGCACCTCGTCGCCGACGTGGACCAGCACTTCGCCGTCGTCCTCAGCGTCGACCAGGCCCCAGACGATCACGCGCTGGTCGTGCGGGAGCGACTCCAGCAGGTTGCCGATCTCGGCCGGGCTGAGCGTGTTGACCATGCGCCGCACCGGCCCCAGGCGGCCGGAGTCGAGCGCTTGCGAAAGCAGCCTCAGCTGGCGTGCGGCTTTGTCCTGGCGGCTGATCTCGGCCATGGCAGGCTCTCGGCTTCAGTGGGGCGGGCGCGCTGCAGGGCAGGGCGCGGTGATGGACGTCGTGGCGGTGATGCCGGTGCTGCGTTGGCAGAGCGCGTCAGCCGGCAAAGCGAAACCTCAAGCGCATCGAAACCCGCGGAACACGCTCAGGTGCAGCAAGGAAAGCCAGGATCGACGACAAGAACGAGGGCCGCACATCCGCGGGCGAGCCCGCCCCTCCACTTGCTCCTCTTTCCTCTCCACTCGTTCCTCGATTGTCTCTACGCGTTCCTCGCCGCAAGGCCCTCAAGCCGCCTCGAAGCGATTCGCCGCGACGTTCTTGCGCACCTTCGCCGGGTCCCAGATGCGCCCGTTCATGGCGATGTAGACGCCCGGCGGCAAGCACTGCACGGCGCCGACGGCGGTGCCGATGTTGAACTCGGCGTCCGAGCCGCGGAAGCGCGCCGGATTCAGCGCGCCGGTCATGACGATGGTCTTGTCGGCGACGTCGGCCAGCACGCGGCCGGTCTCGACCATGCTGTCGGTGCCGTGGGTCACCAGCACGTGCCTCGCCGGCTGCGCCAGGATGGTCTGCTTGATCAGCGCGCGGTCTGCGTCGGTGAGGTGCAGGCTGTCCTTGCGCAGGATCGGGATCACCGTGAAGCGGAAGGCCACGCCCAGTTCTTCAAGGATGCGGCCGATCTGCGGGTCGCCGATCTGGTAGTCGGACTTGTCGTCGAAGTAGATCTTGTCGATCGTGCCGCCGGTGGTGACGATGCAGAGCTGGTCCATGGCGAGGCCGTTTGACGCGGGGAGGCCGCGAATTATACGGGCTGGGCTCAGCGGCCGGCCTCTTCGGCAGCGGCCGTGACCAGCTTGCGCCAGTAGATGCGGCGCGACAGCCCGTGCCAGGCCGCCGCACAGCACACGCCTGCCGCCAGCGCCGCTTCGATCAGCCCGGGCCACAGTGCGGCGGGCACGGTCCAAGCCTCCATCACCCCGTGGGTGAAGTGGAACATGGCGATGAAGCCGGCCCAGAACAGAGCTTTCTTCATGTTCGCCAGCGCGCACAGCGCCGGGATCAGCAGCGGCAGGCCGAGAAAGGTCAGCGGCACCCAGGGGCTGACCCGCGCCGGCGGCAGCAGCACGAGGTACCAGGCCAGCTGCAGCGCGATCAGCGCCCACAGCAGCACCACGCCGATGCGCCAGGCGCGGCGGCCCACATGCTCGGGCACCGGGCTCGCGTTCTCGTCGAACAGATTGGGATTGGCGGATTCGAGACTCATGCGCCGGCTGCGAGCTTCTGTGCGATCACAGCCACGCGCCGGCCCAGCGCACGCGCCAGCTGGCGCTCGTCCTCGCTGGGATGGGTGTGGCCCTCATGCCCGGTCCAGTGGCTGGCGCCGTAGGGCGTGCCGCCGGTGGTGGTGGTGCTGAGTGCGGCTTCGGTGAAGGGGATTCCGGTGATCAGCATGCCGTGGTGCAGCAGCGGCAGCAGCATGGTCAGCAGGGTCGACTCCTGACCGCCGTGCATCGAGGCCGTCGAGGTGAACACCGCTGCGGGTTTGCCGGCCAAGGTGCCCGAGGCCCATTCGGCGCCCAGCGAATCGAGAAAGTGCTTGAGCGGTGCGGCCATGTTGCCGAAGCGCGTGGGGCTGCCGAGGATCAGACCCGCGCATTCGGCGAGATCCGCCCGCTCGACGTAGGGCGCACCGTCCTCGGGTTCGGGCGGGGCGGCCGTCTGGGTGATCGGCGCCACCGGCGGCACCGTGCGCAGCCGCGCCGCCATGCCCGGCACTTCATCGACGCCGCGGGCGATCTGCCGCGCCAGCTGGGCCACGCTGCCGCTGCGGCTGTAGTAGAGGATCAGGATGTCGGGCATGGGCGGTGAACTGTGGTCCATAGGGTGGGCATTGCCCCACCGGGCTTCGCATCTTGCGGCACGCACCATCAATGCGGAGCGAGCATCGGCGCACACATCGCGCAGGATCGGCCAGGGATCGAGGTCCGGTGGGTCAAGACCCACCCTATGCTCGGTTCGCGAGGGTGTGTCAAAACCCACCACATCCTGGCTTGATCGGGTGGGTCCAAAGCCACCCTTCGCCCACCCCACCGTTTGCCTGTCGCGTCAGCCATAGGGTGGGTCTTGACCCACCGGCTTTCTGCACCGCGTGTCCTGCGCGGCGAATGCAAAGCGCTTGGTGTCTGGCACAACGCAGGGTGGGGCGTGGGTCGAGGTCCGGTGGGTCAAGACCCACCCTATGCTTCGTTCGCGAGGGTGTGCCAAAACCCACCACATCCTGGCTTCATGGGGTGGGTCAAGACCCACCTCATGCTGGATTGATCGGGTGGGTCAAGACCCACCCTATGCTCGGTCAAACAGGGTGGGACGAGACCCGCGCTAGGCCTCCTCGCTCCGCCCCGGCAGCAGCGCTGCCGCCGCCACCGCGCTGGCGCTGATCGCCATCAGCACGCTGCCGAGAAAGGGGCCGACGAAGTAGAAGAGCAGGGCGGTGTCGAGCCCCAGCCATACCACCAGGGCCATGCGCAGGCCGCGGCCGAACAGGCGCGGGGCCACGGCGCAGGCGGCGCAGAGCAGCGAGGCGATCAGCAGGTGCACCGCGTACAGGATCCACGCGCCGCGCAGCACATCGAAACTGGGCAGCGGCTGCTCGGCGCCGACCGCAGCGAGGTCCAGCAGGCCTTGATCCAGGCGCGGATAGGCCAGCAGATGAAAGCTGGCCTGCGCCGCCAGCAGCACGCAGGCCACGGCCAGCAGCCAGAGTTCGGGGCGCAGGCGGCGGGTGCTTGGAGTCGGGTTCATTGCGTCAGGGTCTCGAAGCCATCGCGGAAGCGGCCACTCAGGGTACACGCGGCGGCGTTCGGCACGCGCTGCGGGAACGGCGTGTTGTCGATGCCGAGGGCGCGCAGCGCATCTATCTCCCAGCCCGGGGCGGTCACGGCCGCATCGGTGGCGATCAGAAAGCGCAGGCGCACGCGCTGCCCGGCCAGCGCGCGGCCGAAGTCGATGCGGTGCGGCACGAAGGCCTCGGGCCAGCCGGCGCTGCGGCCGACGAAGGCGGCGCGCCCTCCCAGCGGGTTGTCGCAGCAGTCGGACAGCACGCCGCCATAGGCCGGGCTGAGCTGGCCGAGTTCAGTGACATCACGCCAGCTCTGGCCCTCGTCCACGCTGAATTCGACCAGGCCGCCGTCGTAGAAGGTGCTGCTGCTGGCCTCGAAGCTGTAGCGCGCGTCGAACTCGACGCGGAAGTCGGCATCGGCGCTCACCTGCAGCGCCGGCGATTCGATCCAGGCCTGACCCTCGGTGCCGAAGTCGGGCCCATACAGCACCCAGCGCAGCGGATCGAGCGCGCGCCGGCGCCAGCCCACCAGCTCGGGCTCCAGGCCCTCGTCCTGGGCGGCTGTCCAGACCAGACGCGGGCTGTCGAAGCCATCGCTGCGGCTCACCGCATCGACGAGGTCGAAGTCGACCGCGAAGGCCTCAGCGCCGACTTCGCCGGTAGCGAAGCCGATCGCCGGATCGTCCGGCGTGGCCGTGACCGTGATCGCCTGCAGGCCAGCGCCGGCGTAGAGCGCCACCGGCAGATCCAGCGTGTGCTGCTGCTGCGGCGCCAGCGCCGGCAGCGTGCGCCCGCTGCCCTCGGCGAAGGCGAGGCGGTCGCTGGAGCTGCGCAGATCGACGCGGCTGTCGGCCAGGGCCTGCGTGCCGGAGTTGCGTACGCTGAGGCGCAGGCGGCCGGTCTCGCCGCTGTCGAGCACGCCGTCGGCATCGCAGCCGGCGTCCTCGATCAGCTCGATGCTGTCGACGCGCAGATCGCCACCGTCGACCAGGCTCGGCTGCACGCCCTGCAGGGTGAGACTGGCGCGGCTGGGAGAGCGCGCGCGCAGGCCGGCGCCGCGCGCGGCAAAGGCCGAGCCGCAGAGGCGCAGGTCTTCGGCATCGCTGACCGCCATCGCCAGCAGCAGGGCGTCGCGGGCCTCGGTGTAGGTGGGCGCGTTCGGGGTCAGCTTGTAGGCGGCCACCAGATACTCGCTCATGCGCCGCTGGGCTTCGTCGAAGCTGTAGCGCGGAGCGGGCGGCAGGGTCTCGCGCAGCAGGCTGGCGTAGCACTCCCAGAGCAGGCTGCCCCAGACTTCGCCAGCGTTGTGCACGGCCGAGTTGTCGGCCGACAGGCTGGCCGGGGTGCGCGGGGCGGCATCCGGAATCTGCGAGCCGCTGGCGATGTGCTGGAACTCCAGCGGATTGATCTCGCGCCGGGTCGAGTAGGGGTAGCGGCGGATGCCGAAGTAGCTCGCGTTGGGGCTGAAGCTCGGCATGCGGCCGGCGCTGACGTAGTTCATCACCCCGTAGCTGCCGCTGAAGCCGGCGCCCTCGGGCTTGAGCGCGTCCTGCTCGCGCACGAGCAGCAGCAGGGCGTGGAAGTCGGCCCAGCCTTCGCCCATGGCGCGGCTCTGGTGGGTGCTGAGGCCGGTGGCATTGCCGATCAGCCGGTTGCTGATGTAGTGGCCCCATTCGTGGGCGACGATCGCGGCATCCATGGCCGCATCACGGTCGGCGCCGCGCTCGGCGCTCAGCTCTACGCTGAGCGGCGCCTGCGCCAGCCGCTCGCGCAGCCACAGGCCATCGCTGCGCTGCACGCTCTGGGTCGGTAGATCAAGCTCGGGCGCGTCACCGGCGAGCAGCGGCCAGCCTTCAGCCTGCAGGCCCATGATCACGAGGCCCGCCGCGCCCGCCGACTGCGCATGGCGCGCCTTGTCGAGCGCGTCGCAGCCGCCGTCTTCGGCCAGCACGATGCGGCCGCTGAACACAGCCGGCAGCGCTTCGCAGGCGTCCGCGGTAGTGCCGACGCCATCGTTCGCCAGCGCCAGGGCCGCGCTCAGCCGATAGCTGCCGGGCCCGAACTCGGCGACGCGCACCCGCAGCGGCGGCCCGGCCGCGCCCGGATCCAGCGCGCCCACGCGCGGGCCGCGAAAGCGGAACAGCTGCATGCGCGGCGGCGCGCCGTCCGCCGGCGTGGACATGTTGGCGTTGTCGAAGCCCGAATGGTCGAGCGTCTCCACGCGCAGTTCGTCGAATTCTTCGCCGCCGCGGTCGAAGTTCGACATCTGCGCATTGCCCGCGGCCTCGTCGAAGCCGGCGGCATGGAACCAGTCGTGCAGGTAGTTGGTGATGTAGAAGGCATTGACCACGCCCGCCTCGATCTGCCGCTTGTCGACGTCCGGCGACAGCAGCGGCGCGTACCCGGGCACGAAGGCCAGCGGGCCGCTGAGCTGGGCCCGCACGTCGCCTGCGCTGAAGCCATCCGGCTCGGCCAGGTCGGCGTAGGCATCGACGTTGTTGCCGCGGGTTTCGGCATCGCGCACGCGCAGCCAGGGGTCGCTGAAACCGATGCCGGGCCAGGCGAAGCCGAGCGGCGCGAAGGCCAGTTCGATCTGCTGCGGCGGGCCGAGCACTGGACGGAAGCCATCGGGCTGCGCGGTGGGATGCGGCATGTCGGCGCGGCCCTGCGGGCCGGGCTCAGGCCGGTGCGTGGCCGCGGTTTCCGCATAGGCCTGCCAGAGAAAGCTGGCGTGCGCGGACAGGTCCTGCCGCCGCTGCAGTCGGCCGTCGAGCGCATCGATCAGGCTCGCCTGCAGGCGGCTGGCGCGCGGCCCCTGCGCCGGCAGCACCTGGGTCTCGACGTACCAGGCCGGGCGCAGCTGGCCGCGATGGCGATACCACACTGGCGCGCCGCGCACCGGCCCGCTCAGCGTCGCACCGCTGGCCGCGCGGCTCAGCAGCACGGCCAGCTGCAGCTGGCGGTAGGGCGTCTGCGCGCGCGCTCGCGCAGCGTCGGTCCAGGCGCCGCGCAGGTTCGCGGGCTCGAAGCCCCAGGGCGCCAGCGCCGCCGCCGCGGCGACTTCCAGCCGCAGCCGCCAGACGCGCGCCTCGCTTGCGACCCGCGCGGCGCCGCGTCCGCTGCCGCTGCTGGCGCGCACGCGGCCC
>JBKCVA010000126.1:0-5697 GCA_046318115.1 Lysobacterales bacterium | reverse complement strand
ATCATGACCCAGGCATTGGTCAGGCCCATCTCGTCGCGGACTTTCTTCATCGCCCGGCACTCAAGGGCGAAGCAATCGCGGAAGCTCGGATCGACATAGCGGCTGGCGCCGCGGAAGCCGATCATCGGGTTCTCCTCGTGCGGTTCGTACTGCGCGCCGCCGATCAGGTTCGCGTACTCGTTCGACTTGAAGTCCGACAGGCGCACGATGACTGCGTGCGGCGCGAACGCTGCGGTCAGCGTGGCGATGCCCTCGGCCAGACGCTCGACGTAGAAGCTCACCGGGTCGGCGTAGCCGGCCGACAGTTCGTCGATCTTGGCCTTGATGTCGGCCGGCTGCTTGGCGTATTCCAGCAGCGCTTTTGGATGCACGCCGATCTGGCGGGCGATGACGAATTCAAGACGCGCGAGACCAATGCCCTGATGCGGCAGCTGGGCGAAATCGAAAGCGCGCTCGGGGTTGCCCACGTTCATCATGATCTTGAGCGGGGCAGGGGGCATGTTCTCCAGATCGGTGACGATGCGCTCGAAGGCCAGCTCGCCGTCGTAGATCAGGCCGGTGTCGCCCTCGGCGCAGCTCACCGTGACGCGCGCGCCATCGGGGATGCGGTCCAGCGCATCGCCACAGCCGACCACCGCCGGTACGCCCAGCTCGCGCGCAATGATCGCGGCGTGGCAGGTGCGACCGCCGCGGTTGGTCACGATCGCCGACGCGCGCTTCATCACCGGCTCCCAGTCGGGGTCGGTCATGTCGGCGACCAGCACGTCACCCGGCTCGACGCGGTTCATGTCCTTGAGCGAGCGGATCACTTTGGCCACGCCGCTGCCGATCTTGTGGCCGATGGCGCGGCCCTGTGCCAACACGTCGGCCTTGCCCGACAGATGGAACCGTTCGATCTGGGTGGCGCGCGCGCGCGACTTAACCGTTTCGGGGCGCGCCTGCACGATGTAGAGCTTGCCGGTGTTGCCGTCCTTGGCCCACTCGATGTCCATCGGACGGCCGTAGTGCTGCTCGATGGTGAGAGCCTGGCGGGAGAGCTCCTCGACGTCGGCATCGGTGATCGAGAAGCTGCGGCGCAGCGCATCGGGCGTGGCCTCGATGCGCACGCGCTCGCCGGGCTGGTCCGAGTACACCATGCGCTGCTGCTTGGCGCCGATCTGACGGCGCAGCACGGCCGGCTTGCCAGCGCGCAGCGTGGGCTTGTAGACGTAGAACTCGTCCGGGTTCACCGCGCCCTGCACCACCATCTCGCCGAGGCCATAGCTGGAGGTGACGAACACGGCGTCACGGAAGCCACTCTCGGTGTCGAGGGTGAACAGCACGCCCGAGGCGCCGATGTCCGAACGCACCATCAGCTGCACGCCAGCGGACAGAAACACATCCTCATGCTTGAAGCCGTGGTGCACGCGATAGGCAATCGCGCGGTCATTGTAGAGGCTGGCGAAGACCTCCTTGACCCGGTGCACGACGGCATCGACGCCAACCACGTTGAGGAAGGTTTCCTGCTGCCCCGCGAAACTCGCATCGGGGAGGTCTTCAGCGGTCGCGGACGAGCGCACCGCCACCGAAACATTGCTGGCACCAGCCTCGTCGCACAGACGCGTATAGGCGGTGCGGATCTCGGTGTCCAGGGCCTTCGGCAAGGGCGCATCGATCACCCAGCCGCGGATCTCGCGGCCCGCTGCCGCGAGCGCATCGACGTCCTCAACATCGAACGAGGCCAGTTTGGCCTGGATGCGCTCGGCCAGCTGGTTCTCGTGGATGAATTCCTGGAAGGCTGAAGCTGTGGTGGCGAAGCCACCGGGGACCGACACCCCCAGACCGCTCAGATTGCCGATCATCTCGCCCAAGGACGCGTTCTTGCCGCCCACTTGGGCGAGGTCGGTCAAGCGAAGCTCATGCAGCCACAGCACGTGCGAGTTCAAGGGGATGGCTCCTTCGAGAGAAAGACGTGAACAGCTTCAAATGCTGCAGCGCGGCAGCCGAGGCCGCGTATGATGCTGGGCGCGTCCGGGAGGCACAAGTCCAATTCCAGTCCAGTCGGGCGCAAGCCTTCAAAATCAGGGAGATAGCAGATGAGCGCGCAGCGCCCGGTGTTCTTCATTTCGGACGGCACTGGCATCACGGCCGAGACTATCGGCCACGCGCTGCTGACCCAGTTCGAAGGCGTCAGCTTCGACACTCAGCGTATCCCCTTCGTGGACACCTACGACAAGGCCCAGCAGGCCGCTGAGCGCATCCGGCAGCGCGGCCAGCAGTGCGGCCAGCGCCCGATCGTGGTCAATACGGTGGTCGACGGCACGCTGACTGACATCATCGCCGAGAGCGGTGCTTTGGTCCTCGACGTATTCCGGCCCTTTATCAGCCCTTTGGAAAGCGAGCTGGCCCAGCCGCGCCAGCCTCGTGTCAACAAAGCGCATGCGGTCGTGGATTACAACGCCTATGAGGCTCGCATCAACGCCACCAATTACGCGCTGACCCATGACGACGGCATCGACGTGCACTACGACGATGCGGACGTGATCCTGGTGGGAGTCTCGCGATCCGGCAAGACGCCGACCTGCCTGTATCTGGCCCTGCACTTCGGGGTGAAAGCGGCGAACTACCCGCTGACCGAAGAAGATCTGGAGGGCAGGGAACTGCCCAAGCGCCTTCGTCCTTATCGGAAGAAGCTGTTCGCCCTGACCATCGACCCCGAACGCCTGCGCCAAGTGCGGGAGGCGAGGCGACCCGGCAGCCGTTACGCGAAAATCGAAACCTGTCGGAGCGAAGTGGCGCAGGCCGAGGCTCTGTTCCGGCAGGAGAATCTGCCGGTGCTCAGCACCACCCACACGTCGATCGAGGAGATCGCCAGCAAGCTGATGTCGACACTCGGCATCGAGCGGCAGCTGTACTGAGCTCGCACCGGTTGCGCGCCCCTTGTGCCCTCGGGGCGCACCGCGCTCCTGTCTGCGTCTCACTCCTCGACTGGAAGCGTTCCGCATGGACTCACGCGGTGAGCGTCCGGCCCCGTGATAGGCTCGCGAGCATGTCAAGACTGTCCGTACTTCCCGTCACAGCGCTGCCCAATCGCTTGGGACAGCTCATGGATCGATATTCAGACAACTATTGGCGGCTGGTGCGCAGTTTTCCAGTTCTCGACCTCCCACCCGGTGAGTACCGCTCGCGTGCCGACGACGGCATCGAACTCCACCTCGATGTGCTTGAGCGGCACAGCTACACGCTCGAACTTCGCCTTACCTATGGGCTGATTGACGCAAACAGTGGCCATCGCGACCCGTCGGCAATGGTGCGCATCTATACCGATGCACGCCTGGCAGAAGTGACCCACTGCGAAGTCAGCCAACGCTGGGAGGATCTGCTTGGACTTCGAAGCGTAGCGCGGCAACTCGTAGATACACGCATGCGCATGAACAATTTCCTTGGGCGCTGGTTGGAGTACCTGGAAGAGCGTGGCCATTCGCGGTTCACCCTTCGCCCCGCCATGGAACGCACGTCGGGCCGCGACCGGGGAGGCAACGCATCTTGAGAAATTCTCCGTTCAAGGGCTTGACGAACAGAAATTCTCAGCTAAGATGGCGGTCTTTCCAGCACGTGGGGCCATAGCTCAGCTGGGAGAGCGCTACAATGGCATTGTAGAGGTCGCCGGTTCGATCCCGGCTGGCTCCACCACCTTCCTAGTCCCCATCGTCTAGAGGCCTAGGACACCTCCCTTTCACGGAGGCGACCGGGGTTCGAATCCCCGTGGGGACGCCAAGAGGCACGAAGAGAGCCGCATCGAAAGATGCGGCTCTCTTCGTTTGCGCGCATGTGCGGGCGCAGCTTCGATGTTGTCACTCGACCCATGTTGATCTGGTCCGCCCTTGATTGGAGAGCGACACGAGATCCACCCAAGCGCCCACTTCGATGGGCCCTCGGTCGGCTTGCCACCCCGACCCGCTGCGTACGTCGCTGAACAGCACACCGTCGCGGTTGACGTGCAAGTCGATGAAGTCCGGCGCGAGCAAGTCCTCGCCGGGGTCGAACACGGGCTGCTCCGCAGGTCTGGCCCGGGCAATGCGTCTGTCGTAGACAGCGACTGCAGCATGGTGCAGTCAGTCTTCGTCTTCGAGCACGCATGCTGCGCGCATGAGCTGTCGCCTCACGTCAATTGCGTCAGTCTGTCTGGGCCGACCGGCACGCAAGCCAAATGTTGAACGCGTCCGCTTTCGCGAGATTCACTCCATCTGCGATTGCGCTTGCAGGCTGACGCGCTCGATCGTGCCGTCCTCTCTCATGCTGCGTATCGCAGCCGCGATCAGCGGCAGCTTGTCGAGGTGGGGTGACTGCTTGCTGATCAGAATCTTGAAGTCCAGCGTGTCGAAAACATTGGGCAGTCGCACAACGCGATCTGAGAGTCCAAGCGCTCGGATAACCGGCATGGCTTCGACCTCGGCCGCGATGGTCAGGTCGCCCCGCTGAAGCGCCAGCTGATTGAGCACGGTGGCGAGGTCGCGCGACCACGCCACCGACGTTCCCCCCGATTCCAGATGCGATTGGGTCCAGCCATCGCCGAGATAGCTGAGCACCTGCCATGATTTCAGTTCACTGACATGACTAAGCCTCGCGAGCTCCTCACGGCGCGGGTGCGAGGCGCTCGTGAAGGCATGCAGAGGAAGGTGATACAGCGGCTCATCCACGGCCACGCTGTACTGGCCACGCTCTGCCGTAGCCAGAGTCACCATCGCATCCTGTTCGCCCAGCTGAACCATCATCTGGGCTCGCCGCCAGGGCAAGGCCGAACATGTGTGCTCGATACCCGCGCGGCGCAGCGCTTCCTGCGCCAACCGGAGGTACACCTTGCTGCAAGGCAACTGCTCGGTTTCGTTGCTGCTGCTACTGCTGGCCGCAACCAAGCGAAGCGGCGGCTCCTTTGCGCTGGCAGTGGCAAAGCACGCGCACAGAAGCACCCAGACCAAGAATCTGAAGGCAAGGCGTGCGTCAGGGTGGGAAACAGGCATCAGCGCGGTGAGTCGGCACAGGACATTGCTGCGCCGAGGCTACCAGAGCACGATGCCCGGAGCGAACCCCGAGCATGACTGCACCATCCATCGGGAACGCCGGCGGGCGCACCTTTGGCATTCGCGATGCGCCAACGAGGCTGCCACGTTCTTCAACGCAAGTCGCGGCGGCGCTTCTCGTCCATCCACTTGTCGGCCTTGGCGGGCGTGTAGGCGCGCAGCCAAGCGAACAGGGCGTCGATGTCCTCGCCGTGCCACAGGTCGCGGCGTTGGTCGGGGTGCAGAAAGCGCGTCTCGACCATGCGGTCGATCATTTGCATCAGCGGGCTGTAGAAGCCCTCGACGTCGAGGAAGGCGCAGGGCCGGTCGCCGAGGCCGAGCTGGCGCCAGGTCAGCATCTCGAACATTTCGTCGAGGGTGCCGAAACCGCCGGGCAGGGCGATGAAGCCGTCTGCGAGGTCGAACATGCGCGCCTTGCGCTCGTGCATCGAGCCGACCACTTCGAGGCGTGTGAGGCTCTTGTGGGCGACTTCCCACTGCATCAGGTGCTCGGGGATCACTCCGGTCACTTCGCCGCCGGCGTCGAGCACGGCGTCGGCGACGATGCCCATCAGGCCGACGTTGCCGCCGCCGTAGACGAGGCCCATGCCCTCAGCTGCGATGCGCTTGCCGAGGGTGACGGCTGCGGCTGCATAGC
>JBKCVA010000125.1:0-3113 GCA_046318115.1 Lysobacterales bacterium | reverse complement strand
ACAGTATCGCGGGCTTGCGGCAAGTTCTGCATGCGCCGGACGGCCGGTAGATCGACCCCGACCAGCGCTTTCGGGCAGCACCGCCAATGAGACAGTGTTCGCATTGCGGAACATCCGTCGAGATTCCCTGTGCGGTGATCCGGCCAGCCGCGGCGCCAAGGCGTGCGTCAGCGAACTGGCGGAAGAAGGGCCTTGAGGCTCGCTTCCGAGAGCTCGCCACTGCGCCGGTGCAGGAGACGGCCCTCGGCATCCAGGATCAAGGTAGTCGGGTAGCCGCGCACGTCCAACTGCAGGGGCACCCTGCCGGGTGGATCACGCAGGATCGGCGAGAGCGGCACGCTCAGGGTGCGGGTGAACGCTGCTATCTCGTCGACACGTTCGCCGATGTTGAGGTAAACGAAGTCGACATCCGGCCTTTGCGCCTGCACACGCGCAAAGGCGGGCATTTCGCGACGGCACGGTGCGCACCAACTGGCCCAGAGGTTGATCACCTGTGGCCGCCCCTGGACCGCAGGGAGCAGCACCCGCCCCCCCGCCAGATCCAGCACCTCGATGCTGGGCATGGGCTCACGGCGCGCGTTAACCGTTAGAACGAATTGTCCGGCCACGAGGATCAGGGCAGCGACGAGCGCGGGAATCCAGAGCTGGCGGCGATTGAGGGTCAGCGTCTGTGACGCGAGGGGGGCCTCCGCATGACTGCCCAGGTCCAGGCTCGGCGGCACACGCAGAACGAACACTGCCACCGCACACATGCCCACCAGCAGCCCGATCCAAGGCGCATAGCCGCCATCCCGGAAGGCCAGCAGCGCCCATGGGCTCTCGGCATATACCTTCCAGTGCTGGGCGATCCAGCCGAGACGTGCGCCCAGCACCCCCACCGCGAGGGCGACGAACAGCCGCGTCTCGGCGCCGGCGCGTGAGCCGGGCCGGTTGTCACGCAACAGGCCCAGCACGCCCAGCGCGGCCGCGGTCGCAACGACCAGAAGCACAGCTTGGGTGGGCAGCAGCAGCGGGCCGAAGACGATCGAATCAGACATGTGCGCGGCGCCTGCAGGCCAGAGCGGATTCGGGCAACGCGGAATCCCCAACAGCGTGTTGAAACACTCCCTTCCGGGGAGCTTTTCGGGTCGGCGGTCAGGCGAAGGTCCGTACCGCCTTACGAGGGACCAATCGCTTACGAGCTTGCTTCGTCAGCCCGGCCATCTCCGGCCGGGCTGGCAGGTTGCTTTTCAACAGCCTGCCGTGTCTCGCCTTGGCCCCAACCGTGAAGCGCGTCGATCGCCGGCCGCACCTGAGCCTGACGCCCCAGCACCTGCCCTGCCCGCTCCAGCGCCGAAGCCAGTTGCGCCGGGCTGTCGGCGCGCAGGGTTGCGTGGCCGACCTTGCGACCGGGGCGCCCGCTCTTGCCGTAGTCATGCCAATGCAGGCCCGGCACCCCGAGTGCGGCGGCGCACTCGGGCAGTTCCCCGATCCAGTTCAGCATGGCGCTGTGGCCACGCGTGGCGGTGTCGCCCAGCGGCAGGCCAAGCACGGCGCGCAGGTGGTTCTCGAACTGGCTGCTGACTGCGCCTTCGATGGTCCAGTGGCCGCTGTTGTGGACGCGCGGAGCCATCTCATTGGCGAGCAGTTCGCCGCCCTTCTCGAACAACTCCAGAGCGAACACGCCGACATAGTCGAGCGCGTCGGCGACAGCGCGCGCGCTTGCGACGGCGCGCTCAGCGACGTCGGCAGAAACAGCGGCCGGGGCGAGGCTGAGCGAAAGGATGCCCTCGTGGTGCCAGTTTCGGGTCAGAGGATAGCTGCGGAACTCGCCGTCGCGGCCGCGCACGCCGACCACCGACAGCTCGCTGTCGAAAGGTACAAAGGCTTCGAGGATGAGGCTGGCCTGGACCTGGCCGTGCGCGAGCGCCGCCCAGGCGGCCTCGACGTCGGCCGGCTGGCGCAGCCGGTACTGGCCCTTGCCGTCGTAACCCAGACGACGTGTCTTGAGGATGCTCGGCAGGCCGATCTGTTCAACCGCTGCACGAAGCTGATCGAGCGTGTCGACCGCGGCGAACGCGGGCGTGCCGATGCCGAGCTCGCGGAACAGCGACTTCTCGGCCATGCGGTCCTGGGCCACGCCCAGCGCGCGCGGATTGGGGAACACTGGCACGCGCTCGGCCAGCCAGGCAGCGCTGTCGGCGGGCACGTTCTCGAAGTCGAAGGTGGCGATGTCGACCTGCGCAGCGAAGCGGCCCAGCGCGTCGAGGTCGCGGTAGTCCGCCTGCATCAGCGCGGCGACCTGGCCGCCACAGGCGTTGGCGTCGGTGTCGAGCATCAGGAACTTCGTGCCCAGTGGCGCGCCGGCCAGGGCCAACATGCGCGCGAGCTGGCCTCCACCGAGCACGCCGACGCGGATCAGGCTGCGCTCGCTCATGCCTGCCTCGGGTCCGGGTGGGCCAGCACGTCCTCGGTTTGCTTGGCGCGGAACGCGGCCAAAGCGTCGCGGATCGCGGGGTGATCCGTGGCCAGCAGGCTGGCCGCGAACAGGCCGGCATTGGCGGCGCCGGCCGTACCGATGGCAAAGGTCGCGACCGGAATGCCGGCCGGCATCTGCACGATCGACAGCAGCGAGTCGAGGCCGCTGAGCGCCTTCGACTGCACCGGCACGCCGAGGACGGGCACCGCGGTCTTGGCGGCGAGCATGCCCGGAAGATGGGCGGCGCCGCCGGCGCCAGCGATGATCGCGCGCAGGCCGCGCGCTTGCGCGGCTTCGGCGTACTGGAACAGCAGGTCGGGTGTGCGGTGCGCGCTGACCACCTGCACCTCGTGGGGCACGCCCAAAGCTTCAAGGCGCTGCACTGCGTGCTGCATGGTCTCCCAGTCGGAACGCGAGCCCATGACCACGCCAACCAGCGGCGCGGGCGAGTGGGCGGCGGGCGTGTGCTGCGTCATCGGCTGCGGCCTCCGCATGGCGATAGCAAGGCCGGCGCGGGCACCCCGCCCCGCCGGAAGCCGCACAGTGTAGACCGCTGCGCGGATGCGCGCTTTGCAGGGTTCGGTGGCTTGGCCGACAATGCGGGGTCCGTCATCCCTATCCGGCGACCCTCCATGGCTCTCGACCCGCGCCTGCT
>JBKCVA010000124.1:0-24949 GCA_046318115.1 Lysobacterales bacterium | reverse complement strand
AGCACCGTCGAAGGCTCGATGCGCAGACTGCGCACGTTCTGCGTGCGAATCACCAAGGGCTGCGCATCGGTGGTACCCAGGAACTGGCTGGCCGGGTCGGTGCCGGCATTGCCGCCTAGCGCCCAACCGGGTGTCCCGGTGGCATCGCTGCCGCAGGTCACCGTGCCGTCCGCCGCGATCGCCCGCACGTACTGGCCGACGGCGCAGCTGCCGCCGACCCTGGCCTGGACCTGGGCGGTATTGATGTCCGCGAGGCCGACCGAGCCGTCGACGATGTTGCCCGCATTGACCGCATTCGGTGCGAGGTCGACGTTCGCGACCGTGCCGTTGGCGATCATCAGGCTGGTGACGCCGCCGTCGGCGATCGACAGCGTGCCCTGCAGGGTGATGGGGCCGCCGGTCAGGCCGGCGCCGGCGTTGATGCGCGTGACCGTGCCCAGGCTGCCCGCCACGCAGTTCACCGCGCCATTGGCGTCGACGCCGCGCATGTACTCGTTGGTCGCGCATTGGCCGGTGACCCGCCGCTGCACCTGGGTGCTGTCGATGTCGGCAGCGCCGATCGTGCCGTCGACGATGCTGGTCGTGGACACCGAATCAGCCAGCGCCACGGCGGCCCCCAGCGCATACGGCGCAGCCGTGATCTCGGTGCGCGGCAGCAGGGTTTCGTAGCTGCCACTGCCCGCAGGTCGGATGCGGATCTCCAGCCATTGCCGGTCGCCGGCGAACTGTCCGGCGCCGAAGTCCAGGGCCACCGAGAAGAGCCCGTGGCTGACCGGCACCGCTGGACGCATGACGGTGGGGCCGATCTGGGCACCGTCGGTGAGCGCATCGAACGCGCGGAACTCCATGTCGTAGGACGCATTCGCCGGGACCCCCGCGGCGGTGAGCTCACCCTGGTAGGTGAAGGCCGTGCCCAAGGCCTGCGCGGCCAGCGTTGTCGAGCACAGCGAGCAGACGGCGACGCTGAGCGCGAGGAGCGCAGCGTGCAGCGAAAACGCGCGGGTCTGGAGGCGCCTGTCGGTCAACATGGAATCGGTCCTGTCAGGAGGGCTCATTCGAAGCCGTTACGGAAGAGTTCGTCGGGCAGGCTGGCGGCAGGCCTCGCGTGGAATCCGCCGCGCAGCACCGAGGTGGCACCGACCTGCGGGGCGCCGGCATCGGGCTGACCGATGCTGCCGACCAGAGCAAGCGAGGCGCTGCCCGAACGCTGCGCACCGCCGTCGATCGACCCGCGCTCGATACGGAAGGTCGGGCTGGACTGGCCGTGGGTGCTTGCGGATGGCAGGCACACCGCGAGAAAAATCAGCAGACAACGCAACTGGGACATGGGGCACCCGTGGCACGCGTGATTCGGCGTTCGCCGCCTTCGATCCGCGCCGCGGCGCTGGGATCACATTCACCTACGGCGCCGGGAGCGATCGGCGACAGCCCTTCTCCGAGCAACGCTGCACGCCGATCAACGAGAGCGTGGTGATCACGCGCTCGCTGAACCTGCGCGCCGCCAAAGGCATCGATGCGGTGTGTGCGCCCGGATGCAGCCTGCGCGAGGCAGCACCTGCTTCCCTGGCGGAGCGTCAGCGGCGTGCTGCTGCAGGCAGCCAACACCCCCCACGCGAGCAATCGGCGGTTCGCCAGGACCGGCGACAGCTGGGCGCCGGGGCCCGGCACCCCCGGCGTCGCCCCGCAGGTCGGATCGACCGAGTATCGGCGGCTGCGGCCACGCGCATCGTCGATCAGTGCCGGCAGCGCCGCAGATGGCTCTGGACTCGGAATCGCCATGGGGATCGCGCTGCGGCGCTGGGAGGGCGCCTACCCTGACGTGTCGATCGGTCTGGCCCGGACCAGCGCTTGCAGCGGCCGGGCGTGCACTGTGGGTCGACGCGCGGTGCGCAAGCGCGCGTGGACAGCCGGATCGCGACGGCTGTCGAGATCGAACGAAGCGTTATCCTGTCGCGCCGGACCTTGGACCTGCGCGCGTGAGCCCATCGGAGACCGCGGCGATTGTCTACGCCGAACAGCTGTTGCAAGCCGGCCAGTGGCTCGCCGCGCGACAGGCCGCACAAGCGCTGATCGAGCGTCCTGCCGTCGAGGTGCGGGCGCGCGCCGTCGTCGCCAACGCAGCGATGCAATCCGGCGACTACGGCGAAGCCGCTGCGCAGTTCCGCCAGTTGCGCGACGCGCTGCCGGGTCACGCCGGAATTCGCTCGGCCCTGTCCATGGCGCTGAACAATCTGGGATCGAGCGCATTGCAGCGCGGCGACGCGAGCGCGGCGGAAGCCTTCTACCTCGACGCGCTGGCGGCCGACAGCCGCAACGCGCTGGCGTGGCACAACCTCGGCGCCTGCGCGCAGGCACGCAACGACTTCGGCGCTGCCGCGCGTGCCTACGCGCATGCTGCCGGGCTTGATCCCGCGAGAGTGGACGCGCGCCTGCATTGGGCCCAGTGCGAGCGGGCTCGCGGCTTTCCGGAAGCCGCGCGCGCGGCGCTTGCGCCCATCGACCCTGCGGCGATCGCGCCCGAGGTTGCCGCCCGGCTGGGCACCGAGTGGGGTCTGCTCGGCCAAGCGGAGGCCGCCGCGCGCGCGTTTGCCCGCGCGTCCGCGAGCGGCGATGCCGCCCTACTGCTCCAGATCGCCCAGGCCCAGCTCGGCAGCGGCGACGATGCGGCGGGCCGTAGCAGTGCACAGCGCGCCGCGGCAGCAGCCGGCGACGAAGGCACCCGTCTGCGCGCCGCACTGCTGGCGGCATTGAGCCTGCCGACGGTGGTCGCCTCGGTCGCCGGAATCGACGAAGCGCGACAGCGCTTCGCCTCGGGCATCCGGCACCTCGCGGCCGAATGGCCCCGCGAACGTCTGCGCGGCGGCAGCGCCGCCCTGGACGACCTTGCCCACAGCCACTACGCGCTCGCCTATTACGGAATGGACGACAGCGGCTTGGCGCGCGCCTTCGGGGATTGGTACGGCGCGGCGGCGGCGGCCATTGACGGCAGCAGCGAGACCCCCGCCCCGGCAAAGCGCAGCGCGCGGCACATCGCGATGGTGTCGGCACGCTGGAACCTGGGCACGATCAGCGCGTACTTCGCCCCCTGGATCGGCGCACTGCGGTCCGCTGGCTGGCAGGTCGACGTCTACCACATCGGCAGCATGGTCGATGCCGTCACCCGGACGATCGCCGACAGCGCCAGCCGCTTCCTGCACCTGCCTGGCCCTCTGGCGACGGTCGCGCAGCATCTGCGCGAGAGCGCGCCCGCGCTGATCCTGTATCCGGAAATCGGCCTGAGCCCGCGCATCTATCCCCTGGCCGCGCTGCGACTGGCACCGCTGCAGCTTGCCGCCTGGGGCCACCCGGTCAGCAGCGGACTGTCTACCATCGACGGCTGGCTGAGCTGCGCGGATATGGAGCCCGTCGACGGCGCCACTCACTATCGCGAGCCCCTGCATCTGCTGCCGGGCCTGGGCACCGCCTATGCTCGCCCCGCAGCGGCAGCGTCACGGCCGCGCGCCGAACTCGGCTTGCCGGACTCGGGGCGACTCTATCTGGCGCCGCATTCGCCGGTGAAGCTGCACCCCGCCTTCGATCACCTGACCGCGCGTATCCTCGCCGCCGATCACGCCGCCACCGTGGTGATGTTCGAGGACCAGACGCCTGCGCTCAGCGAGCGAATCCGACAGCGACTGAGCCGAGCCGGCATCGATACCGAGCGCCAGATCCTCTGGTTGCCCTGGGCGGCGCCCGAGCATTTCCGCGCCGTGATGCGGGCCTGCGACGTGCTGCTGGACACGCCGGGATTCTCCGGTGGCAATACCAGCCTGGACGCAATCGCCCAGGGGCTGCCCCTGGTCACCCTGCCCGGGGCCTCCATGCGCAGCCGCCAGTCGGCGGCGATGCTGGGGGCCTGCGGGTGTGAGGAGCTGATCGCGGATTCGGCGCAGGGCTACGTCGATCGTGCGCTGCGCGTCGCGAACGACGCCGACTACGCTCTCGAACTGCGCCAACGGCTCCTCGACCCGGCCGCGACGCTCTTCGATGACCGCCGCGCACTGGACGCCCTGGTCGACACACTGGAGCGTCTGCGCTCACAGCAGTAGCCGCGCGGGCAAAGGCCCGCACGGGGCGCGCGGACGCTGCTCGCTGCCTCGCGCTGAGCCTGCGGCACCCGCTTCAACCCGCCCGCGCCCGCGGATCGAGCACGCACGTGCTTGATCCCGCGTGACCGAGCGAAGCCAAGTCGTCGACGCGCAGCGGCCGAACCCGTACGGACAGGTGCCCGACTCGCGAAGGCGCCTGCCTCATGGCCCAGCGCACGGCGGGCAACACAGGCCGCGGCGGCCCGACATGGCGGAGCCGCTCGTCCCTGCCTTGTTAGACTTCGCGGCCCCGGCTGCCCCGCAGAACACGCCACGGATGTCGACCGTCGATCTCTCCCAGCACACCCCGCTGATGCGCCAGTTCTTCGCCGCCAAGGCGGAGCATCCGGACGTGCTGCTGTTCTTCCGCATGGGCGATTTCTACGAGCTGTTCTACGACGACGCCCGCAAGGCCGCGCGCCTGCTCGACATCACGCTGACCCAGCGCGGCAGCTCGGGCGGCGCACCGATTCCGATGGCCGGCGTACCCGTGCACGCCTACGAGGGCTATCTGGCGCGGCTGGTGGCGCTGGGCGAATCGGTGGCGATCTGCGAGCAGATCGGCGACCCGGCACTGGCGAAAGGCTTGGTCGAGCGCAAGGTGGTGCGCATCGTCACCCCGGGCACCGTGACCGATGAAGCCCTGCTGCAGGAGCGCCGCGACACCCTGCTGATGGCAGTGGCGCGTGGCCGAAAGGCGATCGGTCTGGCCTGGGCCGATCTTGCCGGTGGCCGATTCAAGGTGACGGAAGTTGCCGATGAGAACGCCCTGCTCAGCGAGATCGCGCGGCTGGAGCCAGCAGAACTGCTGATCCCCGACGAAGACGGCTGGCCGGAGGCGCTGAACGCACGGCCGGGCGCGCGACGTCGCGCGCCCTGGCTGTTCGACGGCGAGTCGGCTCAGCGCGCGCTGTGCCGCTTCTTCGGCACCCAGGATCTCGATGGCTTCGGCGTGCAGACGATGCACGCGGCCGTCGCCGCCGCCGGCGCCCTGCTCGGCTACGTCGAGGAAACCCAGAAGCAGAGCCTGCCGCATCTGCAGAGCCTGTCGGCGGAATCCTCGGACGAGACCATCGCGATGAATGCGGCCACCCGCCGCCATCTGGAGCTCGACCAGCACGCCGACGGCCGCACCCAGCACACTCTGCTCGGCGTGCTCGATTCGACCTGTACGCCGATGGGCGGGCGCCTCTTGCGGCGCTGGCTGCATCGCCCGCTGCGCGATCACGGCGTGCTGCGCGCGCGCCACGACGCGGTCGGCCTGTTGATCGACACCGGCGCGCATGAGCCGCTGCGCGAAGCCCTGCGCGGCTTCGGCGACGTCGAGCGCATCCTCACCCGCATCGCGCTGAGATCCGCACGCCCGCGCGATCTCTCGACCCTGCGCGATGCGCTGCGCGCGGCCCCTGCCCTGCGCGAACTGCTGGCGCCGCTGGACGCGCCACGGCTCAATGCGCTGGCCGCCGAGCTGGGCGAACACGGCGCGGTCACCGACCTGCTGGTGCGCGCGATCCTGCCGCAGCCGCCGGTGCTGATGCGCGACGGCGGCGTGCTCTGCGACGGTTTCGACGCCGAGCTCGACCGCCTGCGCCAGCTCAGCACCAACGCCGACCAGTTCCTGCTCGATCTCGAAGCCCGCGAGCGCGAGGCCAGCGGCATCGCCACGCTCAAGGTCGGCTACAACCGCGTGCACGGCTACTACATCGAGATCAGCAAGGCCCAGGCCGAGCGCGCGCCGACGCACTACACGCGCCGACAGACGCTGAGCAATGCCGAGCGCTACATCACCGAAGAGCTGAAGGCCTTCGAGGATCAGGTGCTGAGCGCGCGCGAGCGTGCCCTGCAGCGCGAGCGCGCGCTGTGGGAAGAGCTGCTGGATTCACTCAATGCCGAACTGCAGCCGCTGAAGCGCTTCGCCGAAGCGGTCTGCGAGATCGACGTGCTGTGCGGTTTTGCCGAGCGCGCCCGCGCGCTGGACTGGAACCGGCCCGAGCTGGTCGACGAGCCTGGCATCGACATCCGCCGCGGCCGCCATCCGGTGGTGGAGTCGGTGCTCGATGGCCCCTTCGAGCCCAACGACCTGGCCCTGCACCCGGACCGCCGCATGCTGGTCATCACCGGCCCCAACATGGGCGGCAAGTCGACCTACATGCGCCAGGCCGCGCTGATCGTGCTGCTCGCCCACATCGGCAGCTTCGTGCCGGCGGAGTCGGCGCGGCTCGGACCGATCGACCGCATCCTCACCCGCATCGGCGCCGGCGACGATCTGGCCAAGGGCCAGTCGACCTTCATGGTCGAGATGACCGAGACCGCCAGCATCCTGCACAGCGCCACCGCCAACAGCCTGGTGCTGATGGACGAGATCGGCCGCGGCACCTCGACCTTCGACGGCCTGGCGCTCGCACGCGCCTGCGCCATCGCACTGGCGAAGAACAACCGCGCCTACACCCTCTTCGCGACCCACTACTTCGAGCTGACCAGCCTGCCCAGCGAAGTACCGGGCATCGCCAACGTGCACCTCGATGCCGTCGAGCACGGCGAGCGCCTGTACTTCATGCACACGGTCAAGGACGGCCCCGCCAACCGCAGCTTCGGCCTGCAGGTTGCTGCACTCGCAGGCCTGCCCAAGCCGGTGGTGGCGCAGGCGCGCAGGTTTCTCGCCGAGCTGGAGCGTGGCGGAAGTACCTCGCCGCAGCCGCAGCTATCGCTGTTCGATGCGCCGCCGCTGTCGTCCGCCGGGCCCGCAATCGATGAGACTGCGGAAGCGCTCAAATCGGCGCTGGGCGAGATCGATCCCGACAGCCTGAGTCCGCGCGAGGCGCATGCGGCGCTGTACCGGCTGCGCGAACTGATGAAGTGATCGCACAAACTTCGCCCAGCGTTCCTGACCAAACCGGTGAACCTCATGACTCCGTACAACCCAGCCGATGACGATGAGGACGGCGCTGCTGCGATCAGCCGCTTGGAGAATGAAGACATCGCACGCGTCGACCAGCTCCTGCTCAGCGAGTTGAGGGACTACTGGCAGAAATGCGCCATGGTGGTCGGCCGCGCATTGATTCGTGCCCCCGAAGAGTTCGATGAGATCCCCGATTGGTTCTTCGCACGTCGCCTACTGGAGCTGCAGAAGCGCGACCTGATCGAAGCTCATGGCAATCTGGAGCACATGCGATCGAGCGAAGTTCGACTCAAGCCTTCGTCAAAGCACCCCAGCCAGCAAGCGTAGTCGCGACTATCGCCTATGCCCATCACCGGCCTCAGCCACCTGACCTTCGTCGTCCGCGATCTCGAACGCAGCGCGCGGCTGTGGGTCGAGGGTCTGGGTGCCGAGCAGGTCTACGACAGCGGCGATCAGTTCCACTCGCGCTCGCCGGAGAGGTTCTTTCTGCTGGGCGGCGTTTGGATCGCGCTGATGCAGGGCGAGCCCGGCTCGCGCAGCTACCGCCACGCCGCCTTCGAGGTCGCTGCCGATGAACTGCCGGCCTTCGAGACGCGGTTGCGCGCGCTGGGCGCCGAAGTGCAGACGCCGCGCCCGCGCATCGAGGGCGAGGGCGTGTCGCTGTACTTCCACGACTACGACGACAACCTGCTGGAGCTGCACAGCGGCACTCTGCAGCAGCGGCTGGCGGCCTACACGCTGCAGCAGCTCTGACACCCGTCGGCGCGGCCGAGAGCGCCTACGCTTGGGCTGCACTTCATCCAACGGACGCTGCCCGGATCGAATGGCGCAGCCCCAGCCATCGCCCTTATGCGCGCCTTGTGCAGCCAGCGGTGTCTATCCGATGCGGCTGGCGCCACGAGAAGGGCCGGCTGGAACACCAGCCGGCCCATGCGTGTCGCCGGCACTCAGCGCGTCAGTCGCGGACGCGCCCGCCGAAGAACATCCCGAAACCGAGCACGCCGAGCACCAGCAACAGGGTGCCGAGCGCGCTCATGGTGGGCACCGTAATGGCGGCAAACGGTTGGCCGACGGTGGCGCTGAGCGGATACGTGAACGGACCGCCGGAGCCGGTCGTGGTGCAACTCAAGCTTCCCGTAAAGGTGCCGGCGGTTGAACCGCTGTACGAGACCGTCACCGTGCCAGGTACACCAGCCGCGAGATTCAGCGGGCTGGGCGAGACGCTGAAACCAGCCCCCGTCGCGGTGCAGGTCACGGCCGCAGCGCCCCCGGTTGCAGTGAAGCTCAGCGAAGCCGAGCTGGTACTGGCGGGCAGGTTGATCCGCGGCAAGGTCACAGCGGTTCCGGACACCGTTCCGCTGGACACCGTGGCGACCGCCGCGGGGCAGGTCAGCGCCCAGCTGCGGGTGAAAGGCGAACCCGAAACGGTTGGCGTCGCCGTCTCGGTGCAGCTCAGCGTTGCCGTGGCCGCAGCGGCAGCGCGCGTGCACGACAGATTGATCGATCCCGTCGTGGTGGTGGTGTTGAAAATGCCGTTGGCCGGAGTGGTGGTGACCGCGCCGAACGAGGCCGCACCCGGCCCGGAGATGGCGCATCCGGTTACAGCCGACTGGCCGGTGGCGGCGGCACCGGCTGCGGTGATGGCGATCGTCGCGCTGGCCGCGCCCGCTGCACCGCTCGGGAAGGTCACGCCGGCCGCAGTGGTGGGGCTGTAGGTCAGGGTGGGCGCGGTCGCCACAGGCGGGCCGCAGGCCGCCACCGTGATCGGCGCGCCGGTGTTTTCGTAGCGCCAGCACACGATCGTCGCCGGAAAGCCACCCGTAGCCCCGGTTTGGACGCGCGCGTAGCCGTAGTTGATCGCACTGGTGGCTTCGTTGAAGAAGCGGAAGCCGATGTAGTTGTCGCCGGCAGCGATGAAGGCCGTGCCGGCAGTCCCCGCTGTGGTCACCGCGCTGAAGATCGAAGTGGCCGATACGGTCGCCCCGGGCGCAAGGACGAGATAGGGGCCAGTGGCGGAGCTGGAGGAAGCGCCAGAAGAGTCGGCAGGCGTATCGGGCCAGAAGACGCGCAGGACTCCGCCGCCTTGATACGGATCGATGTCCCAACCGGCCACCGCAGCGCCGGAGGTGCCGGTCGCCCCGGTGACCAGATTGATGTAAACGCCGTCGATGTTGGCCGGCACCGAGATATTGGTACCTGGACCGTCCACCACCGCCGACATCGCCGGCGCGGCGCCAAGGCACAGGGCCGCGGCATGGGCAAGAATCACGCGGCGGCTGACCCGCCGCCCTGCGAGAGGTGTCGAAAACATTGGTTGAGCCCCCAAAGCACAAGAGATGGTCAGGTCCGGCGTTGGCGTCCCTCGCCCTGCGCAGACCTGCGGTCACGTCGAAATCCCCCAGACGTGGCGGCGAGCGTACCACCGCCGACGGCGAACCGGGAGGAACATCGAAACGCCGGGGCACCCGACCGCACTTCGCGATCCCGCGATGCTCTGCTCGCGCCGCGCACCAGCCCTGCGCTGCAGTAAGCGGCCTGCGGCGCAATCCGCCGGGGAAGAAGCCCCGCACGCCGATCAGCGCACGGACGACAGCGCCCGCCGCAGCGGATCAAGCAGAGCGCCGTAGCGCGCCGCCGGTGCCGATGTCTGGCTGAGCGGCTGCCGCACCTGCAGCGCGCTGGGCGTGCGAATGGCGCGACGAGCGCTTTGGAAGTCCAGACAGGCCGCGTCGAAGGGCAAGCCACAGAACTCCAGCAGTGCGCGAATCTGCGGCTCGGGATCGGCGACCAGCGCCTCGTAGCGTTGCACCCGAACATGGGCCGGGTGCAGCTGCGCCCAGGCGTCGCCGAGTGCTTCGCAGGCGTGCAGGTAGGTCGCCAGGCTGTCGAAGTCGTAGCTGAACCCGGCAAGGCCCGGGCCGAACCGCTGCTTGAAGCAGGACCAGCAGGTTTCCAGCGCCTCGCGGCGACAGTCGATGACCCGCGCGTCGGGCAGCATCGCGCGGATCGCGCCGACGTACAGCCAGTTGTCCGGCAGCTTGTCGGTCGCGATTGGCGTCTGCGTCCGCCAACGCGCGCTCAAGCGCAGATACTGCTGTCCGAGCCGCGTCCAGTCCTGAGTACTGGCCTCGCCCACCCACGCGGGAAACGGTCGACCGCGACGCCGGGATTCCGCCTCCAGCACTTGGCCGAGATAGGGCAGCTCACTGGCACCCTCGACCTGCGGATGTGCCGCCAGCACCTGTTCGACCAAAGTGCTGCCTGAACGCGGCAGGCCGACGAGGAAAATCACTTCGCCGCCTTGTGACTCAGCTCGAGAGGCCGGCGGGTCAATGAAGGCCGAACGGATCTGCTGCGTGTGCCGCAGGAACGCGCTCGCATTCCACGGCGCTTGCGCACGCACCGCCGCATTCGCACGCTGGAACGCTGCCAGCGCCTGCACGTATTCGCCGGCCGCCTCCAGCGCATTGCCTAGCGCGAAGTCGAGCAGCTGCCGGTCATCAGCGCTCCAGCCCGGGCGACTGGCCGCGGCGGCCAGCGTCTGCCGCTCGGACTCCGTCAGCGCGACGGTCTTCAGGTCGACCAGGGAGAACCACGCGCGCGCGGTTTCGCGGCCCGTGGCGATCAGGCTGCGGCAATCGGCGGCGGCCTCCCCCGCGTTGCCCAGAGCCTTGTGGCAGCGCACGCGCTGCAACAGAGCCACCGGCGACTGACGATCCAGCCGCAGCGCCTGGTCGACGGCGGCCAAGGCCTCCTCGTACAGACCCTGTCGATCGCACTCGATGCTGAGGCTGAGCAGATCGCTGGCCACGCGGGTGCAGGACACGGCGCGCTGGAAACTCTGGCGAGCCCCTTCGGGATCGCCGAGCATGCCGCGCGCGGTGCCCAGCAAGCGCCACACCCGGAAATCGTCCGCGCGAGCGGCCGCCGACCGGCTCAGAGCCTCGGCGGCCGCACTCCAATCGCCACTGTCCGCATGCATCTGACCCAGCCAGTACTGCACCTCGGGATGCTCGGCGGCGAGCGGGGCCAGCTGCAGCAGCTCGATCTCGAATCCGCGCCGGTCCCCGGCCGCGTGCAGGCGCATCACCTCACGCAAGCTCACGGCGTGGGCAGGCGCAAGGCCGCGCAGGCGCTGTCGCGTCTCGACACTCATCGCGGGGCTGGGCTGGGGTTTGGCTGTGGGTCGAGGCATCGACCAAGTATGGCGTTCGCCGGCAGCGGCGTCCTCTCCCGCAGTGGCCGCGGAGGGCGTTCGCCCCGCAGCTCCCGTCGTGCACGCTTGCGGGGATGGGAGCTACACGGCCTGCGGAGAGTTGCGCCGGCGGCAGAGCCAGCGGGTTCCCAAGCCCGCCAGACGTCGAAGGGACACGATCGATCGCCGATTCGCGAACCGATGCCAGGCCCCGACCGCGCCGAATCTCTGATAGCCGGCGCAATGGGCCATGATGACGCCCCCGCTCTCCACCGGACCCCCGCATGAAGCTGCAGATCGCCCTCGAATGGTTCTTGAACCCCGACCACCTGCCGCTGATCGTCGGCATCACCGAGGGCTGGTATCGCGAGGCTGGGCTCAAGGTCGAACTGGTGCCGCCGGACGACCACTACGACGGCCTCGCCGCGGTCGCCGCGGGCGAGATCGCCTTCGCCTGCAACGAGCCCCTGCACATGGTCGATGCGCATCGGCCCGGCCTGCGCGCGCTGGGCTGCTTTTTCGAAACCGAGGGCGGCATCCTGCTGCACGCGGCGAGCGCGCGGAAACTGCTGGCCGGTAAGCCGATCCGTCTGGCCTCGCCGGTGGCCGGCGGCGTCACCGACACCATCGCACGGGAAATCCTCAAGGGCTGGGCCGCCAAGCAGGGCGCGCGCCTTGAGGCCGAGCACATCGCCATCGAGAGCGCCGGCTTCATGCACCTCGAAAACATGCAGGCCGGCTTCGACGGCGCCTGGCTGTGCTTCGCCAACTTCGAGGGCGTGGAGGCGCGCGCCGCCGCGCTCGACCATGTGTTCGTGACCGCGGCGATGGGTGACTTCCCCAACTTCAGCGCGCTCGAGCTGTTCACCCACGCCGGCTTCCTGCGCGAGCATGCCGACGTGGTGCAGCGCTTGCGCAGCATCGTCAGCCGCGGCGCCCAGGCCTGCATCGACGACCCGGCATTCGCTGCGCGCAGCTGGTACGCCTACAGCGGCAGCGCGCCCGAGCCGCTGATGGACGCGATCCTCCTCGACACCTGCCCGCGCCTCGTCGCTCCGCTGGTGCGCGACAGCGCGCGCTGGCGGCGGATGTGGTCGGCGTTCGAGTCGCGCGGTCTGTCGGCGGTGGATGCCGAGGGCTATGCGGCGCTCTATGCCTGAGTCGCATCGAAAGACAGCGAATTGCGCAGAGATGGCCCTGGATTCCATCAAGAACCAGGCGCTCGGCTTCGCCATGGAATGGGGCGAGCAGTGGCTGCAGCCCATCCACGCACGCCTGCGAGTCGCGATGCCCGATTTGGATGCGGATCAGCTCGATGCACTGAACGAACTCGCCCAGCGCACCCTTCGGCAAGCTTGGAAAGCAATGGAGCGACTTCTTCGCTCACAGAAAGCTGAGCGGCAGACGCCCTCGGACGCTTCCTTTCGCGAGCAGCTCGGGCCTGAATTCGCTTGGATCGATCCCGCGAACCTCAGCCGATTGCACAGCCAAGCGATGTACTACGCGCCGAGGTGATGCGCCTCGGCTGCGCGCTGGCGAAAAACTCGCCAGCGTGCAGCAAGTCACTGTCCGCAAAGGCGCTGCGCAGCGGCCTCACAGGGCTGCGCACAGGGTTTTCCACAGGCGCTGTGGACAAACCTGCCGCGCAGGTGGCTAGGCCTCCGGACGCAGGCGCTGCGTCAATCCACGCAGAAAATTGCGCAGCAGCTGGTCGCCGCAGGCGCGGAAGTTCTTGTGGCTGCGCTCGCGGAACAGGGCGTTGAGCTCGGCCTTGCCGAGTTCGATGCCGACCGCGCCGAAGATCGCGTGCATGTCGACGTCCTTCAGCTCGAAGGCCACGCGCAGCTTCTTCAGCACCACGTTGTTGTTCATGTGCTTCTCGACCGGGCGCGGCGACCTGCTGTCGTCGCGGCCGCGGAGGTGCACGATCAGGCCGTCCAGGAAATGCGCCAGCGTGCTGTCGCCACATTCGTGGAAGCCGGGCTCGCCTTCCTTCTTGGTCAGCGCCTGCACCTCGGCCTTGTCGATCGGAAAATCGGTGCGCACGAGCTGGATGATCTCGACGACCTTGGGGTCGCTCAGGTCCAGCATGTAGCGCACGGCGCGCAGGATGTCGTTGTTGATCACGGCGTGGCTCGGTTCAGGCCTTCGGGGGCGCGATGCTACGCGGCTCGGGGCGATCACGGGCGGCGGATGCGTCCACGCGAACTGGTCAAGATCTGGTCAGCGCGCAGCAAGCCACTGTCGGCAAAGGCGCTGCGCGGACGCTTCACAGGGCTGCGCACAGGGTTTTCCACAGGGGCTGTGGACAAGCGCGGACGCTGCGGCGCGCCTTACTCGCTGAGCAGGAAGGCGCGCGCGCTGCGCCAGTGGCGCTGCACGGTGCGCAGCGAAACGCCCTTCAAGGCCGCGATCTCCTCCAGCTCAAGACCGGAGAACACCCGCAGGTCGACCAGCTCCGCCAGTTCGGGATCCGCCTGCTCCAGCCGCTGCATCGCCGCCTCCCAGTCGAGCAGTTCGACCCAGTCATTGGGCGCCACCGGTTCATCGCCGACGCGCTCCATGTCCTGCACGTAGAGACGGATGCGCTCCAGCTCGGCCGCACGCGAGCGCTGCCGATCGATCCAGACCTGGCGCATGGCGCTGGCGGCGATGCGGAAGAAGTGGGCGCGGCCTTCGGCGTGCAGCGCGCTGTCGGCGAGCTTCAGCCAAGTCTCGTTGACCAGCAGGGTCGGTGACAGGGTCGCGCCCGAATTCGCATGCAGGCGTCGGGCGGCCAGCGCCTTGAGCTCGCGGTGGATGTGTTCGAAAGCGGCATCGAAGGCGCTGCGGTCGCCGGCGGCCGCGCGCTGGATGAGCAGGGTCACGTCCGACATGGGCTGCACACGCGGCGGAAAAGTCAGCGGTGAGCCTATCAGGCGGCTGCAGAACAGTCGCCACCCACCCGCGGCCTGCGCCGAAGGGGCGCGTCTGGTGTTCGCCGTGGGGCGTTCGGTCTCCGCGCGCGGGTGGATCGGGGGTGTTCGCTGCGGCATGCCGGTTGCCATCGCACGTAGGTGATGCAGGCAAGTACGGAGCCCGACACCATCGGCGACAGAGAGCAATCCTCCCGCCGGCGCGTTCCCCAGCGGCGCCCGTCGCGGGCTAGTCTGTACCCGCCCCACCCGGCGTCACCGGCCTCCACGGAGTCCCCATGCAGCGTTGGCCCGAGATCCGCGCCCTGTTCGAGCGCGCCATCGAGCACCCTAGCGAGACGCGCGAGGCCTTTGTCCGCGCGAATGCCGCGGATGCCGAGCTGGCCGAAGCCGTGCTCGCGCTGCTGGCGCGAGAATCCGACCCGACCCTGCAGGACATCACCGAGCCGGTGTCGCGCGGTGATTCGCTGGACCTGCCCGAAGGCACCCGCATCGCCGGCTTCAGGCTGCGGCACCCAATCGGCCGGGGCGGCATGGGCGTGGTCTATCTGGCCGAGCAGGAGCAGCCGCGCCGCCGGGTGGCGCTGAAGCTGCTGAGCGGGCTGCACAGCTCGAACGCACTCGAGCGCTTCCGTCGCGAAGCCGATGCGCTGGCGCGGCTCAGCCATCCGGGCATCGCCCAGGTGCATGCCGCCGGCGCCGACAGCCAGGGGCGGCCCTATCTGGCGCTTGAGTACGTCGAAGGCCAGCACCTGATCGAAGCCGCGGCCGGGCTCGACCGTCGCCAGCGCATGGCCCTGCTGGCCAGGGTGGCCGACGCGGTCGAGCACGCGCATGCGCAGGGCATCGTGCACCGCGACCTCAAGCCCTCGAACATCCTGGTGCGCACCGACGGCCAGCCCAAGGTGCTGGATTTCGGCATCGCCCGCAGCGCCGGGGACAGCGCCGAGCCGCTGACCGAGACCGGGGCCCTGCTGGGCACGCCGGCTTACATGAGCCCGGAGCGGGCGCGCGGCGACACCGCGCTCGACGCGCGCGCCGACGTCTATGCGCTCGGCGTGCTTGGCTACGAGCTGTTGGCCGGGCGCCCGCCGGTCGCAGTGTCGGGCCTCACGCCCTGGGAAGCGCTGCGCGCGGTCGAAGACGCCACGCCCGCGCCGCTGTCGCGCCTCGATACCGGCCTGCGCGGTGATCTGGAAACCATCATCGCCACCGCCATGGCGCGCGAGCCGAGCCTGCGCTATCCCAGCGCCGGCGCGCTGGCCGACGACCTGCGCCGCTGGCTGGCGCATGAGCCGATTCGCGCGCGGCGCCCCCCGGCCCTGCGTCGGGCGCTGCTGTTTGCGCGCCGTCGGCCGGGCCTGGTCGCCGCCAGCGCACTGGCCGCAGTGGGCCTGCTGGTCGGCGCCGGGCTGGCCCTGGTGTTCGGCCTGTCGGAGGCTCGCCAGCGAAGCGAAGCGGAAGCCGCCCTGCAGCGGGCCCAGGCCACGCTCGATTCGCTGTCCAAGGTGCTATCGGCCGGCAACCCCAGTGTGTCCGGTCGGCCAAGCGTGGCCTTCGCCGAAGTCCTGGAAAGTGCCCCGGCCCAACTCGCCGGCCTGCCGCCGGAGATCGCCCTGCCGGTGCGCTACCGCCTGGCCTTGAGCCAGGCCAGCCTGGGCCAGAGCCGTCAGCCCCGGGAGGCGTTCGGGGCGATCGCCAAGGAGGCCGCCGAACACGGCATGCCAGGTCTGGCGGCGCAGGCCAGGGCGCGCGCAGTTTTTCTCAGTGCGGACCTGCTCAGTCCGAGCCAGTTCATGGCGGAACTGCAACGCGAACTGGAAGCACCGGAACTGTCGGCGTATCCCGTAGCGCGACGCTTCCTGCATGGGCAGATGGGCCTGATGGCGGTGCAGATGGGCGCTGCCGACGTTGCACGCGCCCAGCACGAGGCCAGCCGCGCGCTGCGGTCGGCGGCACTGGCGCAGGTGCCCGAGGCGGGTGACATCGCGCTCGCCGCCGAGGGCGATATCGACGAGCTGGCGCTGAGTCTGTTTTTTCTTCTGCAGTCGACCGACATCGCGGGCGAGAGCGCCGACTACCTCGATGCGCTGCGCGCCGCCGACGCCCGCTGGCGGCCGCTGCTGGGTGAAGGCCACCCCAGCCTCGAGATCCTGTCGCTGATCATCGACGCCCTGCCTGACGCCGTGAACTGGCGCAGCGCCTGGCGCGACCGTGCGCTGGAGGGCATCGAACGTGATCTGGAGCGCCTGGGCCCCGCCCACCCCAGCGTGTTGGCGCGCCTGTCTGCAGTCTGGTGGCTGCTCTCCGTGCAGGGCAGCTATGACAACCGTTTCATCCGGGTGGCCGCGCAGGTGCTGGAGGCGATGCCCCGCGACAACCGCCGCACCCTGCAGCTGGCGCTGGTGGTCTACAGCTCGCCCATCGCGCACCTGCTGCCCGACACGACCGAGGCCTTGGAGGGCCTTGCCGCATTGCACTGCCCGCCAACAGGCCCTCTGGAGCTTGACTGCGCGGTCTTCGACGACGCGCTAACTCGACTCCTGCTCGCCCGCGGCGAGTTTGAACGGGCGATCCAGCGCTCGCGGGCATTGGCCTCGAGAGCGGACGAAGTGCCCGCTCGTGCAGGCATCGAGTTCAAGCTCGCCCTGGGCTTCACCCTGCAGCGCGCGGGGCGCTACGAGGAGGCGATGGCCCAGGCCGAGCGCACCCTCGAAGCGCTGCAGTCCGCACCGGAGTTCGACAAGGCTGAAAGCGACCGTCTGCATATGCGCATCGCCTGGGTGATGCGCCCCCACGGCTGCGCGCGCGCCCTGACGCTGCTCGAGCCACGCATCGAACGCCTGCTGACCTATCCGGAAGTTCCCAGCGACGCCCTGGTGCGGATCTGGTCCACCTGCGAAGTCCGCGCAGGCCGCGACCCGGCGGTCGCACTGGCCCGGCTGGACACATGGTGGCAGCGCGCCAGCGCGCCGGGCACTGACCTGACGGTGCGCGCCGAGCTGGTGAACGCCTACCTGGAGATCCACCACGTACTGGGCGACAGCGAGGCGTTCCGGGCTTGGGCGCAAGAGTTCTGGAAGTTGCAGGACGCCGGCTACGAGGCGGAAGCATTGCGGAAGAACGCGATGCCGTGGATCGAACGCGCGCTGGCCTGCCGCGCGCGGCCGCGCTGCGATTAGCACGACTGCCTTGGCGCAAGGCTGAAGAGTCCAGCGCTCTGCAGGCGCCCCGAACACGCTTGTGGCGGGTGACCGGAAGCCGCCGCCTGCGAACGTTCTGTCGTGCAGCTGTCGCGTCCCGCGGATGACTCCGTAGGTGTTTGGGAACCCACCGCACGGAGTTCCCATGCACCGCTCGCGCCACCCCGACCCTTCCTGCACACGCTCGGCCCGCAGGCCGCCTCGACCTCCGGGATCGGTGCGCACTGCGGGATCCGCACTCGTCTTTGCCCTGCTGGGCCTGTCCAGCGCCAGCCAAGCGGGCGAAGCCTATCGCCTCAAGGCCGAACTGGCACCCGGCCCGACACCCCAGGGCCTGCAGCTCTCGGGCGTGCTCCGCGCCGCACCCGCGCTGTCTGCGGACGGCCGCTTCGCGCTGAAAGCCGGCCTGTTCGATCCCTCGGCGCAGTCGCTGGCCAAGGGCGGCCCGGTCGGCTGTCGCGCGCCGTCCGCGCTGCTGTTCCGCGACGGCTTCGAAGCGCCGGACTGAGCGTCGTCCGCCACTGCCACCGCATACACATCCAGAGCCCTCTACGCGCCACGCGCGCCCTGAATCGAGGTCTTCCCATGAAACGCAGTCTGCTGAGTCTTGCCCTCGCCCTCGCCGCCCTGCCCGCTGCGGCCGAGTCCTTCCTCTACCGCGGCAGCCTGCAGGAGCACGGCGCGCCCGCCAACGGTCGCTACGACCTGCGCCTGACCCTGCTGGATGCCCGCGGCAACACCCCGCTGCTGGCCCCGGTCACGCTGAAGGACATCGAAGTCAGCGACGGCCGCTTCGAAGTTCCGGTCGACTTCGGTCCCTTCGTGCGCCACCTCGGCGAAGCCCGCCTGCAGACGGAAGTACGTGCAGGCTCCGCCCCCTTCGCCGCGATCGGCGCCGCAGAGGCGATCAACCTCAAGGCCCTGGGCGGCGGTTCGACCTGCTGGCTCACCGACGGCAATCCCGGCATCGATCCCAGCCTCGACTTCATCGGCACCACCGACAACCAGCCGCTGGTGCTGCGCAGCAACGGCGTCGTCGCCGGCCGGCTGCAGAACAACCAGACATCCCCCGGGCCGGGACTGACGCTGAACACCGCCAACGTCAGCTTCGGTGCTCCCGGCAACAGCGTCAGCGCGGGCGCCATCGGCGCCACGATCAGCGGCGGCGGCGGCGCCTTCATCGCGGTATCGCCGGCGCGCGCAGTGAATTCGGTCACCGACAGCTACGGCAGCGTCGGCGGCGGGGCGGGCAACCGCGCGGGTGACGCCGCGGGCACTGTCGACGACGCGCGCTACGCCAGCATCGGCGGCGGCCAGAACAACAGCGCCAGCGGGCCGCACAGCCGCATTGGCGGCGGTGAGACGAACACCGCAAGTGCCCGCCACACCACCGTGGGCGGCGGCCAGGCCAATACCGCCAGCGGACAGGCTGCCACCGTCGCAGGCGGCCAGGAGAACGTGGCCGCCGGCAACTTCGGCAGCATTGCCGGCGGCACCGGCAACGTCGCCAGCTCGGTCTACGCCAGCGCGCTCGGCGGCATCCTCAATACCGCCAGCGGCAACAGCAGCACCACGGTGGGCGGCAACCAGAACTGCGCCGGCGGCGCCTATTCGCTGGCGGCCGGCTTCCGCGCCAAGGTGCGCCCGGGAACGTCAAGCGGCAGCGCCGGCATCGGCTGCGACAGCGTCGCAGCCAGCGGCGATGGCGAGGGCCATGAAGGCAGCTTCGTGTGGGCGGACTCGCAGAGCGCGGATTTCGTCTCCAGCGGCCCGAACCAGTTCCTGATCCGCGCCGCGGGTGGGGTGGGGATCAATATCAGCGACATTCTCAACCCCGTCGACCTTCTCGTGGCGGCGCGACCCGGTGCCAGCGGTGGCGACGCCGATGCCGACTTCCACCTGCGCAGCCGCTCGGGCAGGGTCGCAGCGATCTATGTCAGCGATGCCAACGGTGGATTGACCATCAATGCGCAAAGCAATCGCTTCGCGCTCAGCGCTGCCATCGACAGCGCGCGTTTTCTGAACACCAGCGCCAACGGCGCCCACCTGACCGCGGGCGGCACCTGGACCAATGGCTCTTCGCGCGCAGTCAAGGAGGCCTTCCAGTCGATTGATGCCAGTTCCGTGCTGGCCGGCGTGCTCGATCTCGACATCAGCCGCTGGCGCTATATCGGCTCTGACGAGGGCTTCCACATCGGGCCGATGGCCGAGGACTTCCATGCGCTGTTCAACACCGGAAACGCCGCAACCCACATCGCCACCGTCGACGCCGACGGCGTCGCGCTGGCGGCGATCCAGGGCCTGTATGCCAAGCTCGAAGCCGAGAACAGCGCCCTGCGCGAGGGCCTGGCCGCGCTGGACCGCGAGCTGGCGGCACTGCGCGAAGCCCTGCTGAACTCGACCGGGGACGCCAAGTGATCCGGCGCGGCGCGCGGTACGGATACGCCGCGCGCCGCGTGGCGGGGCTGGCCCTGCTGGCCGGCCTCGCACTGGGGCCCGGTGCGCCGACGCAGGCCGAGCCGCTGCCGGCACCCGGCAGTCTGGTCGATGAAGCCTGCGACATTCCGATCCGCGACGACGCGATCGCCGCGCGCCTGCGCTGCGCCCGCCTGCACGTGCTGCGCGACCCGGCGCGGCCCGAGGCCGGGCGCTTCGAGCTGGCCGTGGTGATCCGCCGCAGCGCGGCGCCCAAGCCCGGTGCAACGCCGGTGCTGTTCCTGCACGGCGGGCCAGGCAATGCCATCACCCCGTGGATGGGCATGGGTGGGCGCGACCCCGCCCCGGGCCACGACATGGTCGGCTTCGACATGCGCGGCGGTGGTCGCAGCACCCCGCGCGTCTGCGAACGCAGCACTGCCGAATTGCTGGCGAACTTCACCCATGCCGAGGGTCCGGCCGCCGCCCAGCGCGAGCGCCAGCGTGCGCACGACGACTGTCTCGCCGAGTGGCAGGCCGCGAGCTTCGCGCCCGGCCAGTTCGGCACCGCCCGCAACATCGAAGACGCCGAAGCCCTGCGTCGCGCGCTCGGCGTCGAGCGCTGGCGGCTGATCGGCCAGTCCTACGGCACCACCGTCGCCGCGCACTACGTCGCCACCCATCCCGAGCGCATCGAAGCCGCCGTGCTCGATTCGCTGTATCCGCCCGACGAGGACGTGCCGAGCCTCGTCCGCATGCAGACCGATCTCATCGGGCAACTGGCCCGTGATTGCCGTGCCGATGCCGCCTGCGCCGCGCGCTGGCCGGACTTCAGCCCTGCCCAGCTTGAGGCTGCAGTGTCCGCCTTCGATGCCGTGCCCTTGGCGGTGCCCACCGCGCGCGGCCCACGACAGGTCGACGGTCTGGCCTTGCGCCAGCTCCTGATACTGCTCGCCAGCTTCGAGGCCGGGGCCCGCAGTGCACCGCTGCTGATCGACGCCGCGCAGCGCCGCGATGCCGATCTGCTGCGCGGCCCCCTCGACCAGTTCAGCGGCGGCGGCGAAGGGTTCGCGAATCTCGCGGCGATGCTCGCCACCGACTGCGCAGACCGCCCGCGCCTGCACGCAGAAGACCGTGGCGACGACCCGATGCGGTTGCTGTCGGGTCTGCCGACGTCGCTGTGCCAGCACTGGAGTCCGTCCGCCACGCCACCGCAGTGGCCCTACGGCGGCAGCGTGCCGCTGCTGATACTCGCACCGGGCTACGACAGCTTCCAGCCGGATGCCGTACGCCTGGCCCGTCGCCTCGGTCGCGCAGCGCAGGTGCTGGCACTGCCGGCCGCCGCGCATGGCGCTTGGCCGGTCGGCGACTGTGTTCGCGAGCTGGTGGGCGACTTCCTGTCGGACCCGTCAGAACCGCTCAAGACCGGGTGCCTCGGAGAGGTCCGGTCGCTCGCCTTCCTGCTGGACGTGCAGCCGCAGTCCGGGCCAGGCGCGCTCGTCGCGGCCGCTTCGCCGCCAGTGCCGCTCGCGCTGGCGGCAGGCAGCGCCGTTCTGAGTCTGGCGCTGCTGGTGATGGCCTGGGTCCGCGCACGCGGCGGCCGGCGCGCCGGACCCTCGCTCTGGCACCTCGGTGCAAGCGCTGCCGGCGCGGCCTGTCTTGTTGCCATCGCGGTCTGCGTCAGTCGGAACACGCCAGACGTCTCTGCCGCCCTGCTCTTCGGCCTGCCCGCGGGCTGGTCCTGGCTGCCCGGGTTCAACCTGCTGCCGGCCCTGCTCGCCGTCATTGCCTGGATACGGGCCGGGCGCGGACGGCTCGCCACCCTGTCGGCGCTGTGCGCCTTCGGCGTGAGCGCCAGCCTGGTCATGGCCGGCTGGACGCCGCTGCATTGAGCCGCAGGAGAGCAACCCCATGCCTGCCGCGGCGCCCCGGGGTCGCGGAAGCCCTGAGGCGACACGGATCTCGTTCCTGCTGGCCGTGATCCCTGGTCGCGCGTCCGGCACCTGTCCGCAGGCGTTCGGCCGCTGCACGGCGACGCCTTCGCTTCGCCCGGCCGCGGGATCACGCATCGGGTGCTCGATCCACCGGGGCGCCCTCCATGGCGCGCGGCCAGGCTGAATTCCTCAACCTTGCCCCAAGCTCCGGCCCACCTGACAGATCTGACAGCTTGAAGCTTCTTCCCGACGTCGAAAATGATGGGCGCGATCACCGCGCGCAGCGGGCGCAGCGGGCGCAGCGGGCGCTGCCAGCGGAACAGATGGGTGGCATCGAGCAACTCGTCGAGCCGGTGGCGCAACAGCACGCGCGCGATGCGGAACAGACGCGCGAAGGAGCGCAGCGGGGTCCTCACGGCCCCCGCTCCAGGCCGGCGCGGACCCGGGCCAGACGCGCCGCGAGCCGCTCGACGTCGTCGCGCAACCGGTCGACGTCGGCGTGGAAGGCGTCGACCTCGTCGCGCGTCGGGACATCGCGCGATTCCTCGCGCAGGAAGTCGGCACCATCCTCGGCCAAGGTGGACGCGCTGCGCCGCGCCCAGGCGAGGGCCTCGCGCAGGGTGGTGGTGGCGATCGCGCCGCGGGTGTCGCCGAGCACGCGCCCGAGCGCGGCCTCGAGGTCGGGCTCGAAGCCCTGCGCCAGCTGGCCGATGGCGCGCGCCAGGTCGGCGTCGCCGGCCATCTGGACCTTGCCCGCCGGCAGCGCGCCCGCGCGGTCGGGAAAGGCCAGACGCGCGAAGCCGATCAGGGTGCCGGCCAGCGACAGATCGGCCGCGCCCTGCCGGGGGCCGACCGCAACGCGGCCGTCGGCGACCGTCAGGCGCAGGCCGAGGTCGGCCGGCGCCCAGGTCAGTTCGATGTGCCGGCCCTCGAACGGCGCGAACCGTTCGCGGCCGGCCGGATCGAGCGCCAGGGCGCGGTCGAGCAGGGTCTCCAGCACGCGTCCGAGCAGCGGCAGGATCGGGCCGACGAGCGGCAACGGTGGTCGAGCAGCACTTTGCGTCATGGCCCTATCGTAAGCACGGTGTCCCGCGTGTAGGTGCGGAAACAGGACGCCTGCGATGTGCCGAGCAATCCGCGCGAACTCCATTCCGGCTGCACCATCACGGCGCAGTCATGGTTCCAGCCCCCACCCGAAGGCCGCCATGCATCCGCATTCGTCGCGCATCCTTCCGACCCTGATTCTCGCCCTGGCAGGGCTTGCCGGTCCGGTGTTCGGGCAACCGGCCCCGTCGCCGTTCTCGCCGCTCGGGGCGTCCCCGGTGCCGCTGCAGAACCAGCAGACTCAGGCCAAGATCGATCTGGGCTTTGCGCTGTTCTGGGACGAGCAGCTCTCGCGCACCGGCACCGTGGCCTGCGGCACCTGCCACATGCCGCGTGCCGGCGGGTCCGACCCGCGGCTGCCGGCTGACACCGCGAACAGCCGCCACCCGGGCCCCGACAACGTGTTCGGCACGGCGGACGATTCGATCGGCGCCGCCGGCGTGCCCCGGCACGACGCCGACGGCCGCTATCTCGCCAGCCCGATCTTCGGCCTGCATCCGCAGGTGGGCACCCGGCAGGCCATCTCGAGCATCAACGCGGGCTTCGTGGGCAACCTGCTCTGGGACGGGCGCGCCGGCAATGTGTTCCGCGACCCGGACACCGGGCAGGTGATCATCCAGCCGCCCATCGCGAACGCGCCCAACGTGCCGGCGGGCGCCCTCGAGCACCAGGGACTGGACCCCCTGGTGAACACGCAGGAGATGGCCCACGTCGGCGGCACGCTGGCCGACATGGCCGCGCGCATCGCGGCGGTGCGTCCGCTGGGCCTGGCGCGCAACATCCCGGCCGACGTCGCCGGCCGGCTCGGCGAACGCAGCTATCCGGCGCTGTTCGAGGCCGCCTTCGGCAGTCCCGGCGTCGGCTCGGCGCGGATGGCGATGGCGCTCGCCGCCTACCAGCGCACCCTGGTGTCCAACCAGACGCCGCACGACCTGAGCCTCGCCGGGCAGACCGATGCCATGACCCCGGCCGAGATCGAGGGACGCAACATGTTTGTGCAGGCCCGCTGCTCGGCCTGCCACGCCGGTGGGCTGCTCAGCACCGGCGGGTTCATGTACCTCGGGGTGCGCCCCCGATTCGCCGACCCGGGGCGGTTCGCGGCCTCCAACCTCGAAGACGATCGAGGTCGCATGCGGGTACCGGGGTTGCGGAACGTCGAGCTGAGCGCTCCCTACATGGCGGACGGCCGGCTGGCCACGCTCGAGGATGTGGTCGCGTTCTACAACCGTGGCGGCGACTTCACCGCGCCCAACAAGGACCCGCGCATCGTGCCGCTGAACCTCAGCGCGCACCAGCAGGCTGCGATCGTCACCTTCCTGCGCCGACCGCTGACCGACCCGCGCGTGCGCGACGAAACCGGCCCCTTCGCGCGGCCGCAGCTTTTCGCGGGGTCGGCGCGCGCGCCGCAACCGGCGAGCGCCGGAACCACCGGCGGCAACGGGGTGGTGCCGCGCCTGATCGCCATCGAACCTCCGCTGGCCGGCGGAAACAACTTCACGATCGGGCTGGAGGGTGGCGCTGCCGGTGCGGTCGCGACCGCGCGTCTCGCGCTGGCCGACCCGCAGTCGCTCACGGGCGCCGCACTGCAGGACGTCCAGTTCACGCTGGATGCGGCTGGCAACGGATCGCTCAACATCCCCCTGCCGGGCGATGCCTCGCTCGCCGACGTGCCGCTGTTCCTGCGCGTGTTCGTGGTCGACGCCGGCGCCACCGGCGGCGTGGCGTCGAGCAACAGCGTGTCGTTCCGCCTCGAAGGCCTGTCCCCGGATCTGTTCGGCAACGGCTTCGAGCCCTGAGCGGAGCCCGCGCTCGGACTCAGAGGGTCGGAAAACCCACATCCTGTGCGTTTTCCAGTCGCGAGTCCGGCACCGGTCCGGATTCGCTTCCGCGAATGATGCACTCGCGCGCATGACCCGCGCGCGGGCCATCCACGGCCTGCCTGAGAGGCTGTTTTTTCACCGCCTTTCAGAGGGTGTCTACATAATTAGCTACACTTGCGGCACCGTCCGTGAAGTAGCGACACATGAGCGCAGCAGGCCGTCCCCGCAAGCTGGACCAGACCCATCTGACCGTTTTGAAGGAGATCGTCGAGGACGATTGCCTTTCGACCGTCTCCGAGGTTGCAACCGAATTTGCGCGGCGCACAGGGCTTGAGGT
>JBKCVA010000123.1:0-65455 GCA_046318115.1 Lysobacterales bacterium | reverse complement strand
CCGGTGGCCCGGGCGACGTCATCAACACCGGCGCGGTGCTGGCCGAGTTCCAGATCGATCCCAGCCTGCCGCAGCGTGCGGATGCGCAGGACACCGGGCACGGGCATCACCACGCGCCCGCTTCGCCATCGGCTTCCGCTGCAAGCTCAGCGCCGGCCAGCTCCACTGCCGCTGCGGATGCGGGCTCCGCGAGCGCCGCGCCCGCTGCCGCAGCGAACAACGCCTCGCCTGCCAAGGCAGAGCGCGCCGACGCCGGCACCGTCGTGGGCGCCATGCAGGTGAGCGATCAGGTGCGCAGCGAGGCCGCCGTCAGCGTTGGCGGCGTGCGCGCCATGCCCGCCGTGCGCGCGCTGGCCAAGAAGCTTGGCGTCGACTTGAGCCGCGTGCGCGCCACCGGCCCCGAAGGCGTGGTCTCGATGGACGACGTCAAGCGCGCGGCGGCCGAAGGCAGTGCACCGACATCTGCGCGGACGAACCCCCAGACCGTCTCACCCTCCCCGCGCGCGTCCGAGGGTCCCGGCCCCGTCCAGCCGTCGGCCACGGCGCACGCACAGCCCCAAGCCCAAGCACACCGCACGCCCCTGTCGGCCTCCGGCAAGCCCATGGCCACGCGCCCGCCTGCCGCGAGCGCTGCCACCGGCCAGCCCGAGCAGCTGAAGGGCGTGCGCCGCAACATGGCGCGGGTGATGGCGGCGGCGCACGCGCAGGTGGTGCCGACCACCCTGACCGACGACGCCGACATCCACGCGTGGACGCCCGGCAACGACATCACCGTGCGCCTGATCCGCGCCATCGTCCGCGCCTGCAAGACGGTGCCGGCGCTAAACGCCTGGTTCGACGGCGAGAACCTCACGCGCACCCTGCATCCGCACGTCGACATCGGCATCGCCGTCGACACCGACGACGGCCTGTTCGTGCCGGCGCTGCGCAATGCCGACGTGCTGGATGCGGCCGGCATCCGCCAGTCGGTGGACCGTCTGCGTGCGCAGGTGATGGACCGCAGCATTCCCTCGTCCGAGCTGGCTGGCTACACCATCTCGCTCAGCAACTTCGGCATGTTCGCCGGCAAGTATGCGACCCCGGTGATCGTGCCGCCCTGTGTTGCCATCCTGGCCGCCGGACGCGGCCGTCATCAGCTCGTTCCGGTCATCGGCGGCGTTGAGACCCACAAGATCATTCCGCTCAGCCTGACCTTTGATCACCGCGCCGCCACCGGCGGCGAAGCCGCGCGCTTCCTGCGCGCGGTGCTGGATGATCTGGCGCTGCCGGGCTGATTGAGGATTCGGGATTCGGGATTCGGCGAGAGCGTGGCGCCTTCTGCTCTCGCTGCAAGTCGACACGCTCTCCCTGAAGTCGCCGGCTTGCGGGCGATCGCAGCGCGGGACCTGCACCCGCGGTCGCCTGAAGGTTCAGCCAGCGTCGCAGCCATGCGTGTGGCCCGGGGCTGCTTGGTGCGCCTTACTGAGAAGGCCCCGCAGCCCCGGTCTGTTCTGCCCTGCGACTAGCGAAGCAGCGGCGAGTCCAGCACGTCCGAAGGCTCGCCGGTGACCTGCTCGAAAGCCTCGCGCAGCTCTTCCAGACTGATGCGTCCGCGCCCGACCAGAAGGCGTGAGACATCGTCGATGTCGCGACGATCGTCGGTGAGGCGCTGCACTTCGCGATCGAGGTCGACGAACAGGGCGACTGCGCGCGCCGTACGCGGGCCGCGGCTGCGATTGGACTTCAGCGTCTCGACGCGGCGACCGTGGCTGCGCATCCAATCAAAGGCTTTCTGCGCGCGGGCCTCGTTCAGCAGGCCCACGCGACGCATCATCTCGATCGAATAGAACTCGGCGAAGCCCTCGGCGATCCAGTCGTCGCCGGCGGCGCCGCGGACTCGCGAGATCACGTGCACCATCTCGTGCACCAGGGTGCTGGTGCCGTTCTCGCTGATCAGCGGACGGTCGGAATGCAGGTACAGCGAGCGGGGCCCGGACAACCCGCCGCGCCACATCGGATCGCCGGCGCCAACAATCAGCACCTTGTCAGGCAGCGCGCCGAAGGCGTCTTCCATCTCGCCGGCCACCAGGTTGAGGAAGGCCAGATACTCGTTGCGGCGCATCGGGTCGCCCTTCGGCGCGGCCACTGCGGCCTCCATGTCGCCGATGAAGTCGCGGCGGATGCCGATGTCGCCGGCGATCATCCAGCCCACCGGGCGCTGGAAGCGGCGGTCGTCGTCGAGGATGTCGAACACCGGCGTCTCGCCGCGGCGCTTGAATGGCGTGTCCACACCGACCCAACCGGGCGGCAGCTCGAAGCGGATGGTGGCGCGCGCGCGCGAATCGCGGGTCAGCCGCGCACGCGCCGGCGGCACCAGATGGTCGCCGCGCAGCAGCGCCCAGTCGTCGGTCATGCGCGCGTCGTAGCCGTCGTCGCGGCGCTGCTTGTTGACCTTGTAGCGCCAGCGCAGCGCGCCGCCCTTGGCGGGTGGTGTCCAGATCAGACGATCGTCCTTGCGCTCGATCGCGCCGTCGCCGCCGAAGCCGCTGTAGCGCTCGTCCGGCATAGCGAAATCGAGCCCCCGGATGCGGCCTTCACCGGGCGTGTAGTCCAGGGTCACGGCGGCCACGCCCTCGTCGGGCAGAAAGGCCACTCGGTACTCGATCTCGAAGTAGCGGTCTTCGGCCAGCGCAGGCAGGGCGACGGACAACAGACTGAGAGCGATCAGGAGTCGACGGAGCATGGTGTGCGAACCGCGGGAAAGGGCCGCCGAAGCTAGCACGGCGGCCGCCAACCGAGCCCGAACAGCCGACTACAGTTCGCCCAGGCCTTCGGCCTCGCCGCCTTCGCCCACGCGCAGCAGGCGCAGGGTGTTGGTGGCGCCGAGCTGCTCCATGTGGTCGCCGCTGGTGATCACCACGCGATCGCCGGTGGCGAGCAGACCCAGGCCATGCAGATGCGCGACCGCGGACCGCGCAGCCTTGCGCGGCGACAGGCCAGCGCTGTCGAAATCGATCGGATAGACGTCGCGCATCAGGCCCATGCGCCGACGTGCGCCAGCGTGACGCGACAGCGCGTAGATTGGCACCGAGCTGCGGAAGCGAGAGAGATGCCGGGCGGTGCCGCCGGACTCGGTCAGCGCGATGATCGCGCGCAGCTGGATGTGCTCGGCCAGGAACATCGCGCTCATCGCGATCGCCTGGTCGACATGCACCAGGTTGCGCGGCGCGGCCTCGAAGTCGGTGTCCATCTGGAACTGGCGCTCGGCACCCAGGCAGATGCGCTCCATCGCCTGCACGGCTTTCTCCGGATGCGCGCCGCTGGCGGTCTCGGCCGAGAGCATCACCGCATCGGTGCCGTCGATGACCGAGTTCGCCACGTCCAGCACTTCGGCGCGGGTCGGAATGGGGTTGTCGACCATCGACTGCAGCATCTGCGTGGCGGTGATCACCACCCGGCCGCGATCCAGCGACTCGCGGATGATCTTTTTCTGCAGGCCGGGCAGCTCGGCGTCGCCGATCTCCACGCCGAGGTCGCCGCGCGCCACCATCACCACGTCGCTGGCATCGACGATTTCGCGCAGGTTCTCGATGGCCTCGGCGCGCTCGATCTTGGCCACCATCTGCGCGCTGCTGCCGGCCTCGCGCGCCAGAGCCCGCGCTTCTTCGATGTCGGCGGCGGTGCGGCAGAAGCTGACCGCGATGAAGTCCACGCCCAGCGCCGCGGCGTGCTTGATGTCGGCGCGATCCTTCTCGGTCAGCGCGCCCAGCGAGAGGCCGCCGCCGAGGCGATTCAGACCCTTGCGGTCGGACAGCGGGCCGTCGGTGAGGACCCGCGTGCGGATCTCGCAGCCTTCGACCGTCTCCACCTTCAGTGCAATCAGGCCGTCGTCCAGCAGCAGGGTGTCGCCGGCCTGCACGTCATTGACGAGTCCCAGGTAGCTGACGCCAACGCGCCCCGCATCGCCCGGGGCAGCGTCCGCCCGGCAGTCGAGCACGAAGGGCTCGCCGGACTTCAACTGCACCTTGCCGGCGGCGAAGCGCTCGACCCGGATCTTGGGGCCGCCCAGGTCGGCGAGGATGCCGATCTCGCGGCCCAGCTTGGCCGCCGCGGCGCGCACGGCATCGGCGCGGGCGGCGTGATGCTCGGCGGTGCCGTGCGAGAAGTTCAGCCGCACCACGTTCACCCCCGCCAGCAGGACGGCCTCCAGCACCCCCGCTGCGTCGGTGGCCGGGCCGAGGGTGGCGAGGATCTTGGTGCGACGAAAAGCGGGCGCGCTCATGGGGGCGGGTGCTGGCGTGGAAAGAAGCCGCGAGTGTAGCCAGCACAACCCCTCGTGCGCCGCTCTGCATACGAATAAAGAGCAGACCACAGGCAGACCAATGTTGCGAAGCGCCACGAAAACACGGCGTTTCGGGACGAAGTAGCGGTCCTCTAAAAGACCACTTTGGCATCTGCATCGAACGAGGTCCGAACGGCACGGTCTGCCCGCCGCCACCGCGTGGCAGCATCCTCGACCCGCCTTGGCTCTCCCCTGCGAGCACCGCTATGACCCGACGCATCGCGCTTGAGACACACCATGGCCAGATCGGCGCCCAGCTGGCCGAGCCTGCGGGCACGCCGCGCGCAGGTCTGGTGCTGATCCAGGAAATCTTCGGCGTCAACCGGCACATCCGTGCCGTGGCGGAACAGTGGGCAGGCCTCGGCTACGCGGTGATCGCGCCGCAGCTGATCGATTTCGTCGAGCCCGAGGTCGAGCTCGACTACACGCCCGAAGGCGTGGCGCGCGGTCGCCAGCTGATGGGCGAGGTCGGCTACGACCGCTGCGTCGCCTCCTGTGCCGCCGCGGCCGATGTGCTGCGCGCACGCGGCCTCAGGGGCGGTGCGCTGGGCTTCTGCATCGGCGGCAGCATCGCCTTTCTGTGCTGCACCCGGCTGGGCCTGCCGGCGGTGAGCTACTACGGCGGGCGCACGCTTCCCTTCCTGCACGAGCGACCGCAGGCACCGCTGCTGCTGATGTTCGGCGCGCAGGATCCGCTGATCCCGCCGGAGGCAGTGCAGGCCCATCGGAAAGCCCTGCCCCAGGCGCGCATCGAGCTGTTCGATGCGGGCCACGGCTTCAACTGCGACCAGCGCGTCGACTTTCATGCGCCGTCCGCGGCACGCGCCCTGCAAGTGGCCCAAGACTTCCTCGCTTCCCACCTGGCATGAGCGCTTCCTTCCAGCTCGACCCGAGGCTTGAGGGCGACAGCCTGCCCGTCGCCGAACTGGGCCTGTGCAGCCTGCGCCTGATGGACGACCAGCGTTTTCCCTGGCTGCTGCTGGTGCCGCGCCGGGCCGGCCTGCGCGAACTGTTCGAGCTGCCGGCCTTCGAGCAGGCCGAGCTGCTGATCGAGCTCAACCACGCCGCGAGTGCGCTCAGCGCGGTCGCCGCCCCGCACAAACTCAACCTCGGCGCACTCGGCAACATCGTCCAGCAGTTGCACATTCATCTGGTTGCGCGGCAGCCCGACGATGTCGCCTGGCCGGGCCCGGTCTGGGGCAGCGGCGCACGCCAGCCCTATCCGCCCGCCGAAGCGCAGGCGTTGATCACCCGGCTGCAGCAGGCTCTGCACGACACCCGCGAGCGCGCCGATGGCTGAGCGCCGCCTCAAGCCGCAGTTCGAGCCGCTGGGCGAGGCCGCGCTGCTGCTGCGCTTCGGCGACACGCTGGACGCTGGCCTCAGCGCGGCCGTACAGCGCTTGAGTGTGCTGCTCGCACAGCAACCGGCCGATGGCGTTCTGGATTTCGTGCCGTCCTACAGTGCGCTGGCCGTGCACTTCGACCCGCTGCGCATCGACCTGGACAGCGTCGCCGCCTGGGTGCGCGGCCGTCTGCGCGAGCAGGACCCGGCCGCTTCGCGGCCCCTGCCCCTGCCGCCGCGACCCATCGAGATCCCGGTCTGCTACGGCGGCGACTACGGGCCCGACCTGGCCGATGTGGCCGCGCACGCTGGCCTGAGTGAAAGCGAGGCGATCGAACTGCACACCCGGCCTGAGTACACGGTGGCAATGATCGGCTTCCTGCCCGGCTTTCCCTATCTGCTCGGCATGGACCCCAGGCTCGCCATGCCGCGACTGGCCACACCGCGCCCACAGGTGCGCGCCGGCGCGGTCGGCATCGGCGGCGCGCAGACCGGCATCTACCCTCAGGAAAGCCCCGGCGGCTGGCGCTTGATCGGGCTCACGCCCGAGACATTGTTCGACGCCCGCCGCACTCCGCCCAGCCTGCTCAAGCCCGGCGACCGCGTGCGCTTCGTGGCGATATCGCCCGCAGACTTCAAGCGCCTGCAACGCGAGGTCGACGCATGATCGAGGTGCTGAAGCCCGGGCTGATGACCACGGTGCAGGACCTGGGGCGGCCGGGTCAGCGCGCGATCGGCGTGCCGGTGGGCGGCGCGCTGGACACGTTCAGCCTGCGCGCGGCCAATGCCCTCGTCGGCAACCCCGACGAGGCCGCCGCGCTCGAGTTCACCCTCACCGGGCCCTGCCTGCGCTTTGCCCACGACGTGGTGATCGCGATCTGCGGCGGCCGCTTCGAGGTCGAGGTGAACCAGCTCGCCCTGCCGATGTGGCGACCGCTGCGGCTGGGTGCCGGCAGCGAGCTGCGAATCGGCCGAGTACAGCGCGGCGCACGCGGCTACCTCGCCTTCGCCGGCGGCCTCGATGTGCCGTCCGTGCTCGGCGGCCGTGGCTGCCTGCCGGGCTCGGGCTTTCCCGCGCTGGCCGGCCGCGCCCTGCAGGAGGGCGACCGCCTGCGCCTGCGCGGCATGAGTCTGGCCGGCCGCAGCTGGCCGCGCGCCGATATCGGCGTGCGCATGGCACGCTGGTGGGCCAACCCGGCCCCCGTGCTGGAACTCGACCAGCCCGCCGAAGCCCTGCTGCTGCCGGGCCGCGACACGCTCGTCGACATCGACCCTCTGCAGGACTCCGCTTGGCGCGTGTCGGCCCGATCGAACCGCATGGGCCTGCGGCTCGAAGGCCCGGCGCTCGAACTCGCCGAGCCCGCACCCGGCCTGTCCGAGCCGGTGGTACCCGGCACCCTGCAGCTGCCGCCGGAAGGCGGGCCGATCCTGCTGATGACCGACGCGCAGACCGTCGGCGGCTACCCGCGCATCGGCCATGTCGCCCGCGCCGACCTGCCTCGCCTCGCCCAACTGGCACCGGGCGAAACCCTGCGCTTCCTGCCCGCCAGCCCGGAGACCGCGATCGACCGCCTGCGGCAGATGGAACGCCACCTGCAGAAGCTGCGAGTGGCGGCGCAACAGGTGATAGGGGAGTAAGCCCTCTGACGGGACTGCGTCGGTCCGCTCGCCGCCCGCAGCCCGTGGGCAAGGTCAAGTGGACGCCGGCGCCGCCATCGGTGACCGCCGCGAATCGCGCGGGACTCGCCCCTCGTGCGCCAAAGTTGCGCCGCCGGCGTGCGCATGCGACCTGCAGCGCGACGGGCGATAAACGGGGTCGGACGTCCGGCGGCCGTGATTTGGGGGAAAACATGCTTCGGACTCGCCTGATCCTGGTGACGCTGCTCATCAGTCTTGTGCCCTTGATCCTTCTCGGCGGATTCGCCGCACTGCAGAGCCGCAGCCTGCTCGCGAAGTCGGCCGCGGACACGCTGGATTCCCAGGCGGGCCTGAAGGGCGCGCAGATCACCGCGTATCTCGAATCCGTGCGCCGGGACGTGGTCGCGCTGGCCGAGAGCCACATGGCCCGACAGGCGATGCCGGTGTTCACCGCAGGCTTCCAGAGCTTTCTCGAACAGGAACTCGGCGCAGACGCCGACCTCGAAGCGGCCGCCGTCGATGCGCGAGACGCCGTCGCCGGCTTCGTCGACCAGGTCTTTGGCACCGCCTACCGCAACGCGAACGAACGCGCCGGCCCCGAGGGCGCCGCCTTTGCCGCGTCCCTGCCGCCCGTTGCGGCCAAACTGCAGAAGCTGTTCATCGCCGACAACCCGGCACCGCTGGGCCAGAAGGACGGAATGACTGATTTGCCGGGCGCTACCGACTACGGGCAAGCCCATGCGCTTTATCACCCGATCTACCGTTCGCACCTGCAGCGCAGCGAGTACTACGACATCTTCCTGATCGATACCGAGGGCAACGTGGTGTACAGCGTCTTCAAGGAGCTGGACTACGCCACCAATCTGCTCAACGGCGCCTGGCGCGATTCGGGTCTTGCCCGCGTCGCCCGCGCGGCGCTGGCGCTGGACGAACCGGGCGCCCTCGCGGTCGAGGACTACGCGCCCTACGGCCCCAGCTATGAGTCGCCCGCAATGTTCCTGGCCAGTCCGATCCGGGACGGCGACACAACGATCGGCGTGGCCGTCGTCCAGATCAGCCTGAAGCGCATTTCGGAGATCGTGTCTGACTCGGCCGGGCTGCGCGACGGACAGGACGTCTTCCTGGTCGGGCCGGACCGGCTGCTACGCTCCGACTCACGCCTCGGCGACGCCCGTTTCACCGTGGCCACGCACTTCAATCAGCCCGAGCAGTCGCGGCTGAAGAATGCCGAGGTGGAAAGCGTGCTGGCCGGGCAGGACTTCAGCGGCGTGGGCGCAACCCTCGACGGCCGCGAGGCGCTGGTCAGCGGACGTCGTGTCGCCGTGGCACCGGGCCTTGCGTGGGCCATCCTCGCCACCTACGACACCGACAGCGCCTATGCGGCGGCGCGACGCCTGGTCTGGCTGGTGGCGCTGGCCGTGCTGAGCGTGGCGGTGATCGCCGCGATCGCCAGCGGGCTGTTCGCGCGCCGTATCGTCAGCCCGATCCTGAGCGCACAGCAGGCGGCTGCGCGCATCGCACGCCTGCAGCTGGACAACCGGCTGGTCGCGCGCACGCAGGACGAGGTCGGCGACCTGATCCGCTCACTCGACACCATGCAGCGCGAGCTGAAGGAGCGCATCGAGCGGGAAACGAAGGGCGCGGCGGAGAACGCGAGAATCCGCGCTGCGCTCGACGTGGCATCGGGCGGAATGATGGTGGCGGACGACCAGGGCGTCATCGTCTACATGAACCGTTCGGTCTCGAGGACCCTGCAGGACGCCGAACAGGAGATCGCCGCCCATCTGCCCGGTTTCGCCGCCAGCAAGGTGCTGGGCGCGAGCTTCGACCAGTTCCACAAGAACCCCGGCCGGGAGCGAGGATTGATTTCGGCGCTCAAGGACACCCATGCGGGCCGCATCCGGGTCGGCGAGCGCGTGTTCGAGCTGTTCGCGAATCCCGTGTTCGACGCCGAGGGCAAGCGCATCGGCACGGCGCTGGAATGGCGGGACATCTCGGAGTCGAACTTCCGCAATGGTCTGCGCAACATCGTGCAGCGTGCCGCCGCAGGCTTCCTCAACGCGCGGGTCGAAGTCACCGTCAACGATGAGCGCTTCGTCGAGCTGGCCGATATCGTCAACAACCTCATCAGCACCACCGACCAGGCTCTGTCACAGGTCGAGGTGGTGATGGCGGCGCTGGCCGAGGGTCGCCTTGGCGTGCGCTCGAACGCGGTGCTGCTGGGCAAGTTCGGCGAGATCAACGCCAACGTGAATCGCACCTCCGAAGCACTGTCGTCGGTGATCAGGGACATCCAGACGGCGGTGCGCCAGATCGATGTCTCCGCTGGGGAAATCTCGCAGGGCAATGCAGACCTGTCGCAACGCACCGAGCAGGCCGCGGCCAGCATCGAGGAGACCGCCTCGGCGCTGGAGGAGATCACCTCCACCGTGAAGCACACCGCCGACAACGCCCAGCAGGCGAGCACGCTCGCGAGCCGCGCCACGGCCGTGGCGGAGGACGGCGGCAAGGTGGTCGCCCAGGCAGTCACCACCATGCAGGGGATCGAGGACGCCTCGCGCAGGATGGCCGACATCATCTCGACGATCGACGGCATCGCCTTCCAGACCAACATCCTCGCTCTGAACGCCGCGGTGGAAGCGGCGCGCGCGGGCGAACAGGGCCGCGGCTTCGCGGTGGTGGCCGGGGAAGTGCGCGCGCTGGCGCAGCGCTCGGCCAGCGCCGCCAAGGAGATCACCACGCTGATCAACGACACGGCGAGCAAGATCGCCTCCGGCGCGCTTCTGGTGCAGCAGGCGGGCAGTCGCATGGATGAAATCGTCGACTCCTCGCAGCGGGTCGCCGGTATCGTCGCGGAGATCAGCGCCGCCGCCGCGGAACAGGCGCGCGGCATCACCGAGGTCAACCGCGCGGTGACGCAGATGGACCAGGCCACCCAAGCCAACGGCGCACTGGTCGAGGAAGTCGCCGCCGCCGCCCTCACCCTGAGCTCGGAAACGCAGCGTCTCAGCGAGATCGCCGAGCGCTTCGTCTTCGCCGAAGGCTGAGCGCATGCGAGAACCATCCGCCTGCTGCGGCCGCCTCGGGAACCTCTCGTCAAGGCGTCCAGGGTTCTCCAGACGCTCTGAGCCAAGCAAAAGGCCACACGGCTCAAAGCCCTCCGGGGCTTGAGCCGTGATCGCAGGTCCGGCGCCTGCCAGGGACGGTTCGCGTCGGATCCGGCGCGGACGTGCCTGTTCCGCGAAGGCGCCTGCCATGCCGCAGGACATCGCCGGATTCCCCAGCCTTGCTCCAGACCAAGGCGACTGCTCGCCCATCGCCCGCCTCGGACACTCCGGGCTGGGACGCCTCCTCGCCCGCGGCAGGTCGGGCGCCGCGGCAGCGGGCTGCGCGCGCCGGGCGCCGTGCATTGATCCGTGATCAAGCCCTCGTGCCATCGCTGGCGCGGCACTTTCGACAAGGATGCAAGGCGGGCCGAGGCGGACCCCGCCTGCCATCGCCCGAAGCGCCGGACGGGCTGCGTTCGCCACGCACGAGCGCAGGCGGCGAGGCTGCGTCGGACGGCTCTACGCGGGTGGAACGTCGCCACCAGCGGCCTGCAGCGCATCGATCAAGGGCGCCAGCAGCGCCTGCAGCCCCGGCAGATCGAAGGACTCGTCGCTCTTGAGCACGGCTTCGGCCTGCGCTGCGGCTGCACTCACCGCTGCGAAGCCGAAGGTTCCCGCAGAACCCTTCAGGGTGTGCAACCTCACCCTCAGCGCTTCCAGATCCTGGCTGGACAGCTCGCGCTGCATGGCTTTGCACTCTGCCAGCAGGCGGGCGCCATAGCGTGCGCGAATCTGGGCGAACGCCGCCTCGACCGCCAGCGCGTCCGGCGTCTTCGCGGGTGTGGACTGTGGCGCCGAGTCGACCTGCGCCGAGCGTGCGGCCGCGGATTCAGGCTCTGGCACCTCGGCTGAATCCGGAGTCGGCGCCGCAGGCAGAAACTTTGCCAACGCCGCGTACAGCCGGGCGCGGTCGATCGGCTTGGCCAGTCTCGCGTCGAATCCAGCGTGGCTGGATTCGACGGCTTCGTGATCGAGCACGTCGGCGCTGAGTGCGACGATGACGCCGGTATAGCCGGAGGCACGCAGCTGGCGCATGGCGCTTTCGCCGTCCAGCACCGGCATGTGCTTGTCGAGCAGGATCAGATCGAAGGGCTGGGCCAAGGCCCGCTCAACCGCCTCGGCGCCGTTCGTCGCCGTCTCACAGCCAGCGCCGGTCGCGCCGACCGTCTGGGTGATCAGGGCACGCAGATCCTCAACGTCATCCACCACCAGCACCCGGCCCGACAGCCGCGGGATCCTGAGGACGTCCACATCGACCTCGACCGCTGCTTCACGCGAATCGATCCACCTCACCGCATCGCCCAGCGGCAGTACAAGCCGGAAGCAGCTGCCCTCTCCCGGAAGGCTTTCCACCTCGAGCACTCCGCCCAGGGCCTCCACCCAGCGTTTGCTGATGAACAGGCCGAGACCGGAACCGCCGAATCGCCGTGTCACTGAAATGTCCGCCTGCTCGAACGGCTTGAACAGACGCTCAAGCTGCTCGGCGCTGATGCCGATCCCGGTATCTCTCGTCGCGATCTCCAGCCTGCCCTGCACGACCGAGACTTCGATCCGCACGCCACCGCGTTGGGTGAACTTCACGGCATTGCCGACGACGTTGATGAGCGCCTGCCGCAGACGCAGCGGGTCCGTGTCGATCGCCGCCGGCAAGGGCCAGCGGAAGTCCAGCCGCAGGCTGAGCTCACGACGTTGAGCCTCGGGCAACAGCAGCGCATGGACTTCATCGACCAGCGCCAGCGGCGAGCAGGGCTCGAGCAGCACATCGAGCTGGCCGGCATCGATCCGCGCGGCATCCAGCACATCGTTGACGATGCCCAGCAGATGGCGGCCGTTGCGCACCACGACCTCCAGCGCCTGCGCGCTGCGCTGCGCATCCCCCGGCGCCAGTCGCGCCTGCTCCGCAAAGCCCAGGATGGCCGTCAACGGCGTACGCAGCTCGTGGCTCATCTGCGAGAGGAATCGGGTCTTGGCCTCGGCCAGGCGCTGCGCCTTGGCCAAGGCCAGCGCAAGCTCGGCCGTGCGTTCCTCGACGCGGGATTCAAGCTCGCGGTTGAGCTTCGCCTGCGCATCCAGCGCGCCCCTCAGCTCCTCGCCCAGATCATGCAGCCGCCGCACCATGGCGTTGAAGTCGACGGCCAAGGACGCGAACTCGACGCTGGACGCCCTCAGCTGAAGCGGTTCGAGCGTACTCGGCACCGCCAGATCGAGCGCACGAATGCGATCCACCATTTCCGCGAGCGGGCGCTCGAACGGCCGGGCGAAGCGACGGGAGCCCCAGCCCAACAGCAGCAGCCCCAGCAACGCGGCAGCGCCGGTGAACGCGAAGCTCCAGCTCTGCAGAAGCGCCAGCGGCGCCATCGGCTCCAGAAGCGTGATGTTCCAGCCCAGGTCCGGCATCCGCCACGCTTCGATCATGTGCTTGCGCGCCCGGTTCATGCGCAGGGACGATCCGCTCGCATCGGGCTCGATGAGCGCCCCATTGGCGTGATCCAGCGGGGCGAGCGCCGACAGCGTGGACAGCACCACCGTTCCGGACACATCGGCCAGCACGACGTGCAGGCCATGCTGCTCGGCAATTCTGCGCAGGCGCTCCGACAGCACCGCCAGCGAGAGCGACCCCTGCACCACGCCGGCGAAGTCTCCGCGCGCATCGCGATAGGGCGCACTGACCGCAACGACGATGTCCTTGCCGAAGCCCCGCCCCCGGAACACGGGGCTGATGTAGCTCTGCCCGCTCTCGCGCGGCACCCGGAAGTACTCGCGGTCCTCCACCGAGCGCAGTGCACCGAAGGGGCTCGGCGCACGGAAATCGACGATGAGGCCCTGTGCATCGGTCACCAGCAGGGTGAGAAATCCGGGGTGTGCTCCGCGGATGCCATCCAGCACAGGCGGCCGCATCGGCAGGCGGACGTCACCGGCCACCTGGGCCACGGCGATCCTGTGCGAGAGCAGATGGTCCGACACCACGGCAGCGGCCTGCTCGGCTCGCAGCTCCAGCGCCGCCGCACGACGCGACAGCTCGAACTTCCAGCCCAGTGAGGCGATGGCAAGCACGGCCAGCACCAGAATCGGCCACAGCGTGGCGACAGCACTGGATGCGATCTGGTCCCGCAGACTGCGCTGGGCGGCATCGCCTCGCCGGGTGATGAAAGCCCGTAGGTGGCGCGCTGCGTAGTGCGCCACCACCACGCCCAGCAGAAGATTGAGACTGCCCATCAGCAAGGCCGCACCCGACGACAGCGCCAAAGCGCTGAAGACCAGCGCGGCGGGCCCCAGCAGCGCTGCCAGAAGCCAGGGCAGATGACGGGAGAACGTCGGGCGTGCAGCCACCGCGGCCAGGGTGAGCCCGTGCAGCAGCGCGAAGCCTGCCCAAGGGCCCGATGCCAACGGTGCGGAAACCAGAAGTGCGCTGGCGAGCACCCACGGCCAACGCACATGGTTCGCCAGTACCGCGGGCGCGATGCCGCCCAGCAGAATCGGGGCGGCACCTGGCAAGGGCATCGCCAGCGCGTTGCAGAGCACGCCTCCAGCGGTCACCACCAGCCAGAACCTGAATCGTCCGCCGAGGGAGCGCGGCGGCGCGCCCGAAGATGCCCGCTCGCTCACCGTGGCCCCCAGGGTCCCGCGATGGGCGCATCCCAACCGGCTATCGCCACGCGGTCGTTCGACGCGTTTGCGCCGGATTCGAATCGCATGGACAGGCCTGCGCGCCGGGCCAGGCACTCATCGCACTCGATGGGCGGCCTCCGCATCGAAAGAAGGCGCCATCGCAGCACGCCTGCACCGGCTGACCCCGCCGCCCCAAGCAACCGACGCGCTGCTCGCCGGCCCGCCCTGCCTGCAGGCTCGCGGAGGGCTGGCGTTTTCGGCTGCGATATCGGAGCGTTGACCCGCCTTGGCAGGTGCGCAGCCTGCGGCGACGCTCCTGTCCATTCCATCCCTTCCACGACCGGACTCAGAACCATGGGCGAGTTGCGGCGCGTGCTGTGTGTTGAAGACGAACAGGACATCCATGAAATCGTCCGGCTGGCATTGGAGATGGTCGGAGGACTTGCGGTCAAGACCTGCAGCTCCGGGTCGGAAGCCGTGGCAGAAGCGGCAGTCTTCGCCCCGGACCTGATCCTGCTGGATGTGATGATGCCGGGCATGAACGGCCCCGCCACGCTGCAAGCCTTGCGCCAGATTCCCGCCATCGCAGAAGTCCCGATCGCCTTCATGACGGCAAAGACGGATTCCTCCGAGATCGCCGAATTGAAGCAGCTCGGCGCGTTGATGGTGATCGCCAAACCGTTCGATCCCATGCGACTGGCGGCGCAGTTGCGCGACGCTTTTCAGGCGCACGTCGGTGCGGGTGGACTGCCCTACTCGCACCGTGGGTAGAAGGACCTCCAGCCTGCGACGGCGGGCGCAGTACACCAGGGAAGCTCTGATTTATCGGAGCTTCCCGTGCGCCCTGGATGGCGCGCTCGCGAATCAAGCATGCATGTGCTTGATTCGGCGCGAGTGAGTCCGGACCTGCGCCAGACTCACGACGTCTGAGGAACTGCAGGATGGAGTTCTTCAGACCTTCCCCAGGAAGGCGCGCGCAGCCGGGCTGGACCGCGCGATCGAACGGCTCGGCATGGCGGTGGTGCAGCGGCGCACCGTGCTGTTCTGCGACAGCCCCGAGAACAGCGCGCAGTCGACGCGATGCCCCTGCGGGCGCGGAGATCGACCGGGTGCCCGAGAGGCACCGACTCAATCCTGCATGCCCAGCCCCAGCAGGCGCTTCAGGGGCTCGGGCCGATGCAGCAGATAGCCCTGGGCCCAGTCCACGCCCAGCTCGCGCAGGCGCGGCAGCAGGGCGGGCCGGTCGACGAACTCCGCCACGGTCTGCAGCTTGAGCACCCGCGCGACATCGACGAAGGCGCGCACGGCGGCTTCATCCAGCGGGTCATCCATCAGGCTCTGCACGAACTGCCCGTCGATCTTCAGCAGGTCTACCGGAAGCTGCTTCAGGTAGCCGAAGGACGCGCTGCCCGCGCCGAAATCGTCGAGTGCGACGCGCACACCCAAGGCGTGGAGCTGGCCGATGAACGCCGTCGCCTCGGCCATGTTGCCGATCGCCGCGGTCTCGGTGATTTCCAGGCACAGCCGGCTGCACACGGCCGCGCCGGCCTGCTGAAGCGCATCCAGCGCGAGGCGTCGAAAGGCGGCGTCGCTGACCGACTGACCCGACAGGTTGAGGCTCAGCAAGCCCGGAGCGCAGGCCTCCGCCGTCGACACCATCAGCGCGAGCGTGGCACGCAGCACGCAGGTGTCGACACCCGCTGCGAGTCGGAAGCGCTCTGCGGCGGGCAGAAAGACACCTGGCATCACCAGGCTGCCATCGGTCTCGCGCAAGCGCACCAGCACTTCGGCATGCCAGCCGGCGGCCGTCGATGCGGAGTCGGGCTCCGCGACGGGAACGATGCGCTGGGCGTACAGCACGAAGCGGCCCTCGTCGATGGCCTGCTCCAGCCGCGTCGCCCACTGCATCTGGCCCTGATTCGCGCGCACCGCTTCGTCGTTGTCGTGCCACACGTGGACACGGTTGCGACCGGCCTCCTTGGCGGCGTAGCAGGCAGCGTCTGCCGCTTTCATCAACTCCGCGGTGTCCTGCCAGGTCTCGTCGACCGGCACCAGGCCGATGCTGGTGCCAACGCGGAAACTGCGCGCGCCGTGCAGGTAGCGATAGGCGTCGATACGCTCGCAGATGAGTGCAGCCACGCGCAGCGCCTGCTCGCTGCTGCAGTGCTCCAGGATCACCGCGAACTCATCGCCACCCACGCGCGCCAGCGTGTCGCTGCCGCGCACGGTCTGCTGCAGCAGGCGCGCGACCTGGCGCAGCAGCTCGTCCCCGGCGGCGTGGCCGCAGGCGTCGTTGACCCGCTTGAACTGGTCAAGGTCGATCAACAGCAGCACGTGGCGCGCATCACCCAGCCGCGCGCGCTCCAGACTCGCATGCAGCCGCAGCTCGAACTCGCTGCGGTTGGTCAGGCCCGTGAGCGCGTCGTGTGCGGCCCGGTGCCGCACCTCGCCCGCCAGGCGGCGCTGCTCGGTGACGTCGTGGAACACCAGCACCGCCCCGTGCAGTTGACCGTCTGCGCCGCGGATCGGCGAGGCGGAGTCCTCGATACCGATCTCGCGTCCATCGCGCGCCAGCAGCAGCGTGTTTTCGATGAGCGTGGAGATGCAGCCGGTCGCAAGACAGCCGCGCACGGGGTCGGGCGCCGGTGCGCGGGTGTGCTCGTGGACGATGCGGAAGATCTCTTCGACAGGACGCCCCAGCGCCTGCGCCTGAAGCCAGCCGGTGAGCCGTTCGGCAACCGGGTTCAGCCAGGTCACGCGACCCTCGGGGTCGGTGGTGATGACGGCATCGCCGATGGACTGCAGGGTCACCTGCAGAAGTTCGTGCTCGCGCGCCAGCGCGTCCTTCAGAGCCTGCTCGCGCGCCTGCTGGGCGACGCGCGCGGTGATGTCCTGGAACGCGCCCACCACGCGCACCGGCAGGCCGCTCTCGTGCTCGACGCGCCCCAGCGCGTGCACCATCAGCCGCGTGCCATCCCGACGCACGAACGGCAGCTCAAGGTCCCAGCCGGTGCCGCTGGCCATGCCCGCCTGCACGGCCGCCTCCACCCGCGGCCGCGATTCGGGCGGGTAGAAGTCCAGCGCCTCCTGCAGATCGGGTGTGTAGCCAGGCGGCACGCCGTGGATACGGCAGGTCTGCTCGGACCAGAACAGCGCTTGCGTCCGCAGATCGAGCTCCCAACCGCCGACGCCGGCCAGCTCGCTGGAGCGCTCCAGCAGGCTCTGCGCACGGCGCAGCTCGGCCTCCTGCTGCTTGATCCGGCCGATGTCGATGTGGATGCCGAACATCCATTCGGGCCTGCCGTCGGCCGTGTGCGTGACGACCCGGCCGCGCTCCTGCACCCAGATCCAGCCGCCGTCGCGCCGCCTCAGACGCAGCTCGGTGATGTAGGACTCGCTGCGCCCGGCAAGGTGTTCGTGCAGCAGATGCTGGGTGTGCGCCCGCTCATCGGGGTGGGCGATATCGACGCGGAACTGGTGGCTCAGCGCGCCCAGCTCGGCCAGGGTCCAGCCAAGGATCTCGGCCCAGCGGCTGTTGACGCGCAGCTCGCCGGTTTGCACGTTCCATTCCCAGGTGCCGGCGTCGGTGCTCTGCACGAGGTTCTGCAGGCGCTGACGCGCCAGCAGCAGCTCGGCCTCGAAGCGCTGCCGCTCGCGCATGGGAAACAGCGCCCAGGCCACGCGCTGATCCTCCGGCCGCTCCGACGCCGCCGTGATCGCCGCGTTCAGCAGCATGGGCGCGGCCTGGCCCTTCGAATCCAGCCAGGGCAGGTGGATCTCGTCGATGCGCCCCGCGCGCAGCAGGGTGGGCCAGACGTGGGTATGCAGAAAGATGCGGCCCGCCGGCGCCAGCAGCTCGTCGATCCGGCGGCCGTGCCAGCCGCCCTCAGGCCGACCCAGCGCGCGCTCGAAGGCGGCGTTCAACTCCAGCACCCGCCCCTCTCCATCGGTGCCCAGCGCGGCGCAAGGCAGGGTATCCGGCCCGAGCGCGGCAGGTGCAGTCACTGGCAAGCGGTCGCCAGATAGCGCTGCATCGCGTCGACCACCAGCGCGGGGTTGCTCATGTGGCCGCAATGCCCTGCGACGTCCAGCACTTCGAGACGGCTGTCCCTCAAGTGGCGATGCAGGTACTCGCCGACCGCGAGCGGTGCCAGAGTGTCGCGCGCGTGCTGCAGGATCAGGCTCGGGCAGCGCACCCGCGGCAGTTCGGCCCGGTTGTCGGCAAAAAAGGTGGCGCGCGCGAACACGCGCGCGATGTCGGGATCGGTGGAACAGAAACTCTCTTGCAGTCGGCCCGAGGCGTCGCCGGCGCCCGAGGCCCCGGCGACCACGGGAGCGAGGTAGCTGGCCCAGCCCATGTAGTTCTGGTCCATCAGCGACAGCAGGCCTTCGAGGTCGGCCCGCTCGAAGCCGCCCAGGTAGCCGGGCGGATCGTTGAGGAAACAGGGCGAGGGGCCGACCATCACCATGCGTTCGAACAGACGCGGTCGCTCCAGATGAGCCAGCAGGCCGATGCTGCAGCTCACCGAGTGGCCGACGAAGGTGACGCCTTCTTGCAGGCCCAGCGCATCGCAGACCTCCAGCACGTCCTGCGCGTAGCCCTGCAGGCGGCTGTAGCGAACCGGGTCGAACGGCACCGGATGCGGCGGCTCGCCGCTGCCCGTGTAGTCCATCAGCACCTGACGGTGGGTGTCGGCGAAGGCTGGAGTGATACCCGACCACATCCCCTGATGGCAGCCGAAGCCGTGGGCATACAGCAGCACCGGCCCGGTGGTACCGAGCACCTTGACCCTGTTGCGGATCAACACCTGTTGCATCGGCACACCTGCTGGTTGAGAACGGCGCACGCCCGCCGCGGCTGTCTGCGTGGCGGCCCCTGCGCTGCAGTCGCCCATTCCCTGCGCGCCTGCAAGACCTGATCCAGCGCTCACAGCCAGTTTGCCAACGCGGCCGACGAAGACGGCTGTGCTGTCTGCTCCCTTGGCCTGGGCACGCAGATCGCCAGGCGCGCCCTGCCCTACTTCGCGTGCGATCCCACCGTGTGCGTCACCCAGTCCACCGCCGTCGCGAAGCTGCGGCCCATGTTGTTGTGGCCAAGCCCCGAGAACAGCACGTAGTCGAATCGATGTCCCTGCTGGCGCAGGGCCTGCAGGCGCTCGATCGACAGATCGACCGGAACGCTGCCGTCGTTGTCGCTGAACAGCCACAGGCCCGGAATCGCCAGCGTCCTCAGCGTCTCGCCCGAGTCGGTGTCGCGGCCCAGAAAGTCCGGCCAGACGTAGGGCTCGGTGCGCGCGCGCAGCGCCTCTGCGTACGAAGGCACGGTCAAGCTGTCGCCGTCCGCGGTGTACTTGCTGAAGATGTCCTCCTCGCTGACCTTGCAGACCGGGCTGCTCCAGAGCAGCAGAAAGCGCGCGTCCGGGGTCTTCTGCGCGGCGATGGGCGCGATCCACCCGGCCTGGCTGATGCCGGCGAAGCCGATGGGCACGCCGGCCAGATCGGGGTGCGCGGCGAGCGCTGCGAACGCGGCCACCGCGTCGTCGGCGAGCCGCTCGATGTTCTTCTGGCTGACGCTCTGCTCGCCCTCGTACTCACCGCCCGACTCGCCCGCGCCGCGCTTGTCGTAGACCAGCGCCGCGATGCCGTCCTGCGCGAAGCGCGCGGCCACGGCGAGATTTCTCGACTGCCTGCCCGAGCCGTGAATGAACACCACCGCGGCGCGGACGGGCTGGTCCGCCGGCAGGACGATCGACCCCGCAAGAGTGGCGCCGTGGCTCTCGAAGGCGAGGTTCTCGATGCGGGGGTCAGCGGCCAAGGCGGGCGTACCGAACAGGGCGCCCAACAGCAGCAGGAATGCGCAGGTCTTCATTGGCACAGCCTCGGCTTGATGGAAACGGTGATCACGAAGACTGGGGGCAGCGCCTTGATGCCTCTGAAGACCGGCCGCGGCGCGCGCTCCTGGACTCTGGAGCCTCTCCGCGAACCCTCGCTGACCACCGGCCGCGGCCTCGCCTGCACGGCAGACCGCGCACCCGGGCGCTCAACGCGGCGCCCGAAGCTTGGCCAGTTGAGCGCTCGCATGATCGCGCCACTGGCCCTTCTCGGCATCAGGAATCTGCCTGTCCGCATCGACCACGGCCAAGGCGCGCTCGTAGCTCGCGATCGCGCCTTCGGTGTTGCCCTGCCGCACATAGGCCTCGCCGAGGCTGTGGTGAGCGTTCGTCGATTCGGGGAACACGGTGGCGATCAGGCGCATGACCTCGACGGCCTTGACCGGATCACCCGCGATCAAGCGGTAGCCGAGGCGGTTCGCCTCGCGCTCCTCCTCAGCGGCTGCCTCGGGGGCCGCCTGGAGGCGTTTGCGCCACGCGGCGGCGGCCTCGTCGAAGCGCCCGTCCTCAAGCGCGAACAGCGGGTGGCGCTCGGCCTCGGAAGCGCGCGACACCGTGCGCGTCGGTGCGCCGCGTCGAGTCAGCTCGAACGCGCCGGGCGCGACGATGCGCAGCTCGCTGCCGTTCCCGCTGTGAATCAGTCGGTCGGCTGCGATGGGCACCAGCTCGACGGCCGGCTCGAACGGCAGCCGGGCGAGGATCTTTCCGTCCTGCATGGCCACGTCCGTGTCGATCGCGCCGAACCGGTACTGGCCGCTCAAGCCATCGAGGCGGGCGGGGGCAAGTGCGACCCGCGCACGCACCGGCTCGGCGCCCGGCCAGCCGTACGCGGCGAACACCGCACGCTCGATCTCCGGAAAGATCCGGAAACCGTTGTTCGAGTTCGCCATGAGGACGATGCCGCGGCCGCCATCAAGGCTGACCACGGCGTTGGCCTGGAAGCCCTCATCGGCGCCGGCATGGCCAAAAAACTCTGCGCCGTGCCGCTGGAACAGGAACACGCCCAGGCCGACGCCATCGCCGTCGTCGGCGTCACTGGTGCCGATCACCTTGGAGGTCATCTGGATGGCGATTTCCTGCAGGGCCGGCGAGGACTGGCCAGCGCGTGCGCGCGCGATTTCGATGAAGAACAGCGCGAGGTCCGAGGGCGTGGTCCAGAGGCCGGCTGCGGCCATTTCGGGATAGCGATGACGCTTGCCCGCGATCGGCTGACCGTCGCTGCCATAGCCCACCGCCGCGTGGCGCAGACGCTCGGGCGACAGCGTCTGCTCGAAGCTGCTGTGGCGCATCCCCGAGGGCTCAAACACGAGCTCAGCGAGCGCATCGGGGTAGGTCTTGCCGGTGCGATCGGTGAGCGCGAGCTAGGTGATCGTGGTGCCACCGCCGGAGTAGCGGAAACGCGCACCGGGGGCGAGATCGACGCGCACGGCCGCGGTGTTGGCAGGGGCCTCACCGTCGAGAATCTGCTGCACCGTCGGCAGCGCAGCGCCTTCGACGTAGCCCGGAAAGCCGTGGACGCTCGTACCCGCCGTGTGGCTGAGCAGCTTGCGCAAGGTCACGGGCGTGGCGCGAGTCAGCGCGTTCTCGGGCAGCTTCCAGCTGTGCAGCAGCTCGTTCACCGGCTGATCCAGCGCGAGCGTGCCGTCGGCCGCGGCCCGCATCACACCGAGCGCGTTGACGGACTTGCTGATCGAGCCCGCGAGGAACAGCGTTTCCGCCGTGGCACGGCTGTCCGTTTCGGCCTCCGCCATGCCGTAGGCCTTCGCCCACTGCAGTTCGTAGTTGTCGAACACGGCGATGCTGAGCGCCGGCACACGATGCTCACGCATGCGCTCGTCGATGCTCCAGTTCGGCGCCTCGCCCTCGACCACGACAGGCGGCAGCAGGCCGCGCTCGATCGCTTCGATGCGCTGGGCCGCCGCCGCAGGTACAGCGGGGCGCACCTCAGGCGCGCCGGATTCCGCACTGCCCGGCTGAACCGGTGGGCCGCCCGCGCAACTGGTCAGCAGGAATACAGCCACGCAAAGTGCACAGAGTGAGTTCGACGGCGATTTCAAGGTCATGGCCTCGGCGGCGGAGAGCTCGCAGTATAGGTGCGCGCCTGTGCCCAAGGTGGGCCGCCCTCCGCGTTCCAGGCACGGCATGTCCGAGGGTTCGATGCCTGCCTGCGTTGGCAAGCGCCATGCGGTCGGGCGATCGATGCAGACGCCCGCACCCGCAATCCGGCCTGCCGCCGGAGCTCGCGCCGCGAATCCGGGAGGCAACTGCTGTTTTGCGCGGAGGAGATTGAGGCAACACGGATCAAGCATTGACGTGCTCGCTCCGCAGGCGCGCCCTCCATGGCGCGCGACAACGCTGGATGTTTCAGCGTTGCGGCCTGCGCCAACTTCAGCCCCAACGCCTGCCTCGACGCCGCACGACATTCCCGAGCCTCAAGCGCACAGCCGCCCATGTGCCGACTGGCGCATGGGCGGCTGCGTCCCTTCGTGATCCAGCGTCGGCTGGATCAATCAGGCATCAGTTGCAGATCGAATTGCCGTTCCAGCTGCCGTTGAACAGGCTGGCGGCGACGTGGGTCTGGTTCCAGTGCTTGGTGTCGCTGCCACCGCCGCCGGTGCGGATGTCGCGCTGGTTGCTGGAGTTGCCCGTCAGCACGTCGTTGTTGCTGTTGCCGAACAGGTAGTCGCGCGGGTCGGGCGTGCTGGGCGAGTAGCCGTCCAGCGTGTCGTTGCCGCTGTTGCCGAAGGCGAAGTTGGTGCCTTCCACCGCGCGCAGTCGATCCGCGCCGTCGTTGCCGAAGGTGGTATCGGTGCCGCCGCCGGAGTTGATGGCGTCGTCGCCGTTCTGCCCCATCACCAGATCGCCGTCGCCCGCGCCGTCGAGGGTGTCGTTGCCGTCTGCGCCGAAGATCGCGTCGTTGCCGGCATCGCCGCGGCCGAAGTCCGCGCCGGCACCGCCCAGCAGAACGTCGATGCCATTGCCGCCCAGCAGGAAATCGTCGCCGTCGGCACCGGTCAGCACATCGAGGCTATCGCCGCCCTGCAGGGAGTCGTTGTCCTCGCCGCCGAACAGCAGGTCCGGCCCGTTCTCGCCGCGCACGTCGTCCGTCCCGGCATTGCCGAACAGCAGGTCGAGGCCATCGCCGCCCCAGATGCGGTCCTTGCCGTCGTTGCCGAACACGATGTCGGCGTCCGCATCGCCCGCGATGATGTCGCAGCCCTCGTTGCCGAACAGCACGTCGATGCCGTTGCCACCGGCGATGTTGTCGCTGTCGGCATTGCCGAAGATCAGGTCCGGGCCGTCGTCACCGCGCAGCACGTCAGCACTTTCGTTGCCGAAGATCAGGTCGACACCGGCATTGCCGTTGATGCTGTCGATGCCGCGGTTGCCGAACAGCAGGTCGATGCCGTCGTTGCCGAAGATGCGGTCGTCGCCCTCGTTGCCGAAGACCAGATCGGCGCCGCCGTTGCCCGACAGGGTTTCCGTCTTCTGCGAGTTGTCGTTGCCGAAGATCACGTCGAAGCCATCGCCACCGTTGACGGTGTCGGAATCCTGATTGCCGAACAGCAGGTCGATACCGTCGTCGCCATTGATCAGATCCTCGCCGGCGCCACCGAAGGCCAGATCGGCGCCTGCATTGCCGTTGAGGGCGTCCGCGGCCGGACCGCCGAAGATCAGGTCGAAGCTGTCGTTGCCCTGGATGGTGTCGCTGCCGTTGGCACCGAACAGGATGTCGACGCCATCGTTGCCGAACAGGCGGTCATTGCCCTCGCCGCCGAAGATCAGGTCAACCAGGCCGGGCGAACCGAACACGGTGTCGTCCCCGTCGTTGCCGAACAGCAGGTCGCTGCCGTCATTGCCGGTGACGGTGTCGCTGCCGACGTTGCCGAACACGAAGTCGGTATCGCGGCCGCCGTCGAGCTGATCGTTGCCGGTGTTGCCGAACACGAAATCCTGGCCCGCATTGGCCTGCGCGGTGTCGTTGCCGGCATTGCCGAAGATGAAATCCCCCATCAGCGGAAACACCCCGGCGATGCTTGTGTTGCTGCCGGCGATGAAGTCGTTGCCGTCGTTGCCGAAGAAGAAGCTGCCGAAGGGCACGGGCAGGCCGTTGATGCCGATCACCCCAGGCACCAGGTTGGCGAGCGAGTCGTCGCCGGCCTGGCCGAAAATGAAGTCGACGCCCATTTCGCCCTGGACCGAATCGTTGCCCGCGGCGCCGCCGAACAGGAGGGAGTCGGCCAGAATCAGATCCGCGTAGCCATGGCTGTCGACGCTGCCATCCTCGCCGCGATCCGCCGCCACCTCACCGCCAAACAGAGCATCGCTCCCGGCCTGACCGACGATCAGGTTGCCGACGTCAAAGTCGAGCACCACCGGGCCAGCGGTGACGGTGTAGGTGTTGCCGGCGCTGCCGTGGATCTGGTCGTCGTCGCGCCCGCCGAACAGGAAATCGTGGTCGTCACCGCCGTAGATGCGGTCACGCCCCGGCCCCGCGAAGACCGCGTCGTAGCCGGCGTGCGATTCGATGCAGTCGTCGCCGCGGAAGGTGAAGATCAGGTTGTGTCCGTTACCGGTCACCACGTGGTCGTTCCACGGCGTCGCGAACACCACGCTGATGCCTGCGAGGTTGAACTCGAAGTTCCAGGTCTCGTTCTTGCACAGCTGCTCCTCGCCCTTGGCCGGCGCATAGGCCACCCACGGCGCCGACTTGCTGGCCTGGGCGCGATCGAGCGCCGCGTCGAAGCGCTCGTCGGACCAGGTCGGGCTCAGCCACTCGCTGAAGTAGTCGCGATACGCCAGCGCCTCGGCGGCCACGGCGGTGTTCTCCACGCGATCGGCCTGGGCCTGGATCTGTGCCTCCAAGGCCGCAGCCCAGGTGTTCAGCGCGACCTCGCTGTCGGCTTCCATGGCCTGCGCATCGGCATCGATGGCGGCGTAGCCCGCGCCGTTCTCGTCGGCAGGCATTTCCGGCGCATAGGTTTCGATCCCGGCAAGGTTCGCGCACTGCGCATACAGGTCGGGCATGCGCTGCAGCTCGGCCTCGCTGGCGGCGATGCTGGCTTCGATCCGGTCGCTGCCGGACTCGTCTTCAGGCGCCTGCGCCACCACCTGCTGCAGCTCGGTCAGCTGCTTTTCGCCCTGCGCATGAACGGCCTGCAGGCAGGCCTGCACCTCGCGCTCGAAGCGCGCGGCAACCCCGGCGCCAAAGCCCTCGAAGCTCTGCGCGGCCGCGAGAATCAGGCCTTCATCGGTGCTGGCCTGGGCGAGGAAGCGATCGTGCAGGCGCTGCGCGGCGCTCGCGGCCGCGTCGATCCTGCTGCGGCCCAGAGCCGCCTGCTCGACATGCAGATCGTGCAGAGTCTGCAGCTCGGCCTGCATGTCGGATCGAAAGCGCTCGACCAGCTCCAGATGCAGTTGGCCGACATCGGCCACCCGCCGATACAGCTCGGCCTGTGCCGCCAGCAGCGCGACGCGGTCCGCTTGATCGGGCGTGACCGGCACCAGCTCGCCCGGCACATCCAGCGACCACAGCGGCGCGAACGCGGCCGACGGCAGCGGCATGGCGACCCGCCCGTCCAGCAGTTCGCCTCGCAGCGCGAAGCGCTGCCGGTCACCCGGCTGGACCAGATCGTCGGCAAGGAAGACACCGGTGACGTCCGGGCCGAACTCCAGGGCGACCACCTGATCGAGGCTCGGATCGAAGCGGATGGCGTGCTCGCGCAGGATCGTCGAGCGCTCAAGGTCGACCACCCACAGGTGCAGTTGATCCTTCTCTCGACCGACGTAGACAGCGCCGCTGAACGGCGCCGGCACCCACAGCTCCTTGGCCGCCAGGTCCGACTTCGCGGTCGTGGTCTGAGCGGACATCGGCGCGCCCGGGAGCTGCGCCAGATCGGCCTGGGCGGCCACCGAGCCGCCGCAGGCAATGAGGGACGCAGCAAAGATCACGCGATGCAGGGGCAGGCTTGGCGACCGCGGGCGTGGCGCTGCCGAAGCAGGAGCATGTCGATGCGCAGGGGAAAAGGGTTCAGGAAAGCGTGGGAGCTTCATGGCAAACCTCGTGCTGGGTTGAGGCGGCTGCGGGGCGGGCCGCGAGGCGCACCCTGGGACGCAAACCGCCCCAGCACTAAGGCGCGCAACGGCGCCGCAGTTCGAGGAACAGGAGGGGACCAAGACGGGAAGACGGACCCGCAGGCCATTGATTCAAATTAGCTTTTTCGGATTTCTCCGCGCCAGAAACGCGCCCGACTCAAGCCGCGCGCGTTCCCGCGCGGGTCAGCGGAAGGTCGCGGGCGGCTCCGCCGGAAACACGATCGAACCCGCAAGGGTGACGTCCTCGCTTTCGAACGCGAGGTTCTGGCTGCGCGGCTCGAGCGCGAACGCCCGTGCAGCGAACAGAGCGCAGAGCACAAGCCCTGCCCCCAGAGTCTCCATCGGCTCTCCGCGGTGATTGCTTGGGGAGCGCAGCGGCATCCTGCTGGCTTCGGCTGCGTGCGCCCGCAGTATCTCGTCGATCAGCGTGTTCGAGACCGTACGACGGAACCGAAGACGCACGCTCGAACTCAGACCCAAACCAGTGCAATCTCCGTTGAGCTGACCTCGATGTTCCACTGGTCAGTTCTCCCCGATGCCGAGTTGGGCGGCAGCCGCAATCACTCGGTCGACTTCCCGCTTTGCACCCGCGAGATCCAGGCCCGTCTGTGCTTGGCAGGCGCGGATCGCGCTCATCTTTCGCGCGGGGTCGAGCGCGAGTTCCGTCCAGACAGGGACTTGGGGCTTTCCGGGGGTGAGCGGACTCGACGTCGAACTGGGCAGTTCGTAAGGGAACGCCACGCTGAAGCGACCAGACGAACAACGCAAGAACGGCCGCATGCCGGCTTCGCACTCTCGTTCGCTGATCAGATGCAGCACGCGCCGCTTGGCCAAGCGCGGGCCCTCCTGAATCAGCCTGTGTGTCGGACACGACTTCAGATGATCCAGCAACAGCGCGCGTTCCTGTGACGCCAGGTGGACCGCAGTGAGACGGACATCCAGTTCCAGCACACGCAGCGCCTCTGAATCCGAGTAGCCGTCATCGACCAAGTGACTCAGGTCAGCAAACGCCTGAAGGAACTGCGCGCATAGGAAACCATTGAAATCGCGATAGCCGACCGAGGCGTAGTCGCGGTCGTGCCACAGAAGGGCCACGCCGGGTTGATCCGTCTCCTGATGCACAAGGCAGTAGAAGTCTCCTGCACCGGTTTGGGCAAAGGGCAGAAAGCGCCGCCCCTCCTGGAGACCGGGGTTGAGCCAGCTGTGCACTTCCTCGCGCGCAGCCGCGACATCGATCCACTCGAAATCAAAACACGAGATCAAGGCAGGAGGCTCGTGCAGACAGCGCTCGCGCCAGTTCTGCCTCCAATCCTCTCCATATCGGGTTCTGCCCGACTCGATCATCGCCTGCAAAGCGGATGGCAGCTCGATGCCGACCTCCTCGGAGAGACGCCTGAACTCGGTGAGCTGCTGATTCATGGGTGCGTTCGCGCTACCGCAGACCGACTCAGCGTGACGGGGGAAGCGAGATTGCTTACGTTCGCATACCTCGCAAGCTCGACAGCTGCGAGAAACGCAGACGCCAAGGTCCTGCCCGCTTCAAAACAGCGCTCAGGGTGCACACGCGCTGTCGGCTCGGGCAGAAACCAACACGTCAGTACAGCCACTTTCGCACCAGCGCGTCGCCGAACCTGCCCACAAGCAGGGCTTCGGCAGCCTCCTCTTGGTCGTGAATCTCGCCGAGGCAGCGAATCATCAGCGCATCCAAGTAATCCTCTACCGCGTCGGCAAACCGCACCAGAGGCGCGCCGCTGTCATGGTCGAAGTAGTAGACCGCTCCTGTGATGCGATGGAAGCAGAACATATTGCCGTTGCCCAAGTAGTCACCAAAGGCCACCAGCGCATCAACCAAAGCGAGATCATCGGGCTCGAAAACGATCTCGACGATGCCCGGGTAGGCATCTCGAAGCGGCTCAATGGGTGTGGCGGACGCACTGACGCTGCACAGCGTCTCGGCGAGCGACAGAGCGCCGAGCTCAAGGTGGTAGCGACGCAATCCTTCGGGAAGCGCACAGCCAAGTCGAGCTTCGAGCAGGGCAAGATCGCGCGCTGCACCCGGCGTAGGGCAGGCCTGCGCGGCGTGTCTCTCCCAAAGCTCTCCGTAGGCAGCGACCACTGCGCGGTACCACGCGCTTCGCTCGCTCCAGTCTTTGAGCTCGACCCAGGCTAGTGCAGGCTCTGCTGGCGTCTGCTGAATCGAACTGACCTGTTCCACGCGCTGCGGCTCCTTGATAGGTGCGTTGATACTTGGGTCTGATGGTTCTGACAACAACCATGGCCGCGCAGAACCGCAGCAGGCGACTCGATGCTGAGTGCACCACCGAGTCACCTGCTATGGTCGGTCAGAGATCGCCACCCGGTTCCACTCGATGCTGCGATTTCGCCAGTGCTCACCTATGGTCTGGGTGAACTCAGCGCGGACCAGTTTGGCGCGCGACAGCGTCCAGCCTCCGCCCTCTCGCTTGATCACAACGCCCTCGGGCGGGCCACTCCGGTAGCAGCTAGGGCTGGATTCCAGTAGAGCGCGTAGCGAGGTCTGTGTGACCTTGCCACGATGGAGGGTGGGGACGCACACAAGCCCGAGAGTTTTCGCCAGTGCATCGCGGCGTGCGGTGCTCCAGAACTGTCCGGCCTCGCGGTCGTAGACATCGAACACCAGGAACCAGTCTGGCAGGTCTGCATAGTCCAATGAATGCCTCGCGGCGCACCACTCGCCAAACAGGATCAACCCTCGGGTCAGACGATCCAGCAAAGCTGGCCGATGTTGCGCCAGCCAGGATTCGAGTCGGGAAAACTGCCCCATGAACGGCTCGACGAGGTACTGGCCGCGGTTCTGAACTCGCAGCGCTCCCTGCGGCGACACCGACAGACCCAGATTGGCGCCATCGAGCTTTTCCTCCACCACCACGGCGTCCGCAAGCAGAGCTGAAACCTGCTTCGGCGTCAGAACCTTGTCATCGCGGGGGCTTCCCTGGCCAAACCATGCGAGGTGCGGCGTATGGGGGAAGCGGAAAAAATCTTCCGACATAGATCAACCGCCCGGCAACAGGGGAAGGGGACTTCCTGGGAACTTGGCCTCATAGAACCTGCAAACATCCTCCGGGCAGAGGAAGTCCACGGAGATTCCGGTCACTGCGAGCGCTGCACTCCAGTTCAACCACTTGCAGTCAGCGGCCTGCCAGATTGGCGGCTTGTCCGGGTGCGAGTTGGCCACGGCCACGAACTTGCGGTCTGGCGGATCGAACTCAAGCTGCAGGTCATGATCGGGAAACTCGTCAAAGTGATCCGCTGCGGGCTCGGAAATCGAGACGCTTTGCACGTGTCGCGGGTTTCCAGCGTTACGCAACAGCCACTTGAGGAAAAGATCACCCACCCCCTTGGCCGGACTGAGACGAGCCTTTCGCTGATATTCGCCAAAGATTCGAAAGCCATCGTCCACCACCACGACGCCCTCCGCCTGAAGCGCCAGCAACCGCCGCACACACGTTTCGACGCAGTCCGGGCTTACATCGCCGTGCTGGTCGTTGGCTACCAGCAGCACATTGGTGTCAACCACGACCTTCATCATCGCGACTCCGAGACTTGGGCCTTCTTGCGCTGCATTGCTGCCAGAGTCCGTGCGGCGATATCTGCCATCTCATCGCCAAAGAAGTTCTCCGGCCAGTTCTCGATGTCCCCGAACCTGTTGAGACGAAGCGGCTCCAACTCGGCGCGCGAACCTGCGCGGCGGCAGAAGTAGATCGCCACATCCTGCTCAGAAAGCTCGCCCTCAGCGATGCGTCGCTGGATGCGATTCAGCATGTGCTCCGAGTGGCTTTCGATGATGAGCTGCACGCCGCGCAGCTTGCCGTTCTCCCTCGCCTTGATCGCAGCGATGAAGACGTCGGCAAGCGCAGCCTGCACCTGCGGGTGCAGATGTATCTCGGGCTGCTCCATCCACACAGTCGAGTGCGGCTGACAGTAGAAGGGCTGAGTGAGCGCCGGCAGCACCTGCGACACACCAAAGCCCACATCGGTCAACTTCACTTCGCTGCCGCTGGCGTGCGTCCTGAGCAGCACCTCGTACTCCTTGCGACCCTCAGCCACCGACTTGACTGTGAAGCTGTCGATGACACCAAGCTCGCGGAGCCATTTCGCGACAAAAGCGTCAAATGGATAGGACCACTTGTTGGAGCCTCGACTCAGCTTACGGCCGAGGCTGCTGGCGGCGAGGATCGCCGCAATCGTGAGCTCGCCGCGCTGACCAACGCTCTCCGGCGTCTCACCTGACCAAGAGTAGATCCGCTTAGGAGGATCGCGCAGGGGGCCAAGATAGTGGATGCCAGCTAGCGCAGCTTCCGTCTGCAGCGCGAGATCGCTCAAGAAATCGGCATTCTGAAAGCGCGCGCGGCTTTGGTCTGAGATGCGGTAGAACTTGTCGGGCTCGTCCAAGGGCCAACCACGGCCGACGTTGCGCACCAGCTTGATCTGATCCGAAGCGATGTCGAGCTTGCCTTCCGGGCCGCGCGTGTAGTCGATCGCAAGTTCGCGCTGGCCCTCCCGCTTCAAGTCGTACCCAAGGTGCCGCACCGAGGGCTGCTCGCGCTTGTCTGCCCGCAAGGCCACCTTGATGCGAAGCTCGTCGCCACTGAAGCGCGCCTGGGACAGCGGATCGCGGATCTCCATGCCGTGGGGCAGGTTCCACCCCAGCTCAAAGCGCAGGTCGCGCGACAGGTCGTGGGTGTGGATGCACTCAGCGAAGGTGCCCAGCTCGATCAGAGAGTGCTCGTCGCCCAGGTGAAGGGCACGACGGCGATCAGCCGACAGGGCTGTTTGCTTCAGCGCCAGCAAAAGGTGCCCCAGGCTGCTCTTGCCGGCGCTGTTGGCCCCGAAGATGACCGTAAGCGGCGCTAGGCGCAGCGGACCTGAGTCGCCCCACGCCTTGAAGTTTTCGACGCGAAGGTGAGTGAGCATCAGTGCGTAGCTCCAGAGTTCGCGCGACCCCAAGATTCCGGCATCGCGCGTCGGTCTCGGAATTCGCTGGGGCGCTTCGTGTCGTCCGCCGGGATGCTACTCCCCCACCCCCAACCGCTCCATCAACCCCGCCTCGTCCAGATTCTCACTCTCACTCGCCCGCCGTGCGCGGTACTCGTAGGTGCCGGCGGCCAGGCCGCGCTCGGAGACGACTACGCGGTGCGGGATGCCGATGAGTTCGATGTCGGAGAACATCACGCCGGGGCGCAGGCCGCGGTCGTCGAGGACGGCTTCGATGTCTTCGGCCAGCAGCTTGAGGTACAGCGCTTCGGCGGCTTCGGCGACCTTGGGGTCGTTCTTCGGGTTGATGACGCAGACGGCGACCTGGAAGGGGGCCATGGGCTCGGGCCAGACGATGCCGTTGGCGTCGAAGTTCTGTTCGATGGCGGCGGCGACGATGCGGCTGACGCCGATGCCGTAGCAGCCCATGTACATCACGCGGGACTTGCCGTTCTCATCCAGCACGGTGGCGTGCATGGCTTCGGCGTACTTCTGGCCCAGCTGGAACACGTGGCCCACTTCGATACCGCGGGCCAGCTTGAGCGGGCCGCTGCCGTCGGGGGCGATGTCGCCTTCGAGCACGGTGCGCACGTCGGCGACGGTCTCGGGTTCCGGCAGGTCGCGACCGAAGTTGACGCCGCGGAAGTGGTAGCCGTTTTCGTTGGCGCCGCAGACGAAGTCGGCCATCACCGCGACCTCGCGGTCGACCACGAGCTGGAAAGGCTTGGGCGCACCGATGGGGCCCAGGAAACCCGGCTCGGCACCCAGGGTGGCCTTGATCTCGGCCTCGGTGGCCAGGCGATAGTCGGTGAGGCCCGGCACCTTGCTGAGCTTGATCTCGTTGACGCTGTGGTCGCCGCGCACCAGCACCAGCACGAAGCCCTGCTCGCCGATCACGGCGACGGATTTGACGGTGCGACTCAGCGGCAGGCCCAGCAGGGCAGCGACGTCTTCGCAGGTCTTCTGGGTCGGCGTGCTGACCTTCTCGAAGTCCTCGGTGGCCGCGGGACGCGGGCCGGCCGGGGCTTGCGACTCGGCCTTCTCGACGTTGGCGGCGTAGTCGCTGTTCTCGGAGTAGGCGAGCAGGTCTTCACCGGACTCGGCCAGCACGTGGAACTCCTGCGAGGCGTTGCCGCCGATCGCACCGGAGTCAGCCATCACCGCGCGGAACTTCAGGCCCAGGCGGGTGAAGATGCGCTCGTAGGCGGCGAACATGTTCCAGTACTCGCGCTCCAGGCACTCGGGCGTCAGATGGAAGGAGTAGGCGTCCTTCATCAGGAACTCGCGGGCGCGCATCACGCCGAAGCGCGGGCGGATCTCGTCGCGGAACTTGGTCTGGATCTGGTAGTAGTTGCGCGGCAGCTGCTTGTAGCTCGACAGCTCGCTGCGCGCGTAGTCGGTGATGACTTCTTCGTGGGTGGGGCCGTAGCAGTACTCGGCCTCCTTGCGGTCCTTGATCTTCAGCAGCTGGCCGCCGAATTTCTGCCAGCGACCGGTCTCTTCCCACAGCTCGCGCGGCTGGATCGAGGGCATCAGCACCTCGACAGCGCCGGCGCGGTTCATCTCCTCGCGCACCACGCCCTCGACCTTGCGCAGCACACGCAGACCGATCGGCGTCCAGGTGTAGAGACCGGCGCCCAGCTTGCGCACCATGCCGGCGCGCAGCATCAGCTGATGGCTGACGACTTCGGCGTCGGCCGGGGTTTCCTTGGTGGTGGTGATGGGGAACTGCGACAGACGCATGGACGGATCCGGCTGGGATGCAAGGGGGCGCCGATTGTAGCGGGCATGGGCCGGGGCGCCAGCGGTGGGGCGTTCGGGCCCAGCAGAAGACGGCGAATGCCCACGCCACGGTGTTGGGACGCGCCTTCGGCTTGTTCCAACCTACACGCTTCGCCCCCCTCCCCCCTCGCGGGGGAGGGGTGGGGGGAGAGGGGGAGGACGCTCGCCGCGACCTTCGCCCCTCTCCCGAAGCGGCCTTCGCTTAGATCGGGCGGTCGCGGAGCGTGGGCCGCCCGCGACAGCCGCCCCCCCTGCCCTGCTCCGCTTTCCACGATCCGAGAGGGGCTCAATGGGCGGGCAGTGGGCGCGCCACCGACTCAGCGCGTCACCACTTCGCGCTGCATCGGCGCCAACTTGGCCAGCAGCTTGTTCTGGGCCGAGAACGGCACGCCTTTGGCCTGCATGGCGTCCTGCAGGATCTCGACGAGGGCGTTGAACTCGTCGCGGCGGATGTCCAGGCCCTGGTGCGATTCGGCCATGCTGCGCCCGCTGTAGACGCAGTCGCCGCCGAGGATCACGCAGAACTGTTCGACCAGCTGGCGCTTGACGCGCGCCTGGTCGGAGAACTCGAAGAACTCGCGGGTGCGCTCATCGGCCAGCAGGCGCTGCATGAAGTCGTCCATCAGCGCACTCAAGCCCTCGACACCGCCGAACTCGGCGAGCACGGGGCGAAGTTCCGGATGGGCGGGCGCGGGGTTCATGGGCTCGGCGGCGACCGGGCCGGCAAGGACGAGGGCGGCGGCCAGCAGGGCGCCACGCAGGGAAGGGGTCATGGGGTGTCTCCGGAAGTCGGTTGTTGGGTCGCGTGCGCGGCGATCAGAAGCCGAGCTGCAGGCTGAGATACCAGCCGCGCTGGTCGTCCTCGATCACGATGTTGCCGAGGTCGACATAGGCGAAGGTCAGCGCGGCGTGCTTGTTGGGCGCCCAGGCCAGGAACACGTCCCAGGCGTGGTCTTCGCGGGCGATGCCGAGGTTGTCGGGCTTGCTGCGGAACTCCGCGCCCAGCGCCAGGTTCGGGCTGAGCAAGCGGGCCACGCTGCCTTCGAGCTCCAGGCTGCGGCTGTCGCGCGTGTCGCCGCCGAAACCGAGGATGCCGAACTGGTTGGCGCGGGTGTAGCGCAGGGTGGCGTTCACCAGCAGGCTGCTGTCGAGGTAAAGCTTGGTGGCAGCCAGATACAGATCGACATCGTCGCGCCGCTGTGCTCCGACGAAGGCCAGCACGTCGGGCTGGTCGTTGCGCTTGTACTGCGCGCCCAGCGCCAGCTGCGGCAGCCAGCGGTCCTGCTCGTAGACGGCATCGCCGGCGAGTTTGACCTTCACGCCGAACGTGTCCTGGGTGAAGGTGAAGCCGCGGCCCAGGCCCAGCGCCGCGCCGACGTTCCCGGTGTCGAAGCGCTGACGCGCGACGCTGAACTCGACGCGGTCGTACAGGCCGACCAGGGCGCCGTAGCTGTCCAGCGTGTAGTCGTCGAGACCGACGCGGGTGTAGTAGGCGTTCGCGCCGATCTGGTCACGAGTGCCGTAGCCGCCGATCAGCGCCCAGGGGGTGAGGCCACCGCCGCCGGCGCCTTCGACCTGGGTGACGCCGCCGGTGAGCAGCAGTTTGCCGCCAAAACCTCGGGCACCGCCGGCTTGGCTTTGCGCACTGACAGGCGCGGTGAAGAACAGACTCGCGGCGATGGCCGCGCACAAGGCGGTGCGGGGGACTGGGAGAAGAGGCATGCGGGCTCCAGAGTGTGTCGGAACGAGCGCCGGGGGCGCCCGGCTCTCTGCGACGTACGCGGGCGAACGCACGCTTGGATGCAGCGGAATCGAACGAAGTTGTCGAGATCGTGTGCAGACACCGACTTGGAGGCGGCGGGTGCCGGTGTTCGCAGCACACAGACATCAGCGCGCCGCAGTCAGGCCGAAGGCATCTGCGCGGCCGCGCATCGCGGCAGTTGCGCTCGCGGATCGCGCGTGCAGACGCTTCACCCCAAGCGAATTGAAACGCCGCCTCGCTGCAGTCGCGCAGGCCCCTCTGCGGTGGACCTGCGACTCCGGCCGCGGCGGAGGGGTGTGCTCCGCTTTACGGATACCGGTACTCGTCGCTGGGCTCCGGTGCAGGTGCGGGTTCCGGGGCCGGTGCGGGCGCAGACGCAGCATCGGGCTCCGGCACGATGTGCCAGACGCCGCTGACGTTGTCGCCAGTGATATCGCCTGCGCGCTTGTCGGAGGGCCAGTAGTACAGGGGCTTTCCGCGGAAAGCCCACTGCCGTGAGCCGTCCATGCGCTCGAGCACGCTGAAATCGCCAAGGTCCACGGCATCGAGATCGGCCAGCAGCGGCGGCCACAGCTTTTCGCAGGCGCGATAGCAGGTGCTCACGCCCGGGCGATCGCGATCGAAGCTGTAGAGCGTCATGCCGCGGCGATCGACCAAGTAGCCGCGCACGAACACGGCCGGGTCGCTGGAGATCTCGGTGTCAAGCGCGGCCAGCACGGCGGCGTGCTCTTCGTCGCTTGCGGGAGGACGCGTCGACTCGAACATGCTGCTGCTGGCGGGCGGCTTGTCGAGGACCTGCCGGGCGGAGGCAACAGGGACCGCCATCAGCAGAATCAGGGCGGCGGCAAGGGTTGGGGCGGTGGCGTTCATGGTCGGTCTCGCAGTGGGGGTCGGCGGGAGAGGGGCGCGCAGCAGGGCAGCTACAACCGCAGCCGTCGCAGCAGCCAGCGAAGCGCACGTCCAAGGCGCGGCACGGGCTCACCGCGGATCAGCAGCAGGGCGCCCTCGGGCGAATCGAAGGGCTGATGGCGGGAGCCAGCCTCGGCCACAAGGAAATCCCCCGCAGGGTGATGCTGGCCGGCATGCAGGATCGAACCTTCGAGCACCAGACATTCCTCGCGGGCGCTGTGGGTGTGGCGCGGGATGCGCGCGCCCGGCGCCAGTCGCCACAGCGTGATCTGCTGGCGGGCCTTAGGATCGAAGCTAAGCGTCTGCACTTCGACGCCCTCGAAGGTCGGCACCCACGGCGCGGGCGCACGCTGGGGCTCGGCCTCGGCCTCGGCATCGACGCGCGACAGCAGACGCTGGCGCAGGCGCTGCTGGGCGCGCTCGCTCAGGGGCGCGGCATCGGGTGCCTCAGGCGGGCGCAGCGGGTCCTCTTGCCTGCGCTCAGTCATTGGCCTGCCCTCGCCCGCCCAGGAGTTCGGCCAGACGCCCCAAGGCTCGGCGCAGATGGCTCTTCACCGTGCCCAGCGGCACGCCCGTGCGCTCGGCGATCTCGCCGTGGCTCAAGTCTTCGACGAAGGCCAGCGAGAGCATCTGCTGCTGCGCAGGCGAAAGCCGCGCACGCGCGGCCGCCAAAGCCGTGTCGGCGTCGAGTCGGTCCTGCAGCAGGTCGGCGCTGTTTTCAGTCATTGCCTGCGCATACGCAGGCTCCTCGCCATCTGGATGCAGGGGCTCGGCGCGGCGATGCCGGCGCTCGCGGCGCAGGCGATCAATGGCTCGGCTCCAGGCCATGCCGAGCAGCCAGGGCAGCACCTCACCGCGCTGCGGGTCGTAGGTCGGCGCACGGTCCCAGGCCTGGGCGAAGGTGTCGAGGGTCACCTCTTCGGCGTCCTCCGTCCGCTGCAGCACGCGCAGCGCCAGCGCGTGCACGCGCGCCGAACAACGGTCGAACAACTCGGCCAGCGCCGCCTGTTCACCCTGCGCCATGCGCAGCGCGAGGCCAATCAGGCGCAGGGCTTCAGCTTCGGTGTCTTCGTGCGTGGACGGGGCGATGGGCGGGATCCGCGGCGGGTTCGGCGAGCCTGACCGGCGTGCAGGATCCATTCCTGCGCGTGGGCGGAGCGAGAAGCCGCAACGCTCGCCGAGTCCGCCCCTGAGAGCCTGCCTGCCGCCCGGCGCTACCTCACCGGCGGCAGGAGGCCATCGAGCACCGCAGACGCGCAGGTCTGGGCCGGGGTCGATCAGCCTTCGTCGTCGATCTCGGGTGCGCAGTGCTCGGTCTCTGCCGCTTCATTCTCGGCAATCTGCTGCTGGCGCTCGGCTGTGGTCAGAGTGCGCGTGGTTTCGCCGTCGCGCAGGCTGACGTAGTCGTTGGCGCGCAGCACCTGCAGGTTCTGCTGGGCGCGGGCACAGGAAGCGGCGCGACTCTGCCGACGCGCTTCGGCGGCGGCCTCAAGCGCGCGTTGACGGGCGATCTCGGCGCGCTCGTCGGGGCTCAGGTTGGGGTCGTCCACCGTAACGGCCGCGGCCTGCGTGCTGGCCGCCGCCGGCGCGGGCGCCACGCTGGGCTCGGCGCGCAGGGCCACGCGCTCCGCCTGGGTGCCTTCGGGCGGCCGCTCACCGTACTGGGTGACGCCGTTGGCGTCTTTCCAGCGATAGACCTCGGTAGCGCTGGCTGCGGTCGACAGGCCCAGCAAGGCCACGCCGACAAGAAGAGCGGTGGTGCGGATCGACTGGCGCATGGCGCGGAATCCTTGGGCTGCGGGTGCGCACTTCGTAGCACCCGCTCCGCGCGCTGGCAAGGCGCAAGGGCGCGGGCGGCGCCTGCGACCGCCTGAAGGGCTGCGCCGATGCAAGTACACTCTCGCCGGTTCGCACCCGCGTCCGGGTGCCCTGCCGCCAGCCACATGACCGCTACCGATTCCGGCCCAAGCGGCGAGACGCCCCGTCCGCCTCCCCGCCGCAGCATCTATCTGCTGCCCAATCTGTTCACGACCGGCGGCCTGTTCGCGGGCTTCTACGCGATCATCGCGGCATCCAACGGCGACTTCACCAGCGCGGCCATCGCCGTGTTCGTCGCCGGCCTGCTCGATGGTCTCGACGGCCGTATCGCGCGCATGACCAACACCCAGAGCGAGTTCGGCGTGCAGTACGACTCGCTGGCCGACCTGGTCAGCTTCGGCATGGCGCCGGCGCTGGTGATGTACCACTGGTCGCTGTCCAACCTGATCTACCACGGCCCGGTCTGGGGCAAGGTCGGTTGGGCGGTGGCCTTTCTGTATGCGGCCTGTGCGGCGCTGCGATTGGCCCGCTTCAACACCCAGGTCGGCGTGGTCGACAAGCGCTACTTCATCGGCCTCGCCAGTCCGGCGGCGGCCGGCACCCTGATGGCCTTCGTCTGGACCGCCACCAAGTTCGGCTACGGCGGCGCCGACCTCGAGTACGCGGCGCTGGCGGTGACCGTGATCGCCGCTCTGCTGATGGTCAGCCGCATCCGCTACCACAGCGGCAAGGCCTTGCCCTTCGGCGAGCGCGTGCCCTTCGTCGTGATCCTTGGCGCGCTCGGCCTGTTCATCGCACTGGCCGTGGCACCGGATCGCGTGCTGCTGGCGGTGTTCTGGCTGTACGCATTGTCCGGTCCGCTGGGCTGGGCGGTCGGGCGCCTGCGTCGACGCAGCGGATGAAGCTCGCCACCGCCCCCGCCGAGGCCACCGAGCAGCGCCTGCTGGCGCGGCTCGCGGACCTCTCGCAGCGGCTGGCGGTGTCGATCGATCTGGAGCAGACCCTGACCCAGGTCGCGCAGATCATCGCCGAGTCGATGGACGCCGAAGCTTCGGCGGTGTTCCTCATCGATGAGGGGCAGCAGCGCATTGTCTGCCGCGCCTGCCATGGGCCGGTGGATATCCGTGGCCTGGCGCTTCGCCTGGATCAGGGTCTGGTCGGCCGCGCCATCGCGCGCCAGGCCTGCGAGATCGTGCGCGACGCCCACACCGACCCGGACTTTGCCGGCCGCACCCTGGATGCGCGCACCGGCTTCGAGACGCGCAGCGTGCTGACCGCGCCGATCATGACCACCGAGGGCGCGATCGGCGCCCTGCAGGTGCTGAACAAACGCGGCGGCGGGCCCTTTGACGAGGCCGATGCCGATTCGCTGCGCCTGCTGGCCGCACCCACCGCGCTGGCGCTGAACCACGCGCGTCTGGCCGAAGTGGTGGTACGGCAGAACCGCATCCAGCGCGAACTGACCATGGCCCGGCGTCTGCAGCGCTCGCTGCTGCCCAAGCGCAGGCGCGGGGCGTTTCCGCTGCGTGCGTTGAACTTCCCCGCGCGCGAGATCTCAGGCGACTTCTACGACTTCTTCGAGCTGCCCGACGGGCGCATCGCCTTCACTGTCGGCGATGTGGCCGGCAAGGGCCTCGATGCCTCGTTCCTGATGGTCCGCTGCGCCAGCCTGCTGCGCTGGGCCGGCAAGGAGGGCCTGCCGCCGGGCCAGTGGCTGGCGCGCGCCAATGACGAGCTGATGGAGGCCATCGCCGCCGGCATGTTCGTCTGCGCGGTGGCGGGCTACTACGACCCCTTCCGCCAGCGGGCCGTGTGGGCGAACGCGGGCTTCCCGCCCTTGCTGCGGGTGGATCGCCAAGGCTGTTTCGAGCGATTCGAGGCCGAGGGCCCGCCGCTGGGCATCCTGCGAGGACTGAGCTACCCCGAGCAGCAGACCACGCTGGACGGCGCCGCTCTGTACCTGTTCTCGGACGGCATGACCGACGTGCGCGGCGACGACGGCGACCTGCTGGGGGTGGACGGCGTGCAGCGTGCCGTGGGCGAGATGCGTCTGCTGCCGCCGGAAGCGCGACTGCGCGCGCTGGTGCGACGACTGCGCCGAATGACCGTCACCGATGACACCACGCTGATGGTGATCGAGGGCGAGGCCCCTGCCCTGCTGCGCATCGAGTTTCCCGCCGAAGCCCGCCAGCTGATGCCGATGCGCCACGCCGCCGACGCCGTGCTGGAGCAGCAGGGCGTGGATGCCGATCTGCGCGCCGCACTGGTGCTGGCGCTGGATGAAGCCTGCGCCAACATCATCCGCCACGCCTTTGGCGGCGGCTGCGGCAGCGGCCGCATCGAGCTGCTGATCCGCCGCGAGGGCGAGGCCCTGCACTTCGTGCTGAGCGACACAGCGGCCTGCGTCGATGTCGAGCGCATCAAGCCGCGCGACCTCAACGAATGTCGCCCCGGCGGCCTGGGCCTGTGCTTCATCGACACCCTGATGGACGCCTGGAAGCTCACGCCGCTGGCCGGCGGCGGCAACCGCCTGTGGATGCTGCGGCGTCTGGATTCGGCGGGCAGCTCCGTAGACGAACACCCACCGGTCCCCACCCACTCTGGAGCCACGCCCGCATGAACGACTGCCAGACCTTGACCGAAGCCGGCCACACCGTGGTGCGCCTTGCCGGCGAAGTCGACCTGAGCTGGTCGGCCCAAGTGCGCCAGGCCGTGCTGGCCGCGCTCAACGGCGGCGGCCCGGTGGCGGTGGACCTTGCCGCGGTGCGCTACATCGACAGTTCGGGCATCGCCGCACTCGTCGAGGGCTTCCAGAACGCGCGCGGACGCGGCCAGCGCTTCGTGCTCATCGCGGTCAGCGCGCCGGTGCGCTCGGTGCTCAAGCTGGCGCGGCTGGATCGCGTGTTCGAGATCCACGAATCGCTGGAGGGCGGCGCGCCCGCATGAAGGCGGCGAACGCCCTGCTCGATCGCGTCGGCCGCCGCAGCGTGCAGCTGCTGGGCGAGATCGGCTACGCGGCCATGCTGTTCGTCGAAAGCCTGTACTTCATCGGCGCCGGCTGGGCGCGCGGGCAGCCGGTGCGGCCGCGCATGGTCGCCGAGCAGATGCGCCAGATCGGCGTCGATGCGCTGCCGATCATCAGCCTGCTGTCGCTGACCATCGGCGTGATGCTGGGCATCCAGTTCATCGCCGCACTCAGTGAGTTTGGCGCCGAAAGCCAGGTCATCATCGCCACCGCCAAATCGATCACCCGCGAGTTCGGCGCCCTGATCACCGCCATCGTGGTCGCCGGCCGCACCGGCTCGGCGCTGGCCGCACGCCTGGGCTCGATGGTCGTCTCGCAGGAAGTGGATGCGCTGGCGGTCACCGGCATCGACCCGGTGCGCTACCTGGTCGCCCCCGCGCTGCTGGCGATGCTGGTCATGGTGCCGGTGCTGACGGTGTTCGCGAACCTGGTGGCGCTCACCGGCGCCGGGCTGTACGCCTCGGGCCCACTGGACATGGACGTCAGCGCCTACTTGAACCGCACCCTGCAGCTGCTGGAGCCGCGCGACCTCTGGGAGGGCCTGTCGAAGTCCGTCGTCTTCGCCGTCCTCATCACCCTGATCGGGACAAGCACAGGGTTCTCCGTCAGCGGCGGCGCCGAAGGCGTCGGCCGCGCCACCACCCGCGCCGTCGTGCTGTCGATCAGCGCGATCGTGGTGGCGGATATGTTGTTTTCCTTCTTCCTCAATCGATGAGAGCGGGGATTGGGGATTGGGGATTGGGGATTCGCAGCCGAAGGGCTGCAGGTTGCCGTGAGCGCATCCGCGCCAGCACGCCAACAGGCAGCGCGATCGTCTCCCCAGCGAAGACGGGAGCCCGTCGGCTTCGACTTGTCGACCTGATCCGCGCCTGCAAGAGTCGGGACTTCTATCGGCAAAGCGCGCCGGGACTCAGCTCTGCGCGCCTCGCGCCGGCATGCGATGCGAAGCCAAGAAACCAGACGCTCACTCGTCCGACTGACGATGACAGCTGGGAGGCCAGGCTTTGAATCCCCAATCCCCAATTCCCAATCCCGGCTCTCCAGACCCGCTCATCGACGTCCACGGCCTGCAGGCCTACTACGGCCGTCGGCGCATCCTGCACGGCATCGATTTCCGGGTTCACCCCGGCGAGATCCGGGTGATCATGGGCGGCTCGGGCTCGGGAAAGAGCACCCTGCTGCGGCATCTGCTGGGCCTGCAGAAGCCCGCGGCTGGCTCGGTGCGGCTGTTCGGCACCGACATCGCACGCGCCTCGCCAGCGCAAATGCTCGCGATACGCCGGCAGCTGGGGGTGAGCTTCCAGGGCGGTGCGCTGTTCACCTCGATGACGGTCGGCGAGAACGTCGCCCTGCCGCTGCGCGAGCACACGCGGCTCGACGAGAACACCATCCGCATCATGAGCCGCCTGAAGCTCGAAGTCGTCAACCTGGGAGGCTTCCAGGACCTGATGCCGGGCCAGCTCTCGGGCGGCATGGTCAAGCGCGCGGCGCTGGCGCGGGCGATCGTGATGGACCCGAAGCTGCTGTTCTTCGACGAGCCCTCGGCCGGGCTCGATCCCGTCGTCTCGGCCGAGCTCGACGAGTTGATGCTGCAGCTGCGTGACGCCATGCGCATGAGCATCGTGGTGGTCACCCACGAGCTGGAGTCGGCCTTCAAGATCGCCGATTCCATCACCGTGCTCGACCACGGCAATGTGCTGATGACCGGCACGGTGGCCGAAGTGCGCGCCTCCGAGCACCCGCGCATCCAGGACCTGCTCAATCGCCGCCCGCGCGAGATCGAGGTCAACGTCGACGAGTACCTCAAGCGGCTGACCGAGGAAGAGGGATGAAGAGCGGGGATTGGGGATTCGGGATTCGGGATTGGGGATTGGGATTGGGATTGGGGGTTGTCTACGTGCCCGGAATGCCCAGCGCAGGGGCGCGACGGCGCGCAATTCCGCCCTCTCCCCTGGTGGGAGAGGGGTCGGGGGAGAGGGGGATGACACTTGCCGCAAGTCTGCCCCCTCTCCCCAACCCCTCTCCCACGAGGGGAGAGGGGCTTGATCATCGAACTCAGCGCAAGGGCGGAGGCATGTCGCTTATCGGGAACAAGGGCTTTCCAACATCACCGCCCGCTCGCGAGGGCCGGCGTGCACGCCTAAACTGCGCCGGCATGAACAGGACAGCCGGATGAAGCGCGACGGGATCAACTACAGCCTGGTGGGTGCGGTGGTGCTGGTCGCCTTCAGCCTGCTGCTGTTCGCCCTGTTCTCGATCACAGGGCGAAGCGGCACTGCGCTGAGCTACCACGCGCACTACGCGAACGTGACCGGTCTCGGCCCCGGCGCGCCGGTGTTCTACGAGGGCTTCCGCATCGGTCAGGTCGAGGCCATCACGCCGGACCGCAGCCAGGGCCGCACCCGCTACCGGGTCGAACTTGCCCTGCGCGCGGACTGGCCGATCCCCGAAGACAGCATCGCCGCCCTGCAGTCGACCGGCCTGCTGGCCGACGTGGCGATCGCGATCCGCGAGGGCAGCAGCGCTGCGATGCTGGCCGAGGGCGGAGAGCTGGCGAGCCGCGAGGGTGCCGATCTGTTTGTCGCCATGGCCGATCTGGCCGGCGAAGTGAACGCGCTGTCCAAAGAGCGCCTGCGGCCGATGCTGGAGAACCTCGCCCAGCGGCTGGACTCGATCGGCGCCGCCGTCGACGCCAGTGCGCCGGCCCTGCTCAGCGAGGCGCAGGCGCTGATGGGACGGCTCAACACCGCCGCCGACGGCGTCAACGCGATTCTCGATGCGCCCAACCGCGAGGCGATCCGCGCAAGTCTGGCGAACGTGCAGCAGCTCTCGGCCGAGCTGTCGGCGACGCAGGCACGCGCCGACAGGCTGTTGGACTCGCTGAACGCCACTGTCGACGAGAATCGCCCCGACCTGCGCGAGGCGGTCGCCGATCTCGAACGCACGCTCGGCACCATCGCCCGCCGCATCGACTCCATCACGCGTCATCTGGAGAGCTCAAGCCGCAACATGGATGAGTTCACCCGCGAGATCCGACGCAATCCGAGCCGACTGATCTATACCCCGCCAGAGGACCCGGTGGAATGAGCCTGCGCGTGCCCACTCGATCTTTGCGCGCGCTGCTCGCATCCGCGCTCCTCCTGCTGGGTGCCTGCGCCAGCGCGCCGGGCATTCCCGAAACGACCTGGCATCGACTGCCGGCGGCCGCCGCGCCCGCCCGCCTGGGCACGCCGAGCGCGCTGCCGATCGTGGTGCAGCGCCTGGAGGCCGACGGCCTGCACGCCGACCAGGCCCTGCTGTACGCGTTGGACCCCAACGGCCAGCGGCTGCGCGCATACCACTACCACCTCTGGGTCGACCCGCCGGGCTACCTGCTGCAGCGTCGGCTGATCGCGCGGCTGTACGCGGCCGGGGCCGCCGGGCGTGTCACCGACCAGCTCTCCACGCGGCTGCCGGCCGTGTGGGTGACGGGCCGCATCGAGCGCTTCGAGCGCGTGCCGCGCGCGGGCGGCGGTTACGAGGCCCACGTCGGCCTGCGCCTTCGCGTCAGCCGCCGCGATGCCGCCGAACCGCTGGTCGAGAAGGAGTACACAGCCACCGCCGCCGCCGCTGACGACAGCCTCGCCGCGTCGGTACAGGCGCTGGGGGCAGCCACGGACCAGGCCTTTGACAGCTTCCTGCGCGATGTCGGCGCAGCACTGGTCGAGGCCGCGCCGTGAGCCGGATCGCACCCACCGCACACCCGGCGGAGCAACTCCGGCTGGCGCGGGCTCTGGGTTTGAAGCCCCTGCGCGTGCGCGATCGCCCAGTTCCCGCAGCGCCGGCAAGACTGCGAATCGCCGCGACCGAGACCCTCGAATCCTTGATGCAGGACGCAATGCTGCTGGCCGTGCTGCGCGCGATCGACATCGGTGTCCATGAGATCTGCACGGAAGCGGCGGGTGATGGCCCGCTGCTGTCGCTCGGTCGTGACGCGCAGCACGCCGACGCGACCCTGCCCGGCCTCGTTTCGCTGCGCGGCAGTGCCGCCGCCAAACGTGCGGCCTGGCCCGCCCTGCGCCGCCTGCGCCGCAAGCTGCTCGATGCATGAACGCGCGCGCGCTGCCTGAAACCGCCCAACTGAGGCCAATGACCGAGGCGGATGTCGATGCCGTGATGCGCATCGAACTCGAGGCCTACGCCTTTCCCTGGACGCACACGATCTTCCGCGACTGCCTGCGCGCGGGATACGCGTGCTGGGTACTGGATACCGGCAACGGACTGCTCGGCTATGGCGTGCTGAGCGCCGCCGCTGGCGAGGCCCATGTGCTGAATGTCTGCGTTTCGCCGCGCCATCAGGGCGAAGGCCACGGGCGCCGCCTGATGCGTCGGCTGATCGACCTGGCCCGCTGGCACCGCGCCGAGCGGATCTTCCTCGAAGTACGCCCCTCCAACCCGCATGCGATCGCGCTCTACGACTCGATGGGCTTCAACGAGATCGCCCGCCGCGCGAACTACTACCCGGCTGTAGGCGGGCGGGAGGATGCGATTGTCATGGCGCTGGAGCTGCTGCCCGAAGGGGACTGAGCGCAGGTGAGAAGACCATACGCCGACTGCGGCCGCCTCTGGACGCCCGTGACGGCAGCGCGCTACGCGAATTCCGCGGTCATTGGGTCCACCAAACGCCCTCGAATTCACGCACCGCGCTTTGCCACGGACGCCCAGCGACGCCTTCGCTACGGCGTCCGGGTGTTCTTTCACACGCTCTGAGCCGGCCCTTGCCGAACAGGGGCGCCCCCGCAGCAGGTCCCTGGCGGGTCCATCATCGCTGTCTCAAGAGGGCGCCGGCCCACCGACACCCCCCGCGGCGAGAAACTTGCATCCCCAGCCTTTGGACCCGCTGCCATCGACGCCAAGGAACCCATGGACCGACTCGAAGCCCTGCGCAGCATCGCCCGCGACGCCGCGAGCGGTGAGCTGAGCTTCCCGACGCATGCGCAGCTGGCGCTGAAGATCAAGACCGCGCTGGACGACCCGGACTGCTCGGTCGACCAGGCCGCGCGCCTGATCCAGGCCGATCCGTTGCTCTCGGCGCGGGCGGTCGGCATGGCCAATTCGGTGGCCTACAACCGCAGCGGGCGTGAGGTCTCGGACGTGAAGACCGCGGTCAACCGGCTGGGCTTCTCGACTCTGCGCACCTTGGCCATGGCGCTGGTGACCCGGCAGATGGCGGGGGGTGGGGGCAGTCCGCGACAGCAAGCAGCGGCACGCCAACTGTGGGAGCGCACCGCCCATGTCGCCGCTTTGGCGCGCGTGCTGGCGCAGAAGGTCACCGGCCAGAATCCCGAGACCGCCCTGTTTGCCGGCCTGGTGCAGGACATCGGCGGCTTCTATCTGATTTCGCGCGCTGCGCAATTCCCGGCGCTTCTGCGCATCGAAGCGCCGCTGGCAGTCGAGCTGGCGGAGGGCTCGGAAAGCTCAGGGGCTGACATCGATACCGACCAGCGCGTCGAGCGCGATCTCAGTCTCGCGGTGCTGCAAAAGCTGCAGGTGCCGGCAGCGGTGATCGAGGGCATCGAAGACTACTGGCGGGGCATGCTTTCGCTGCCACCCGAAACGCTGGGAGACACCCTGCTGCTGGCGGATGTGCTGGCGCCGGTCACGCATCCGCTGCGCTGGCAGGACCCGGCCCAACCCCCGGCCACTCGCTTGGCCTCCATCGACATGCTGGTGGGCGAAGACACTCTTCAGGAAATCCTGCACGAGTCGGCCGCTGAGGTCGCTCAGCTCATCGAAACACTGAAGTTCTAGGCATGCACGGCGCTCCCGACTCTGGCGCCCCTCGGCCGGCCAACGAGGCCGAACGCCTCGGCTCCCTGCAGGCGGCCGAATTGCTCGATACCGAGGCGGAGGTGGTCTTCGACGATCTGACCCGCCTCGCCGCCTCGATCTGCGGCACACCGATTTCGTTGGTCTCGCTGGTGGACCAGCATCGGCAGTGGTTCAAGAGCCGTGTCGGCCTCGACGCGACCGAAACACCTCGCGAGCTGGCCTTCTGCGCCTACGCCATCCTGGGTGACGCCGTGATGGAAGTCCCGGACGCCCGCGAGGACCCGCGCTTCCGCAACAATCCGCTGGTGACCGATGCGCCTGCGATCCGCCTCTACGCCGGCGCCCCACTTCATGGGCCGGGCGGTTACCCGATCGGCACCCTGTGCGTAATCGACACCGAGCCCCGCTCGCTGACATCGAGCCAACGCGAGCAACTGGCGACGCTGGCCGCACTGGGCTCGCATCTCATTGAAGCGCGGCTGGCGCAGAAGCGCGCCGAGCGCGGCGAGCGTGCGCTTGCGCAGCTGCTTGAGGCGCTGCCCGACGGCGTGGTCGCCTGCAATGCCCGCGGCGAACTGAGACAGTTCAACGGAGTTGCTCGAGACTGGCACGGCTGCGATCCCATGCGCGTGCCGCAGGGTGAATGGGCCGAGCGCTTCGACCTGTATGAAGCGGACGGCGAAACGCTGCTGAGCCCCGAACGGATTCCTCTGGTGCGCGCCTATCGGGGCGAGACGCTGCGCGACGTCGAAATGTGCATCCGTGCGCGCGGCCAGCCGGCGCGCTTCGTACTTGCCAGCGGCGGCCCCGTCAGAGACAGCCTGGGGAACACCGAAGGCGCCCAAGTGGTCATGCACGACATCACCCAGCGCCACCTGGCCCAGACCGCACTTGAAGAGGAGCGCCGTCGGCTGGCGATGGTGCTGGAAGGCACCCGGGCGGGCACCTGGGAATGGAATGTCCAGACCGGCGAGACACGCTTCAATGCGCGCTGGGCGGAGATCGTCGGCTACAGCCTCGACGAGCTGGCGCCCATCAGCATCCAGACCTGGATGGACCTCGCCCACCCCGACGACCTGGCGGAATCCGCGCTGCGCCTCGGGGCCCACTTCCGTGGCGAAGCCGAGCAGTACGACTCTGTCTGCCGCATGCGTCACAAGCGGGGGCACTGGGTTTGGGTGCACGACCGCGGGCGGGTCATGTCGCGCGACGCCGACGGTCAGCCTCTGTGGATGGCGGGCACCCACATCGAAGTCACCGAGTTGCGCCAGGCGCAGACCCGCATGGAGCAAGCGCTGGCGGAACTGCAGTCGATCATTGCCGGCGCGCTCGACGTCTCGATCATCGCCACCGATGCGGAAGGCACGATCCGCCTGTTCAGCCCCGGCGCCGAGCGCCTGCTGGGCTACCGCGCGGACGACATGATTGGAAAGTGCACGCCGGCGATCTTCCATGACCCCGAGGAAGTCCAGGCGCGCGGATTTGACTTGAGTGCGCGCGAGGGCCGCACGGTCGAGGGATTCGATGTCTTTGTCGACGCTGCCCGCCGTGACATCGTCGAGACCCGCCAGTGGACCTATGTCCGTCGCGACGGCGGGCGACGCCAGGTGCGGCTGTCCGTGAGTTCCATCCGCGACCCTGCGGGCCGTCTCGACGGCTTCGTGGGCATCGCCATCGATCTCACTGAACTGGCCCAGCAAACGCGCGCCCGCGCTGAATCTGAAGACCGTTTCCAGGGAGCGTTCCGGGCGTCCGCGCTCGGCCTTGCGCTGGTCTCGCCCGAGGGCTGCTACCTGCAGGTCAACCCGGCGCTGTGCAGCATGCTCGGCTATTCGGCGGAAGAACTGCTGGCCGGCAACTTCGACCAGTTCACCCATCCCGACGATCTGCCGATCAACATCGAGCTGCTCGGACAAACGCTCGCCGGCAAGTTGCCCGGCTATCAGCTGCGCAAGCGCTACATCACACGGGAGGGCGCGACCGTCTGGGCGGTGCTCGCCGCCTCCCTGGTGCGCGACGGCGACGGTCGGCCGCTGTACTTCGTGCAGCAGGTGCTGGACATCACCACCCGGGTGCGCGCCGAAGAAGCGCTGCGCGCCAGCGAGGCCAAGCTTTCGGAGCTGTTCCGGCTTTCTCCGGTGGGCATCGCACTCAACCGGATGGACGATGGAGCCTTTCTCGAGGCGAACCCCGAGTTCTACCGCATGCTCGGCTACTCGGAGGAGCGCTTCCGCAGGCTCAGCTACTGGGACATCACGCCCATCGACTACGAGGCGCAGGAGCGAGTGCAACTGGCCAAGCTGCAGTCGCTGGGCCGCTATGGCCCCTACGAGAAGGAGTACCTGCACGCCGATGGCCACCGCATGCCCGTGCTGCTGCACGGCGTCCGCTTCCAGCCCGGCGGCAGCGGCGATGTGCTGATTCTCAGCGTGGTGCAGGACATCAGCGAGCGCAAACGCCTGGAGCGCATCAAGTCCGAGTTCGTCTCCACCGTGAGCCACGAACTGCGCACGCCCCTGACCTCCATTTCCGGCGCCCTCGACCTTGTCGTCGGCGGCGCTCTCGGACCCTTGCCCGGCGAAGCCCACGATCTGCTTCAACTGGCCCAGCGCAATGCCCGCCGCCTGGGCTCTCTGGTCGGCGACCTGCTCGATCTCGAAAAACTGCTGGCCGGCAAGATCAGCCTCAACAAGTCGCTGCAGAACCTCGGCGGCCTGCTCGTGGATACGGTGGCCGCCCTGCAGCCCTATGCCGAGCGCTTCGACGTCAAGGTGCAGCTGCACCCGCCGCCGGATGTCCAGCTCAACACCGATCCCGGGCGCTTCAGCCAGATCCTGACCAACCTGATCTCGAACGCAATCAAGTTCTCGCCACGGGCGGGACGTGTGGAAATCCTTGCGGTACTGGAGGACGAGGCAGTCGAACTGCAGGTGCTGGATCGCGGCCGCGGCGTGCCGGAAGCCTTCCGCGGCCAGCTGTTCCAGAGCTTCGCCCAGGCCGAGGCCGGCAGCGACCGCAGCCAGGAAGGCACCGGCCTTGGCCTCGCCATCAGCCGTGAGCTCACCGGCCGCCTAGGAGGAGACATCGGCTACCGCCCGCGCGACGGTGGGGGCAGCTGCTTCTGGCTGCGCCTGCCGGTCATGCCGGTGCTGCCTGACGCGCGCAGAACCCCGCCCGCTCCGCCGTCCACGCACCCCTGCGTTCTGGTGGTCGAGGACGACCCCGACATGGCTGCGGTGATCGGCATGCTGCTCGAGCGCGAGGGCTTCGAGCCACTGCACGCCGACTCTATCGAGTCCGCCAAGACCCAGCTCCTCAAGGCTGACGTGCAGGCGATCACGCTGGATCTTTCGCTGGGCGAAGAGCGCGGCGAGGACCTGCTGGATTGGCTGCGCAGCACCCCGGAGACGGCGGATCTGCCGGTGCTGGTCGTCAGCGGCCACGCAGACCGGCTGCCGGCGCTGGACCCGAACATCGAGCGCATGCAGAAGCCTTTGAGGTTGCCGGCCTTGACCGGAGCGCTGCACAGCCTGATCGGTCGCCGGTTGAACCGCGAACGCACCCAGATTCTGTGCGTGGAGGACGACCAGGACAGCCTGAAGCAGATCGCCGCCGCTCTTGGCCCCCTGGGCGAGATCACGTTCGCCCGCACCCTCGCGCAGGCGCGAGCGGCGATCCACGCACGCCGTTTCGACCTCGTGGTGCTCGACCTGATGCTGCCGGACGGTGACGGGCGCAGCTTGCTTCCTCTGCTGCCCAAGGATCCATCCCCGCCGGTGCTGGTCTTCAGCGAGCAGACGCTGAGCCCAGACGCCACGCTGCAGTTCGCAGCGGTGCTGGGCAAGGCCGGCACCGCCAAATCACGACTGACCGACGTTGGACGCTTGCTGCTGAGCCACCCCTCCGCAGATTTCGACCCCCCCGGGAATCAAGCATGAGCAGCGCCAAAGGAGAGGGCCTGCGCCTCCTGCATGTCGAGGATGACCCCGCGATCCGCGCGATCGCGCGTATCGCGCTGACCCAGGTGGGCCAGTTCACGCTGCTGTCGTGCGCGAGCGGAGCGGAAGCCTTGGAAACCGCCCCAGGCTTCGATCCACACATCCTGCTGCTTGACGTGATGATGCCCGGCATGGACGGGCCGACCACGCTGCGCGGATTGGCCGAGCGCATGCCACTGGATAACCGGCTGGTCATGTTCATGACGGCAAAGGTGCAGCCCAGCGATATCGAGAGCTATCGAGCCCAGGGGGCGCAGGGAGTCATCGTCAAACCCTTCGACGCCATGCGTCTGTACCAGACGGTGCTCGACGAGTGGCAAGCCGTTCGTGAACGACACGACCGCGCATGAGGCCCGGCAGGCGCTGTAGCGTCTGGCCAGAGACGATCTCGTGCAGCTGCGGGCCGAGTTGTCGGCGGCGAAGACAGATCTGCAGCACGGCCATCCGGAGACCGACAGGCGCCTAGACGCCGTTGAGCGTGAGCGCGTCGACGGCAGGCGAAGTCAGCCCGCTTTGCCGCCAGAGCGCATCCAGAGGGGTGGCCAGCACGGGGTCCACAAAGCCGGGCGCCAGATCGACCAGCGGCTTGAGCACGAAGGCAAACTTCAGCTCCGGCCTCGGCAGCTTGAGGTTGCCCGGCCCCTCAAGCACACAGTCGTCGAAGTAGACGATGTCGACGTCGAGGGTGCGCGAGGAGAAGCGCGGTACGTCGCGGCGACGGCCGTTGGCATCTTCCAGTGCGTGCAGCCAGTCGTTGAGCGCGAACGGGTCGAGGTCGCTGTCGATGGCAGCCGCCGCATTGAGGAAGTCGGGCCCGTCGAAGCCCACCGCCGGGGTGCGGTAGACCGGCGAAAAGCGCGCTCCAGGGAAGCGCTGGCGGAGGGCAGCAGCCGCGGCGCGCAGGTAGTGCTCGGGCTGCTGATTGCTGCCCAGGCTGAGCAGGGCGAGGCTCATGCGGAGGCGTCGACGCGGCTGCGCTCGATCAGCACGCCGACCGCGCGCGCGCCGCGCACCGCACCCGGCTTCGACAGCTTGAGCCGTACATGGCTGACCTTGAATTCATCGAGAATGATCGCCGCGCAGCGTTCGGCCAGCGTTTCCACGAGACCGAAGCCCGACTCGCCAACGAACTGCATCAGGCGCTTGCTGACAGCCTTGTAGTCGAGGGTGTCGCGGATGTCGTCGGAGGCCGCCGGCACACGGTTGTCGAAGGCCATTTCGATATCCAGGACGATCGGCTGGCGGATGCGCCGCTCCCAGTCGTAAATGCCGATCAGGCACTCGATCTCGAGCGCCTCGATGAAAACCTTGTCCATGCGGAGTCCTGATGTGGGCGAGCGGCGCAAGCGCGCTTGGCTCAAGCGGCCGGCAAGCCTGCCATATCCCAGCGTGGCCGCACGGTGAGCGCATCGGCCTCGCGCTGGCCTGCAGCCAGCCGCAACGCGCCGGCGAACGCGATCATCGCGCCGTTGTCGGTGCAGAACTCCGGGCGCGGGAAACTCACCTTGATCTTGCGGCGCCGGCTCAGCTCATCCAGCCGCGCGCGCAGGCGGCGATTGGCGCCCACGCCTCCAGCCACCACCAGCGTTTTCGCGCCGGTGGCCTTGAGCGCGCGATCACACTTGATCGCCAAGGTCTCGACCACGGCCTCCTCGAAGCCGCGCGCGATGTCTGCGCGGGTCTGCGCGCTCTGGTCAGACTGCTGCCAGGCCAACAGGACCTGGGTCTTGAGACCGGAAAAGCTGAATTCCAGGCCCGGCCGGTCGGTCATCGGTCGCGAGAAGGTGAAGCGCGCGGGATCGCCGGATTCGGCCAGCTTCGCCAGTTCGGGGCCGCCCGGATAGGGCAGGCCCAACAGCTTGGCGGTCTTGTCGAAGGCCTCGCCAGCGGCATCGTCGAGGGTCTCGCCGAGCAGGCGGTACACGCCGATACGCTCGACTTCGACCAGCTGACTGTGGCCGCCGGACACCAGCAAGGCCACGAACGGCGGCTGCGGCGGGTCCGCTTCCAGCAACGGGGCCAGCAGATGGCCCTCCATGTGGTGCACGCCGATCGCCGGCAGGCCCAGCGACCACGCAATCGCCCGGCCGGTGGCCGCGCCGACGAGTAGGGCCCCGACCAAGCCGGGACCCGCCGTGTAGGCCACGCCGTCGAGGTCGGCGATCCGCAGCCCGGCCTGATCCAGACACGCGCGAATCAGTGGCAGCAGCTTGCGCACATGGTCTCGGCTGGCCAACTCGGGCACCACCCCACCGTACTCAGCATGAAGCCGCACCTGGCTGTACAGGGCATGGGCGAGCAGGCCGCGTTCGTGGCTGTAGACGGCCACGCCGGTCTCGTCGCAGGAGGTTTCGATGCCGAGGACATTCATGGGGCGCAAGATGCAGATCGGGCCCCGGATTGCAAGGGCGTTGAAAGGCCGCGTATCATACGCGGCTCCCCGCCCCCGCATTGCGCGCATCAACCGCGCGGGCAGTGTCGCGGGGGCCCACCGAATCAGCACCGGAGATCCCATGCCCAGCGTCAAAGTCCGCGAAAACGAGCCGTTCGAGTTTGCCCTGCGTCGCTTCAAGCGCACCTGCGAAAAGGCCGGCGTCCTGGCCGAGACCCGCAAGCGCGAGTTCTACGAGAAGCCGACCCAGGAGCGCAAGCGCAAGGCGGCCGCCGCGGTCAAGCGCCATCTGCGTCGCGTCAGCCGCGACGTCACCAAGCGCCGTCGCCTCTACTGAGGCTTCGCCCGGCCCGCACGGCCGGGGCTTGAGTCCGTTCAGGGTATCCGGAGCCGGTGTTGCGCAAGCGACACCGGCTTTTCCTGTTTGCGCCATGTGCGGCGCCGCATCGGCGCCATTCGCGTCCTCCTTCGGCCGCTGCCGCGCGCAGCCGCCCTCCCCCATCCCGAGGTGATCCATGAGCCTGAAACTGCGTCTGACCGATGACATGAAGGCCGCCATGAAGGGCGGCGACAAGGAGCGCCTGGCGGTGATCCGTCTGGTCAATGCGGCGATCAAGCAGCGCGAGGTGGACGAGCGCATCCAGCTCGACGATGCCCAGGTGCTGTCAGTGCTGGAGAAAATGATCAAGCAGCGCCGCGACTCGGTCAGCCAGTACGAGTCCGCCGGACGCGAAGATCTCGCCGCGCAGGAGCGCTTCGAGATCGAGGTCATCCAGACCTACATGCCGCAGGCGCTGAGCGAAGCCGAGATCGACGCGCTGATCGAGGCGGCCATCGCTGAAACCGGCGCCAGCAGCGGCCGCGACATGGGCAAGGTGGTGGGCGCGCTGAAGCCCAAAGTGGCCGGCCGCGCCGACATGGGCGCAGTGTCGGCCCGCATCAAGGCGCGTCTTGGCGGCTGAGGCCGCGCGGCGCCACCGACTTGAGCGCATCCGCACCCGACAACGGCCCCGACCACGGGGCCACTGCCAGCGCGCCGCCGGCCAGGCGGCGCGCGGCGCTGCTGTTCATCTTCATCACCGTCGCGCTGGACATCCTCGCGCTGGGCCTGATCATCCCGATCCTGCCCAAGCTGATTCTGGAGTTCAGCAGCGGTGACTCGGCCCACGCAGCCACGCTGTACGGCCTGTTCGCTGTCGCCTTCGCGGCCATGCAGTTTCTGGCCTCGCCGGTGCTCGGCGCGCTGTCCGACCGTTTCGGTCGGCGCCCCGTGATCCTGCTGTCGAACCTTGGGCTCGGGCTCGACTACATCCTGATGGCGCTGGCCCCCAGCCTGTGGTGGCTGTTGATCGGCCGCCTGCTCGCCGGCATCACCGCCGCCAGCATCACCACCGCGAACGCCTACATCGCCGACGTCACTCCGCCGGAGAAGCGCGCCGCCGGTTTCGGCATCCTCGGCGCCGCCTTCGGACTCGGCTTTGTGATCGGTCCGGCGCTGGGCGGCGTGCTTGGCAGCATCGACCTGCGCCTGCCCTTTTGGGTCGCGGCGGGCTTGAGCCTCGCCAACTTCGTCTACGGCTGGCTGATCCTTCCGGAATCGCTGCCCGCCGAACATCGTCGACCTTTCGCCTGGCGCGGGGCGAATCCTCTGGGCGCGCTCCGGTTCCTGCGCGCGCATCCGGGCGTGCCGGTGCTGGCCGGCGGCCTGTTCCTGAGCCAGCTGGCGCACATGGCCCTGCCGGCGGCCTTCGTGCTGTACGCGAACTACCGCTACGGCTGGGACGAACGCCAGGTCGGTCTCGCCCTGGCCCTCGTCGGCATCTGCTCAGCGATCGTGCAAGCGGGTCTGGTACGCCGTGTCATCCCGCGCATCGGTGAGCGCCGCGGCCTGCTCTTCGGCCTATCGATGGGTGCTGCCGGCTTTGCGCTGTATGGCATCGCGCCCGAGGGCTGGGTGCTTTTGCTGGGCGTTCCGGTCATGGCGCTGTGGGGCTTTGCCACGCCTTCAGCGCAAGGACTGCTGACCCGCGCCATCGAGCCCGAGGCCCAGGGCCGGCTGCAGGGCGCACTGACCAGCCTGACCGGCATCGCCGGCATCATCGGCCCCTTGATGTTCAGCCAGATCCTGGCTGCGGCAATCGGTCCGTTGAAGGCGTGGAATGTACCGGGCGCACCCTTCCTGCTGGCGGCCGTGCTGTTGGCCTTGGCGACGCTGCTGGTGCGCGCGCGGGTCCGAAACTGAACAAGGCTGGACGGAGCCCCCTGTCCGCTCGACCCCACAGAGGCGCATCCTCCGTACCCGGTCGCCGTCGCCGCATTCTGCGCCGGCATTGTCCGAACACCGATTGGAGGTCCACGATGCGCGTTCCCCTGCTGTCGCTGCTGAGCCTTGCCATGACTGCCACCTCCGCCGCTGCGGCCGACACGCCCGACTACGCGCTGACCGTCTACAGCGCGGCGGCCCCCGGTACGCTGTCGACAGAGCGGCTGGCCGACTACGGAGACCGCCTGCCGGGCTATGCGGTGGTCAGCGACCGGCGCGCGCTCGAGCTGTCGCGCGGCACCGGCGAACTGCGCTTCTCGGACGTCGCGCGACGCATCGACCCGACCACGGTGAGCTTCGCCTCGCTCACCGACCCTGCCGGGACCCGCGTGCTGGAGCAGAACTACCAGTACGACCTGGTCAGCCAGCAGAAACTGCTGCAGCGCTATCTGGGCCAGCCGCTGACCGTGGAGCAGCTGCGCGGCGATACGATCGAGCGCATCAGCGGCACCCTGCTCTCGGCCGATGGCGGGCTGATCCTGGCGCGCGAAGACGGCAGCGTGGTGACGCTCAGCAGCTGGAGCAGCGTGCAGTTCCCGGCCCTGCCGGGCGGGCTGATCAGCAAGCCCACCCTCGTGTGGAAACTCGATGCCGCGCGCGGCGGTCGGCACGATGCGCAGGTAAGCTATCAGACCCAGGGCATGACCTGGTGGACGGACTACAACATCACCCTGCGCGAGGACGGCGGCCGCTGCCGCATGGATCTCGCTGCCTGGGTGAGCCTGGTGAACCAGAGCGGCGGCAGCTTTCCCAACGCGAAGTTGAAACTCGTGGCCGGCGACGTCAATCGCGCGCCGGCAGCGCCCGAGCCACAGAAGATGTACAGGACCATGGTGGCCGAAGCCGCGCCGATGGCCGACGGCTTCGTCGAATCCGAGCTGTTCGAGTACCACCTGTACACCCTGGGCCGCCGAACCGACCTGCCCGACAACTCGGTGAAGCAGCTGGAGCTGTTCCCCGCCGTGGCCGGCGCCGAGTGCCGCCGCGAGCTGGTGTTCACCGCAACCCCGAGCTACTACAACTACGGCGCGGCAATGACCGACCAGGGCTTCGGCGCCACCCAGCGCGGCGAGGCCGGGGCGTTTCTGGAGTTCGAGAACCGGGAGGCCAATCGGCTGGGCATCCCGCTGCCCGGCGGCCGCGTGCGCGTGAGCCAAGCCAGCGCCGACGGCGCCCAGGAGTTCATCGGCGAAGACCTGATCCAGCACACCGCGCGCAACGAAACGCTGCGGCTCAAGCTGGGCACCGCCTTCGACATCAGCGGAGAGCGCCGCCAGCTGAGCTACAGCTACGACGAGAAGGCGCGCACGATCACCGAGACCATCGAGATCGAAGTCCGCAACGGCAAAAAGAGCCCGACCGAAGTGACCGTGCGCGAGTATCTCTACCGCTGGAGCGGCTGGACGATCACCGGCAACTCGCAGGCCTACGACAAGCGCGACGCGCAGACCGTGGATTTCGCGGTGAAGCTGCCGGCCGAAGGCAAGCAGACGGTGCGTTACACGGTCACCTATCGCTGGTGAGGGCGGTCGCTTGAGGTGAGCTGCAGGGCCCTGCGGTGGGTGCAGGGCCTTGCACGGTTTCGATCGGGAATGGGGCGAGCGTCGGGCTTCGGTGGGTCAAGACCCACCCTATGCAGAGCAGCGGTCTGGTGGGTCGAAGGTGCACGCAGGATGTTCGGTCGTGGTGTCGCATTCGATCGGGAATGGGGCGAGCGTCGAGCTTCGGTGGGTCGAGACCCACCCTATGCAGAGCCGCGCTCTGGTGGGTCGAAGGTGCACGCACGATGTTCGGTCGTGGTGTCGCTTTCGATCGGGAATGGGGCAGGCGTGGAGCTTCGGCGGGTCGAGACCCACCCTATGCAGAGCCGCGCTCTGGTGGATCGTGACCCACCCGATGGAGCAGCAGGCAGCGAGCAGCAAAGCCGAACGCATGCGAGGCCTGCTCTTCCCTCACTCCTCACTCCTCTCCACTCGTTCCTCTCAACTCGTTCCTCTCCACTCGCTCCCAGCTCCCAGCTCCCAGCTCCCAGCTCGCACGCCCCAACCGATGGCCGATGGAGCGCGGGTTTCGCACTGTTATGCTCCGTGGTTCTTTCGGTCCGTCTCCACGGAGTTCTTCATGCGTAGCCCCCTGCTCACCGGCGCTCTCGCCGGCGCGATCACACTGGCCCTGGGCCTGAGCGCCTGCTCCAAGCCCGAAGGCGACACCGCCGCTCCGGCAGCCAGCGCGGCGGCCCCTGATACCGCGCCTGCAGCGCAGGCAGCACCCGCAGCCGACCTCACCGGCAACCCCTTCATGCAGCCGAGCAGCCTGCCGTTCATGGCGCCCGACTTCAGCAAGATCAAGGACGAGCACTACCTGCCGGCCCTGCTCGAAGGCATGCGCCAGCACATCGCAGAGATCGAGGCGATCGCCAACAACGCTGAAGCACCGACGGTCGAGAACACCCTTGTGGCGCTGGAGCGCTCGGGTGCCCTGCTGACCCGCACCGCCGAAGTGTTCATGAATCTGGCGGGCACCGACACCAACCCGACGATCCAGCAGATCCAAGCCGAGATCGCACCGAAGCTGGCGGCGCACCAGGATGCGATCCTGCTGAACGCCAAGCTGTTCCAGCGCGTCAAGTCGATCTACGACGCCCGCGAAGTGCTGAACCTCGACGCCGAGACCAAGCGCTTGGTCGAGCAGACCCACCTGCGCATGGTGCGCGCCGGCGCCGAGCTGTCGGAAGACGCCAAGGTCAAGATTCGCGCCCTGAACGAAGAGCAGGCCGCGCTGATGACCCAGTTCCAGCAGGCCATGCTGAAGCAGACCGAACGCGCCTCGGTCATCGTCGATGACGCCGCCCAGCTCGACGGCCTCTCGGAAGGCCAGATCGCCGCCGCTGCCGAAGCCGCCAAAGCCGCCGGTCACGAGGGCAAGTGGCTGCTCCGCATCACCAACACCACCCGCCAGCCGGTACTGACCTCGCTCAAGAACCGCGAGCTGCGCCAGCGCGTATGGGAGGCCTCGGCCAACCGCGGCCTGCAGGATGGCGAGGGCGACACCCGCCCGATGGTGCTGCGTCTGGCCCAGCTCCGCGCCGAGCGCGCGGCACTGCTGGGCAAGCCGAATCACGCGGCGTTCCAGCTTGAGAACCAGATGGCCGGCACGCCCGAGGCGGTGCTGAAAATGCTGTCGGATCTCGCCCCGACCGTGGTGCAGAACGCCCAGCGCGAAGCGGCCGATATTCAGGCCTTGATCGATGCGCAGGGCGGTGGCTTCCAGCTGCAGCCCTGGGACTGGGAGTTCTACGCCGAGCAGGTGCGTGCGCAGAAGTACGACCTCGACCCCGAGCAGGTGAAGCCCTACTTCGAGCTCGACCGCGTGCTGAAGGACGGCGTGTTCTACACGCTGAACCGCTTCTACGGGGTCAGCTTCAACGAGCGCAAGGATCTGCCCGTCTATCACCCCGACGTGCGCGTGTTCGACGTCATCGACAGTGACGGCACCCAGCTCGGCCTGTTCTACGCCGACTACTTCGCCCGCCCGAGCAAGCGCGGCGGCGCCTGGATGTCCACCTTCGTCGACCAGAGCGAGCTGCTGAACCAGAAGCCCGTCGCGATCAATGTAATGAACATCCCGAAGCCGGTCGACGGCCAGCCGGCGCTGATGACCTTCGACGAGGTCACCACGATGTTCCATGAGATCGGCCACGGCGTGCACGGCCTGTTCTCCAAGGTGAAGTACCCCTCGCTCGCCGGCACCGCCGTGCCGCGCGACTTCGTCGAGTTCCCCTCGCAGTTCGAGGAAGACTGGGCCAAGCACCCGGAGATCCTGGCCAACTACGCCAAGCACTACCAGACCGGCGAGCCGATCCCGGCCGAGCTGATGCAGAAGATCCTGAACGCCTCGGGCTTCAATCAGGGCTTCGATACGCTCGAGTACATATCGGCCAGCTTCCTCGACATGGAATGGCACATGCTCGCGCCGGGCACCCAGGTCGATAGCGTCGAAGCCTTCGAAAAGGCCGCGCTGGCCAAGCACGGGGTCGACTTCGCGCCGGTGCCGCCGCGCTACCGCAGCGCCTACTTCGCCCACGTGTTTCCGGGCGGCTACTCCTCGGGCTACTACGCCTACATCTGGAGCGAAGTGCTGGCGGCCGACGCCTTCGCCTTCGTCACTGAGCAAGGCGGCCTGAACGCCGAACTGGGCGCCGCCTACCGCCAGGGCATCCTGTCGCGTGGCGGCACCGAAGACCCGATGCAGATGTACGTGAACTGGCGCGGCAAGCAGCCGGACGCCGAGAATCTGCTGTACCGCCGCGGCCTGAAGAACAAGAGCGACGACTGATCACCTGAGTCGATCCCGCGTTTCAACACAGAGGGCGCCGTCGGCAACGACGGCGCCCTTTGTGTGTCCGCGATGGGAATCGCCCGCGAGCGATTCAGCCCTGGAGGGAGCGCGCTGGCAGACGCCTTCTCGATCGGTCTCGTCCGCATGGCGATGCCCGCCGATCGGCCACCGTGCGGCACCGGACTTCATGTCAAGCTCGATTGCAGACCCCCCCGTGATGGCCACCGGCACCGCCGGTGCGCCCGGGCGGCCCTTGTTGACGTTGAAGCCGAACTCCGCCTGCTGACCCGGCTGGATGGTGCGGTTCCAACTGACCGGCGCTGCGCTGTAGGGGTTGCCGCCAGACAGCTCGGCGTTCCAGTGATTGCTGACGCGCGAACCATCGCCGAACGACCAGCCGACCTGCCAACCATGGATGGGAGCCGTACCGGTGTTGCGAATCCTGACCTGCACGGTATAGCCCTCATTCCATTCACTGCTGACCGTCATGGTGCAGCGCCCGCCGCCGCTGGGAGGATTGCCCGTGACCGTGATCTGGAAGCTCTGGCTGCTGCGTGCACCACAGGCATTCGTGTGGATCGCGGTCGCGGTGCAGGACTGGGTGGGTGACAGGGTCTGCGCGCGCGCACTGCCGCTGCTGCCGCATCCCGACCAGCTCCAACTGCCGCCCGTGGTGGGATGCGGCGCAAGCTGCAGGCGCTGACCGCGGCTGAGGGTGGCCGCAGACGAACGGGATGGTCGAGCGCTTCAACGGCCGAATCTCGCATGTGCTCAACACCAACCGCTTCGAGTCAGACGAGGGCTTGGAGCAGACCCTCGGCCGCTACGTCTGGCTCTACAACCACCACTTGCCGCAGAAGGGACTGAACCACGAGACTTCGATTCAGGCACTGAAGCGCTGGCAATCCACCCACCCGGAACTCGCTAAGCAGGTGCGTGATCGTCCGGGACCTGACACTCTCACAACCTCGAGATGATTGTCGCTCCGTCTTCCGATCTCCACCTGCGTGGAACGCACCACCGGGTCAGATCCCACCCGGAAGACGGAGCGATACCCATCCCGCAGCAGCACCGCTGTGTGTGGCACGGTCAATGCGATGGCATCGCCGATTTCGATGCGGCCGCGCACGAAGGCGCCAGCACGGGCTGGACTGCCGGCGGGTAGATCGACATAGGCCAGACCACTGAGACGCTCGGTGTCGATCGTGGGAGCAACGGTCCGTAGCTCACCGCGGATCGGCGCTTGTCCCTCGATCGCAAGCCACGCAACTTGCCCCGGTCGAAGGCGATCCAGATCAGCGGCCGACACCTCTGCACGCCATTCGAGACGCCCGTCTTCGATCAGGCGGAAGAGTTCCTGCCCGGCCGAAACAACCGAGCCGACCGTCGCATGCCGCGCGCTGATGACCCCATCGCTCGGGGCCAGCAGCTGCGCTTTGGACAACCGCAGGCGGCTGCGCAGTTCTGTAGCGCGGCGGGCGGCCAGCTCTGCCCGCGCCGAGTTGGCTGCGAGAGCATGGGCATCGATCTGTTGCGCTGAGATGGCTCCCGAGCCGGCAAGACTCTCAGCGCGCCTGTGGTTCGCGTCGGCCTCCAGAGCCCTAGCCTCAGCCTGGGCAACTGCCGCGACCGACTCAGCAAGTTCGGCCGCGAGGATGTCGGAGTTGAATACGGCCAACTCCTGCCCACGCTTCACTGAGTCACCGACGTTGACCCGCACTTCCATCAGACGAAGTTTGTCGCCTTCGGCTCCCAGGCTCGCCTCCTGCCAAGCAGCGATCTTGCCGGTTGCCGATACCTGGATCGGCAGCTGCATTGCTCGTGCCTCTGTCACTGCCACCGACATGACCGGAGCTTGCCTGGCGCCTGCGAGTCGTTCAGCGGGACCGGATTGATCGCCGGCGAAGCCGGGAAGGAGAACAATGCCTGAAGCAGTCAGGATCAGGATCGGCATCGCTACGCTCAGGCGGGCGATTCGGCGAGACATCATTGGGAATCGATCCTCCGACAGCTGTTCAGAAGACCCCTGCGCCGGCCGTGCGGTGCGGAGTCGCGTCGACATTGAGGATGTCGTCCGAGTGTCGTGGAAATGTCGGACGACGCGTCCGGCAGGAAAGTGTGCGATCGATCATCGCCACCGCGCTTCTCAGCAGCGGAATGGAACCCGAACACGTTGCATGCGCCGGCGCGCTGCCAGGACAAGCCTTTCTGGGAGACTCTTTCCGACGTGGCAGGCGTCGCAAAGTCTCGTCCAAGACCGATGCATGCACTCGCAGTTCATGGCGCGCGCATCGCGGCGGCCCATTCGAAGCGCACGAGCGCATCAGTGAAGCGCGTTCACGGAACCTTCCCCGTCCGGCACGCTCCAACCGCCCCCCGAGCGACGCTGCGCATCTCCCATGCTATCCAGGCCCGCGCATCCACTGCTGGCGCAAAGCGCACTGGAGCTGCGTGCGCGTGTACGCCGGTGGCGATGTCAACCTGGCGAGAGCCTCTTCCACGCGTTCGCGCTGGTCGCGCTTGCGGCATTCGCGCTTTGGCTGCTGCATCTGCTGACTCCGCGCGCACAGCCGCTAGTCGAGCTGTGGCGGGCGCAGCCAATGGCAGCGCTGGCGCTGTTCGGGTTGCTGGCCTTGTGGCGAATGCAGCGGCGTGCGGCGCGCTTTGAAGCTGCCAGCCAGGCGCTCGGCTGGTTGGCCGCGCTGCCGGTCGCACCTGCGCTGCAGCGGCGCGGGCTCGCCGAACAGCTTGTACTGGGCATCGCACTGGGCGTGCTCTGGGCTGCCGTCTTCGCTGCCGCCGCGGGCTTGTCGGGCCTGTTCACCGCGAACGACGCGCGTGTCTTTCTGCTGCAGACGCTGGTTGCGCTGACGCTCGGGGGCAGCCTCATTTTCGTGTGGCGCGGTCGCGCGGGTGCGTCGAAGCGCGTGCGACCGTTCATCGACAGCGCAGGCGCCTCGGCGCCGCTGCGCAGCGAGGTCCGCGGCTGGGCAGTCGCGCCCCGCTGGCTCGGCCCTTGGCCTGAACTCGGTCAGCTGCAGCGCCGAGGCAGCCAGCGCGCCTGGCGCAGCGGTCGCGCCTGGGTGTGGCTGCTGCCCCTGGGCCTGCTGGTGCTCGCTGGCGAAGGCGCGCGCGTGCTCGCCGGCATGCTGGTGCTGGTGGTGATGCTGCCTTGGCTGCGGACGGTGCTGGACGCGAGCGCGCGTGCGCTGGCAGAGGCTGAACGCCTGCTGCTGGCGACGCCGCGCGCGCGCATCGAATTCTGCGCAAGCGCGTGGCGTTACCCGGCCTCGTGGGCGCTGCTGGCGAGCGGCGTATTCGCGCTGGCGCTTGCCCTGTTTGGCGCTTCACCGCTGGTCATCGCGCTGGGCGCGCTCGGCTTCCTGCTCGTCGGCGGGCTGGAGATCGCGCTGATGCTGCACTACCCCCGCTCGCGCGCGCGTCAGCGCGGCCAGTTGATGGCAGAAATCGCCCTGCTGCTGGTGCTGGCGCGCGAGGGCCTGGGGCCGGCGGTGCTGCTGCCTGCAATCGGAATGATCGGCTGGCACGCCTGGCGTGCACGGAGACTGGCTTGAGAGCGCATGTACTCGACATTCGCGACCTGCACCTGAGCTTGGGCGGACGGCCGGTGCTGCAGGGCATCGATCTGCGGATCGACAGCGGCGAATTCGTCGCCCTGGCGGGACCGAACGGCTCGGGCAAGAGCAGCCTTTTGCGCTGCATCGCGGGTCTGCTGCTCGCACACCGCGGCACGATCGAGATCTGCAGCCATCCCATTGCCACCCACACCGCTGCGGCGCGCGCCAAGTTCGGCATGGCGGTCGATCCCGCCGCCCTGCCCGGTCTGCTGACCGGGCGCGAGTGCCTGCAGCTGTTCGCCCGCACGCGCGGGCTGGGCGAGGTGCCGGCCGCCACGCTCGCGCTCGCCGAAGCGCTGCGCTACAGCGTCTATCTCGATCGCCCGGTCGAGGAGTACTCACTCGGCACGCGACAAAAGCTCGCGGTGCTGCTGGGCCTGATCGGCGAGCCGCCACTGCTGTTGCTTGATGAACCGCTGAACGGCCTTGACCCGCCCAGCGCCTGGGCGCTGAAGCGCCACCTCGCCGAGCTCGCTGCGCGCGGCACCGCTATCGTGCTCGCCACGCATGCGATCGAGTTGGCTGAGCGCCATGTGCATCGTGCCGTGCTGCTGGTCGAGGGCCGCCGGCGCCTGGATCTGGACAGCGCAGCACTGGCGGCCCTGCGCGCCGACCCCCATCGATCGCTTGAGGCCGAACTCGTGGCCGCGATGGGCAGCTGATCGCTCGCGAACCGCAACCTGTGGCACCCCCGGCCCGCGAGCGGCACGGGCACAATCCGGCCTGGATCCATGCCGGAGCCCCTCCGATGCGCCGCACCCGTCTCGCCACCGCCCTGCTCGGTGCACTGCTCGCCCCCGCCGCCGCATTCGCCGCGCCGCCACTGCCGAGCGAGGCGCTGGTACCGCCGCCATCGGAACACGCGCCCAGCGCGCAAGTCCTGGCGCCGCAGATCCAGCGCTTCCGCGCCGACCTTGCCGCAATCGAACACGTCAATGACATCGCCTGGGGCGAGGCGCGACGGCGTGCGCTGGACCAGCTCTACACGGGCTGGCTCGCGCGACTCGACACGATGGACTTCGAAGCCCTGGGGCTGGAGGACCGGATCGACTGGATCCTGTTTCGCAGCGACCTGTCTCAGCGCCAAAGCGAACTGGCGTTCGAACGCACGCGCCTCGCTGAAGCCGCGCCGCTGCTGCCGGAAATCAACAGCCTGATCGAACTGACCGAAGCAAGGCGGGCGCTCAAGCAGGCCGATGGCCGCAGCAGCGCCGGTGTGCTGGAGCGCACCCGCGCCGCGCTGGCCGACCTCGACGCGCGCATCGAAGCCAAGGACGCTGCGCTGTCGAAGCTGTCGCCGGCTGTTGCCCATCGCGCTGCGCGCATCCTCGACGCCACCCATCGCGCGCTCAAGGACTGGCACGCGCATCAAGACGGCTACGACCCCGACTTCACCCACTGGGTCAGCAACCCCTGGCAGGCGCTGGACGCCCAGCTGCCAAAGACCGCCGAGCTGATCCGCAAGCGCCTGGCCGGGGTCGACAACCCCGAGGTGATCATCGGCGACCCGATCGGCCGCGATGCGCTGATCGCCGCACTCACCGCAGAGCGCATCCCATACACCCCGGAGCAGCTGGTCGAGATCAGCCGCCGCGAGCTGGCCTGGTGCCGTGAGGAAATGCAGAAGGCCGCGGCCGAGATGGGCTTTGCGGACTGGCGCGAGGCGCTGGAGGCCGTCAAGCAGAAGTCGCCGCCGGTGGGACAGCAGCCGCAGCTGGTGGTCGAACTCGCGAATGAGGCCATCGACTACCTCACCGATCACCAGCTGGTCACCGTGCCCGAACTGTCGCGCCGCGACTGGCGGATGAACATGCTGAGCCCGCAGGCGCAGCTGCAGGCGCCGTTTTTCCTGGGCGGCCGCGATGTGTGGGTCGCCTATCCGCACAGCTCGATGCCGCACGAGAAGCAGCTCATGAGCCTGCGCGGCAACAACCGCCATTTCTCGCGGGCCGTGGTGCACCACGAGCTGATTCCCGGCCACCATCTGCAGTACTTCTACAACCTGCGCCATCAAACCCACCGGCAACTGTTCAGCACGCCGTTCTGGATGGAAGGCTGGGCGCTGTACTGGGAGCTGTACCTGTACCAGCGCGGCTTCGCGCAGACGCCGGAAGACCGCATGGGCATGCTGTTCTGGCGCAGCCACCGCGCCGCGCGGATCCAGTTCAGCCTGGCCTTCCATCTCGGCACCATGACACCCCAGCAGGCGATCGAGCTGCTGGTGAACGAGGTCGGCCACGAACGCGAGAACGCCGCTGCCGAGGTGCGGCGCAGCTTCACCGGCGACTACGGTCCGCTGTACCAGGCCGCCTACCTGCTTGGCGGCCTGCAGTTCATGGCCCTGCGCCGCGAGCTGGTGGAGTCCGGCCAGATGGGCGAGCGCGACTTCCACGACGCCATCCTGAAGGGCGGCACCATGCCGGTGGATCTGGTGCGCCTGCGCCTGCGCGGTGAGCTGCCGAGCAAGGACCAGCCGCTCTGGCGCTGGGAGTGACAGCAGCCCCCGCAGCCCGGATCGCTTGCGGTTAGGCGACACCGTCGCGCCTGCGCGCTGGGGCGCGGACTCGCGTGCCGTGGAGCTCTGGCATCACATCTGCTGCGCATGCTGCGCCTTTGGTCGGCGCGAACGCGGCGATTGGCGC
>JBKCVA010000122.1:0-4761 GCA_046318115.1 Lysobacterales bacterium | reverse complement strand
CAGGGTCCAGAGGCAGTGCAGGTGATCCGGCAGCACCACCGCCGCCAGCAGCTCGAACGGGCGCTGCCGGCGGGTGGCGCGAAAGGCCAGACGCAGGGCGTCGATGTGATCGACCAGCAGACGCTGCTCGCGATTCCACAGGTTCACGGTGAAGAAGCAGGTCGCGGCAGAACGGCGGAGGCGGCGATAGTTCGGCATGCGCGCAGGATCGGCGCACCGCCTCGACACAAGCGACCGCAGGACACCGCGCACACGTGTAGGACTTTTGCCCGCGCGGGCCCAGGGCGTGCCGCGAGACACAGCGCGAGCCCATGGCGTGCCGCAGGGTCAAGGCCATGGTGGGTCAAGACCCACCCTATGGAATCTCAGTCATCGGGTGGGCCGCGATCCATCGCACCCCGTCAAGTCCATAGGGTGGGTCTTGACCCACCGTGCTTCGACCTTCGCTGCCCGCCATGTTGTCCGGGAAACCGGCCGCACCGCTCGATTCGTATCTTTGCCCCAATCAACCGCAGCCGCGACCCGCAGTCGCCATGCCGGGCTCAAGCGCGGCCTCTGTGCCTTCGGCAGCGGTCACCGACAGCACGTCCCCGAACTCCACGGCGTACCACCGATGGTCGCAATCCACGCCCGACAGGTAGGCCTTGATCTCGACCTCGACACGCCACGCGCCCTTCGCCAGACGCCCTTCAAGAAGTCGCTCTGCGATGTCCTCGGGCAACAGCCGACGCGCGGCGTCTTCGCTGTCGATGAGGAGCAGATGCGATGCCGGCGCGCCGAGGTAGGGCAGCCGCTGCAGCGCGTCCGCATCGACCTGCAGGACAGCATCGAGCTGCGCCGGCTCCGACTCGATTTCGGCTGTCCAGACGAACTGCACGACCGCACCCACCCGCGCCGAACCGAGGAAACGAATGATGTCTTCGCCCTCTTGCGAGGTTTGGGCAAAGCCTCCCGCCGCGGGCAGGGTCCAAACCGCATCGGCCGCGTGGGCGGGAAGGGGCCGCAGTGTGCAAGCCAGAGCGATGGCGCAAAAGAGGGCGAGCTCGATCAAGACGTTGCGCTGCATGCAGTCACTCGAAAGTTCGGTGGAATGGCGCGCGCAAGCGTACATCGCGCAAGCCCCAGCCCCCACTCCACTACACTCCCCCCATGCTCTGGGAAACCCTCACCGCCGCCCGCGATCTCGGCCGCCTGCATGACGTGGCCGGCGTGCTGGTGCGGCATGGGTTTGGCGATGTCGCGCGAAGGCTGGGCATGCTGGGCGCGCTGGAGCGCGTCGGCCGCGTGCTGCCGACGCAGAATCTGGAGGCGCTGGTCGCCTTGAAGCCCGAGCAGCGCCTGCGCTGCGTGCTGGAAGAACTCGGGCCCTGCTTCGTCAAGCTCGGCCAGGTGTTGGCGACGCGCGTGGACCTGTTCGGGCCGGACTGGATCGCCGAATTCGGCAAGCTGCAGAATCAGGTGCCGGCGGTGGACTTCGCCCTGCTGCGTCCGCAGCTGGAGCAGGACATCGGCGGCAGCGTCGAGACCGTGTTCGCTGAGTTCGACACCACGCCGCTGGCCGCGGCCTCGATCGCCCAGGTGCATCGCGCCCGACTGCAGGACGGCCGCGCGGTGGTGGTCAAGATCCGCCGTCCCGACATCGAGGCGACGGTCGCCGCCGACACCCGCCTGCTGGAGCGCGCGGCGCGTCTGGTCGAGTCGGAGTGGCCGGAGTGGCGGCGCTACCAGCCGCTGGCCCTGGTGCGGCAGCTGAAGTCCTCGCTGCGGCGCGAACTCGATCTGGCCGCCGAGGGCCGACACGCCGAGCGCATCGCGCTGAGCTTCGCCGACGAACCCAAGATCGTGGTGCCGCGCGTGTACTGGCCGCTGACCGGCACGCGGGTGAACGTGCAGGACTTCATCGACGGCATCGCCCTGTCGGATACGACCGCGCTGCAGGCCGCCGGTGCCGATCGCCATGCGGTGGCCCAGCTGGGCGCGCAGGCGGTGCTTAAGATGATGTTCGAGGACGGCTTCTTCCACGCCGATCCGCATGCCGGCAACGTGTTCTGGCTGCCGGGCGATCGCCTCGCCCTGATCGACTTCGGCATGGTGGGCCGCCTCTCGGAGGCGCGCCGCCACCAGCTGGTGGCCTTGATGCAGGGCCTGGTCGCGCGCGACACCGGCGCCGTGGTCGAGGTGCTGCTGGCCTGGACCGAACAGGGCGAGCTGGACGAAGAGGTTCTGGCCGAGGACATCGACGCGTTGATCGACAGTTACTACGGTGTCCCCCTGGGCGAGCTGCAGTTCGGCCGCCTGCTGGGCGAGGTGATGGCCCTGCTGCGCGATCACCAGCTGGTGCTGCCGGCCGACCTCGCGCTGGTCATCAAGGTGTTCGTGACGCTTGAGGGCATGGGCCGGATGCTCGACCCCGGCTTCGACATGGCCGCGGAAGCGGCACCCTTCCTGAAGCGCTCGCTGCAGAAGCGCTACCACCCCAAGGCGATGGCGCGGCGCGGCTGGCGTGCGGCCGGCGATGCGCTGGCCCTGCTGCAGGCGATGCCGCGCGAGCTGCGTCAGCTGCTGCAGACCGCGCGGCGCGGGCGCTTCAATGTGCACATCGACGTCGAGCGCCTCAAGCGCTTCGGCGAACAGGTCGAGCACTCGGCCAACCGGCTCAGCATCGGCGTGGTCACCGCCGCGCTGATCATCGGCTCCTCGATCGTGATGACCGTCTCCGGCGGGCCTACCCTGCTGGGCCTGCCGCTGTTCGGCCTGCTCGGCTTTCTCGGCGCGGGCGCCTGCGGGGCTTGGCTGATCTGGTCGATCTGGCGCAGCGGCGGCGGGCGCTGAGCGCACGCTGCCCGGTCTGGCGGGATTCGTCGGCGCATTCCGTGGGTGCAGGCAGGGGCGCTGATGCCTCGGCGATGCGGAGCGGGTCATGGCGGCATGGAAGGGATGGCACGGCGGCGCGGCCCTGGCCTTGGGCCTGTGCCTGGCCGGGGCGACACAGGCCGGCGAACTGCGGGTGAATTCGGCGGGCTGGGATCTCGCGCTGGACGACAATCTCAGCCTGCGCGAGGCCCTGCTGCTGGCGCAGTGGCCGCTCAACGAGTTCGAGAAGCGCTGCTGGCGCAGCGGCGAAAAGGACCGCAGCAGCGGCGGCAACTGGCAGCTGGCGAACCCGGCCAACAGCGAGCACTGCATCCAGCCCCCGAGCTGCGCGACCAACAGCGCGACCTGCCTGTGGGTGCTGGCCAGTGTGCCGTCCTATGGCCTCGGGCTGGATCACGCCGACACCCTGCGCATCGACGCCAACATCGGCCCCGCGCAGCCCACGGCGCCGATCTTTCTGCGCAGCGATGACCGCCTGCTCGGCCAGCGCCCCGACGGCCAGCGCCTGCCGATCGATGGCAGCCAGCTGCCCGCCAGCGTCCCGGCCCTGCTGCAGATCGCCGGCACCAATGCGCTCATCGAACAGGTCGAGGTCTATGCCAGCCCCAGCGTTGGCATCGCCGTGACCGGCAACGGCAGCCGCATCGAGGCCAGCTTTGTCCGCAACAACGCCGGCGCCGGCATCCGCCTGCTGCCCAAGCAGGGCGGGCCCGCGCCGTTCTCGCCGCGCGACATCACGGTGGGCAGCACCGACCCGGGCCGCGGCAATTTCATCGTCGGCAACGGCGGCGATGGCGTGCTGCTGGAGGCGGTCGCCACCGAAAGCAGCTTCAGCCACAACAACAAGTTCTTCGCCAACTTCATCAGCGGCAGCGGCTCTTCGGGCATCGCGGTGTTTCATTCGCGCGGCAACCTGATCGGCGATGCCGGCCTCGGCAACGAGATCCAGAGCGCCGCCGGTCTCGCCGGGGTGTTCATCGAGGGCGAGAACGCCGACGACAACCGCATCGCCGGCAACCTGATCGGCGTCAGCAGCGGCTTGAACGGCAACACGCACGGCGTGCTGATCCTGGGCGGTGCCGACGCGGCGCTGATTGGCGGCAGCGGCGCGCTGGCCAACCGCATCCTCGGCAATCGCGGCCACGGCATCCAGCTGATCGGGCCGGACAGCTTCGATCACCAGATCCTCGACAACGCCATCGGCGCCGCTGGCAGCACGGCCCTGGGCAACGGCGGCGATGGCATCCGCCTGCAGAACGGGGTCAGCAACGTGCTGATCCGCGGCAACACGCTCGTGCGCTCGGGCTATCCGACCGCGCTCGCTGCGGATGCCGGCTGGGGTGTCCGCATCGAGGGGCCGATCAGCCGCTTCAACCGCGTGCAGCAGAACAGCATTGGCCTGCTCGGCACCGCCGCGGCCGGCAATCGCCGCGGCGGCGTCGCCGTGCTGGACGGCAGCGAGAACACCACCCTCGGCGGCGCGGTACTGGGCAACTTCATCGGCGGCAACGACGGCCCCGGCGTGCTGATCGAGGGCGCGCTCACCGCAGCGACGCGGCTGGAGCACAACCGCATCGGCTTCACCGTCGACGGCGGCAGCCTCAGCCGACCGAACGCCGGCAGCGGCGTGCTGATCCGCGGCGGCGCGCGCGACACCGTGATCGGCGAGGGCGACGGCAGCCCCGCCGACAGCAGTCGCCGCAACTGGATCAGCGGCAACGCGCGCGACGGCATCGAGGTGCTGGGTGAGACCAGCGACGGCGTGCGCATCCGCAACAACTACCTCGGCACCGAGATCGTCGGCGTAGGCGCGCTCGGCAACAGCCGCAACGGCCTCTACGTGCAGGACGCTGACGGCATCGTGATCGAGCGCAATCTGATCTCCGC
>JBKCVA010000121.1:0-23438 GCA_046318115.1 Lysobacterales bacterium | reverse complement strand
CGTGCGCCTGATATCGTTCCTCTTGGGTCAGGTGACCTCTGGACATGGGCAACTCCACTTGCAGGTAGAGGAGCTCAGGCTACGTCACCTGGTCCACTACGCTCCGTTGGGGTGTTGCGTTTCAGAGTTGAGACCGCCGTGCATTGATTCGCTTTATAACAGTGCTGCTTTGCAGGATGCTTTCAAGCATGTCAGCCCTGCCAGTTTCCGCGACCGAAGTCGACCTGCTCAGGGTCGAGAATGCGCAGCAGAAGGCGCACATTGCGGATCTCACTGCGCCGGTCGAGAAGCTGACCTTTCAACTGGCATTGCTCACCCGCCTGCGGTTTGGTCAATCCTCCGAAGCATTGTCGGCGGTGATGGGCGATCTGTTCGGCCAGCCCACCGCGCTTGAGCAGAAAGCAGAGGCCCTGACACCCCCGCCGTCGCGCAAAGCCAGCCGCGAGCCCAAGCCCGCTGCACGGGTGACCCTGCCGCCGGATTTGCCGGTGGAAGTCATCGAGATCGACCTGCCCGAGGCCAACAAACGCTCCGCGTCGGGCCAGCCGCTGGTGCGCATCGGCGAGGAAACCTCCGATCGCCTGGCGATGACGCCGGGGCGCTCCTTCATTCGCCGTACCGTGCGCCCGAAGTACGCCGACCGAGCGAGTCGCGTAGCGACGAAGTGAAGGCGTAGCGAGCAACGCGAGCGTTGTCGCGAAGCGACCGAACCGCGCCTGCCCGAGTGTGGAGTCGCCTGCGCGCCGATGCCGGCGCGCATCATCGACGGCGGCCTGCTCGATGAAAGCGTGCTGGCAGTCATCGCCATCCGCAAGTACGACGATCACCTGCCGCTGCATCGGATTGGAGAAATCTACTTCCGCGACGGCGGCGTCGACCTGGCCAAGCAGACCCTGAGTGATGCGGTGCTCGCCTGTGCCAACTGGCTGGCCCCGTTGCAGGCCGCCGTACTGGCCGAGTTTAAGACGGATCGGGTGCTGCATGTGGACGAAACCGTATTGCCCCTGCAGTCCGCAGGCAAGACGATCGAAGCCCGCGCCGGGGCTTAAGTCGGCACCGAGGTCAAGCTCATCTACTATGGCTTCACCCTCACCAAGAAGGGCCAGCACGTGCGTGACAGGCTGGCCGGCTACGGCGCGGCTGAGCGCCCGGTCTACCTGCAGTCTGATGCGGCCAGCAACCACGATGAACTGTTCGTCCGTTCCCCGTATATCCGCGAGGTCGGCTGCTGGGCGCATGCCCGGCGCGAGTTCTCTGAGGTCGCCAAGCACGGCAACACCCCCACCGCCAGCGGTGCGCTCGAGCGCATCAACGCCCTGTTCGACCGCGAACGTCGCGCCTGTGAAGCGAATCTGGATCACGACCAGCGCCAACGCTGGCGCACCGAACATGCCCGGCCGAAGCTCGATCAACTGCGCCGCTTCCTGGAAGACGAGCAACAGCAACTGCTGCCCAAAACGCCGACCATGGCGGCGATCGGCTATGTGCAGAATCACTGGCAGGCACTCACGCGCTTTCTCGACGATGGCCAGTGCGTGATCGACAACAAGGCCGCAGAACGCGCGCTGCGCGTGGTCGCGCTCGGCCGCAAGAACTGGCTGTTCGGCGGCAGCGAAGCCGGCGGCCATGCCGCCAGCGTCTTCTACACCCTGATCGAAAGCGCCAAGGCGCAAGGCCACAATCCCCGCGCCTATCTCGAAGACGTCCTCCGCCGCCTGCCCACCACCCTCGACAAGCATCTCAACATCCTGCTTCCGCATCGCTGGAATCCGCCTGCCACCGCCTGCGATAGTTCAACAGGCACCGCATAGCGTTGGTAGATGCGGTGGGGCGGACGGTTACGGCGCGCCTGACAGGGGTTCCCGCTCCCGGCCTGGGGCCGTTTACGAAAACGCGAGGCGCAAGCCCCCCGAGGCGGAGCACAAAGCGGTTGACCGACATCACGCCGACGCAAGCGCCCACAGCGACAGCGAACACGCGAGCATGCAGCGGGTTGCCGAACGCAAGGGCACATTGCGTCGGAGTGAGACTGACTGAGCCGTCGCAGCTCGCATGCACTGTGAACTACAGCCCCGCACGAAAGAGCACGCCGGAAGCCGCAGATTGACCCAAGTCCACCGCCGCGGCCTGCCCCTGCACGAGGCCGAGCGCTGGCTGGCGCCGGTGCTGGATTACGATCCGGCGTGAGGTCCCGCAGACTCAGCGCGTCCCCTCGTCCCCGGGTGGTGCCACATCTTCGATCCCGAACTGCCTGAGGTACTCCGCGAGAGGTGGTAAGCCGACTTCCGCGCGACGAGCATCGACTCGCGTCGGGTCTTCGACCGGGTGCAACTGTAGGCGGGAATCAACTTCGCTCTACATCACCTGGCTGCCGTAGACCTGCGGCAAGCCCTCGCGCATGCGTACCCGATCCAGCAGCAGGGCCCAATGCGAGGCCTGCGCTTCACCTTCGTCGACACGCAGTCTCAGTGCGGGCAGAAAGCGCTTTTGCGTCTCCAGGTCGCCGTGTTGAACCACCAGAAAGGCCGCCATGGCGGCGTCCGACCCCACCTCGCTGCGGCGTGGCCATCCCGATGATTCGAGGATGGCGAGAAGCTCGCTGAGATTCTGGCGATCAAGGGCGACCTGCTTCTCCCACAGCGCCTGGACCTCAGGCGATTCATGCCCGAGTCGATCCTCAAGAGCCGATGCCATCGTTCCGATGGCGTTGATCACGCTCCAACATGTCCAGAAGGCGCTGTTTAAGCGGTGGAGCATCGCCCGCCCATGAGACGTGTGCCAACAGTCCAAGCGACAGACTGAAGACGAAGACGAGGAAGAAAGCTCTGGGACTCATGACGGCGGATTCTCTCATCAGGTTCTCGCGACGTCGCCAGAAGTGCTCATCGACGCCCGCGCACGCTCACGGCTTCGCATGCAGGAAATCTAGCGCCACCGCCAGCATCGCCCGCGTGCCCACCGGCAGCGCGGCTTCGTCGACCACGAATTCCGGGGAGTGGTTGGTGGGGGCTTTGCGCGGGTCCTGGTCGGCTGAGGTTGCGCCAACGAAGAAGAACAGGCCGGGCACTTCGTTGGCGAAGAACGAGAAATCCTCCGAGCCCAGGATCAAGGGCATCGCCAGCACATTGCCCTCGCCCGCTGCGCGCTCCAGGCTGGGCCGCATGCGCGCGGTCAGGGCTTCGTCGTTGCGGGTCACCGGATAGCCGGCCTCGCTGGGAATCTGCGCCTCGACCGTAGCGCCATGCGCTGCGGCCACGTGCGTGGCGAGATCACGCAGCTGCTCCTGGATGCGCGTCCGCACGGCGGGATCGAAGGTGCGGATGGTGCCGATCAGCTCGACCTGGTCGGGGATGATGTTGCTGCGCACGCCGCCGTTGATGGCGCCGAAGCTCAGCACCGCCGGGACCGCGCTGATGTCGGTGCGGCGGCTCACCAGGGTCTGCGCGGTGCTGACGATGTCGGCGGCAGCGACGATCGGGTCGATGCCGCCCCAGGGCTGCGAGCCGTGCGTCTGTCGGCCCTTGACCACGATGCGGAAGCTGTCGGCCGCGGCCATGGTCGGCCCGCCGCGGTAGCCGATCTTGCCCACCGGCAGACCGGCCATGACATGCAGGCCGAAGACCGCATCGGGCTTGAAGTCGGCGAACAGGCCTTCCTTCAGCATCAGCTCGGCGCCGCCATCCTCGCCCTCGGGCGGGCCTTCCTCGGCGGGCTGGAAGATGAACATCACTTCGCCCGGCAGCTCATCGCGCATGCCGGCCAAGGCCTGCGCCACGCCCATCAGGATCGCCACATGCGTGTCGTGCCCGCAGGCGTGCATCACGCCAACCGTGCTGCCGTTGTATTCCGTGGTGACGGTGGACGCGAACGGAAGGCCGGTGCGCTCGGTGACCGGCAGCGCGTCCATGTCCGCCCGCAGCGCGATCCGCGGCCCGGGCTTGCCGCCCTTCAGCAGACCGACCACGCCGGTGTGGGCGATGCCGGTGCGCGTCTCGATGCCGTGGCTGCGCAAGTGCTCCGCGACCTTGCGCGAAGTTTCGAACTCGCGGTTGCCGAGCTCGGGGAACTGATGGATATCGCGGCGCCAGGTCAGCACCTCATCGGCGACGTCATCGGCCAGCGGCTCGATGGCGGGGGCCTGCGCGAGCGCAGTCGCCCCCGTCAGCAAGGCCAGCAGTGAGAAACCACAGCACGCACGCTTGAACATCACCGGCCCCGGTTGATCTTTCGGTGGACGGAGACTAGCAGCCCACCCGCCTTTCGGCGCGGAAGCCCTGCGCTCAGGACTCGATAAACAGGCCTGATCCACGCCCACAGAAGCGTTCTTCAACCCGCGGGAAGCTTGACCTGCTGCCGGGCCTTGAATCGATCCGAGTAACGGGAGCAGGCGTCTTCAAGCTCCGGCAAAGTGATGAGTTCACCCGAGTCAAAGCGCAGGTGTCCGGTTTGACAGCGGACGTGCAGCACGCCCTCGGCACAGCACACCGCGAGGGAATCGCCGTCTTGAGCGCTGACCAGTTGCGGGCCAGCTTCTACGATCTCTCGGAGTTCGGTGATCGCAGGCAGACCCCAGGGCGTGAACTTGAACAGGCTGCAGCCGCGCAGTTGGATGACGAAGCCCTGACCCGCTCCGGCGAACATCTCACACAGATAGCGCGCTTTGACTTCGATCTCCAGATCGCCGGGAGCGGAACCGTCGATGCGCACGATGACGCCGTCATGCAGCAGATTCCAGAGCCTCGCGACCACCCTAGGCGTCTGGCTCAGACGGCCGCTCAGTCATTCGGGACGTCGAGGGGGTGTAGCCCGCCGCGCGAAAGCGTCGAATCGCCCCGACGATGCCCGGCCCGCGCAGCAGCACCAGCAGCGAAGCAACGACCATGAGCAGCGAGGAAACAAGGTCGGCGAGATGGGCTTGGGCCGCTTCCGTCGGTGTAAGCACCCACCACGTCGCGGCGCTCAGGGTCCAGGCCAGACTGCTCAGCAACCACCACAGCCCGATCAGAATGATGCCGGTATCGAGCATGACATCCGCTTCGACCGAAAGCGGCGTGTGATCGGACTTCAGGCGTGGCAGCAGGCGTGTCACGACGGTGAGCGGGAAGAACCACAGAAACACGGCAAAGGCGAGCGGCAGCAGCGCGACCGAGACCATCCAAGCCCGTTCGCCGGCCCAGTCTTCGTTGGCGGCGGTGATGCCCACCGCCTGGACCAGCTGCTGGACGGCGAACAGCGCAAGCCACAGGGCGAAAAGGCGCAGGCCTACGGTCAGAATGTCCTCACGACTCATGATCGGCTCCCATCGATTCAAGTTGACGCGGCGACGTGGAAGGCGTCGCCTGCCGAAACAGCGAACGCCGAAGGAGAACTCGGCGGATCAGTGCCGAGGCTAGGGTGCACGCGCAAGGCGCGCAAGCGCAGACCTCCTCGGGGACGAACGCAGCGCGGATCTCAGGGCGTTGCCTGATCCACTCACTCCCACTCGATCGTCGCCGGCGGCTTGCCGCTGATGTCGTAGACCACGCGGCTCACGCCGCGCAGCTCGTTGACGATGCGCCGCGCGACGCGGTCGAGGAAGTCGTAGGGCAGGTGCGCCCAGTGCGCGGTCATGAAGTCGATGGTCTCGACCGCGCGCAGCGCGATCACCCATTCGTAGGCGCGCGCGTCGCCGACCACGCCGACCGACTTCACCGGCAGGAACACGGCAAAGGCCTGGCTGACGCGGTCGTAGAGGTCGGCGCGGCGCAGCTCTTCGATGAAGATGTGGTCGGCCTTGGCCAGCAGCTCGGCGTATTCGGGCTTGACCTCGCCGAGGATGCGCACGCCCAGGCCCGGGCCCGGGAAGGGATGGCGGTAGACCATGTGGCGCGGCAGGCCGAGTGCCACGCCGAGGCGACGCACTTCGTCCTTGAACAGCTCGCGCAGCGGCTCGACCAGGCCGAGCTTCATCTTCTCGGGCAGGCCGCCGACGTTGTGGTGGCTCTTGATGACGTGCGCCTTGCCGGTCTTGCTGCCGGCCGACTCGATCACGTCAGGATAGATCGTGCCCTGCGCCAGCCACTGGATGTTGCTGAGCTTGGCGGCTTCCTCGTCGAAGATCTCGACGAACAGTCGGCCGATGATCTTGCGCTTGGCCTCGGGGTCTTGGACGCCAGCCAGCGCGGCGTAGTAGCGCTCGGCGGCATTGACGCGGATGACCTTGACGCCCATGCCGCCGGCTTCGGCGTTGGCGGCGAACATCTGCATGACCTGGTCGCCTTCCTGGTAGCGCAGCAGGCCTGTGTCGACGAAGACACAGGTCAAGCGCTCGCCCAGAGCGCGATGCAGCAGGGCCGCGACCACGCTGGAATCGACGCCGCCCGACAGGCCCAGCAGCACATCGCCCTCGCCCACCTGGGCGCGCACGCGCTCGATCTGGTCCTCGATGATGTTGGCGGCGGTCCACAGGGTCTGGCAGCCGCAGAGGTCGACGACGAAGCGCCGCAGCATGTCGGTGCCGGACTTGGTGTGGGTCACCTCCGGGTGGAACTGCACGCCATACCACCGGCGCTGCTCGTCGGCCATGGCGACGATGGCGACGCTCTCGGTGCGCGCGGTGATGTGGAAGTCCGGCGGCACCGCGGTGACGCGGTCGCCATGGCTCATCCACACGTCCAGCCGCGGCGGCGAACCGGCGTGGTCCTTCAGGCCATCCAGCAGGCCGCAGGGCGCGCTGACTTCGACCTCGGCATAGCCGAATTCGCGCTCATGCCCCGACTCCACGCGGCCGCCCAGCTGCACGGCCATGGTCTGCATGCCGTAGCAGATGCCGAGGATTGGCACGCCAGCATCGAACACTTCCTGCGGCGCGCGCGGCGAGCCCGCTTCGACCGTGGACTCGGGCCCGCCCGACAGGATGATGCCTTTGGCCCCCCAAGCGGCGACCTCGGCGGGGTCGTGGTCCCAGGCCCAGATCTCGCAGTACACCCCGATCTCGCGGATGCGACGGGCGATCAGCTGGGTGTACTGCGCGCCGAAGTCGAGGATCAGGATCTTGTCGCTGTGGATGTCTTGGAGCATGGGATTGGGGATTCGGGATTGGGGATTGAAGAGCGGGCCCACGAAACATCAGGCCCAAGAACAGCCCAAGGGGCGTAGCGAGAGTGCAAACCAGAGCGGTGACGCGGTACCGATCGTCTGAGCGACCGCAGCAGACGCAATCCCCAATCCCCAATCCCCAATCCCGCCGCGCGGGCCTCAGCCCGCGCGGTAATTCGGCGGCTCCTTGGTGATCTGCACGTCGTGGACGTGGCTCTCGCGGACGCCGGCATTGGTGACGCGGACGAAGCTGGGCTTGCTGCGCATGTCTTCGATGCTGGCGCAGCCGACATAGCCCATCGAGGCGCGCAGGCCGCCGGCCAGCTGGTGGACGATGTTGCGCACCGAGCCGCGATACGGCACGCGGCCTTCGATGCCCTCGGGCACCAGCTTGTCGGCGTCGGACGCGTCCTGGAAATAGCGGTCCTTGCTGCCCTGCTCCATCGCGCCCAGGCTGCCCATGCCGCGGTAGCTCTTGTAGCTGCGGCCCTGGAAGAGTTCGGTTTCGCCGGGGCTTTCTTCGGTGCCGGCGAAGAGTCCGCCGATCATCACGGTGGAAGCGCCGGCGGCAATCGCCTTGGCGATGTCGCCGGAGTAGCGGATGCCGCCGTCGGCGATCAGCGGGATCTGGTCCTTGAGCGCGCTGGCGACGAGGTCGATCGCGGTGATCTGCGGCACGCCGACGCCGGCGACGATGCGGGTGGTGCAGATCGAGCCCGGGCCCACGCCGACCTTGACCGCGTCGGCGCCGTGGTCGAGCAGAGCCAGCGCGGCCTCGCCAGTGACGATGTTGCCGCCGATCACCTGCACGTTCGGGAAGGTCTTCTTGACCCAGCGCACGCGATCCAGCACGCCCTGCGAATGCCCGTGCGCGGTGTCGACCACGATCACATCGACGCCGGCCTGCACGAGGGCATTGACGCGTGCTTCGGTATCGCCGCCAACGCCGACGGCGGCGCCGACCAGCAGCTGCTCGTCGCTGTCCTTGGCGGCATTGGGGTTGTCGCGGGCTTTCTGGATGTCCTTGACGGTGATCAGTCCACGCAGGGCGAACTGGTCGTCGACCACCAGCACTTTCTCGATGCGGTGCTTGTGCATGAGGTCGAGCACTTCGTCATCGGAGGCGCCTTCGCCCACCGTTACCAGGCGATCCTTCTTGGTCATGATGTGGCTGACCGGGTCGTCCAGCCGCTTCTCGAAACGCATGTCGCGACTGGTGACGATGCCGACCAGCTGGTTGCCGTCGACGACCGGCACGCCCGAGATGTTGCGCTTGCGGGTGAGCTTGATGACTTCGCCGATCGTGGTGTTCGGGCCCACCGTGAAGGGCTCGCGGATCACGCCGGCTTCGAAGTTCTTGACCTGCTGCACGTGCGCCACCTGCTCGGCGACGCTCATGTTCTTGTGCAGGATGCCGATGCCGCCGAGCTGGGCCATGGCGATGGCCAGGCGCGCTTCGGTGACGGTGTCCATGGCGGCGGACACGATCGGCAGGTTGAGTTTGAGTCCGCGCGTGAGCCGCGTGGCCAGGCTGACGTCCTTGGGCAGCACCACCGAATGGGCGGGAATCAGGGAGACGTCGTCGAAGGTCAGTGCTTCAACCTGGATGCGCATGCGGCGGGCTCCGGAGGGAAGAAGCGCGACAGTATAGGCCGGGCCGCGGGGTCGGCGTTAGCGTGGGTTTGAGCCATTCTGGATCGATCGAGGACGGGCTCCCCGCTCAAGCGAGACTCTGCCGGCTGCGAATCCCGAATCCCCAATCCCGAATGTCCGCTCTCAAAGCAGAGCCAGCGACAACCAGGGTACGTAGGTGATGAGCGCGAGCGCCAGCAGCAGGATCAGGAAGAAGGGCACGCAGGCGCGCACCAGGCGGCCGATCGGCACCTTGAACCGGTAGCTGGCGATGAACAGATTCATGCCGACCGGCGGAGTGAAGTAGCCGAGCTGCAGGTTGGCCAGCATCAGCACGCCGAGATGCACCGGATGGATGCCATAGCCGATGGCGATCGGCACCAGCAGGGGCACCAGAATCACGATCGCGGCAAACACATCAAGCAGCATGCCGACCGCCAGCAGGAACAGGTTCAGGGCCAGCAGGAAGGTGAGCGGACTGGAGATCACGCTCTGGATCCACTCGAACAGCCGCGTCGGCACTTCGGCATCGACCAGCCAATTCGACAGGGCCAGCGCGGCGCCCAGGATGATCAGGATGGCGCCGACCATGCGCATCGACTCGGCCAGCAGACCCGGCAGCCGATGGAACGCGATCTCACGCCTCACCAGCACAGTCACCACGAGCACGTAGAGCGCCGTGATCGCAGCCGCCTCGGAGGCGGCCAGCGCACCCGAGTAGATGGCCCCCAGCACCAGCAGCGGCAGCGGAATCTCCCAGGCCGCTTCGCGCGTTGCTTCGAGCACGCGCGACCAGGCGAAGGGCTGCGAGCGCGCCTGCAGCGCGCGGCCATGCCAGGCGGCATAGGCGCCCAACAGGGCAATCATCAGCAGCCCAGGCAGAATGCCGGCGATGAACAGATCTTCGATGGTCACCGACGGCGTCGTGCCGAGCTGGCCGGCGACGAAACCGTAGAGGATCAGCGGCAGTGAAGGCGCAAACAGCAGGCCCAGGCTGCCGGCACTGGTGACCAGGCCGAGATTGAATCGCTCGTCAAAGCCGGCCGCCTTGAGCGCCGGATACAGCAGGGCACCCATCGCCACGATGGTCACGCCCGAGGCGCCGGTGAACGCGGTGAACAGCGCGCAGGCCACCAGCCCGACGATGGCGATACCGCCGGGCAGCCAGCCGAGCAGCGCATCGGACAGCTTCAACAGACGCTGCGGTGCGCGGCTCTCCGCCAGCAGGTAGCCGGCGACGGTGAACAGCGGAATCGCGGTGAGCCCCGGCATGCCGGCCAGGCGATGGAACTCGACCGCAACGACCGTGAGGTCGTAGCCGGCCTGATGGAAACCGATGAAGGCGGCGCCAAGGATCAGCACGAACAGCGGCGCACCCAGCAAGGCCGCAAGGATCAGCAGCAGCCAGAGCCCACTCACGTCGAGCTTCCCTCGCCCATCGGCGCCTCACTTGGCGGACCGAGCGCGCTGGCGATAACGAACCGCAGCGCAAGCACCGCGAAACCGAAGGGAATGATCAGCATGCCGGCCCAGCTCGGCAGGCCAGCGAACAGCGGCGTCGGCGCCTCGCGTTCGAGCTCGATCAGGCTCCAGCCGTACCAGGCCATCAGCCCGCAGAGCGCGGCGCCTACCAGCTGCGCCAGCACCCACAGCACGCGCTGGCCGAATGGCGGCAGCAGGCGCGGCAGCAGGTCGAGCGAGAGGTGTCGGCGCTCGCGCGCGGCTCCGAGAGCGCCCAGCAGGGCGATCCACAGGACGAGCGTGCGCTGCGCGGTCTCGCCCGAGGTCCAACCGGTATCGGCAAACCAACGCAGCCCGATCTGAGCGACCGCGAGCCCGAGCAACAGGAGCAGCAGCCCGGCGAGCACGCCGTCTTCAAGACGGTGCAGCGCGCGCAGCAGTCGACTCACGCGCTGCAACTCACGGCGACGACGCACCGACGCGACGGACCACGGCGTCCACCATCGAAGCACTCAGTTCATCGCGCTCCACCATGCCGGTCCGCACCGACAGGCCCACTTCGCGCCAGCGCGCCAGCTCGGTCGCGTCCGGGGTGAAGAACTCGATGCCCTCGCCGCGCAGGGCCGCAATGGCGCTCTCATCCGCGCGCTGGTTCTCGGCGTCGATCCGCTCCGAGGCCTTGCCGAAGGCGTCCAGCACGATGGCGCGATCCGCCTCGTCGATGCGGGCAAACGCGCGGTTGTCGAGCACAACGAAGCCGACCACATAGGCCAAGGGCGCATCGAACACATGCTTCACCCGCGTATGCCACTGCAGGGCGATGGCCCCTGCCGGGGTGTTGCCGACGATGTCGATCATGCCGGTCTGCAGGCTGGTGAACACGTCCGCCAGCGGCAGCGGAATCGGGCTGACGCCGCCAGCGCTGAAGGTGCGCTCGCTGATGAGGTCATTGCTCGGAATCCAGACCTTGCCCGCGCGCAGGTGCTCGATGCTCTGCAGCGGCTTGCTGCTCATCATGTAGGCGAAGCCGACGCCCGAGATGCTCAGCACTTCGAAGCCTTTCTCGCGGATGCCGTCTTTCAGCAGCGGGTCGACCTCGCGACGCACGGCGGCGACCTGGGCGTGATTCTCGAACAGGAAAGGCAGACCGTAGACCACGGCGTCCGGGTAGACGAGGGACAACTCGCTGCCGGTGAGGGCGCCGCCCTGCAGCTGACCCAGACGGATCTTGCGCATCACCGTGGCGTCATCGCCCATGACGCCGCCGGGGTAGTAGCGGAACTCGACGCGACCCTCGGTGCGCTGCTTGACCTCGTCGGCGGCAGCGCGCATTTCGCGCAGCCAGCTGGAGCCCTCGGGGGCCAGCGTGGCGATCTTGAAACTCTGCGCCTGCGCCAGCGGCGCGCACAGAGCGAACAGCACGATCAACAGAATGCGCATGAAGGGCTCCAGATCAGAAGTAGTTCTTCGAGTCATCCAGCAGAGCGCGGGCCTGCGCCTGCGCCAGGGTGTTCATCAAGGTCAGGCCCGACGCGCGCGGATCGCTGTCGAGGACGCGCTGCAGCTGTTCGTCGTGCAGCTCCTGATCGAACACGAGCCGCGCGTAGTGCCGCGCCATCAGGGTGCGCGCCATCAGATTGCGGCCCTGCGAGAGCTCGATCGCGCGCTCGAAAGCCGCCCTGCCCTGCTCCGGCCGGCCTCCGACCGCCGCCGGCCGCAGCGAATTCAGCACGCCGAGATAGACGTGCGGCATGCCTTGATCGAGGGCAGGCTCAAGCGCAACCGCGCGCTCCAGCAACAAGCTGACGCGCGGGATAGCGGCGATCGCCGCGTAGTCGTCGCTGTGGGTCTGGATGTAGCCAGCCCAGGCGCTGCCGAGTGCGTACAGCTGCGCGGCGGCCTCCTCACCGGAGGCCGCGCCGACCGCGGACTCCCAGACATCGAAGGGCGCCGCGATGGCGGCGCAGAGGCTCGCCTGGTCGATGCAGGTCGCGCGCTGGGCGTAGTCGAACGCGCGTTTCGACAGACGTGCGGCGCGCGCGGGCTCGCTGACGAAGTTGCCGGCATAGGCCCCATACAGACGCGCAGCCGCGCGCAGAGTGCCGGCGTTCTCGGGATCGCCTTCGAGCAAGCCATCCAGCAGCAGCAGGTACGCCGGCAGGCCCTCGGCCACCGTCGCGGGATCGTCCTGGTTGAGGATGCCGCGACCGAGATTGTCGGCAAAGCGTTCGCTGGCGCGATTCACCACCGAGGCGCAGCCGGCAAGCAGGCCCAAGCCTATCCCGAGCGCCACGGATTTCAGTAGGAAAGAAGATGCGGTACGGATCACGGCGAGGCTCCCTGCCAGTCACCAGTGTCTACGGTGCAGACGACGCGAACATGACATGCAAAGCGCCCATCAGACGCTCTCCATCTCGCGCAGCAGGCTGGCTTCCCAGGTGTTCTGCATCAGCGTGGCTACGGTCATAGGGCCAACGCCACCGGGCACCGGGGTGATCCAGCTTGCGCGTTCGACGGCCGCTTCAAAGCCGACGTCGCCGGTCAGCGAGCCATCGGGCAAGCGGTTGATGCCGACATCGATCACCACCGCGCCGGGCTTGATCCATTCGCCAGGCACCAGCCCCGGCTTGCCCACGGCGACCACCACCAGATCGGCGGACTCGACGTGCTGGCGCAGGGTTTCGCGCGGGGTGAAGCGGTGGCAGCAGACCGTCGTGCAGCCGGCGATCAGGAGCTCCAGCGCCATCGGCCGACCAACGTGGTTGGACACGCCGACGATCACCGCCTGCTGCCCGCGCACGGGGCGATCGGTGTGGCTCAGCAGATGGACAATGCCCTTCGGGGTGCAGGGGCGCAGGCCAAGCTGGCGCAGGGCCAGGCGGCCGACGTTCTCTGGATGGAAACCGTCGACATCCTTGCGCGGATCGATGCGGTTGAGCACCGCCTGCGCGTCGATGTGGGCGGGCAGCGGCAGCTGGACCAGGATGCCGTCCACTGCGGGATCGGCGTTCAGGCGATCGATCAGGCCCGCGAGCTCGGCCTGCGGCGTCTCGGCCGGAAGGTCGAAGTCGAAGCTTGCATAGCCCACGCGCTCGCAGGCGCGGCGCTTGTTGCGCACGTAGACAGAGGACGCCGGATCTGCCCCCACGAGGACGACGGCCAGTCCAGGTGGCTTGCGGCCAAGAGCGACACGATCACGCACGCGACGGGCAAGGTCGGCAAGCAGTTCATCGGCAATACGCTTGCCATCCAGCAGGCGTGCGGTCATGGAATGGACCCGGCGGGAAAGCCGTGAATTATTGCATATGCGGGAGGCCGGGCCTGCACGGCACACGGGCTCCCCCAGCGCTCTCGCCCGCTACGACGCCCGCCAGAGGGTGGGTCTTGATCCACCCCGGCCTGCACGCTCGCGGCGGCCCGAACCCGCCTACAAGACAACGCTGCAAAACCGCTGGTAATCCGCGTAGCCCGGGAACGGTCGTCCCGGCGCGCACACCGCACAGTCGGGATCCGCCGGCACGCCGATCTCACGAAAGCGCATCTGCAGGGCATCGACGCTGAGCACGCGGCCGTCGAGAACACGGCCAATGCCCAGCAGGTACTTCAGCGCCTCATTCGCTTGCAGCAGGCCCAGCAAGCCCGGCAGCACACCCAACACGCCGGCCTCGGCGCAGTTCGGGGCGTCAAGCGGTGGCTCCGGAAACAGGCAGCGGTAGCACGGCGATTGACCGCGGCGCGGGCCGGCCGCAAACACGCCCACCTGACCGGTGAAGCGCTCCACCGCGCCATAGACCATCGGCAGCCCGAGCTTCACGCAGGCGTCCGACACCAGATAGCGCGTGGGAAAGTTGTCGCTGCCGTCAATCACCAGCTCAATGCCGTCGAACACACGTTCGACGTTGTCGGCGGCGAGGCGCTGCGCGCGCGCATCGAGATCGAGGTGCGGATTGAGGGCCAGCAGGCGTTCGCGCGCCGAGTCGACCTTGTACTCGCCGACGGCGGCATCGGTGTGCAGCACCTGGCGCTGCAGGTTGCTGCGATCGACGCGGTCGTCGTCAATCAGGCGGATATGGCCAACTCCCGCCGCCGCCAGATACAGGGCAACCGGCGAACCCAAGCCACCGGCGCCGACGATGGCGACCCGCGCTCGCTGCAGCCGACGCTGGCCTTCGATGCCCACCTGCGGCAAACGCAGATGGCGATCGAAGCGTTCCAGGAAGTCCGGCGAGTCCTGCGCCCCCGCCCACGGCAGGCCCTGCGCGCGCCAGGCGCCGCAGCCGCCGCGAACCGAAGCCAAGTGCGTGTAGCCGAGGCCGCGCAGCTGGGAGGCTGCGCGTAGCGAGCGCATGCCAGCGGCGCAGATCAGCAGCAGCTCGCTGTGAGGCTCGGCAAAGCCCCCGATATCGGTCGCAAGCCGCGCCAGCGGAATCGCAATGGCCCCCTGCGGAAGGCCTGCTGCGCGCTCGCTGTCCTCGCGGACGTCAATCAGGACAGCGCCAGCCTGCTGCCGGGCGAGTGCCGCGGCGGGCTCCAGCTCCTGAATCACGCGCGAGCCCGGTATTGCAGCGCCGCGACGGTCGGCGCCACCCAGCCAGCGAACTGCCGCAGCAGCAGCTCCGGCTCGGCGGCGAGCCACAGGACGCGCGCTCGTGAACTGCGCCAGGCCCGCGGCGCGTCCTGCGCAACAGGCATGGCGACGCCGAGACGCGGAAGCCGCTCAAGCAGCACCGGCGCTGCGGCTGGCGTGGCGCTCAAGAGGACCAGATCGAAGCTGTCGAGCGCATCGCCGAGAGCGGCGTCGATGCGCTCCGCGTGCTGTGGCAGCGCCGGCCAGGCCAGCGACTCGATGCGCTGCTCGGCGAGCAGGGCCTGAAGCATCGCGCTCGCCGAATCGTGCCATCGACCCTCAACAGGTGACTCGCCGGCTTGCAGCAGCGCGTCTCCAAAACTGAACACCGCGACGGTCGGTCGCGGATAGACGTCGACGCGGGCGTCGCCCGTTTCCGCGAGCTGGCCGATCTGGCGCGGCGTGAGGGCGTCGCCGGGGTTCAGTCCGTCACGGGCCCTACCCGCATAGACACGCCCCATGGCACGCGGCACCGGCACCGCTTCGGTTCGCAGTGCCGGCTGTGGGACGGAGTCGATCAGGGCCTGCAAGAGAGCATCCATCTGACCGGCTCCCTCAGGATTTGCGCTTGACGAACTGCATCAGGCGCTTGCGCTTGGCCTTCTGGCGATCGCTCAGCTCGGGCTTGGGCTTGTCCTTGTAGGGGTTGTCGCCCTCACGGAACAGCAGCGCGATTGGCGTGCCCACCAGCTTGAAGCGCTTGCGGAAGAAGTTCTCCAGATAGCGCTTGTAGCTGTCCGGCAGCGTCTTGAGCCGAGTACCGTGCACGACGATCGTCGGCGGGTTGTGTCCGGCCATGTGCGCATATCGCAGCTTGGCGACGTGACCGCGCACCAGCGGCGGCTGAAAGGCTTCGAAGGCGGCTTCCAGCGCGCGATTGATTTCGGAGGTGCCGATCGTTCGCGTCGCGGATTCGTTGGCGCGGTGGACCGCGCGGAACAGCTCGCGAAGCCCGGTGCCGTGCTTGGCCGAGATCGTCACGATCTGGGCGTAGTTGACGAAAGCCAGGCGGCGCTCAAGGTCGGCCTTGCACTGGTCCTTCTGGTACTGGGTCAGGCCGTCCCACTTGTTGACTGCAATCACCAGCGCACGCTGGGCCTGCAACACATGACCCAGCACGGTGGCATCCTGCTCGGTGACGCCTTCGCTGGCGTCGAGCATGAACACCACCACCTCGCTGTGTTCGATGGCCTGCAGGGCCTTGAGCACGCTGAACTTCTCGATGGCTTCGTCGACCCGCGCCTTGCGGCGGATGCCGGCCGTATCGATCAGGCGGTACTTGCGTCCCTCGCGCTCAAGATCGACAGCGATGGAATCACGCGTGGTCCCCGCGACCTCGGAGGCCAGCACGCGCTCCTCGCCACAGATGCGATTCACCAGCGTGGACTTGCCGACGTTGGGCCGCCCCACGATGGCCAGCTTCAGCCGCTCGGTGGGGTCTTCAAGCGCAGGGTCGAGTTCGCCTTCCGCCGGGGCCGGCAGTCGGGCGAACAGCACGTCGATCAGCGGCAGCACGCCGCGACCGTGGGAGGCGGCCAAGGGCAGCACGGTATCGATACCGAGCCGGGAGAATTCGGCCAGCGCGGTGTTCTCGTCGAGGCCATCGGTCTTGTTGACCGCGAGGATCACCGGCTTCGACTGGCGACGCAGACGGCGCAGGATCTCGCTGTCGTCCGGGGTGATGCCGGCACGTGCGTCGACGATGAACAACAGCACGTCCGCCTCATCGACGGCCGCCCAGCTCTGAACCTCGGCACGCTCGCCGAGGCTGCCCTCTTCCGAGCCGATCCCGCCCGTGTCGACGACCATGAAGGGGCGATCGACCAAACGACAGACGCCGTACTGGCGATCGCGCGTCAGCCCCGGCTGATCGGCGACCAAGGCATCTCGGGAGCGGGTGAGAACGTTGAAGAGCGTCGACTTGCCCACGTTGGGGCGGCCGACAAGGGCGACGAGAGGCAGCACGGGTGAATCCTTTGATGACGGACGCGGACGGGACATCCACGTTTTGGAGCTCAGGCAACAGTCTGCCGCAACTCCGGAAAACGCAGAACGCGCCGTGTCGCCACGGCGCGTTCCGCTGAGACTTGCAACCAACGCTTAGCGAATGCGGAACGCGGCGATCTCGCCATCCGTACTGGTTACGACCAGCAGATCGTCGACGACGATGGGGCTCCCACGCAGGGCCTTTTTGCCGTGTCGCGCGCGCGCGACGAACTGGCCATCGTCCATGCGCATCCAGTGGATGTAGCCCTCGATGTCGCCGACCGCCGCAAAACCGGAATGAAAGGCCGGGGTTGTCAGCCAACGATGGGCAAGGGAATCCTGCTTCCACGTGGCCGAACCGGTTCGCTGGTCGAGCGCCCAGAGGTTGCCGCGGTCGTCCGCCACCAAGACCGCCTCGCCCGCGAGGATCACGCCACCGTAGACCGACATCTCGCGATTCCAGAGCGGACGCGCGTTCATCGCTTCGAAGGCGACGACCTGCCCGCGGTAGCTACCCGCAAACACCAGACCGTCCCGGAAAGCAATCTCGCCATCGACGTCGCTCATGCGATCCAGGTCCGTTCGACCTTCGCCGACGGACACGGGCTGCTCCCACACGGGAGAGCCATTCTCAATTCGCAGGGCCACGACGCTGCCGTCGTCATATCCGACGAACAGAGCTGTATCGACGATCAAGGGCGGGCTGTTGCCGCGCAGAGTGAGGCTGGGGAGGGCCCGGTCGAACACCCAGCGGCGCGCTCCGTCCGTGATCGAGAAGCCGAACAGGCGACCATCGTTGGCACGGACAACCGCAAGGCCGCGGCCAATGGCGGGCTGAGCAATCACCTCCGAGGTCACTTCGGCACGCCAACGCTCCTCGCCGGTGTCGGGATTCAACGCGAGGACGACACCATCCAGCGTCGTCATGACCAAGGTGCCGTCGCCGAAACCGGGGGCACCTGCAAAGCGAAGCCCCTCGAACTCCTGAGCCCACGCTTCCCGGCCGGACTGTGCATCAAGGGCGATCACTTCGCCCTCGACCGTGCCGAAGAACAACTTGCCGTCGCCCGCCGCGGGACGCTGACGAAGACCCATCCGCCCCTCGCCCTCGCCCATCGAACGCGACCAGACGCGCTCCACGTCCGCGGTTGCCTCGAAATCCACCAGCTCAGCGGGCGGCTGGATGTTTTCGCGCTTGCTGACTCGAGAGCCGCCGCACGCTACGAGGGCCAGCCCCAGCATCAATAGACACAGCGCGCGCCAAGCGCCACGCATGCTCAGGACTCCTGCGGGGCTGTGGCGCCCAGATCGGTCAACTTCAGTTCAACCAGCCCTCGGCTGGGTTGGTTGGCATCCAGATGCGTGAGCGCGTCCTGATAGGCGCTGATGGCCTCTTCCGACTTGCCCTGCGCCTTCAGGATGTCGCCACGAAGCTCTGAGGCAAGCCCGGGGAAGTCAGCTTTCGACGCATCCGCCAGCGCGAGGGCCTCGTCAAGCTGCCCCTGAGCGACACGGAGGCGCGCAAGGCGAAGCGCGGCGAGCTGAGCGAGCAGGGGCTCTTTGGCGGAACTCCGCGCCTTGTCGAGGGCCGCCGAGGCCGCATCGAGATCGCCCGCTTCAAGCTTGGTCTGAGCGACCTGCAGTTCGGCGAGCGCTACGTACGGGGACTCCTTGAAGGTGCCTCCGATCCCCGCCGCCACTTCGGTGATGGTCTCCGCCTCATCCGCTTCGATGGCCTTCCGCAGCGACTCGAACTGGTTGGCCGCGTCGTACCGGGCCTGCAGTTGCGAGTTCTGATGCCACTGCCAGCCGAAAAACGCCAGGAGACCTACCGCAACACCTCCAAAAATGGCGTTGCCGTTGTCCTTCAGCCAGCGCCGAACGCGTTCGCCGCGCTCATGTTCGTCCATCAATTCAATCGACATTCTGTTTTCCGTTGAGGTTCAACGTGCTGCGGATGGTATCGGCGTGAGGCCCAAATCAGCCCGCTGGATTCACGGGGGCGAGGCTGCCGTCGGCGTCGAGTCTAAAGCGCGCGACGTTGGCGCGTTGGAACGGCGAGACGTCGATTGCTTCGCCGTTCAGACGGACTTCCACGCCACCCGCATTGCCAAGCGAAACGCGCAATCCGGAGCTCAGCGGAAACGAGCGTTCGGCGCCGGCACGTAGCAGGGAGGACTCCAACACTTCACCTTCGGCAGTACTCACTTCCACCCAGCTGTCTGCGCTGAGGTTGAGGCTCAGGCTTTCGCCGTCTGCGGATTGCATCGCCGGCAGGGGCGGGCCATAGGCGTCGACCGAGGCAGGCGTCAGCGTCGCGCTGCCCAGGTCCGCGGCCGCCGATTTGGGAGGAAACATGGGTGCCAACGAGGCCATCACTGGGATGTCGGACGAGGCAGAGGACGCTGGCGTGGCTGTGCTGTCGGGTGTATCGACAGGCATATCCAACGAAGTCAAGGTCGCCTGCTGCGAAGGCAACTGGTTCGAGGTTGCCATCCAGATGAAGGGCACCACGATCGCAGCGGTCAGGAACACGTGGCCCAGGCGGCTGGTGTAGCGCCCGAGCAGCGTGCCATAGCGTGGTCTGACGTGCGTCACCAGATTGGGAGCGGTGGTACGCGCCGCGGGCAGGGCGTCGATCACAACCGATGGCAGGCCCACCGCCTTGGCATACGCACCCAGATACCCGCGCGCGAACACCCCGGCCCCGAGGGAATCGAGACGATCCGCCTCGATCGCTTCGACGATCTGCGCCCGAAGCTTCAGGCGTGCGGCCATGTCCGAAACATCTAGACCCATGGCCTCGCGACGTGCGCGAAGCCTTGCACCCAGGGATGCCACCCCGGTCGCTGAATCAACCGCGCTTTCGGGCGCCCCGGCGCCGTCCTGCATGTGTCCACTCATTGGATCGAAGGCTCCCCCTGGAGCATCGGTGCGGTTTCGTGATCGGGAAACTCGGAACGCAGGCGGGCGCGGTAGCGCTCGACGGCTTCCGCGTTGCCCAGTCCGGATTCGATGGCAACACCCAGCTCCAGGGCATCCGGCCCGGGTGCGGTTGCCGCCTCGTGTCGCTGGAGAAAAGCACGGGCGCGCATCAGATCGCCCTTGGTGAACTGAAGCCTTGCAAGATCGAGAAGAACGTCAGAGTTGGCTGGATCGATCTCGAGAGCGCTGCGCAGATAGCGGTCCGCCGCTGGAAGATCACCCGCCTTCAGCCTGCAAACGCCAGCGTTGGTGTAGACCAGAGCTGGCGTCGGATAAAACGGGTCGTCTATGGCCTTGACGAAACGCGCGTCCGCCTCGTCGAAGCGCCCGGTTCGGCAGAGGAACTGGCCATAGTTGTTGTTGACGGAGCCGTCTTCCGGCTTGAGCTCGACTGCACGCCGGTAGTGGATCTCCGCGCGTTCCGGACGCCGGATCTCCTCATACAGAACCGCGATCACGGTGTGGGCGTCCGTCGAGCGCGGATTCAACTCGAGGGCCTTGGTCAGGCGCTCCAAAGCGATCTGAAGTTGGCCACGCTGCATGTATGCACGGCCCATCTGGACATGGTTTGCCGCTGCGATGGCGTTGGGCGAGTCTTCAGCCGGAGCACGTCCCCCGCCCGATGCCGCGCAACCCGCAAGCGCGAACAGGAACGCCACCAAGGCAACACGCTCAGGCCGCAGCATCACCAACCCCTGCGCTTTCGAGTTTGCGACGGAACTCGGCCTGGCGACGGGTTCGATCCGCCACCTGCCCCTTGAGCTGACCACAGGCCGCATCGATGTCGTCACCTCGCGTGCGGCGCACCATCGTCAGCACCTGACTGTCGAGGAGAATTTTCTGGAAGGCGCGAATGTCCTCTTCGGTGCTGCGCTCGAAGCGGGTCCCCGCGAAGGGATTGAAGGGAATCAGGTTGACCTTGGCCGCGTCGGCGTACTGCACCACGTTCGAAAAGCGGCGCATGATCCGCGCCAACTCGCGCGCATGCTCGGGCCGATCGTTGACGCCGCGCATCAGGGTGTACTCGAACGTGATGGATTCGCGCTTCTTCCGCAGCGCGTAGCGCACGCACGCGTCCATGAGTTCGGCGATGGGGTACTTCTTGTTGAGTGGAACAAGCTCGGTGCGCAATGCGTCGTTCGGCGCATGGAGGGACACCGCCAACGAGACATCGGACTCCTCGGCGAGTCGGTCGATCATCGGCACGAGTCCGGCGGTGGACAGGGTGACCCGCTTGTTGGCGAGACCGAAGCCAAGGTCGTCGCGCATGATCGACATCGCGCGCACGACGTTGTCGAAGTTCAGTAGCGGCTCGCCCATGCCCATCATCACGACGTTCGTGAGCTTGCGATCCTGATGGGCCTTGTTGCCGAGGTGCTTGGACGCCGTCCACACCTGCCCGATGATCTCCGCGGTGGACAGGTTCCGATTGAAGCCCTGCGTCGCGGTGCTGCAGAACTGGCAGTTCAGGCCGCAGCCCACTTGGCTGGAGACGCACAGCGTGCCGCGCCCCTTGTCCGGAATGAACACGGTCTCGATGGAGTTGGCACTGTCCATGCCGAGCAGCCACTTGTGCGTGCCGTCATTGGACGCCTTGTCGAACACCACGTTCGGCGGACGGATTTCGCAGTGCTGTTTGAGCTTTGCCCGTAGCGCCTTGCCGACATCGGTCATCTGGCCGATGTCGGTGACGTGCAGGTGGTACATCCACTTCATGATCTGGTGTGCGCGGAAGCGCTTCTCGCCGAGAACCTCGACGAAGAAGCGTTCCATTCCGGCGCGGTCGAGATCGAACAGGTTGACGCGCTCCGCTGGCGTCGCGGCCGCCGTGACGCCGGGCGCCGCGGTTTCCAGTCGGACGGGGATGTCGCTCATGGCCTGCTCTCGTGGATTCGTGCCCGGATCAGCGCGGGCAGAGTTCGGTGGCAGCGAAGAAGTAGGCGATCTCGATCGCTGCGTTCTCGAGGCTGTCCGAGCCGTGGACGGCGTTGGCGTCGATGCTCTGCGCGAAGTCGGCGCGAATGGTGCCGGGCGCGGCGTCCTTCGGGTTGGTGGCACCCATCAGCTCGCGATTCTTGGCGACGGCATTCTCACCTTCCAGCACCTGGATCATCACCGGGCCGGAGATCATGAACTCCACCAGCGCATTGAAGAACGGGCGCTCGCGGTGGACGGCGTAAAAGCCCTCGGCTTCCTTGCGCGAGAGGTGCTTCATCTTGGCTGCAACGACCTTCAGACCAGCCTTCTCGAAGCGGGCATAGATCTCACCGATAACGTTCTTGGCGACCGCGTCGGGCTTGATGATGGAAATGGTGCGCTCGAGCGCCATGGTGAAACTCCCTGAGGTTGAGGTATCGGCAACATCCGCCGGCCCAGCGGCCGCGCGGGGCTCGCGCGAGACGGGTTTTCCGCCTGAAAACGCGGGCTTAGGACGAAATGGTCAAGTAGTGTAGCCGAAGGCTTGGACAATCGCACATTTTGCAAGGACATCTGGAGCGATGCGTCAAAAATGTGACACCTTCGACGCGCCAGCGCTTGGATGACGCGGCGCACGTTGACCGATCACGCGCACCCGCCTAGTCTCTCAAACGTTTGTTTGAATCAGTTGCTGGAGCCGCAGGTGAACTTGAGCCAGTTCTCCACCAAGGAACGTTTGCTGAGCGCAGCCGAGCAGCTGTTCGCAGAGCATGGCTTCGCCGCAACCTCACTGCGCCAGCTCACCGCCTGTGCCGACGTCAACATCGCCGCGGTGAACTATCACTTCGGCAGCAAAGAGAACCTGATCACCGAAGTCTTCCGCCGTCGCTTCGACGAGCTCAGCGCTCGCCGGCTGAAACTCTTGCATGAGGCAGTGGCGCGCGACCCGCGCGACCTTGAAGCCATCCTTGCAGCATTCATCGTTCCGGCCATGCAGATCGGCATGGAGGGCGAAGGCGCTGCCTTCGTGCGCGTCGTCGCCCGCGCCTACGCCGAAAAAAATGAGCGTCTGCGTCAGTTTCTTTCCGACCACTACGGGCATGTGCTACGCGAGTTCGCGCGCGCCATTCAGCACTGCCTGCCTGCCCTGCCCAAGCAGGATCTCTACTGGCGCCTCGACTACATTGCCGGGGCACTCACCTACGCCATGGCCGACTTCGGCCTGATCCGTCGCCAACCTGCGGTCAGCGAACAGGAACACTGCACGTTGGCCGCTGACAACCTCCTGCGTTTCGCCGTGGCCGGACTGCGGGCACCGCCCGCGCTCGGCTGATCCCTTCACCACCCCCGCCCCACGAGGTTCTTCCATGTCGCAACCCCTCCGCATCCGCAAGGTGGCCGTGCTCGGCGCCGGCGTCATGGGCGCGCAGATCGCCGCCCACCTCGTCAACGCCCAGGTCGAAACCCTGCTGTTCGACCTGCCCTCGAAGGAGGGTGACCCCAGCGCCATCGCCAACAAGGCCATCGCCAACCTCGGCAAGCTCTCCCCGGCTCCGCTGGCGCTTCCGCAGCTGGCCGGCGCGCTGATCGCCGCCAACTATGACCAGCACCTGCCGCTACTGGCCGACTGCGATCTGATCATCGAGGCGATCGCCGAACGTATCGACTGGAAGAAGGACCTCTACGCCAAGGTCGCCCCGCACGTGGCCGCGCACGCGATCTTCGCCACCAACACCTCGGGCCTGTCGGTGAA
>JBKCVA010000120.1:0-28228 GCA_046318115.1 Lysobacterales bacterium | reverse complement strand
CCTCGCGGACAGCGCGGCCGGCGAGTACCTCGCGAAAATGGGCCTGCCGGAAGAGGACTTCAATTCCTACGCCACCCACCGCGGCGACCACCTGACCGCGCAGCGCGCCACCTTCGCCAACCCGACCCTGCAGAACGAAATGGTCCGCGATGCCGAGGGCAAGGTCCGCCGCGGCTCGCTGGCGCGGGTCGAGCCGGAAGGCCAAGTCATGCGCATGTGGGAAGCGATCGAGACCTACATGGAGCGCGGCCAGCCGCTGGTCATCATCGCCGGCGCCGACTACGGGCAGGGTTCTTCACGCGATTGGGCGGCGAAGGGCGTGCGGCTGGCCGGCGTCGAAGCCATCGTCGCCGAGGGCTTCGAGCGCATCCACCGCACCAACCTGATCGGCATGGGCGTGCTGCCCTGCGAGTTCATCGCCGGCACCACGCGGCTGACGCTGGGACTGGACGGCAGCGAGACCTATGACGTCATCGGCGAACGTTCACCGGGCGCCACCCTGACCCTGATCGTTCACCGCCGCAACGGCGAACGCGTGGACGTGCCGGTGCGCTGTCGGCTGGATACCGCGGAAGAGGTGTCGATCTACGAGGCGGGCGGCGTGCTGCAGCGGTTCGCGCAGGATTTTCTGGCGGGGGCGGTGTGAGGGGGCGGCACGGGCTGTGTCGCAAGAGCACATGCATACGCACGTGCAACGACGCGCTTTTGCCGGATTGAAGGAGCGTTTGCGCGCCCTCGGGCGAAACACCAGCGTGGCCTGAGCCCCTCCCCCCTGGAGGGGGAGGGGTTGGGGAGAGGGGGATGGAATCTCGCGACTTCGCCAAGAGCTTGCGCAGGAACATGACGGATGCGGAGCACGTGCTCTGGCGCAGGCTCCGGGCGTACCGGCTCTATGGTCAGAAGTTCAGACGGCAGCATCCCTTGGGCCCGTACATCGTCGATTTCGTGCATCTCGGCGCAAAGCTGGTCGTTGAGGCCGATGGGGGGCAACACCTAGAGTCTGCGTCGGATTCGGAACGCGATGCATGGCTTGCCGATCGCGGCTACCGGGTGATGCGCTTCTGGAACCACCAGATCTTGCGGGAGCCTGAGGCGGTTCTGGAGCAGATCTTGAGCGCGCTGCAAGTGTCGTCCCCCTCTCCCCCAGCCCCTCCCCCTCCAGGGGGGAGGGGAGAAAAGAACCCACGTTTCGAGGAATAGGCCATGCCCCACGCCCCCCAACTCCGCATCCCCGCCACCTACTACCGCGGTGGCACGTCCAAAGGCGTGTTCTTCCGCCTCGAAGACCTGCCTGAATCCGCGCAGGTGCCCGGGCGCGCGCGTGATCGTCTGTTCCAGCGCGTGATCGGCAGTCCCGACCCTTACGCGAAGCACACCGACGGCATGGGTGGCGCGACCTCGTCGACCAGCAAGTGCGTGATCCTCTCGAAGAGTGCCAAACCGGATCACGACGTCGACTACCTCTACGGCCAGGTCTCGATCGAAAGTGACTTCGTCGACTGGTCGGGCAACTGCGGCAACCTCTCCACCGCCGCGGGTGCGTTTGCGCTGCAGGCGGGCTATGTCGACGCCGATCGGGTGCCGGAGGACGGCGTCTGCGTGGTGCGGATCTGGCAGGCCAACATCGGAAAGACCATCCTCGCGCATGTGCCGATCACGGGCGGCCAGGTGCAGGAGACCGGTGACTTCGAGCTCGACGGCGTGACCTTTCCGGCGGCCGAGATCGTGCTGGAGTTCATCGATCCCGCCGACGAAGGCGAAGGCGAGGGTGGCGGCGCGCTGTTCCCCACCGGCAATCTGGTCGACACGCTGGAGGTGCCCGGCATCGGCCCGCTGCAGGCGACGATGATCACCGCCGGCATTCCGACCGTGTTCGTCAATGCGGCCGATGTCGGCTGCAGCGGCAGCGAGCTGCAGGGCGAGATCAATGGCGATGCCGCAGCACTCGCGCGATTTGAGGCCATCCGCACCGCCGGCGCGCTGCGCATGGGTCTGATCAAGACGCCCCAAGAAGCCGCCAAGCGCCAGCACACGCCCAAGGTGGCTTTCGTAGCACCGGCCGCCGACTACCTCAGCTCCAGCGGCAAGACCGTGCGCGCTGATGAGATCGACCTGCGCGTGCGCGCGCTGTCGATGGGCAAGCTGCACCACGCGATGATGGGCACCGCGGCCGTGGCGATCGCCACCGCGGCTTCGATTCCCGGCACCGTGGTCAACGCCGCGGCGGGTGGCGGCGAACGCAGCGTGGTGCGCTTCGGCCATCCGTCAGGCACGCTTCGCGTCGGCGCCGAGGCGCGCTTGGAGAACGGCGAGTGGATCGTCACCAAGGCGATCATGAGCCGCAGTGCGCGCATCCTGATGGAAGGCTATGTGCGGGTGCCGGCCGACAGCTTCTGACGCGGCGCCTGATCAGCAAACAGAAAGGCCCGGGCGAGCCCGGGCCTTTCGCGTTCAAGCGCTGATGCGCGGTGGCGGATCAGCGCTCCGGCTGCGCGCTGGGCAGGGTGCGCGGTGCGCCCACCACCGACAGGGTGAACTCGCCCTCGCCGCCGCCCAGACTGCTGACCACCAGACGGCCGATGCCGTCCTCGTCCAGGGTCAGGCTCAGCTGCGAGCTGGTGCCGCCGCCGCTGTCGTCGTCGCTGGCTTCTTCGATCAGGCGATCACCTTCCAGCACGCCCCACTTGAGGTAGGCGTCGAAGGCATCCGACTGCAGGCGCACGACGACACGCTGGCCCGGGCGGCCATCGATGCGGAAGACCTCGAAGCGGGTCTCCTCGTCATCGAACGGGTCGTTCTGGTCCAGGGTGCCGCGCACCGAATCGCCCACGGCGATCGGCTGTACATTGATCGGCCGCTTGGCCGGGGGCTGGCCGACGAACACCGTGTACTCGCCGCTGGCATCACCCGAGGCGCTGGTGACCTTGACCACGCCGCGGCCGCTGTTATCCAGGGTGACCGCAAGGCGCGCATTGAGACCGGCGCCGCTGTCGTCATCGCTGGCGCTGCTGGTGAAGCGGTTGTTCTGCAGCTGTCCGAATTCGACGTAGGGGTCGAAGGCCTCGGCGTTGACACGCACCATGACCTCCTGGTTGCGGCGGCCGGACACGGTCCACAGCGCGTAGGGGCGGTCGTCGTCGTCGCGGGCCGAACTTTCGTCCAGCGTGGCCTTGGTTTCGGTGTCGAGACGCAGCGCCTGCGGGCGCGCCGGCGCGGGCGCAGGCAGCGCGGTCACGGTCAGGGTGAACTCGCCGCTGGCATCGCCGCTGATGCTGTTGGCGCGGATCTGCACCTTGCCTGATTCCGGCAGGGTGTAGGTCAGCTGCGGGTTCAGCTCGCCGCCGCTGTCGTCGTCGAACTTGCAGTCCTCGGAGCAGCCCGGTGCGGCGGTGCTGCCGACGGCAAGGAAGCCGTCGAAGGCGCCCGATTCCATCTTGACGCGGATGCGTTCGCCGGCGCGGCCGCTGTACTCGTACAGCGCGTAGGGGGTGCCGTCGTCAGCCTTGGGCGCGTCGGCGCCGAGGCTGCCGGTCACCGGGGTGCCGGCGCGGATCGCGGTCTGTCCGATCGCGAGGCCTGGCAGGCTGGCCGCGATCAGCAGGCCGGGCAGCAGCTGCGCCAGACGCTTCATCCTCGGCGCGCGGGGAATTCGACTCATGGGATTCACCTGGAGTGGGTGGAGCGGAAGGGGGCCGCATCCCCTGCATGCGGCGACGGCACGGTGCGCGTCGGCGTGCATTCTCGCAGAACCTTCACGGGTGCGAGCGGGCACCGCGGGCGGGCGCCGGGCAGGAGATGACGAGCGGCGGGCAGGCCCGCCGGAAGGGCGTCAGGGCAAGGCTGACAACTTCAGCGCTGGCTCGCTGCCACCGGGAGTGCGCGTCGGCACCCGCCTTTGGCCGCGGGCCGCGTGCGCTCAGCCCAGCGCACGCAGTGGCAGGTCGAGCGGCCGGCTTCGCGGCTGCCAGGGCGACCACGCGCTTGTCGCGACGGGCTGGGCGAGTCGCTTCGGTGCAGGTCCAGTGAGATCCAGGAAGCGGTTGAACACGGCCTCCGCTCGGGCCTGCTGGGCATGCACCAGGCGCCGGGTCTCGGCTTCGATCTGCGTTGCATCGTGGTCCAGGCCAGCCTGCTGCAGCTCCTGCCGGTAGGCCGGCGTGTGCAGCCAGCGGCGGATCAGGGCCGCATTGGCCTCGAGGTGGAACTGCAGGCCGTAGGCGTTTGGGCCGTAGCGGAACGCCTGTTGTTCGCAGCTTGTCGAGCGCGCCAGGTGCGTCGCGTTCGTGGGCAGCTCGAAGGCGCAGCGGTGCCACTGGAACACCGGGGCACCGCTGCCCATCGGCGCGAACACCGGGTCGAGGCGCCCGGCCTCGGTGCTGTCGATGCGATACCAGCCGATCTCCGCCCGCGAGAGGCGCCGGACCGGTGCGCCCAGCGCGTGGGCAAGCAGCTGGGCACCGAGACAGATGCCCAGCACCGGCAGCCCGCGGTGCAGCGCCGTCTCGATGCAGCGCAGCTCGGTGCGCAGGTGGGCGCGCTGGGGCATCTCCTCCACGTTCATGGCGCCCCCCAGAACGATCAGGCCGTCGTAGCCGTGGAGCTGCGGCTGCGCCTCGGGGTCGCGCTCGAAGTTGACGAAGCGCAGCCGGTGCCCGCGCCGGCGCAGCAGTGCGTCGAGCGTGCCGGCGGGCTCGGCGGCGACATGCTGGAAGACGAGGAATCGGCTCACGGGCGCGGACGGCGGAGGCTTGGCAACGGATGCCCACCTTGCGTCCAGCGCCCGCCACCGGCAAATGAGCAAGCGCGCTATGACATGACGTCGCGCATGTTGCTCCCCTCAGCTTTGGTCGCCATCGGCCGCTGCGAGCCGGTCGAGCGTCTGGCGGTGCGTCAGGGCAAGGCGGGGGAATTCAGGGTGCTGCTGGGCTGCGGCGTCAGCGGCGCAGCGCGCGCAGGGCGGCGAGCCGCGGGCTGTTGGGGCCCAGCGCGCTGGCCAGATCCTGCAGGCGGGCGTCCAGATCCGCAGCCTCGCCGCGTGCCAGGGCCAGCAGCAGATGCGCTTCGAGACGCTCGTAATGCGCGCTGCCGAGGCTGCCGGCGTGCGCCTCGCAGGCGGCGAGGTCGGCGCTGTCAAGGCTGGGCAGGCGACGTGCCAGCGCGTCCTGCAGGCGCAGGCAATGGCCGCCGCCGCGCAGGCGGGCAGGCATCGCACCCGGCAGGGCCTTGAGCGCTTCGAGGCTCGCCGCATAGGTCTGCGCCGCCTCACCGCTGCGGCCCGCACGGGCCAGCGCAGGCGCCAGCGCCAACTGCGCTCGCGCGGTGAACAGATGGGCGGGGCCGAAGCGCCCTTCGAACAGGCCGATCGCAAGGCGGTATGAGTCGATCGCTGCCGCCGTTTCGCCCCGCGCCAGCTGCAGGTCGCCGAGGCTCAGGTGGGTGAAGCCGGCATCCGGGGAGTCGGCGCCGACAAAGCGTGTCTGCAGTTCGAGCGATTCACCCAGCAGTCGCTGTGCACGCTGCAGGTCTCCGCGCAGTGTCAGCAGTTTGCCGAAGTTGTTGGTGAGCGCTCCCAGTGCGGCCGAGTCGCCGAGCACCGCGCGCTGCACCTCGAGCGCGCGTTCGAACAGCGTCTGGGCCTCGCCGAGCTGGCCCTCGCTGAACGCGATCGCCGCCAGATTGTTCAGCACATTGCCAGCCTGGGCGCTGCGGCCGAGGTCGTTGCGTTCGAAACCGGCCAGCGCGAGGCTCAGGCGCTGGCGCGCTTCGGCCAGCCGTCCGACCTGGAAATAGGCCGTGCCTAGATTGTTGTCCGCGCTGGCGGTCAGCGGGCTGTTGGCACCGGATACCGCGTAGCGCAGGGCGGCCGCTCGCTCGTAGGCGGCCAGCGACTCCGGCACGCGTCCAAGCAGGCGCAGGCACTGGCCGTAGTTGCCCAGTACATTCGCGATCGCGCCACGCTGGTCCGAGGGTTCGGCCTCCAGCAGGCGGATGGCCTCTTCGGCGCGCGTGCAGGCGCGTTGGGCCTCGCCGCGGCGCACATCGACCAGAGCGAGATCGCCCAGCACCTGCGCGCGCAGGCTGTTCGGCGCGCTGCCGTCGTCGACCTCGACGAAGCGGTCGAGCAGGGTGCCGGCGGCGCTGTAGTCCTGCAGGTAGACGTAGAGCTCGCCGACCGTCGCCAGCACCAGCTGGCCGGCCGCGGGGTCGGTCGCGAAGGCGCGCTCCAGCTGGGCCGTGCTGTCGACCAGCAGGTCGCGCGCCGACAGCCGCGAGACGTCGCCGGATCCGGCCGCGGCCTCGCGGAACATCAGGCCCAGGTGTTCAAGCACGGCCTGGTAGCGCTGCGCCTGCACCTGCGCGGCATCGCGTTCGGCGGCGGTGGTGCGGGCCTGCCACAGCACGCCGCCCAGCCCAGCGCCGAGCGCCAGCGCGGCGGCGGCACCGAGCCCTGCGGCCAGCCGATGCCGGCGCAGCCACTTCGACAGGCGGTAGCCGAGGCTGGGCGCGTGCGCGCGCACCGGGCGGCCGTCGAGTGAGCGCCGCAGGTCGTCGGCCAGCGCCTCGACCGAGGCATAGCGGCGCGCGGGGTCGCGCTGCAGGGCCATCTGCACGATCGCGTCGAGATCGCCGCGCAGCCGCGACCGCGGCACTTCGCCCGTCTCATGCCGGCTGGGCGGGTCGGCATCCTCCTCGCAGACCCGGCTGATGAAGCTCGCCCAGTCGCCGTCGAAGCCCGGATGCGGCGTGCGCCCGGTCAGCAGCTGGTAGAGCAGGGCGCCGAGCGCGTACACGTCGGTGCGGGTGCTGACCGGCTCGCCGCGCAGCTGTTCGGGCGCGGCGTATTCGGGGGTCAGCGCCAAGGCGCGGGTCTCGCCCTGCTTGGCCTCGCGGTCGAGCAGCTTGGCGATGCCGAAGTCGAGCAGCTTGACCTGGCCGTCGCGGTTCACGCGCACGTTCGAGGGCTTCAAATCGCGATGCACGATCAGCTGCGCATGCGCCTCGCTGACCGCCCCGCAGATGTCGAGAAACACGCGCAGACGCGTCTCAAGGTCGGGCTTGGTCTCGGCCGCCCAGCGGTCGAGGTCCAGGCCCTCGGCCAGCTCCATCACCAGATAGGGTTGGCCGTCAGGCAGCACGCCGCCGTCGATGAGGCGCGCAATCGCCGGGTGCTCCAGCCGGGCCAGCAGCTGGCGCTCGCGCTCCAGCGCCTGCTTGAAGCGCAGGTCGGAGTTGCGCAGCAGCTTCACCGCCGCGCGCTTCTCGAAGGCGCCGTCGGCGCGCTTCGCCAGGTAGACGGTGCCCATGCCGCCGCGGCCGATCTTCTCCAGCAGCTGCCAGGGCCCGGCCTGCAGGCCGCGACGGTCGGTGGTGCGCTCCTCGGTGACGCGCGCGGCCAGCCCGCCCAGCTTTGGCAGATCACGGTCCTCGGCGCCCAGGCCCTTCAGCAGATCGGGGTAGAGATCGGGGTGGATCTCGGCGCACAGGCGCAGGAAGTTGTCGCGCTCGGCGCCGTCGAGGTCGAGCGCGCGATCGAGCAGTGGCTCCAGCCGACGGAAACGTTCCGACAGCGAATCGCTCACGGCGCGGCACCGCCGTCGACATCCTCGCCCATCGGCTGGTCAAGCGCGATGCTGAGGAACGCGCGCGCTTTCTGCCAGTCGCGGTTGATGGTGCGCTCGGTGACCTCCAGCAGCTCGGCGGTCTCGGTGGCGGAGTAGCCGGCGAAGTAGCGGTACAGCACGACCTGGGCCAGGCGCGGCTGCACCTTCTCCAGCTCGCTGAGCGCGGAGTCGACCTCCAGCAGGCGCGCCAGCTCGCGCGCATCCTCGCCGGGCTTTTCGTCGAGCTCGCGCTGCACGTGCTGCATGCGTTTGGCTTCGGCCAGACGCGAGCGCGCGTGGTCGATCAGGATCTGCCGCATCGCCCGCGCCACCAGCGAAAAGAAGTGCGCGCGGTTGGCGAGGTTCGGGTAGTCGGCCCGGCGCAGCTTGAGGTAGGCCTCGTTGACCAGGGCCGTGGTCGACAGCGTCTCGCCCGGCTCCATCTGCCGGCGCTGCGCCCGCGCCAGCCGCCGCAGGTCGCTGTGCACCAGCGGCAGCAGGCTGTCGAGCGGATTCGGGTCCCCGGCCGCGGCCAGGATGGCGGTGATCTGCCCCAGAGGGCTGTCGTCTGCGATGCGCTCCATTCCACTCCCCGCGTGCGGCCGCCCGGACATCCCCCGCCGGATTGTGCCCGGCCGCCGCGTCAAGGGGAAAGGCGGAGAGCCGGAATCACCGGAGTCGCTATGGAGTTTTCTCGTCGCCAGCTTCGGGCGCCTCTGCTTCGAGCCGCGCCTGCTGCTCGGGCATCAAGCGCCGCCCAAGTTCAAACACCGCCGAACAGGCACCGAGAAAGCCGAGGAATCCCCACACCCCGCCCTGCTGGATCACCTGTGCGGGCCAGATCGATGCGGCGATCATGTTCTTCATCGACTCCACGCTGAAGCCGATCAGCCAGTCGCGCAGCAGGCCTTGCGCCCACTCGGAGGCGTCGCCCATTGCCTGCAGGCTGCCCACGAAGGTCTGCGCTTCCAGCCGCAGAAACACCGAGAGGCCCACCAGCCCGTACACGCCCGCGCCCCACTGGCTCAGCTGGCGGTCCAGCAGGCGATCGATCGGGCCGCCGAGCGGCGCCGGCAGCAGGCTGATCGTGGCGGCGCCGACATAGGTCAGCACGAAGGCGCACCACAGCGGGATCAAAGAGAACTGCAGCGCCTGCAGCTCCGGCAGCAGGCGGCGGGCCAGCAGCAGGGCCACAGCCAGGGCGGCCAGCGCTGGCAGGAGGATCAGAGCATGCGAGGCGGTGGACGGTCGTGGCATGGCCGACTCTGGAGCGAGAAGCAACAAGCGGCAGCAGGATGCCACCGATGCGAGCACGACAGGCGTGGGCGACGCGCGTGACTGCGCTGGGTTGGGGGCTGCTTGTCCGCCGCCGGCAGGCCTGGGGCTCAGCCCTCGGCGCGCAGCGACTCGGCCGGATCGATGCGTGCGCTGGCGCGCGCTGGCAGATAGGCCGCGAGTGCCGCCAGCAGGGCCAGCAGCAGGGGCACAGCGACGAAGGCGATCGCATCGAAGGATGTGATGCGATCGGTCAGGCTGGCAAGCACGCGCGAGAGCGCGAACGCCAGCGGCAGGCCGATGACGAGCCCCAGCGCGATCTGCCGTCGCGCATCGCGCATCACCGTGCCGATCACGCGCGCACGCGACGCGCCCAGCGCGAGCCGCAGCCCCAGCTCGCGACGACGCTGCTGTACCCCGTACGCCACCAGGCCATACAGACCAAGGCAGGTGATGAGCAGGGCCACCGCCCCAAGTCCGGTGGCGACCCGGGCCGCGACCAGTACCGGCAGGCGCTGGATCCGCAGGGCTTCGGTCAGCGGCATCGGCGCACAGTCTTCCAGCGGCGCCAGCGCCGAACAGGCGCGGAAAACCGCCGCCTGCGTCTCCGGCCGGGTATCGCGCAAGCGCAGCAGCAGGCTGCCGAGAGCGGCTTCACCGATGCGGCCGGGAACGTAGACCACCGGGCCGTCGCCGCCGCCGAACAAGAACCCGGTGGCGATGTCGGGCACCACCCCGACCACCTCGACCCGCCGCGACGGCAGCGCCGACGCATCAGGCTGCTTCGAGGCCTCTCCGAACGGTGGCGGGACTTCCGGGTCGTGGATGAGCTCCAGGCTGCGGCCCAGCGGATCGGCCCCGGGCCACAGGCGCTCGGCGGTGCTGCGCGAGACCAGCGCCACGGCCGAGCGACTGTCCTCGTGGGTGCCGAGCAGGCGTCCACGCAGGGGGCTCAGGCCGAGCAGCCGCAGCCAGCCGGCGTCCACCGGCCTGACCTGCGCGGCGAGGCTGCGCGCGCTGCCGTCGCCCGCGTCTGATCGCACGGCCAGACGCGGTGCCTCACCCATCAGCGGCATCTGGCTGCTGGCGCCGATGCCTTCGACTTCAGGCAAGGCCTGCAGGCGCTGCAGCAGGCGCTCCGGTGCGCTCCCGGCGCGCAGTCCGACCAGCCGCTCGGGGGCATAGCCGAGCGGCGTCTCCAGTGCTCGCCGTGCATTCGCTGCGATCAGCCCGGCGATCACCAGCAGGAAGCAGCTGGCCGCGACTTGGGTGACCATCAGGCCGGCCCGCAGGCGCGAAGCCGGGCCGCCGCGCAGGCTCTGTCCGAGCTGCTGGGCGCCGCCGCTGCCGCGACTGCGCCGGGTCACCACCAGGGCCGGCAGCAGGCCGAAAGCGAGCGTGCAGAGCAGGGCCAGCGCCAGCACCGGCAGCAGGCTGTGGACACTCAGCTGCACCTCGATCAGACGGATGCCCATCTCGGCGATCAGGCCAAACACATGCCTGTGCAGTGGCGCCAGCAGCAGCGCCCCCAGACCCAGTGCGATCACCGCGGCCCCGAGCCCCAGCAGGCCGCACTCCAGCCACAGCTGCAGAAGCAGGCGCAGGCGTGAGGCGCCCAGCGCGGCGCGTACGCCAAGCTCGCCGGCGCGCGCCGAAAAGCGCGCCAGCACCAGATTGGCCAGATTCGCCGAGGCCACCAGCAGCATCAGTATGATCGCGATCGCAGCGGGCAGCGAGGCGAGGATCATCTCCTCGCGGTCGCCGGCGTTGAGCCGGCCTTCGCTGCGACTGACGCGCAGCCGCGCAAGCTCGAGGTCGGGCGATCGCAGTCGCGCGAAGGCCTCCAGCCGGGCCTGCAGCTGCTGTTCGGCCAGGGCAGGATCCGCGTCCCGGGCAAGGAAGCCGCCGATCTCGTAGAACAGCTCCGTGTCCTCGGCGGGGCCCGCGAACAGCGCGCGGTAGTCGCTTTGCCGCAGGAACACCAGGTGGGCGATCGCATGGCTGCCATTGAAGCCGCGATCGGCCACGCCGATCACCGCGAAGGTCTGCCCGCCGATGTCGAGGCTGCGGCCCACCACCTCGGGCGCGCGATCGAAGAGCTGGTCCCAGCCGGCCTCGCTCAGCACGACGCCCATGGAGTCGTCGCGATCACCTTCGAACACGCGGCCGATGCGTGCACCGATGCCGATCTGCTGGAAGTAATCCGCCGACACCGCGGCCCCCATGCCGCGCTGGAGTTGGCCACCGAGCATGGGCTGGCTGAAATGGCGAACGCTGTAGAGATCGGCGAGGGCCGCCGGCGGTGCCGCCACCAGCGCGTCCGCCTCGTCCGCCCGGAAGCGCGAGTACACCCGGGCCTCGCGGCTTTCGCCTTGGATCTGGATCCAGTGTTCGAGCCGCTCGATGGGCGGTGACTCGTAGGCATACGCGGCATACAGGGCGTGCAGCAGCAGGGCCGCTGTCAGCGGCAGGGCCAGAACCAGTATCGCCGTGGTCGCATACAGCGGGCTGCGCCGCAGGCCGCGCATGGCATAGCGGAGGTCGCCGAGCAGCAGCTCCACCCAGCGCAGCCCGCGCGCTGCGCGCACATCGTCGCGATGCAGTTCGAGCATGCCCAGCTCGATCCGCGCGCGGCGCAGGGCTTCGGCGCGGACCAGGCCCTGCGCCTCCAGCTGGTCGGCGCGGGTCTGCAGATGGAAATCCAGCTCGGCCTCGAGTTCGCGCTCGACGCGCGGGCGGGCGAGCACATCTTTCAACCAGCGCAGCAGACGGTGCGGGCTCATGCGCGCAGACTCCCGGGCTGGGCCGCGAGCACGGCGTCCATCGCCTCCACCAGCTGGCGCCACTGGCGGGTGTCCTCGCCGAGGCGACGGCGTCCGGCGGCGGTGATGGCGTAGTACTTGGCGCGGCGGTTGTTGTCCGACACCCCCCACTCGGTGCTCACCAGGCCCTGGGCCTCCAGCCGGTGCAGGGCCGGATACAGGGCGCCCTGCTCGACCAGCAGCACGTCGCCCGAGCTGCGCTGGATGCGCTGCAGCAGGCCCAGACCGTGCTCGGGCCCGAGCGAAACGGCCTTCAGCGCGAGCATCTCAAGCGTGCCGGGCAGGACGGGCTGGTTCATGGTCTCACCTAGATCATTTAGGTGAGATCAGCGTACTCCTCTAAATTGCTGAGGGGAAGCGTCTCAGCATCGGCCGGGGCGCATGTGCAGGATGCCGCCCATCGGCCCTTCAACGAAGACCACGCCTGCGCGACGGCCCACCACGGTCCAGGCGGCGTCGCCGCCGCCGAACATGGCGTCATCGACGTAGTAGGCCGCGCCCTCGCGACGCAGCGGGAACTTCGGCGGCTCGGAGCCTGCCGGCATCATCGAGCGCGAATGCATGTAGGTGACGTAGTCGGGCCCGAAGTACCAGCGGAAAGCCTCGTCCGCGCGCTCGCTGTCCAGCGTGGTCGACACCCCGAACTCGCACCAGTCGCCGACCAGCACGCTGGCGTCCACCGTTTCAGGTTCTGCGCTGTCCGCGGCGCGCTTGGACACCGTCGGGTCGTTCACCTCGACTTCCCCGGAGCCCTCGCCGTCGCAGGCGATCTGGCGGTACTCGTAGCCGCCGCCTGGCAGCGGACACTTGTAGACCTTGGCCTCGGCCGTCCGTGTGCTGCAGGCCAGAAGGACGACGAGAACAGCGAGCAGCGTTGGGCGCATCGGGGCGACTCCGGAAAAGGGGGCGCGGAGAATACGCGGACCCGGGCGCTCCGTGTCGCACTGCGCCGATGCTAAGGTGCCGGGCCCGCGCCAGCCGGCGTGCACCCGATCGGATACTCCCATGCAAACGAACCCCGGCAGCGTGCTGATGATCGAAGTCGGCGCCGGCGAGCTGATCGACAAGATCACCATCCTGCGCATCAAGCGCGAGCGCATTGCCGACCCCGCGAAGCGCCACAACGTTGTCCGCGAGCTGGGCGTCCTGCAGGCGGCATGTGAGCGGCACCTTGCGCCCTCGGCCGAGCTGACCCGGCTCACCTCGGAATTGCAGGCGATCAACGAGACGCTCTGGCAGGTCGAGGACGACATCCGCGACTGCGAGGCCCGCGCCGACTTCGGTACGGACTTCATTGCCCTCGCGCGCTCGGTCTATCGGCTCAATGACCAGCGCGCGCTGTTGAAGCGCGCGATCAACCTGCACTGTGGCTCCGGCATCATCGAAGAGAAGTCCTACGCAGGGCACTGAGCCGCGCGCAGGGCTGGGCAATGGCAGGCGCGGCCCGGCCGCTCAGCGCTGCGCCGGCGCCAGCCTCGGCAGTACCGCCTGCAGCACACGCTCGACCGGCAGCGCCGCCAGATCCGTCACTTCGATGGCGTCGAAGGCACCGCGGCGGATGCCCGTACGTTCCACCGACGAGTGCGGACCGAACAGGGCGAGCCCGGGCCGGCCGAGACAGGCTGCGAGATGGCTGGGTCCGGTGTCGTTGCCGATCACGAAGCCGGCGTGGCGCAGCACCCCGGCAAGCTGGAACCAGTCCAGCCAACCCTGCGGGCCGAGCAGGCAATCGCCGGGGATCGTGCGGGCGAGCGCCAGCTCATCCGGGCCGGGGACGGTCACTACGCGGTGGCCGCGCGTCAGCAGGTGCTCGGCCAGGGCTGCATAGTGCGGCCAGCGTTTGTGTGGATGGCGCGCGGCGCAGCCGGGGATCAGCACCACGTAGCCCGGCGACAGGCCGTGCCCGGCCAGCACGGCCTCGACATCCGCGCACATCCACGAAACCTCGGGCGTGGCGCTGTGGGTCGCCGGCACGCCGGCCGCGATCAGCTGGGGCGCGAAGCCTTCGATCATCGCGCGCGGCTTCGGCCCGGGCTGCGCACCGCTCCAGGGCAGGCCAGGCAGCACCCAGCGCCGGTAGCGCCCGGTGCGCCCCGATTTCTGCAGGTCGAACACGCAAGCGAAACCTTCGCTGCGCAGTGCGCGCACCAACCGCAGGTGTTCGCCCAGCCGCCACAGCGGTGCCCGCCGGTCGATCAGCAGACGATCGACATGCGGGCAGCGCTCCATAAGGCGCCGGAAGGGCGGAGTGGTTAGCAGCACGATTTCCCAGCCCGGATGCGCCGCGCGGATGTCGCGCAGCGCGCCGTCGGCCTGGATCAGATCGCCGAAAGCGCCGTGCTTGATGACCAAGAGGCGCGGGCGCGGACGAGTGGCGGGGTCAGCGGCTGCGGACATGCGGGACGCACCGTGGGCGTGGGGCGGCAAGGGTGCCGCATTCGCGCCCGATCGTGTCGGTCCGCGGGCGCCGAAGGCGGTCCGCCCTCAGGCGAGGTTCGTCCGCGGCTGCCACAGGGCCAGCAGCGCCGCTGCAGAGGCCGCGCAGCGTGCGAGGTCGGCATGGCCGGGTTCGGACGCGCTCGCGCCGGCGAAGGCGTCGCCGCAGACCGCCAGCGCGGTGGTCTCGCAGACCCACAGGGGTTCCGGCTGCGGGTCGAGTACCCGCGCGTAGCGCCAGCGATGGGCGCTGGCGTGGAGAAAATCCGCGGGCTGAAGTCCGAGCGGGCGGAGCACGGCCTGCAGCACCTGGGACGGTTCGGCCTCGAGCAGGTGTGTGCTGAGCGCGTCGTCCAGCCGAACCACCCAGCGTCGGACGGCCGCGCCCGTCAGCTCTGCGCCGGGCAGGGCGTCCTGCATCTGCACATGGGTCGACGCCGGCGCGGCCCAGACCGGCGCAACCTGCGCGGCGTCCTGCGCCAGCAGCAGGGCCCAGGCCGGCGCGATCCGCAGCGCGCCAAGGCGGTTCGACCAGTCGGGCTGCAGCGCGGCCAGCAGGGCTGCGCTCTGCGGCGCGGGAGCGGTCAGCACAAGGCGGTGAGCCTTGGCCAATACGGCACCTTCGGCGTTGCGCAGCGTCCAGCGACCGTCGATGCGCTCGATGGCAGCGACCGGGGCGCCGAAGCGGGTGCTGATTCGGCCCAGCAGGTGCTTCGGCAGGCCCTGCACGCGACCGTCCCCGGCGTGGGCGGCGTCGACCAGATCCAATGCCTCACGCTGATCTGACGGCAGCGCTTCGAGCCAGCCGGCCACCGCGTCGAGAGGACAGCCATGGGCGAAGCTGCCGAAGTCGGTGCGGCGAACGCTGAGACGGCCGCCCGGGCCACGGCCCTTGTCGACTACCGCCACTGAATCACCGGCCGCGGCCAGACCTCGGGCAATCAGGCTGCCGGTCAGGCCGGCGCCGATGACCACGGTGTTCGCTTGAAGGCAGGACATCTCCATCGCGCCAGCTTCCGCGCGACGCCGTGCAGCGGGAGTGCAGGTGACTCAGTCGGGCGTGAGCGCTGCGCGCAGGCTGCGGCCTTCGGAGTACTCGATGTCGGCGATGCGCCAGCCCTTCGGCGTCTGCACCAGACGGTAGGTGAGCGTGGTGCGCTCGGTCTGGCCGGGCCGCACGAACTCGACACTCACCGTGTCGGCCGCGGCGCCGGGACGGATGGCGAGCTGGCTGGCCGCCGGATCCTGCGAGTCCCACAGCGGGGCGAAGCCGAGCCCACCGATCTCCCCCGTCGCCTCGGAGCGCGCCCGATCCGCCAACACACGCTCGGCCAGGTCGGGCGCAAGGAAGCGCTCCAGCGTCTCGCGCGGCTCGAAGAACAGCCCACCACCAAGCTGCGGCTCGTGGATCACCGCCTCCCAGGCGTAGCTGCGGTACATCCCGGTGACCAGATCGACCGCGGGCGAGCCGGAGGTCGAATCGGCGCGGCAGGGCAGGGCGGAGAGCAGAAGCATGAAGCCAAGCAGTCGGGACATGGGTGCGGTTCCTTGGAGGCCGGCGCTAGACCATCACACACCGCAAGCCGGCGCAAGCGCGTTGCGTGCCGCACCCCCGCCCCACCGCGATCTGCGCGCCGCGCCGCATGCCTCGAGGGCTGGGCATTCAGCGGCTCGCGAAGCCGCTTCCGAACAGGCCTTGCGGGTCAGCTCAAGCACCTGGCCACAAGGACTCATCGCCGAGCGCCGCGAACGGGTTGCTCGGCCCGGCCAGGGGTAGCTGCGCCGCGCCGTCAGGGTGCTGGCGTCGAAACGACTGAGCGCACCGTCGGCGTCGCGACGCTGTTCGAACTGCGGGCCAGGGGCCGCCGGGATCCCCTTGCGGGCGGCGCGCGTGACGCGGTCGATCACCGTGACCTGCAGGTTGAAAGACGACTGCGAGCCCGCGCCCACGATCTGCGGGTGGCTCTGGCCTGCCACCCGCGTGCTCAGCCGCGCAGCCGGACCGCGACTACGGCCGCCAGCACCAGCGCCATCGCCAACATGGCGACACCGGCCACCGTCATCGTGGGCACCGCCACGGCCGACGGGCGCTCGCCCAGGTTGAGCAGCGCGGGCGAGAAGGTGCCGGGGGCGAAGGTGAACAGGCGCACTTCGTCGATCTCGCCGTTGAAGAACTCGGCGGCCAGCGGGCTGTTGCCGCCGATTTGGAACGCCCCGGCCGGCGGGTTCGGAGCGGCCGGCGTCTGGATCCGCTCCGTGCCGTTCACGTAGAAGCGGCTGAGCCCGTTGTCGCGGACGATGGCAAGGTGGGTCCAGTCGGAGGTCGCCGGTATGTTGCCGTCAGCGACGACTCCGCCGTACAGGAACCCCCAGTTGCCGCCGAGGCGGAACAGGCCGAAGCCGCTGTTCGCGGAGTTGCCGTTGTAGGCGATCAACGCGTTGCCGGTGGTGCTGTTGGAGCGCACCCAGGCCTCGACGCCGAAGTTGTCGGTGGGCATCGTCAACGCCGGGCCTTCGTAGCGTGCAGTGCTGCCGTCGAAGCGCATCGAGGCCGTGCTGACGCGGCCCCGCGGGGTGCCGCCCGCACCGTAGGCAGGCGCTCCGTAGCGCTTCAGCCCGGTGCCCGCAGCGCCCGGCTGGGTCGGGTCGTTACCCGGCCCACCGACCACCACGCCGCCGTCGTTTTCGCCCAGCTGGTACTCGGCGGTCGCATTGAGTTGGGCCGCCGCCGGCGCCGCCAGGATGCAGGCGAGCAGGGCCACAAACGCAGCGAGGAAACGCATGGGATTCTCCGTCAGTTGGATCAGGCTCAGCGGCCGCACGGGCCACCACAACGGCGCGGGAGAATAGCGCCAAGCGCCGCCCAAGTGCGGCGGCAGCCGTGGCGCCGGCGCCCGCGGTGGCGGAGGCACTTGGATTCGGCTTGGATCGGCGTGAGCGGGTCCGCTTAGGGCAACACGGATCAAGTCCAGCCTGGCCTTGATCCGTGGTCGCGAGTCCGGCACATGTCCGGACTCGCTTGCGCTGGATCAAGCACTTGCGCGCTCGATCCGCGGGCGCGCCCTCCATGGCGCGCGGCAACGCTGAATTCTTCAGCGTTGCCTCAGGTGCGGGGCAGCGCCGCCCCGTTCTCGTCCGACGCGCCGCTCTCGGCAGCGGCGAGTGTGGTGATCACGCAGTGGATCAGCGCCCCGCGACTCGGCATGCGAAACGGGGTGTCGCCGTCCATGGCGTGGCAGGCCAGCTCGGCGATGCCATCGGCCTGGGCATCGCTGCAGCGCCAGGCGGGCTCGGCGAAAATCGTCAGCCCGGTGCGTTCGGCGAAGTCGCGCATGAAGCGCGAGCCTGCACGCAGCGCCTCGGGCAGCGAGGCATTGGCCCACCCCCACTGCCAGATGCCCTCCTTGAGCGTTCCGATGATCGACACGGCGCCGTACAGCGCACGGCCGTCTCCGAGCTCGAACCGGATCGTTCCCTTGGCCAGGTCCGCGTTCCAGCGACAGCCATCGTCAAGGTTCCAGACCTCAGCCAGATACGCGCGCCGCTCCGCGCAGTAGCGCTCCGCCTCGGCGAACAGTGCGTCGATTTCCTCATCGGTCATGCGGCTTGGCTCCCTCGTGTGGATGCAGGACGCCGACGTACTCCCGAGTTCGGTTCGCCTGCGGCGCGAAGCTTGGAGAAGCGCGCCGCCCGGGACAAGCGTGGTCGCGCCTTGTCGTTGTCACGAGCGAAGGCACTACTGAGCACGAGTGCGCTCAGCGGATAGCGGTCGCAGGCGCTGATCAGGGCAAAAAGCGACGCCGCACACTCATCAGGTCGCGTCCGCTGCGCTCCAGCGCATCCATCAGTTCGCCCGGGTCCTGTCGCGCCAGTCGATATTCGTCCACATCCAGAAACACCGGCAGCACGAACGCACGCAGTACGCCGTCAGGCCCTGCCCAGGGCGAGGGCAGGCCGCCCAGATAGCCCAGCGTGGCTGCGGGCAGCAGGATCACGCCAGCCAGTCCCTCGTCGCCGAAAAGCCCCTCGGCCGGCAGGCTCAGCGTGTGATGCAGGCGGATGGTGGGTGCAGGCAGTGATGCGTGGCTTAGCACCGCCCCCATGACCTGATGCAGGTCGCCCAGCGGGGGCACGCCCATGAAGATCGGCAGCAGGGCGCTCTGTGCGCTGCAGGCCACCACGCAGCTCACCGTCTCGACGCCATCGTCGACCTCCGCGGCGCCGATCAGGGCTTCGGGTGGCGACACGCCAAGCGCGGCCAAGTGGCGCCAATGGAAGGTCTGGAAGTGGCCGACCTTCGTCACGATCAGGTCGGCGCAGGCGCGGGCCAAGCGCGGAACCTCCGCCGGCATCAGCATTGGAGCGGGCGCGTGGGGGCGGCAGAGCCGCGCGCTGCGGTCGTGCGAGGGATCACGGCGGGCACGCCGTCTTCGCGCTGGCCTTGCGCCGCGGCGGCGGCGTCCCGCGCGCGCCCACGAGTCTGCCCACGGCCGCCTGCAGCGCGCACTCGGCTGCGGCGATCAGGACCTCCACATCGGCCGCTTGCGGCGTGCTGCCGAGTCGCCGGCGGGCGACGCCCACCTCCACCGAAAGCTGCCTCAGCCGGCGCTGATGCCGGATGTTGGACGGCGGCAGATCCTCAGCGAGGATCCACAGATTCACCATCACGAAAGCGGGATCACCCGGGTCGTCCGGCAGCGCTGCCAAGCCCTGCTGCAGGCGCTCGACCGCCGCGTCGAGCGGCGCCGCCAGCGCTTCGGCGGCGAATCGTCCCAAGGGCGAGTCGGCGACATTCTGGTGGATCGGCACGTGCAGTCGGGCCTTCACTCCGGTCGCTCCCTGGATCGAGGCGCGCGCCACGCTCCGGCGCCGAGTGCGGACCGGTCCTTGGGTCCGCCGCCGGCGAAGCATGCCAAGAAAGCGCTGCGCGCCGTCAGCCGTGAACCCAAGCCACCGCAATGCGCGCGACTTCGGCCAGCACCGCCTCGTGCCGTCGCTCGACCTGCGGCGTGTACTCGCCGCTGTCGTAATAGGCGGCGATCACGATCGGGCTGCGGCCGGGCGGCACGGTGATTGCGATGTCGTTGCACTTGTTGGTGGTGCCTTCGGCGCGCCCGGTGCCGGTCTTGTTGCCGGTCAGCCAGTCTTCGGGCAGGCCGGCGCGCAGGCGATACAGGCCGGTTCGGGTGTTGCGCATCCACTGGGTCATCCGCTCGCGTGAGGCCGGCTGCAGCAGATCACCTGTGGCGATACGCTGGACCAGCTGCGCCATGGCCACCGGTGTGGTGGTGTCGCGCAGATCGGCGGACAGCACCAGGCCAAGGTCCGGCTCGTAGCGATCCAGCCGGGTCACGCTGTCGCCCATGTCGCGGATCCGGGCAGTCACCCCTGCAGGGCCGCCGAGCCGGCGCACCAGCAGGTTGGCCGCCGCGCCGTCGCTGATCTCCTGCGCCGCCTGCGCCAGCCGGCTGATGCTCAAGCCCCCCTCGGCAAGGTGCTCGCGGGTGACCGGCGCCCAATCGAGCAGGTCGCTCTCTGAGTAGGGCAGCCGCTCGGACAGGTCGAGTCGTCCGTGGTCGGCCTCGCGCAGACAGGCCGCTGCCAACGCCAGCTTGAAGGTCGAACACAGGGCGAAGCGCTCGTCCAAGCGATGGCCGAAGTGCGCGCCGCTGGCGGTGTCGAGCACGCACACGCCGAGCCGCGCGGCGCCCGACTCCAGCGCCTGCAGGCGTGCCTCGAACGACGGCGACGCCTCTGCACGTGTCCGGGCTGAGGGAAGGAGTATTGCGCCCGTTGCAGCCATTCCGCCCTGCAGGAACTGCCGTCGCGAAACCATGTGCGTCCTCCGTGAATGCAGGCCGCCCCGTCCTGTGCCGCAGGGCGGGGCGGCGCGCCAGTGTGCCCGGAACTCGGGACCCAAGGCGCGCCATGCTCGGCCCGGATTCTGGCTCGGCGGCGTCAGCGCAGTGGCGGATTCCGGGCAGGCTCCCATGCCGCATGGCCGTCCACGCTGGAGCGGCATCGGCGGCACCTGCACTTGCCTCAGGGCCCGCAGGCTCGCTCCGCCAGCCTGACACCCCGCCGGAGTGGAGAAGACCCCGGCGTGGCGTTCCAGCGCAGGACGATCGCGCGTGGGCCGGGCGCAAGCCCGGCGGCAGGCTGGCGACTTGAGCGCCCGCCAAGGCGGGCGCGACGAACCGGGACGGAAGTCCGCGTTGCGCCGGGCTCAGAATCGCCAGCCGGCGCCCAGGGTGATGGCCCAGGGGCGGTAGTCGCCCCGCACCAGACCCATGGTGCTGCCCTCCCCCTCCAGGCGCAGGCTGGATGCGCGCAGTTGACGCAGGCCCAGATCGAGGTACCAGCGCTCGCCAAGGTCGTAGCGCGCGCCTGCCAGCAGCTGCAGGGCGGTGTCGTCGCCGCTGAACGAGCGCTCGCCGGCGGCGGTTTCAAAGTCGATGTCGACCTCGGTCAGCGCGACCACACCAGCGCCCAGGTAGCTGCGCGCGCGCGGTGAGCCGAACAGGTCGAACTCGTAGAGCGCATTCAGTGCGAAACCGGTCGAGGCATAGTTGCCCTCGCCCTGCAGGGAGGCCGCCCGGAACACGGGGCCGTCACGGTCGACGCTCTGGTAGGCGAACTCCGTTTCAAGACGCCAGCCGCTGCCGAAGCGATAGCCGACCGCGGCTCCGCTGAGGAAGCCGCTTGAGAATCCCGCCTTGCCCGACTCGGGCGCGGCGCCTTCGAGGCGCAGGGTCTGGTCCGATTGACCGGTCACGCCGGTCAGCACCCCGGCGTACCAGCCGGACTCCGCGGCGGTGGAAGCAGAAGGCGAAGCGGCCCAGAGCGTGGCGGCGAGCAGGGCGAGCAGGCTGGGAGGGAGTTGGGGCTTCATGCTGGGCATTCCTTTCTTTGGTCCGGCGACGCAGCCGGGGCGCTGCAAGCATCCCGTGGCCTGCGCCTGCACGGCCCGGCCCGGCCACCAGTGGTAGCTTTCTTGCACCAGTGGTGACGCCCCCCACGAGCGCTTGATCTCCGTGACTTCGACCTTCACCGATGCGCCGCGTTTCTGGCAGCAGATCGCCGTGCTGACCGTCCTGCTCGCCCTGCTGTTCGCTGCCCTGCAGCCGCCACCGACGGCGCACCTCGGCTTCTTCATGGCCGTGCTGGCCTGGGCCGCGCATATCGGTCTCGGCATGCTTTGCGCCTTGGCCGCCACGCGGCTGCTGCTCGGCGTTCGCCCGAGGCTGAGCCGCCTGCCCTGGACCACCTTGCTGCTCGGCGGGCTGGGCGGCGCCACACTGTTCGCGCCGATCGCGCTGGGTCTCGAAGCGCTGCTGCCTGCGCCGCCACCGGAACCGCAGGAGGACGCTCTGGACGCCTGGGAAGCCGCCGGCGGCCTGCGTGCACTGGCGGCCGAATGGCTGGGTCTGCTGCCCAGCTACCTCCCGGCTTGGCTGCTTCTCAATGCGATGCCGATGCTGCGGGTGTCACAGCCGCGGCTGGAGGTGGCCGAACCGGCCGGTTCGCACTCGCTCACGGACGCAGTGGCAGGAGGTGCTTCGGTGCCGGCCGAGAGCACCCATGCGTGCGAACACGCCGACGGATCTGCCCTGCCGACCGGTGCCGCTGCAACGGCGGCCGCCCCGGTGCCGGCCGCACCGCCGCTGTCGCTGCCCGGCGAGGGCCTGCTCGATCGCCTGCCCCTCGCCATCGGCCGTCAGCTGGTGTCGATCAGCTCGGACCTGCACTACCTGCAGGTGGTCACCCGCCGCGGACGGGCCACGGTGCTGGGCAGTCTCGCCGAGGTGGAGTCCGAACTGGGCCAGCGCGGCCTGCGCATCCATCGCTCCCACTGGGTCGCGCTCGATGCGATCCGTCGCCTGCACCGCAACGCCCAGGGCTGGCGCTGTGAACTGCAGGACGGCCGCTCGCTGCCGGTCAGCCGCCGGCGTGCGGCCGAGATCAAGGAGCGCCTCGGGCGCGACTTCGTGATCGATGGCTAGCCGCCTGCGCGGTGCAGCCCGGCGAGGGGACCGCGCGACTGCGCCAGCCCGGGATGGCGACGATCCGCCGGCAGTCTGCGCCGTGCCACCGGCTGCGAGCCGTCGGAATTCCCGCGCCCGCGGGTAGCCGAGTCAGCCGCGCGGTCGCGTTCGCCAGCAGGTCGACAGGGTGTGGATGCGCGGCCCGCCAGCGTGCGTGCCTGCGGCGTCGGCGGCCTGCAACCGCAGCCGCCCTGCCTGTCTCCATGGTTTCCGGAAGTGCCGCACACCCGCGGTGCATGGAGAAGCGACCAGTGAACACAGGGAAGCGCGTCGCGCGACAGGAGCAGGCTGCCGTTGTGGACAAGCGAATGCCGGGGTCCGCCGGAGCGCAGCAGGGCGCCCGATGGCTGGCGACGCTGTGCGCCGCAGTGCTCAGCCTTGCCCTTACCTCCGGCGCGGCCCTCGCGCAGCCCGGCCCGCCACCGGACCCCACTGCAGTCGCGCTTGGCCCGGAGGAGACGCGCGACGTGGTGCTGGCTCTGGCCCAGGTGCTGCGCGAGCGTTTCGCCTTCCGCGCGCGCGGCCGCGAGGCCGCGGCGCAGATCGAGGCGCTGGAGCAGCAGGGCGCGTTTCGCGAGGCCCGCACCGCGGACGAGCTGCTGTCTCTGATCGAGCAGAAGATCACGCCGATCGTCGATGACGGCCACTTCCGTGCGCGCTACTTCGGTCCCGAAGCGGTCGCCGGCTTCAGCGAAGCGCCGCCCTCGGCAGAGGACATCGCCGCCTTCCATGAAGAAGTGCGGCTGCGCGGCGGCGAAGTGCCCGAAGTGCGCTGGCTGACGGGCAACGTCGGCTACCTGCGCATCCGCATGTTCCTCGATGCCGCGCCCAGTGCCGAGCAGTTGGCGCTCGCGCTGGGCATGCTCGCGCACACCGGTGCACTGATCGTCGACGTGCGCGGTTCTCCGGGCGGCGAACCCGCCGGCGTGGCCAACGTGATCGGGCATTTCGTCAGTGCGGGCACGCCCACGGTGCGCGTACAGGGCAGCGATGAGACCGCGCCCGACCGCACCTACTACGCCGAGCCGCGCCTGCCCGCCTACACCGACCGGCCGGTGTTCGTGCTGGTCGATGGCGACACCGGTTCAGGCGCCGAAGAGTTCGCCTACGACCTGCAGGCGATGCAGCGCGCAACGCTGGTCGGCGAAACCACGGCGGGTGCAGCGACGCCCGGCGGCTATCGCCCGCTGGCGCATGGCTTCGTCGCCTTCATCCCGATGCAGATCGTGGCCAACACGATCACCGGCACCAACTGGGAGGGCGTCGGTGTCGTGCCGGACGTCACCGTGCCCGCCGCCGACGCACTGACACATGCACACCGGCTGGCGCTGCAGGCGATCCTGAGGGACGCGCACGGCGTGCGCCGCGCGATCGCCGAGGAAGGGCTGGCGTCGCTTGAGTCAACGAGGGCGCGCTCTGACGAAGGCCGCGCGGCAGAGCCCCAGTGAAACCGCAGTTGCGCGATGTCCCGAGCCGAGACGGACGCCGCGATCCATAGGGTCGGCCCTGGCCCACCGTGACCTGTACCCTCCTTTGGTCATCGCTGCCCCCGGCCCCGGTCATCGCTGGGGGAACACCACGCGCACCAATTGTCGTCTCCAGGCGCGATACGCCTTCGCGCGTCGACGCCTCGGTGGGCCCGGGCCCAGGCTATGTCGCGATACACCCACGCGCCCCATCTGGCCATCGTGCCGCCAGTGCCGTCGCAAGACTTCTCCAGAGGCAGGATCAGAACGATTCAAGCCTCACAGCCAATGCCTTCTTGCAATGCAATCCCGCTGGGGCTCCGCGAATCAACCCGTCGGAAACATCACCCATGAGCAACACCCGAAGAACAGAAGAAAGGCACCCGTTGGCCAAGGTGCGGTTGTTGCTGGCCTTGCCGCTCGCTGCCATCTCTGCGCTGGGCTCGGCGCAGGACGAGCGCGGCAGCGTCTGCCTCAACGGAACTGAAGACGGTTTTCGCGTTGCGCGCCTGCATCCCCCCTGTGTGCCGGGTCGGTCATCTCTTCAGGTCGTGCGCGGCGACCTTCAGCCCCAAGACCTGCGTCGTCGGTGCCGAGCTGCCGCGACCTGATGTGCGAGTCGGCAGGCGCCCTTGAGCCGATGACTGCGCCGAGTGGTTTGATTGGCATCGACGCCGATTCTCGCCCGGCCTTCCAACGCTTGACCGGTTCTTCCATCGCGGCGCCCGTCATTCGGACAGTCGGTGCCACCCGTCCGGCTGGACGAAGGCCAGGCTTGCCACGCAGACTCGGTACGCTGCATCCCCTTCCTTCCAGTGAGCCCTGCCATGCATCGCTCCGCCGCCGCGTTGCTTCTCGCCCTGACCGCGTTCGTGGCGCCTGCGCAGGAGGGGCCCAACGATCTCGCGCCACCTGCCGCGAATGAAGCCACCGCGGAGCCGGCGCCAGCTGGCCCTGAACCCTGGTCGCACGGCAACGATTGGGAATGGCTGCGCCATGCAGAACCCGACACGATCTTGTGCCCGTTTCGCGGTCGCATCGACTACGAACACGGCGAGATCGAATGTGGGCTGATCCGCGTACCGGAGAACCGCGAGGTGGCCGGCAGCCGGACCATCGAGCTGCACTATGTCCGGATCAAGGCCACGGGCAAGGACCACGAAGACAACACGGTCGAGACCCGGCCCGACCCGGTGATCTACCTGACCGGCGGCCCGGGCGTGGCCGTCGAGGTCTATGTCGACCGACTCAAGGACCACCGTCTGCTTGCGCAGCGCGACCTCTACATCCTCGAGCAGCGCGGTATCGGCAGTTCTGGCGATTTCTGTCCGTTCTTCAGCAGCCGCAATCGCGCCGAGCAGATTCACGCCGATCGTGAGGCCAGCGAACGCGCGAACCTGGAGCAGGCCGCGGTCTGCATCGAGGGCGCCCGTTCGCAGGGCGTGGATGTGACCGGTTACAACACTTTCGAGAACGCCCGCGACGTGAAGGCACTGCGCCTGGCGCTCGGGCTCGACCAATGGAACGTCTGGGGAATCTCCTACGGTTCGGTGCTCGGCCAGGCCTACATGAAGGTCGATCCGGAGGGGATTCGCGCAGCGGTGATCGACGCCATCGTGCCGCTGGATATCGGCGAGCTGATGCGCCTGCCCTACTGGCATGACGCCAACCTGAGCCGACTGTTCGAGGCCTGCGCCGCGCAACCGGACTGCGCACAGGCGTATGCGGGCCTGGCCGAGCGCCACCTGGCCGCCATCCAGGCCGTGAACGACGCACCGATTGCAGTCGAGGTCGAGTCCAGCGAGATGTACCCGCAAGGGAGGGCGTACTTCTTCGCCGACGTGATCGCCGGGCTGCCCTTCAGCCTGATGTACGAGCAGAAAACCCATCCCGCCCTGCCGGCCATCATCGACGGCCTGACCCGGGCCGTGGAGTCCGGCGACGACACCCTGTTTCGCGCATTGGCGGTCGTCACCAGCGAAGACGCGGGAACGGAAGTCGAGGCCGCCATGGGCATGTCATCCGCTGTGCGCTGCATGGACGGTTATGTCGACGGCCTTGCGCGGGTCTCGCCCGAAGACTTCCGACAGTTTCCCGAGCTGGCCCACGCCTTCGGCCATCCGGCGGTGATCCAGTCGATGCCCGAGCGCTGCCGTGCGATCGGTCTGGCCCCGCGCGATCCGGCCCAATTCGCGCCGGTTCAGACCGATCTGCCGGTGGTCGTGGCCAACGGTCGCTGGGACCCGATTACCCCGGTGGCCCTCGCGGAGTACATCATGCCCGGCTTCAAGAATGGGCAGCTGGTGATCTTCCCGCATGCCGGACACGGGCCGACGCGCTCGATCGAGTGCGGCGGTGACTGGCTCAACACCTGGTTTGACGACCCGAGCGCGCCGGTGACGCGTGAGTGCGTGGACGAAGGCGAGCAAGCCGCCGAGTTCATCGCACCCTACTTCCGAAGCTCGGTCGTCATCGACGCGCTGGCACTCAGGGGCGAAGACGAATCCCGGCTCAAGGCGCATGGTGCATGGGTGGGCGTATCGGCCGGAATCACCCTGATTGCCGCGCTGTTCCTGCCGCTGGCTTGGCTTGGCCGGCGCCTCAACGGCCATGCACTCAAAGGTTCCGGCGGCAGCCGGCTGACGGTGTTCCTGGCTGCACTGCTGGCCACGGCCTGGCTCACGGGCCTCGGCCTGGCCGCCTGGCAGACCAGCGAAGTGACCGAGGCCATGCTGCTGTTCGGATTGGTTCCCTGGGCAGCCTGGGTGGCCTGGCTGGGGCCGCTGAGTGTGCTGGTCGCGGTCCTGGCCCTGTTCCGCGTGTGGCGATCGCGGCGCGATATCGGGCTGGCCAGCCGGATCGGCCTGCTGCTGGCTCCCTTGGCCGTGATCAGTCTGGGCGTGGCGGGACAGGTCTGGTCGCTGTGGCCGTTCTGAGCGCTGGCTGGACGAGTGCGCTCGCCGCGGCCGCGGCCGAGGCCCGACCCGGACTGGCGCGCGGTCTGCTCAGGGTGGAGCCCACCGGTGCGCCGGTGGCGAGACGCACCTGATCCTGCAGGACAACAACAGCGAATTCGTGGCCGGTCTGCTTCTCGCTTGCCTGCTGCAGCTGGAGCTGGAGCAGGAAGCAGCCCTGTTCGTCGATGGCTTCGAAGCGGCGACCTTCCGCTAACGGGCTTGCGCGGAATCGCGAGCATGCGGCTGCTGGTCAACCCGCCTTGATGTCCGCCGCGCTGGCTCGCAGCGTGCGGTGGATGCCGTCGGGCCCGGCCGCAAAGCGGTGGGCTTGCTCCTGATCGGGCGCAAGCGTGGACAAGCACACGACCGGAGCTGCGCGCCCGTCCGGGCCGCGAAGGCGCCGCTTGTCGACCTGTGTTGCAAACGCTTACCCTCGCGCCGCCTGCGGGCACCTGCCTGAGCGGAGCAATGCACCGCCCGCCCGGGCTGAGCTGAACCTTCTGCGTCGCCTCGCGCTTCGAACGCCTCTCCGGCATCGAGGCCGATCGAGAACTGATGTTCTTTTTTTGAACTTTTGGAGTTTGTTTGATGAACATGCGATTTCTGACCACGGCCGTGGCCCTGGGCATTGTGGGTGCTGCGGCTCAGGTGGGCGTGTCCCATGCCGTCCACATCGATCCGGCCGGTCTGGGCCAGGTTCTGATCTACCCCTACTACACCGTCAACAAGGGCAACAGCACCCTGGTGTCGGTGGTGAACAGCACCGATCAGACCAAGGCCGTCAAAGTCCGCTTCCTGGAAGGCCGGAACTCGGAAGACGTCCTCGACTTCAACCTGTACCTGTCGCCGTTCGACGTGTGGACCGGCGCCATCGCTTCTGACGGCCCGGAAGGCACCTCGCCGGCCGCTGCCCCGGCCGCTCGCCTCTTCACCAGCGACAGCTCGTGCACGGTGCCGGCCATCCCGGCCGCCGGTGTGAGCTTCAAGAACTTCCAGTACGCCGTTGGCAACGAGAAGATCACGGGGCCCTGGCAGTTGAGCCGCACGCGCGAGGGCCACCTCGAAATCATCGAGATGGGCGTGCTGACCGCGGGCGGCAGCTTCGCGAACGCCGTTGCGCACAGCGCGCAGGGCGTGCCTGCGAACTGCGCGCTGCTGGGCAGCGCCTGGTCGACGACGGGGACCGGCACCTGGCTGACCAACGCCAGCGCCCAGATCGAGCCGCCGTCCGGTGGCCTGTCCGGGGGCGCCGAGATCGTCAACCCGGGCAATGGCACAAACATCAGCTACAACGCCGACGCCATTGACGGCTTTTTCGTCTCCACCACCCACAACCTGCACACCGAGCCCGGCTCGGTCCTGCCCAGCCTGGCGCAGGCGCAGAGCAACGATGCCGGTGACGCCACCGCCTACGTGTTCACCGACGGCGTTCTGACTCCGTTTCCCTTCACGGGCACCGGCGCCGGCCTGCGCGCGGTCTCGGCTGTGTTCATGCAAAGCGAGATCTACAACGAATTCGCCAGCCTCAGCTCGGCCAACCTGTCGGCGCAGTCGGAATGGGTTGTCACCTTCCCGACCAAACGCCTGCACCTCCGTCAGACTCAGCCCGCGCGACTGCCGTTCCGC
>JBKCVA010000119.1:0-2628 GCA_046318115.1 Lysobacterales bacterium | reverse complement strand
CGCCGGATGCTGACCAAACGCACTGCCCTCCAGCGCCCAGCGCCACACCACCGCATTGTTCGCCGCTGGCCGCGTGATCGCACGCGGGCTGCCGAGGTGGTCGGCGTGGATGTGCAGCCATTCGCCAGCATAGGGGGCTCCGCGGTGCAGAGTGCCCTGGCGTAGGGCCACCGGCTGGCCGTCCAACCACACGATCAGCTGAAGAATGACGAGGCTGCCCCCCTGGTTCTCGCCCTCGAACAACAGCTGGCCGCCCTCGTCGTAGCCGAAGTAGCGCCGTTGAATATCCATCCGACTGGCGACGCTGCGCCATTCACGTTCGCCGCGGCCGTTGTAAAGGTTGGATTGCAGCGGGCCGGGCGGCAAGCTCGGTAGCGACTCGTAGCGATTGAACCCCGAGTACTGCACCTGCAGCCCACCGATCGCGGTGGTGTTGCCGGCCGCGCTGTAGCTGCGGGCTTGGCCGCCGACAGACGACAGACGGTGGCTGCTGGCCGGGTAGTTGTATGCAGCGCTGCCGTCTGGCCGCGCGTGGCTCGTGCGATTCCCCGTCGCGTCGTAGCCGAAGCGCTCCAGCGGGCTGCTGGCTTTGGGCTGGGTGCGCTCGGTGAGGCGATAGAGGTTGTCGTAGTCGAACACGAAGTCGGCAGCGCCCGTGCCCAGCCCCACCACATTGCCCACCGCATCCAGCGTGTAGTCGTAGCTGAAGCCCGGGCTGCTCAGGGTGTCGATGCGGTAGTCGGCATCGAGCGCGCGCTGCCACACCCCACCGCCCGCGTACTCCAGCCGCGTGGCTGGGCCGAACGGGGCATGCCGCACCTGAGTGATCAGCGGCTGCGGCTGGGCGGCGCCGACGGGCTGCACGTCCACCGCACGGACGCGACCAGCGATATCGCGGCGATAGAACACGCGGTCGCCGTTCGGGTAGGTCAGCGATTCCAGCTGATCGGCCTTGGTGTAGCTGTAGGCCACGCCCCACTTCACTGCGAGGTCCGGCGCCATGTTCTTGCCCGCACTGCGGTGCTTGGCAATGACATTGCCGCGGCGGTCGTAGCAGTAGGTCAGCAGGCCCAGGCGGTCCTCGATCTGGCTCAAGCGGCCCAGGGCGCTGCTGCTGTCACAGACCTTCTCAGCGCCCACGCCATCGTAGCGGTAGACGATGACCTCGTCGTCCTGGCTGTTGCTCTGCCGGGTCAGGCGATTGAGCGCGTCGTACTGCATCGTCACGGTGACACCGCGCGCGTCGGTCTGGGTGCGGCGGTTGCCGGCTTCATCCACGGTGTAGCTGGTGATGCCGGTGTCCGGGCTGCTGAGCTGGATCAGGTCGCCCAGGCCGCTGTAGGTGTAGTCCGTCGCCAGGCCCTTGGGGTCGATGACCTGGGTCAGCCGGTCCTGCGCGTCGTAGCGGTAGCCGGTGCTGACGTTCAGGCCGCCTACGTCCTGCAGGCTCTGCTGCAGTCGGTTCAGCGGGTCGAAGCTCTGCGTGCTGCGCACATTCAGCGGGTCGATGCTGGCGGTGCTGTTGCCGTTGGCGTCGTACTCCGACACATAGGCGCGCAGCTGGGCGTCGCGCTGCTCGCGCAGCTGGCCGAGCTGGTTGTAGACGCGCGAGAGCTGGCGCTTGACCGCGCCCTGCGGGTCGAAGGTGGTCTCGGACGTGCGGTTGCCGGCCGGGTCGAGCGTGTAGTCGATGCGGTTGCCGAGCGCGTCGGTGACCGAGATCAGGCGATGGGCGTCGTCATAGCCGTAGTCGAGGTAGCTGCCGTCCGCCTGGGTGATGCGATCGACCAGGCCCGTCGGGGTGTAGGCGAACTGGGTGACCGCGTCCTCAGCGGCCGTGGCGCCCTTGACGGTGCGGCTCAGCAGCCAGCCGCGCAGGTGGTAGCTGAGCTCGGTGACCACGCCGTTGGCGTCGATCGAGCGCGTGAGCCGGCCGGCGCGGTCGTAGCGGGCGTGGGTGGTGACGTGACCGAGCGCATTGGTGACGGTGTGCAGGTCGCCTCTGCGATGACAGGGCCCCGTGGCCTGCGCGCAGCCGGATTCGTTGGTGGCGGCGTGGTAGGCGTAGGTGGTGACATCGGCCACGTCGATGCGCGGGCCGTCGACGGACTTCAGCGCGCCGATGATCGGGCAGGTGGAGCCCGGTGCGCTGGCGTCGGCGGCTTCGCAGTAGGTGTAGCGGGTCTGGCGCACGCCGAAGGGGGCGTTGGCGGCGCTGCCGCACGATGTGTAGGCCACGGCCGCTGGCACGGCCAGATCGACCTCGCAGCGCGCGGTGGTCTGGCCGCGGCTGTTGTAGGCGAAGCGGATCTGCCGACCCGGCTCGGTGCGGGTCAGCACGCGGTTGAGGGCGTTGTCCCAGGTGCTGCTGTAGCTGCGGGTGAGCGCCGTGGTGGCCCCGTTGGCCGCCAGCGCCTCGGTGCGGCCGGTTTCGCGGAAGGCGTCGTGGGTGTAGTTGGTGCGTGTGCCGCGCGCATCCACGCTGTGGTTGCGGCGGAAGGTGGTGGGGTTGACGTCGTGCGTGGTGGTGCCGATGACGCTGCCGTCGGTGGTTTCCTCCACGCTGCTCAGCAGCTTGCGGAAGCGGCCGGTGCTGAAGGTGTAGAGCCGGCTGCCGCCCTCGGGCTG
>JBKCVA010000118.1:0-13947 GCA_046318115.1 Lysobacterales bacterium | reverse complement strand
CCACAGCTGATCGGCGGTGGTCGAAAGCTTCTCGGCTATCTTGGCTTCGATGCGGCGCGAGCGACGCTGCCCCGAAGACACGGATGTGACGGTGGTGGCTTTGACGCCCAGTTCGCGCGCGACGCACGACAGCGAACTGCCGGCGAGTCGCAAACGCATCTTGATGCGCTCGTGTAGTTCGCGTTCTGGCTTCACTGTGCTTTGATCTCCACTCTAGCGTCTCACTATACACCCAGAAGTCACAAACATACACGCAGAGTGTCGCAATGACCAGATCGGTCACGGATGAACTGAATGCGGCGTACGGCCGGCGGATGGCGGCTGTCCGGGAGCAGACCGGGCTTTCGCAATCGGCCTTCGGCGCGAAGCTGGGTCTGTCTTACCGTACCTACGCCAGCTACGAGCGTGGCGAGCGCGAAGCGCCGATCGCGGTGCATCGCGCCTTGTATGAGACCTTCGGCATCGACCCGGTATGGCTGATGAGCGGTAACGATCTCGTGCCGCGTTCCGTCAGCGCGCGGGCGGTGGATTTCAAGCTCGTCGCCGACGTGACGCAGCATCTGGATCGCCGACTGGCAGCAATCGGCCGCACGTTGACGAACGAGGCACGGTTCGAAGTCCTGGCGGCGCTTTACCAGCTCAGCCTCGAGCATGGCGCCGTGTCGGACCAGATCGTCGAACGGCTGATTGGCATCGGGGGAGCTCGCGCGTGATAGGCGAAGACAGGAAGGTCACCTCCTTTCCGACGCCGCCTGGGCCTTACCACGGCGCGGTGATGACCAAGCTGCTGGGTGCCATCGACCGGGCCGTGATTGGGGCCGCTGCTCAGCAAGCTGCGGCGGACGACGAATTCGTGCTGAGCGACGAGACAGCCTTCCGACGCCGATTCGGATTTGTGGTTTGCCGCGACGATCGGCGCCGACTTCTGGGGCTCAAGCAACAGCGCGACCTGACCGACCGCGAAATCCGTGTCCTGCAGCGGTCCGGCAGCTTGCTTTTTGAGGACGATGCGGTGCGGATCTCGGCGCCCGTCGCCCTCCCAGTGTGGGGCGCGCTCCAGCTGTGCGCGCTGTTTGCCGTTTCGCTGTTGGGATTCCTATTGTTCGAAGCCCACCCGTTCCGGTGGAGGTCCTTCCTGCCTTTTGTCGGCGTCGAAACGTTCTGCTTGGCGGTGATGTGGGGGGTTGATCAGATCTACATCCAACCTTGGCGCATCAAGCGACGAGTTGTCAGGCGGTTCGGCCCGCTCTAGATCGATCAGAACTCCAATTTCAGGTCAATCGCGGCGGCGTCAGGTAGTTAACGAACTAGTGCTGGCGAATCGCGGTCCGACGGCATGGGTGCAGAGATTGCGATGCCGCACCTCTTCCTGAAAGGTGGTCTATGGAACCACCAGCTTGGCTTCCAGAGCCTTCTTGGCTGGGGCCAGCATCACAGCCGACTCTGGGATACTCGTTAGAGCGGGGTCGCGACCTGGCCGCAGGCGCGCCCGCTCTCTGTCGAGCGTAGCGTCGCGATGCGCGTCAGCACCGAAGCCGGGGCTTTGAGTGCGAACGCGCTCGCGATGCAGAACCCCGGGTTCGCGGGATCGTGGTGTGACGGCCTTTCGAAGCGTACTCAGTGCGCCGAGCAGTGGAGGAGACTCAGGTGCTCCCGGTCTGGCTTGGACCTCCGACGTCGCCACAGGCATCGTGCGCTCCCGAGGCGTGGCGATCCGAACCATTGCATGGTCGCTTTGAGTATTCCTCGATGAACATGGCCATGTGGAAGCGCGACCTCCGGGCTTCCATAGGAAGGTCTACCGAATGTCTGCGTGCGAGCAGGGTCGCAAAGGAAACCTGCGCCGCCGTGGGCTCTTTCAGGTCCCAGTCGAGGCAATCGGCGAGAAGTCGTTGGAGCCTGGCCTCCAGAGCGCTGATGTACGTTTGGCGGACGCGGTGATCGCGGATCCTCTCCCACTGCACAGCTATCGCTTCTTCGAGCTCAAGCGGCACATAGAGCTCTAGGGTCAGGTCGACTGCGGGATGCAGCAGGATCAGGGCCATTGCACGCTACGCCATCGCGAGGAGCTCAAGCCAATATCCTAGCCGGGATTTACATGTTTTTCAGGTATTCGGTAAGCGCGTCTAGTTTGCCCGTCCGCCCCGTGATGGCGAGACCGTGGCTACCAAGACCATCTACTCAGCCGAGTATCGCGGCGTCGTCGACGAGCTCCGGCGCGTTCGCGAGGCTTCAGGCCAGAACCAAGCCGAACTTGCACGCAGGATGGGCTGGTCCCAGCAGCGTTTGTCTGCCGTAGAGACCGGAGCGCGTCGCTTGGATGTCATGGAGTACTTCCAGCTCGCAGATGTCTTGGGTCTCAGTCCTGAGCATGCTCTTCGCATCATCGTGCAAGCCCGACGTAAGTAATGCGATCGCGGACTTCGCAGGCCGTTCCCCAAGAGTCCGACTAAGCTTCCACGTAGCAAACATCGCCCGCGACCGTGCGGGGTTCTTGGCCAAACGAAGCGATGCCTCCCATGCACGCCAACCGTCCGTTCCTGTTATCCGTGGCCATGCTCGCCGTCACTCTGGCTGGCAGCGCGTCCGCTGCAGTCTTCATCAACGAGCTGCACTACGACGACTCGACAGCTTCTGGAGACACGGGTGAGCGCGTCGAGGTGGTCGCTACCGCCGGAGAGTCCCTCGATGGCTACCGGATCGTCCTTTACAACGGTAGCGGTGGAGCGCAATACGACGACGAACCTGTACCGGCTGGTGCTCTGCGCACCTGCGGCGCAACCGTGCGACTCGCCGTCATCAGCTATCCCTCGAACGGGATTCAGAACGGCGCACCGGATGGTCTTGCTCTCGTGGATCCTGCGGGAGCTGTGGTGCAGTTCCTGAGCTACGAAGGCGCGTTCGCCGCCACAAGCGGACCCGCGTCTGGGATGACCTCTGTTGACATCGGGGTTTTGGAAACCAACGCGACAGCCGCAGGGACGTCGCTCCAGCTGAGCGGCCAAGGGAACACCCAGGCGGAGTTTTCTTGGCAGCCCAGCCGCGCAGAGAGCTTTGGCGAGTGCAACGCCGGGCAGACGTTCGTGCAGGCGGAAGATTTGCCGCCAACCGTGGTTTCCACGGTTCCCATGCAGGACGCCGTAGACGTCAACCCATCCGCCCACCTCAGTGTGGTCTTCTCAGAGCCCGTTTCTCTGGGAGGTGGAGCCTTCGCTCTCACCTGTGCGACCACGGGTCCTCGCTCGCTGGCTGTGACGCTGGGAAGCGAAGGCTACACGCTTGATCCGGCGACAGACCTGGGTTTCGACGAGGCTTGCACGCTCACCATTACCGCCACCGAAGTGGTCGATCTCGATCTCAAGCCGAACACAATGGCCGGCGATGTCGTGATCAGTTTCCGAACGGCGCCGGACAGAGCTCCTTCGGTGCTATCAACGCAGCCCTCGAACGGAGCCTCGGGGGTTCCCGCGAGCGTCACATTGGGGGTCAACTTTTCAGAGCCTGTATCGGTCACCGGATACTGGGCGCGCCTCAACTGCGGAAGCTCGGGCTCAGTGCCGCTTTCGATCAGCGGTGGGCCCGCGCAGTGGTCCCTTGATCCGCCTGTTTCGCTCCAACCGCTGGAGTCGTGCTCGCTGCGCGTCGTTGCGAGCCAGGTGGCTGACCTCGACGGCTTGCCTGATCCGCTGGCGGCGGATGTCGTCGTGGAGTTCGTGACTTCCGCTGGGCCGGGGGCCTACTACGCGGGCGTTGATGCAAGCTCCTGCACCGAGCTCCGCGAGACGCTGCACGCCGCGATCGATGACCACACCTTTTATCCCTATACGGCGACGACGACCGACACCTGGGACATCCTTGAGGTGGCTGACCAGGATCCGATGAATCCCGGGCGCGTCGTCGACGTGTATCGCAACGCTTCGTATGCCAAGGCGGGCGGCGGGAATACCAACTACAACCGCGAGCACACTTGGCCGAACAGCTATGGATACAACGACCTGACAGGAGACCATGCGTACACGGATGCGCACATGCTCTACCTGTCCAACTCGGCCTACAACAGCTCGCGCAGCAACATCCCCTACGGCAACTGCAACATGGGCTGCAATCCGCTGATCACAGATCTGACCAACGGTCAGGGCGGTGGTCCTCAGGTATACCCGGGGCAACACAACTGGTTCAGCACCACCCTCAACCTGTTCGAGGTCTGGTCAGCGCGCAAGGGGGATGTGGCCCGTGCGGTGCTGTACATGGATATCCGCTATGAGGGCGGCATGCATGGGATCACCAATCGCCCTGAGCCCGATCTGATCGTGGTCGACAATCCCGCACTGATTCAGACCACACCCGCAGGTGCGTTCGCAGCCGTGGGCTACATGGGTCTTCGGTCTACCCTGCTGCAATGGCACGCGTCCGATCCGCCGGATGCCAACGAGCAGCTGCGAAACGACGTGGTCTTCAGCTATCAGGGCAATCGCAACCCCTTCATCGACCATCCCGAGTGGGCGGAATGCCTGCACACCTGCACCTGCTCAAGTGCGCCGCCGGAAGAGATCTTTGAGAACGGCTTCGAGGGGTGATCGAATGCGTCACCCTGCCCAAGGCCAAGCAGCGCCTGGTCATCGAAGTGCTCGACTCGCTGCTGGCGCAGAGCGGGCGCTGAGCGGAAAGCGCGCAGGGCGAATGCAGTTGACCTCCCCCCGTAAGCTCTCCCGTCAAGCGGACAAAGAATTCCTAGAACCTTCGGCTGCTTGGGCTTTACGCTCAGCGGGTGTCATCCCGCCGAGCGCGTCATGGGGTCGTTCCTCGTTGTACTCGAGCATCCACCACCAGGCAGCCTCGCGGACGTCGTCCAAGCGCGCGAACAGGTGCTGATCCAGGACCTCCTCGCGGAACGTCCGGTTGAAGCGCTCGATGTAGGCGTTCTGATTGGGCTTGCCGGGCTGAATGTACTGGATGGCCATGCCTTGGGACTTCGCCCAAGCCACGAACGCCTCGCCGAGAAACTCGGAGCCGTTGTCGGTGCGCAGCACCTGCGGCAGCCCACGCTCGCGCTGCAGGCGCTCGAAGACGCGGATCAGGCGCTGCGCGTTGATCGAGGTGTCGACCTCGATGTGCAGCGCCTCGCGGTTGAAGTCGTCGATCACGTTGAAGGTGCGGAAGCGTCGGCCGCAGGCGAGCGCGTCGCTCATGAAGTCCGCCGACCACACGCTGTCGGGCAGTTGCGGCACGTACAGCGGCACGCGCTCGCGTTTGGGCAGACGGCGCTTGGCGGGGCGGCGCAGGTTGAGCTTCAGGGCCTTGTACACGCGGTAGATGCGCTTGGGATTCCAGTCGGGACGGCGGCGCCGCAGCAGGTCCGAGCACTTCCAGAAACCTCGGCTCGGCCGCTCGCGCACAGCCTCTGAAAGCGCTGCGATCAGTTCGGCATCGCGCACCGTCCAGTCCAGTGGCGGGGCGTACCAGGCCGAGCGCGACAGCCCGATGCAGGCGCAGGACCGACGCAGCGGCAGGCGATGGGCTTCCGAGAGGAAACGCACCGCCTCGCGCTTCTGCGCCGGCGCTACAACTTTTTTGCGATCAGGTCCTTCATCGCCGAGTTCTCCAGCGCGAGGTCGGCGTACAGGCGCTTGAGGCGGCTGTTTTCCTCCTCGAGCTCGCGCACGCGCTTGAGCTCCGAGGCTTCCATGCCACCGAACTTCGACTTCCACTGGTAGTACGTCGCCACGCTGATCCCGGCCTGCCGACAGACGTCCTTGACCTGCATACCCGCATCGGCCTGCTTGAGGATCGAGACGATCTGCGTCTCGGTGAACTTTGACTTGCGCATCTGAACCTCCTGGCTGGGGAAACCTTGCCAGAAAGTTCTAGAAACCTGTGTCCGCTTGACGGGAGAGCTTACGGACGCGCTTAACTTCGGTGGATTGGGACTGGACCCGTCACCCTATGGCCCCGTCATCCTAGACTTGGACCCGTCATCCGCTGCCTTTCTTCAAAGGACGTCAGTTCCAACTCGCACGCCCTGCAGACCTCCTGCTCCAACGCGCCAGAATAAACAAGCTCCTTGACTGCATAGTACTGACTCGCCTTCAATATCTTCTTACCTTTAAGTATGTCGTCCGCAAGTTTCAGTGACTTCCTCAGGAAGACAATACAACTAAAGCCGAATGTTTCCCTGAGACTGGCATCCAGTCGTCTTCTCTCAACCTCTGGAAGGTCGAGCAACCCTAGAGCAACATCCTCGGCAATCTGATATATCGCGCTTGAATCCTTATGAAAACTGGCATTCGTCTTTGCCATCTCGAGAATGCGGCGGTCAGAAGGAGCATGGCCTCGGGGCAATTGCGCCAAGTGGTAATCATAAACTTCTGCTATCCACCTTGCGGTATCCCCCGGCGCTGGACGCGCTTGCTTGGAGTTCTTCACAACTTTGGCCTCTCTTAAACCAATTGGAAACCGAACAGCCCAGTCACGCGCCCGTCCATTCTTGTAACTCCACGCAAGTTCGTAGTGTGCCCGTAAGTTCTAGCTAGAATGGGGCGCTCAACATTGCATCCATTAAGTTTTGCCATGCGGAGGTGTTCCCGGTATATGGTGCGATGTTGCCAAAGGCCGCGTCCGAGGCGCTATGGTAAACAGGCCCATTCGGATTACTTCGCCTAACAGCCCGGATTACGTTGTCAACATACTTCGAACCAATGCCACCGTGGGCGTCAATCAGTTGCTGCTCTCTTCCACGGATTGCCAAGCGCCCGGACTCCCCCCCTGCATATCTATCAAGTTGTGCAGGTTCCCACGCCAAGCCGGTTCTCTCATGATTCGACATTCTTCTATTGAGAACCTCTTGCGGAGTTCCTACTCCACTAGCTCGCCCCGCATAGATTTTTCCGGTAATTCTGTTCCTGATGGTATACGTTATCCATGTCTTCTGCTCTCGCTCAGCCTCAGCAGTCTTAACTACATGGTTAACAACGGATGATATAGCGCCCGCAGCGCCGGCCAACCCTAACGGGTCTGGGACACGAACTCCACCGGATTGCGCGTTTCCACTGGATCCTCCACTTTCAACTTCTCCGGCAAAGGAAGAGCAATGTGAGGTCGCCCCCCCCTGCACTCTGGTGCCGCAACCGGCCTGCCTACCATCCGGATCGGTATACGTGTACGGATTGTTATTTGCATACCCATTGTGAGCCGACGCGCTTGGCTCGTGCGAATGCGCGCAGACACAGGCGGGAGGCGGGTTTTGCCTGGGTGGCCTCCTTCGACGCGGTGGCAAAAGTCCTTGAGGCGGTTTTTCGCTTGCGGATGCAGTCCGCGTCAAGCGCTGACCACCCGTTGCCCACACCCGAGCCCGACGGCGGGGATGTAGAGGCATCCCCTCTGTCGGGTGCTGCTACGCAGCAGGTGTGGACAACACGTGGACAGCGCCCCGGCTGGTGTGGCCGATCCGACTGCCCTCAAGCGCGAGTGTTCGCTGTCTGCGGCCACCGCTCGTGACGGCGCCGCAGGCGCTGCGCGGGCGGTGGCGGCGTGCGGGCTGGGGCGTGTGTCAGACCAATGCGTGTAGCCCCGCACGCAGGGCGCGGGGCCATGACGCAGCGCCGCCCGCTTACTGTGCGGACGGCGCTTCAGTTTTCAGCGTTTGCCCTCTTCGCGCTCGGCGCGTTTGAGCTTGGCCTGCAGCAGCTTCTCGACCAGCTCGGCCACTTGGGCGGCGTCGCTTCCGACCAGGACCAGCGAGCCGTAGGTGGTTTCCAGGGTGAGGCCATAGCGCATGTCGGGCACTTGTTTGGACAGCGCGTAACGCAGGGCTTGAGCATCCATCGAGCAGACTCCTGATGTGCCCGCGATCAGGTGTTGATCGCTGTTGGCGGGAGTCCACGAGCGCCGCGCGCAGCCGGGTCAATGCTCGCGCAGCGACCGGCGCAAGCCGGCGTGGCATTGAGGCGGCGAGCACGGCGCTAGCCTCAGACGACACCAGCGAGCAACCCACTCGAAACGGTCGGGATGCGTGCTCTGCAGCGCGTGGCGACAGCCTGGCCGGAGCCGCAGCGCGCACCCCACGCGCAACCGCGACAGCCGTCGCCGGAGCGGCGCGCCAGGGAGGGCGCGCAGACGCGGTGCGCGTAGCGCAGCGCGTGCAGGACGCTGGAGCACTGCCGCGCCGGGAGCGCGGCACCACAGCAAGCGCAGGGATGCGCTGGCGGCCATTTGACATAGCGACGGGTTACGCGGGCGCGGAGGCTTTCGCGCGGCAGGACGCCGCGCACCGCGCCGGACAGGCAGGAGGCCTGCGCGTAACTGCGCGTTATGTCACTTGGCCGCCTAAAGCCCCGTGAGCGCGCACCGCAGTGGCTGTGCAGCGCGAGGACGTCCCGCGCGACACGGGGTTGGGGACGCAACAGCCGAGCGCAGCGGCAGGCGCGCAGGGTGTGCAGTTCCACCGCGCAGGCTGCGCGCCTGCTGAGCACACAGCTGCACGCGCGTTGAGCGGGTGCAGGCACACGCGAGGCAGGAGCCGAGCGGGATCGGTCAGAGCGCAGCGCTCAACGGAGACGGCCAGGGATGGCCGGAGAGAGCCGGCGCGGCGCTTGCTGCGTAGCGCAGCGGAGCCGCTGAATGCGGCGTAGTGGAGCGGAGCTTTGCAAGCGACGTGACGGCGGTGGGAGCACCGCGGCTCCGGGCCTTCGATCCCTCGCAGCGCTACAGGCCGCGGCAGCGGCTGTCCGCCTCGCTCGATCGCGTCGAGCCCGCAGGGCGAGTAAGGCGACGCGTTGGGGGTCAACACAGCGCAGCGTGTTGGCCTACAACGCACATCTTGCCCGCTGATCCAAAGCGATTTAGCGCGACTTAGCGCGACACCCTGCAGCGCAGCGCGACTCAGCGCGACTTAAGGCGACTTTGCGCAACTCACCCACAGCCCATCACCTCCAGTGATCCCTCAATCACTGCAGGCTCATGCTCTGTTCTTTTATTCGTTCTGCCCCCGCTGTCAGTCGCGCGCAGCCACCTCGATCTCACGCAGCCGTGCCCGCAGCAGGCGCTCTACCACCGCCGCCACGGCGCTGGCCTCGTCGGCGTACAGCACCAGCACGCCGTAGGCGGTGTGCAGCTCGACTTCTTCACGCATCGCCGGCACCTGGCGGCTCAGCGCGTAGCCCAGCTCGGCGGCGTTCATGCCAGGCCCTGGTCGTCTTCGCCGCTGCCGCTGCGCGTGAGCTGGGCCGCCGGATGGGTCGCGGCGTGCACCGCGCGCAGCTTGGCGATCGAGACCTTGGTGTAGTGCTGCGTCGTGCCGATGTCGGCATGGCCCAGCATCTCTTGCACGTGGCGCAGGTCGGCGCCGTTGTCCAGCATCGCGGTCGCCATCGTGTGTCGGAACAGGTGGCAGGCGCCGGCCTTGTGGATGCCGGCTTTGTCCAGGTACTGCCGCACGCGGCTGCTCAGCGCGTTCATCGACAGCCGGCCGCCGTCGATGTTGAGGAATAGGGCCGGCTCGTGCGGATCCCGCTGCAGCATCGGCCGCGCCTGACGGGCGTACTTCATCACCCAGGCCAGTGCCCGCTCGCCGATCGGCACGAACCGGCCCTTGCCGCCCTTGCCGCGGCGCACGTGCAGGGCGCCGCGCTCGCCCTCGATGTCGGCCAGATTCAGTGCCGCCAGCTCCATCCGCCGGATGCCGGTGCCGTAGAGCAGCTCCAGCACCGCGCGGTCGCGCAGGCCCTGGGCGTAGCTGATGTCCGGCAGGGCCAGTACCGCCTCGATCTCGCTCGCGGTCATCGGATCGCGCAGGCCCTTCGGCGTGCGCGGCAGTTCGATGTCGGAGGCCGGGTTCGAGGGCAGGTGTCGGTGCTTGACCATCCAGCTAAAGAATCCGCCGACCGCGCTCAGCACATTGACCTGGCCGCTGGCCGACAGCGGCTGGCCATCGCGGCGCCGGTACACGAACAGGTGGCGCGCAAAGCCCTCGATCTGCGCATGCGTGACCTGCGCCGGCTGCTCGATGCCGTGATCCACGCACCAGGCGTTGAAATGCGCGAGGTTCGATTTGCGGCTGCGCAGGCCGGCCGCACTGGTCTGCCGCACTTCCAGCGCATCGAGGTAGCGCAGCAGCCAGGCGGCGACGCTGTCCGGTGTGCGCGGGCTCGCCAACTGACGCGAGCGGGCGGTGGTCTGGCCGGGTGGGCGGACGTCGATCATGGGGTGAGCTCCGTGCTCGCTGTCGGCGTCGGCATCGACACCTTCCCGCGACGGGCTTTCGGCGCGGCGTCCGACGCGACTGCGCTCAAACCCGCCTCAGGCTTGGGTTTCAGCGGAATCTGCCCGCCCCGCAAACGCCCCGCCACCCCACCGCGACCGGGCCGCGAGCCCCCCACGAGTTCGGGGGCTGCACCCCGCGAGGTCGCGTCATCACCCCGCGAGGTTTTCGACACACTCGCTGCGCTGGCCGCTCCCGGCAGCGCCTCACTCAGCCCCATCACCTGCGGCGCATCGCTGTCCGCATCGCCATCAAACAGCAGGCTGTAGGCAAAGCGCTGCCCCGGCTTGCCGCCGTGCTGGGCCACGTAGTCCAGCGACACCAGCCGCTCCAGATGCACCCGCAGTTGCGTGTCCGACAGGCCCAGCACCTGGCGCACCTGCCGGCGCGTGAACTGCAGCGCGGCACGCGAGACGCTCTGCGCGGTGGCCTGCTCGGACACCCAGGCATCGAGTGCCGCCAGCACCCGCCGCGTCTGCGGCGGCAGCTCGTCCAGCGAGCGGCCCAGCACCGCATGCGCCAGGCGGTTGGCCAGCGCGATATCGGCCGGTGTGACTTCGATGTACTCGACCCGCGCACCGTCGACTTCGATGTGGCGGATCGGCCGCTGCTGCTGATGCAGCAGCGCAATCGCATCGATCAGGGCCAGGTACTTCACGTGGTCGCGGCGCAAGCGCACGCGGTCACTCGCAAAGGTCAGCGCTTCCGCATACGGGTTCACCACCGCCAGCGGCTGCAGCAGGGTCTGGGCGGCGCGGTGTGCGGTGAGCACGTGATCGGCGCGCACCTTGGACTGCAGGACGGCCAGCGTGCGCGCCTGCCGCTGGCGCTGCTGGATCGCCGCCGTCTGCTCGGCCGTCTCGTTGATCGTCAGCACCAGACAGCGGTTCAGCAGCTCCTCGTCGATGTCGATTGCGGTGGTCGTCAGCACCAGCATCACCGGACCCTGCACCCGGTATTCGGCGGTGACCAGGCGGCCGGTTTGCGGGTCTTTGCCGGTGCTGGCGATGGTCAGCTCGCCCTGGGATTGGAGCAGCTTCAGGGCATAGGCGGCCTGGCGCACGCCTTCTTCTTCGGCGATGGCGAGGATCTTGTGGCGCAGATCGCCCTCGCCCAGATAGAACAGGCTCTGCCCCGTCATCGCCGAGTAGTGCACCCGCTTGCCTTCGGGCATCAGCGACAGCAGCGCGTCCATCAGCGTCGACTTGCCCGCGGCACTGGTCGACTGGATCAACACCGCCAGCGGCTTGTCGAGCAGCCGCGACACCATCGCCAGATAGCCGACCAGGGCGTTATCGCCCTCACCCACCACGCCAATCGCCTCGACATCGCGCACGATCCGCTCGGCCAGATCCGGATCGCGCAGCAGGGCCATGCCTGCAGCCTCGTCCTCAGCCGACAGCGCCGGTGCTTCAGACTCGACATCCGGCGCCAGCGCGCCGCGAATCGCCGCCTCCTGCAGCGGCTCCAGCGCCAGCACCAGGGCCGACAGGTCGGCGTGCAGCGCTTCCTCCGATACCCCGAGCTCGATCGCCGCACCCTTGGCAAAGGCCTGCCGGCCGCGGGCCTGATACAGGTCCAGCGTGTCCAGATACAGGCGATCACCCGCCGATACCCGCAGCGTCACCTTGAGCGACTCCGCCGACAGCGCACGCGCCAGACCGCGCACGCGATAGGCACGGCCGCTGCGCGCAAAGCGGATGTCGTCTGGGCCGTGGACTTCGGCCACGGGCTCGGCAGGGGCGGGCTGCAGGCGAGCATCCAGCGCAGCAACAGGCGCGCCCTCGGGCACGCGGGTGGGTCGGGGCATGGGCGGGGTCCTGGCGGAAAGCTGTCAAGCGAAACAACCCGGCCGCATGCTACTACCTAACGTAGTATTTGCAACCACTCTCCGAAACCCGGGCCTACGGTATGCGCTCCCTCGCTGACCCCTCACCCACCGTGGCTCTCTCCTCCGACGAACTCGCCTTCTTTGCCCGACTCGGCGCCCGCATCGCCCAGCTGCGCAAGCAACAGGGCATCACCCAGGTCCAGCTCGCCGAGACCCTGGGCGTGTCGCAGCAGACCATCACCGCCTACGAGGTCGGACGCCGACGCATCCAGGTTTCGACCCTGCCGCTGATCGCACAGGCGCTCGGCGTCACCGTCGAAGCGCTGGTCGCCGAAGCCCCAAAACCCAAGAAGCGCGGACCCGCGCCGAAGCTGCAACAGCAGCTCGAACGCCTGCAGGCCCTACCCAAGGCCAAGCAGCGCCTGGTCATCGAAGTGCTCGACTCGCTGCTGGCGCAGAGCGGGCGCTGAGCGGAAAGTGCGCTGGGCGAATGAGGTAGCCACCGACAAAACTCGGAAGCAGAAACAGCAAAGCCCGCCGGATGGCGGGCTTTGCTGTTGTAATGGGCTGGACCTCAAATGTCAGGCCCTATCTGCCAGGTCCTGGCCAGCCCTGCATTTGACTTCCGGAAAGTGAACCTGACCCCGTTTCCGTCGGTCAGGTCGGGTGAAGAGATACATGACCTGCGACAGGAAGCAACCTAGTCCCGTTTGAGTATGCAAGCCGAGCTCCCGAAGAAAAGCGATGATTGCCAGCGGAGCCGCGTGCACCGGTGTTGAGATTCTCCGCAAAACCACCCGTCGTGCAAAACGCAGTGAGCTGCCTTGCTATCCGCTTCCATACTTTCATGGTCAGCGGGTCGTCGGAAGTTCCCCAGAGCCAAGACTCTTTGAGGCCTGACTCAGTAACGCGCCCAATTTCGACTGCAAGCATATCTGCGTTCAGTTTATGGAACTCGTGAATGCTCCGGCCCCGCAAGACTGGCTCAACTAGTGTTACCGCAATCGCAGAAATCTCTGATCTCTCATCTGCAATCGAGTTTGCTTCTCCGGTCCAAGGGCGGACAGCGAAGGGATGTCCTCCCAACTTCGTCAACCAAAGGGAGGGATCCGCGGCAACCTTTACCAAAAAATCTGCGACTTCCGAAGGCATCGCATGAAATTGAACTGACACTCGCGCCATGAAATCGACCTATCTGTCGTAGGGTTTGAAGTCGGTTGGAACGCCGGCCTGGTTTAGGTCATTCATCGCACTAACCTCACGTTTCACCGGAGTGCCATCGGCATTTGTGCGGCCAACATTCGTTGCGCGAACTTCCCCCTCGGGAGTCTGGTACAGGATATCTGGGCGACGGCCCGATTTCTCTCCGCCCGGTGTCGGAACAAGACGCTCTCGTTCACGCCCACCGCCAGCGAGAATCTGGTTGCCTTCAGATTCGAGGCGATCCGCTTCGCTCCGGATCGTCGCGTTGTGGGGCGCCGACGGGTCCGTCTTCGGTCCACGCTTTTGCGACTCACCTCTGATGCCGTCTGCTCTTGTCGCTCCTGCACCTGGCTTTCTAGTCGGCTGAAGCTTCCCGTCCGTGATGCCTGCGCGCATCCCATCAGCTGTTTCGCTAGAAATGAGCCCGGTCGCTTCGGCGATCGTGACTCCGAGATTCGCAAAGCGCTCTTCGCGCCTCCGACTCTGCCGCCCATCCGGATCCACATAGGTATACGGGTTGTTATTTGCATACCCATTGTTAGCCGACGCGCCTGGCTCATGCGGATGCGCGCAGAGGCAGGCGGGACGCGGGTTTTGCCTGGGTAGCCTCCTTCGACGCGGCCGCAAAAAATCCTTGAGGCGGTTTTTCGCTTGCGGA
>JBKCVA010000117.1:0-16414 GCA_046318115.1 Lysobacterales bacterium | reverse complement strand
TCATCCGCGTCGCCGCAGCTGCAGACCGGCGATACCGAACATCAGCAGCACGAGACTCAGCAGCGCCCACGGCGCGTCCACCGGAATCACGGCAGGGCGCGGGTTCGTCGGCGGCGTCGGGCCGATGTCGTCCTCGTTGTTTTCGTCGATCGGATCGAACTGGTCGCCGCGCACCGTCGCCACGTTGCGGTAGTTGCCTGTCGCCCGCACGCGCACCTGCATCACCAGGGTCTCGGTCTGGCCCACCGCGAGGTTGCCCACCGTCCACAGCGGCGCGCTGTAGCTGCCCTGGCTCGCCGTGGTCCCCAGCAGCTCGAAGCCCGAGGGCAGGACGTCGGTCACCACCACATTGGTCGCCGCATCCGGGCCGTTGTTGCGCACTTGCAGGGTGAAGTTGATCACCTGACCGAAAGTCGGCGTCATCTGGTCGAGTGTCTTCACCACCTGCAGGTCCGCAACCGCCAGCGGGTGCGTCGTCGTGCACGGCGAGCACACCGGATCCGGGTCGCCACCGCTGCCGCTGATCGTCACGCTGTTGCTCACCGTGCCAGTCGCACCCGCCTGCACCGTCGCCGTGTAGCTCAGGCTGTAGCTGCCCACCGCCGTGCCGCTCGGCAGGCTGCACACCAGCGGCTCACCCGCGCCGCAGGTGAAGGGGCCGGCAGTGATCGCCCCGCGCAGCAGGCCGGCACCCAGGGTGTCGGTGAGCTGGAAGGCCGCCGTCAGCGGCGCATCCGACACCGTCGCCTGCAGGGTGTAGGTGATCGTGTTGCCGACCACCACCAGGCTGCCGCTGGTCGGGTTGGCGGTCTTCGCCAGCGCCACGTTGGGACCGCGCACCGGCGTGGTGATCGTGCTGCCGCAGCGCGCGGCGGCCGGACAGCCCGGGTCACCACCACCGCTCACGGTCGCCGTGTTGCTCACGCTCGGAATCGCAGCCGCCGTCGGCGTCACCGGGATCACGAAGCTCACCGATGCACCCACCGCAAAGCCCGACGCGATCGTGCAGGTCACCGTCTGGCCTGCCGCGGTGCAGCCCGCCGGCAGCGTGCCGAGCGTCAGGCTGGCAGGCACCACGTCCGTGACCGTCGCCACCGCCGTCGTCGCCGCCGTGCCGGTGTTCTGCACAGCCAGCGTGTAGCTCGCCGGCGTGCCGACCACGAAGCTCGCGGCGCTCGCCGTCTTGGTGAGGCTGAGTTCCGGCCCGCCTACCACGGTCGTCGATGCCGAAGCCGTGTCGTTGCCCGTATTGGTCTGGGTCGTGCTCGTGGTGATGGTTGACGTCACCGTGATCGTTGCCGGCGTCGCCGGCGCGGTGTAGCGAACGTCGAGATCCAGGCTCTGACCGGGTGCAAGCGTGGCGGGCAGACCGCAGCCGGTCACAGCGCCCGTGCCCGCGTCATAGGTGCACAGCACGCCGTTGAAGCGTACTTCGATCGCAGTCGCGCCAGCCGAAAGCTGGATTCGATACCCCACGTTGGCCGCGCTGCTCGCACCGACGTTGGAATAGCTCACCTGCACATCCACCAGGCTGCTGGGCGGCACCGTGGCCGGCGCACTGACTGCCGTCGTGACGTCGGCGGTACTGGCGGCAACGATCAGCGTGCTGCCTTGGGCGACGTTGTTGGCAAGGTTGGCTTCCGGCGTGGTGGTCGTGATGTTCGACTGCACGTCCACCGTGCCACTCCCCGGCGCGGTGTAGCTGAGCGTCAGGCCGAAGCTGGCGCCGCTGGCAAGCGTCGCCGGGCCGCCGCTCACGCTGACGGCGCCCGTGGCAGGGTTATAGCTGCAGGTCACACCGGCACCGGCACAGCTGACACCGCTGAGGCCCGTCGGCAGAGTCAGCGAATAGACAACGCCGGCCGCGGCATCCGGGCCGAGGCTGCTGAAGTTCACCGGCACATTGACCGTCGAGCCAGGGGCTGCGGTGGCCGGCGCGCTGAGGTTGGTGGCCACATCGACGCCGCTTCCGGCGGTGATGACCGTGGTCGACGCAGAGGCGCTGTTGTTGGCGGGGTTCACGTCACCGGCGACGTTGGCCGTGGCCGTGACGGTCACCACGCCCGAGGCGGGGGCGTTGTAGCGCAGGGCGAAGTTGACCAGATCGCCCGGGCCGAGGTTGCCGCTGAGGCCGGACACGCTGACCGCGCCGGTAACCGCGTTGTAGGTGCAGCTGACCGGCGCCACGCAGCTCACGCCCGTCAGGCCGGGCGGCAGCTGCAGGCTGTAGCTTGCGCCGGTGAAGGGATTGCTGCCGACGTTCTGGAAGCTCACGTCCGCGGTGATCAGGCTGCCCGGCGCTGCGGTGGCCGGCGCGCTGACGAAAGCAGCGACGTCGACGGGCTGGGTGCCGAGCACGGTGGTCACGCCCGAATCGGTGTTGTTAGCGAGGTTGGTCTCGGGGCTGGTGGTGCTGATCGTCGACTGCACCTGCACCGATCCGCTGGCCGGCGCGGTGTAGAACAGCTGGAAGGGCGGCGCCGAAGCGCCCGCCGCCAGCGAGCCCGGCAGCCCGGTCACGGTGACAGCACCGGTCGCCGCGTTGTAGCTGCAGACCACGCCGACGCTGCAGCTCACGCCGCTCAAGCCCGGCGGCAGCTGCAGCGCGTAGCTCAGCCCCGCTGCGGTGCTGCCGCCGACGTTGGCGTACTCGATATCGACCGCCACCACCGCACCCGCCACGGCTGTCGCTGGCGCCAGCACACGGGTGAGCACGTCGGCTTCGTTGCTGCCACCGATGACGGTGATGCCGTTGGCCGAATCGGGGGCAAGGTTCGGGCCCTGGTTCGTGCTGGTGCCGATGGTCGCCGTGACCGGCACCGTGCCCGAGGCGGGCGCGACGTAGCTCAACGCGATGTTCTGGATCTGCCCGGGCGACAGCGAGCCCGGCAGGCCGGTCACGGTGACCAGGCCCGTCGCCGGGTTGTAGGCGCAGGAGGCGCCAGCGCAGCTCACGCCCGTGAGGCCTGGCGGCAACTGGATTGCGTAAGTGACGTTGGCGGCGTTCTGCGAGCCCACATTGCCGAAGCCCACGTTGACCAGCACGCTGGCGCCCGGATCGGCACTGGCCGGCGCCTGCACGGTGGCGATGACGTCAGCGAAGTCGATGATGTCCAGCACGCTCGACTGCGGGCTGGTCACCTGGTAGGTCCACAGGTTCAAGCCCTTGGTGTCACCGAAGCCCTGCAGATTCGGGGTCGTTCCGCCGGTGTCGCAATCGGCGTTCCGGTTGGCTGCGTTCAGCCAGAAGCGATAGAACTTGCCGCTGCCGCCGAAGTTCGCATCGGCCGAGTTGGCCCCCACGAGGTTGACGTTTGGCGTTGGTTGCTCGAGCGGGCTGCCGGCACCGCACAGATGCCCATTGAGCGCGCCGACCGCAGTGCCGCCGCGCGTGACATAGCCACGGTCGTCGTAATGGACCAGCGCGTCCTGGATGTTGCCGTTCAACTTCGTGAGCGTGGGGCCGCCGTTGAAATTGCCCTCGACGTCGGCGAAGGGGAAGTGCGCCTCACCGTTGCGGCCCACGAGCCGGAAACGGTAGCCCGTACCGGGGGGAAGTTGTTCCCGGCGTTGTCGCGGCCGTCCCAGACAATGCTGTAGCTGCCTGTGCCGGACTGTCCGGTGAGCACCCGGTTGGCGGGCAGCGCCGGGTCGAAGTTCACGCCATCGCGGCTCACCACGATCTCGAACGAAATCGTGTCAGTCACCGTGAAGCTGAAGGTGCCGCCCTGCCCCACGTAGGCGGTTGAACCGCCAGTCGGCGGGTAGGTGAAGCGGAATTCATTCACCTGTGGCGGCAGCGGCGCGGTCGGAATGCCGAGCGCCCCCAGCACGCGCTAGGCTTCGGCGTCGTTGGCCGAGTTCCCGGGCGAGGGGGTGATGTCGCTGAAGAAAATGGGGAACTGCGCGGGCTGCACCGTCACCCCCGCGGGAATGCCGCTGCTGACCAGCGGATTGGTGGCGCGGATGTTCTTGTAGAGCGGCTCGCCCTGATCGAAGAAGCCCAGGGTGTTGGCGAAGAAGGTACCGCCGTTCGGGTCGATACCGGAAAGACGCTGACGGTAGCGATAGCCATCGAGCGTGACGTAGTAGAGATCCTGATAGAGCCGGCGGCCAGGGCCGTTGTTCGCGGTAAACACGGTCCACGCGTAGGTGAACACGCGAGCGTTGATGTCGATGGTGCTGGTGTCGCTGGCGCGGACGGTCACGTCCCAGGCCGCCACGGTGTTGCTCGAGACCGCAGGCGTGGCGATGTTGGCGTCGGGGTTGCCGCCGGTATTGGCCCCGGTGAAATTGACGCCGTAGATGCCGGTCACCGGAGCGACATACACGCAGGGGACATAGCCGCCCGGATTGCCGCCGCCACTCACCGCGCGCGGGCCGGCAAGCTCCTGCGCGCGATCGGCGATGAGGCCGGTGGTGCCGCTGCTGCAGGTGAAGTTGGCGCTCGCAGGCAGGTTCTCCGCTCCGCGCGGACCGAAGTCCTGCGGGTTGTAGACCTGGATGATGCCGATGCCATCGGCGGTGCGGTTGCGGGAGCCGACCAGAATGCGCTCGCCCGCCTGCGCGTAGACGTAGATGAAGCCACGTCTGCGCACGACGTTGAGATAGGCCGACGCCGGATCGGACACGTCGAGGTTGCCGCGCCCCGCATCGGCGATGAGTTCGGCTCCACTCGGATACAGATTGCGGCTGCCTTCAGCCAGGGCGGATGGCGGCAAAGTCAACGCCATCAGCAAGAAAATCAGCAGCGTTGCGTTGGTGCGCCAGGCGTGAACCGCGCGGGCAAGGGCAGGCAGAAGCATGCAGGCTCCGATCAAAGGTGGGGGCAGACGTTCGTCGTTGCGCGACGACTCGCCGGCGCGCAGGGCTTGCGGCCCGGTTGCACGAATCGCGCCAACATCACCCCATGCCACCCGCACCGCCGCAAACGATTGTAAAGCAAAGGTCGACGGACAGAACAATGGCCGCAAGGGGCTTCCACAAACGGATGCGCCAAGGACCTGCGGGGCGACCGCGGCCCAATCACAGGCCGTCGCCGCGACCGCATGCCCTCAACGGGGGCTGTGAGGTAAGGGCACCGTTCCGCGCTGGCGGAGGCTGACGCGCCACGTCATATGTCGCCCCGTAGGCGCCTGCCGCCTTAAGCGCCCGGATCAGCTGTCGGGGGTCAAGCCATCAGCCGCGACTGACCAGCCAGTCGAGCAGCGCCTCAGGCTCCAGCGGAGGGCTGTGCAGAAACCCCTGCAGCTGGGCGCAGCCCAAACCGCCCAGCAGGGCTTGCTGGGCCTCGGTCTCCACCCCCTCGGCCAGGGTGATCAACTCAAGCGAGCGCGCCAGCGTGAGAATGCTGCGGACGATCGCCGCCGCACCGTGGTCCTGGGGCAGCGTCGCGACGAAGCTGCGGTCCACCTTCAGCTTGGTCAGCGGAAACCGGTGCAGATAGGCAAGGCTGGACCAGCCGGTGCCGAAATCGTCGATGCTGAGCCCAAGTCCCAGTGCCGCGAGAGACTGCAGCTGTCCGGCCGTGGCCGGACTGTGCTCCATCAGCGTGGACTCGGTGATCTCCAGTTCGACACCGCGGCCATCGAGGCCGTGCGCGCGCAGTGCATCGGCAAAGCGCACCGGCAGATCCCCGTGGCGGAACTGGTGGGGTGACACGTTGAGGCTGATGAATAGCTGGCCGTAGCCCTGCGCCTCCAGCCATGCCTTGAGCCGGCAGGCTTCCTGGATGACGAAGCTGCCGATCGCGACGATCAGGCCCGACTCCTCGGCCACGGGCACAAAACGCGCAGGCGGCACTTCGCCAAGTTCAGGATGGCGCCAGCGCAGCAGCGCCTCCACGCCCAGCACGCGATGCGGCGGACGCGCGTCGACGATGGGCTGCAGCATCAGGCGCAGCTGGCCGCGAGCTAAGGCCCGCGCCAGCTCACGCTGCAAGCGCACCTGATAGGCCACGCGTTCGCCCATCGAAGGATCGTAGGCGGTCACCGCGTGGGCGCCGACGGCCATGGCAAGGTCGGCGCAGCGCAACAGCGACTCGCCGTCGGCGGCGTCGCGGGGGAATCGTGCAAGCCCCACGGCCAGCTCCAGATCGAACTCGATGCCGATCACCTGGATCGGTTCGCGCTGGGCGCTCGCAAGTCGCTCGAACACGTCGGCCTGCGGCGCGGCTTCACCCGGCTGAGCGGACGCGCCATCGATCAACAGGGCGAACTCGTTCTGTCCGAAGTGGGCCACGCGGTGTTCGACGCCTTCGAAGCGCACCGCGAGCCGCTCGACCACCTGTCCCAACAGGGCATGCCCGTGGGCCATCCCGAACGCTTCACGAAACTCACTGAAGCGCTCCACCCGCAGCCGAAGCAGCAGCAGCGGATAGGCAGGGCCGCGTTCGATCCAGTGCGTGGCTGCCAGCAGCAGGCCACGCTCATTGAGCGCACCCGTGACCGGATCGTGCTCGGCGAAGTAGCGGGTCTGCTGCTCGCGCCGATGGCGCTCGCCAATGTCGGAGGCGATCTCTGACACGCCGACGCAGCGACCGTCGCGATCCTCGATCGGCGACATCGAAAGCAGAACCCAGGCCTCGCTGCCATCGCGGCAGCGGCGCCGGCTTTCGATGCGCTGCAGAGTCTCACCCGCCAGCACTCGCTGCAGCCGAGCCGCAGCGTCCGCCTTGAGGGCCTCAGGCACCAGCACGTCGACGCAGCGCCCCAGCACCTCGGACTCGCTGAAGCCGTACAGCAGTTCGGCACCGTGGTTCCAACTCACGATGCGACCCGCGAGATCCAGAGACAGGATCGCATCACCCGAACTGCGGACGATCGCCGCAAGCCGCTCGGACGCCTGGTGTTGGCCCTCGCGCTCGGTGATGTCGATCGAAATGCCGCCTACCAGGCGGACACCGTTGCGCACGCCAAGAGGAAACTTGAAGGTCTCGAACAGTCCGCGCCCGGCGTCCGCCCGCAGCCCCGGCTCGAGCATGCGCTCGGCCTCGCCGGACTCGATCACCCGCAGGTTGTTCCGCGCGTAGAGCTCGGTCAGCTCGGGCGCGAACACGCGCTCCATCGGCATCGGCAGGCCCGGGACGCCAAGCAGCGCCATCAAGCGCAGGTAGGCCGCATTGGCTGCCAAAGTGCAGCCGCGCTCGTCGGCAATCCAGGCGAAGCCCGGACAGTTGTCGAGGAAGGCTTGGAGCATGGTCTCGCGCTGCTGCAGATCAAGCTCGACGGTCTTGCGTGCGGTGATGTTCTCGGCGGTGATGGCGACGCCATCCTTGAGCGGTACCACCTGATGCCGCATCCAGCGCAGCTCAGGCGGATGCTCGGCGACTTCGAACTCCTCCACGAAGGGCAGACCGCTGGCCAGCACGCGCCGACAGTGACCGATGAGCACCTCCGTGCGGCTGCCGGGCACGCACTCGCGGATGGTTTGTCCGACCAGCGCGCGCGGATCGGCCTGCAGCAGCTCGCCCCCCATGCGGTTGGCATACTCGACGCGGAAATCGAGGACCTCGCCGCTGTCGGCGTGCACCGCCGAAGTGATGTAGAGCGCCGACAGCGCGCTGGACGCAGCACCCTCGAACCACTCGGCCAACCGCGCGCGCTCGCTGCGCACGGCGCGCGCTTCGGTCAGGTCGCTCTGCAGAAACAGAAAGCCGCGCAGTTGACCAGCGTCGTTGCGCAACGGCAGCAGACGGCTGCGCAGGCTCATCGCGCTGCCATCGCGGCGCTGGGTTTGAAGCTCCACCTCGGTCGCCTGCCCCTGCAGGTAGGCCGCGCGGATCTGCGCCAGCGTGGCCTCGGCATTGCCGGCCCCCCCAAGCGATCGCAGCGGCCTACCGATCACCTCGGCGCGCCGCCAGCCTGTGCAGCGCTCGAAGGCCGCATTGACATACTGCACGTAGGGACCGCCCAACCCAGCGCCTCGCTCGGCATCGGTCACCAACACCAGTTCCTCGAGATGCTCGAGGCAGTGCAGCGCCCACTTGAGGTCCAGCGCGGTGTCGGCGTTCATGGGCGTCCTTTCTGAACCCCATGTTGAACCCCCCTCGGCGCTCCGTCCACGCGGTCTGGCCAATTCCTGCCCGGGATCGTCCCGGGCGCGCGCGGCGCGGGGCCAGTCGTCGCTTTGGGCTCCACTCAGGCGACGCCCACATCAGGTCCACCGCACGCCACCAGCAACCGGCAAACGCACCTGCGAAGCAGGCAGCCGCGGAGCCGCGCTCACGGCTCGAAGCCGTTGGCGAACACGCCCATCGGCAGCGGCAGCGCGAGCCAGACATCGCGCAGCTGCTGCTCGGCGAACACCCCCACGGGCCGCGGATCCGCACCGAAGGCGATGCGCCCGGTGAAGCCGCGCTGCGTGGTTTCGGTGTCGCGGATCATTTCGGTGCGCTCGCTGCTACTGCAGGCGGCGTCGCTGCACTGCCACCAGCCGCCGCTGCCGAGGCTGCCGCTGACGTAGGCCGGCCGGTCGCCCGGACGCAGCCGCAGCTGGGGCGCGATGTCGAAGGGATTGGGCAAGGTCGCGCGCAGCGCGCTCGAACAGCTGGCGTCGGCGCAGGTCAGCAGGTTTCGCGCCCCTGCGAAGGTGAACTCCAGCAGCACCGGGCGGTTGTCCGCGCGAATGGCAATGCCGCCGCCGTTGAAGACCTGCTCCTCGCCCAGGGTTCGCACGGTCAGGCCGGTGCACTCGATGTCGTCGCAGCGCGCGAGCCGCAGCGCCCCCGCAAAGTTGCCCGGCGTGGGCTGGCGGCTCACCGACCAGGTCACCACCGGCCGACCATCGCCGCCGACCGCCAGGCCGAGGTCGGCAACCGAAGTCGATTGCTGATCCGGGTCCGGCTCATCCGCCACCACGCGGGTCTGGCCGCTGCTGCAGTTCACATCGGCACAGGAGAACAGATGAACCGTGTTCGTTCCCCGCATCAGATAGAGCATCAGCGGCCTGCCATCCGGACGGATGGCGAGTTCGGTGAAGTTCCCGCTGCCATTGCCCGCGCCGCTGACCTCCCGATGGATGCCGGTGCTGCACTCGGCGTCCACACAGTCCCAGGCCGCACTGCCGCCGACGCTGGAGTAATAGGCGAAGGGCCGGCCATCGGGCCGGATCGCGATGGAGGGTCGCGAAGCATCGGCATTCGCGCCACCGGTGTCGCGGTAGCTCAGGGCGCTGCACAGAGGGTCCGCGCACAGGCCGATGCGTGGCCTACGCAAGGTCGTCCAGATCGCCACGGCTCGACCGTCCGCGCGCAGTGCGACATCGGGCGCAAAGGCGGGAACGCCGTTGGCGACTCGACGGATGAAGGCGGTGCAGGCGGTGGTGGTGCATTGGGTCGAACGCACTTCGCTCAGAGCGGCGTCCTGGTACTGGATCAAGGGGCGTCCGGTGGAGTAGGCCAGCGCGACGCTGTTCGGGCCGAAGCCGGGACCAGCCTCCAGCGTCAGGCGCAGTGGGGCGCTGCAGCCGGCGTCATTGCATACCGTCGCACGCATCGCACCGGCAGCGGGCTGATGGTGACTGACCAGCAGGTTGCCGTTGGGCAGCCGCGTCGCCGAGGGCGCGAAGCCCCGCCCCGCGCCGTCGAGGCTCGACTGCGTGGCGAGCGTACAGTTGAGGTCATCGCAGCGCAGGCGCTCCAGCGTGCCTTGGGCGCCACCGCGGAACACCAGCTCGATGAAGCCGCCAGCGTCGGGCGCGATGGACGCATCCGCGCCCACGCCAATCGAGAACGACTGGAAATCACCGGCGCCGAAGGGTGCAACGCCGCGCGCAAGGCGCACCTCGCCGCTGCTGCTGTCGTCGTAGGCGATCCAGAGTGCCGCGTTGGCGAAGGCGATCGCCGGGTTGCGGCCGCGATCACCCAGGCCATCGACGACCAGGCTGCTGCCGCTGTCACACACCGCGCTGGCACAGCGATAGAGGCGCAAATCGCCCAGCGTGGCGTCGTAGTAGGCGACGACCGGGAAGCCCGAGACCGGGTCGATGGCCGTCGCCGTGCCCTGCCCCACATCGTTCCCTGAATCGAGCACGCGCAGCGTAGCGATGCTGCAGGAGGAGTCGAAGCAGTCGACCGCCTCCAGGTCGCCGCGGGTCGCGTTGTAGAAGGCTGCAAACGGCCGCAGGGCCAGCGCAGTGCGACGCGCGGCGCTGACGTGACGACCACGGTCATCGCCATCGGTGAGCCGAGCCTCGGGCGCGCAGCCGTCACCGCAGGATCCCGCATACAGCGCGCGCTCGTTGGCGACGTAATGGAAACCCGTCCACTGATCACTTGCGCCGAAGCGGGTCACCGCAAGGTGCTCGCCGAAATCGTCCTGGCCGTCCAGCAGGCGGACGGTGTAACCCAGCCCCGGCTGGGACTGGGCCCAGACTGCCACTGGCACCAGCAGCAGCCACAACCACACCCATCGCGCGCCAGCCCACTTGCATCGCTCCACCGTGCCCGCCCCGATCCGCATCGCCATGGACTCCTGCAGCCATCAGGGAGCCCTGCGCTCCCACTGCAGTGGCTTACGACGAATCGAAGGCGAACGTATCAGCCCGTTCGAGCAGCCAGGCGCTGCCCGTCGGGCAGTGCGGGGACTTCGGCATCCACGTTGGCGTTGACCGACGGGCGAAATGATCGGACCGCGCAGACCCTGCCGCCGAACCGGGATGAGGGATGGCATGGCGAATGCGCTGGGAACAACTCACTCACGGGCATTGCGAGCGGGCTCCAGCTGCTTCAGGAGCAACTCGGGCTCGAATCCATTGAGTCGGACATCGCCCATCAGGAACGTCGGCACAGTGCGGATCTTGAGGCGCTCCGAAAGCTCGCGCGCACGCTCGGACCGCTCGACGTCCATCTCTACGAAGGCGATGCCTTTCTCCTCCAGGAACCGCCTGGCGCGATCGCACACCGGGCAGCTCTTCGCCGAAATCATGATGATCGCTGCGGATCGGGACAGCCCGGTGGAAGGCCAGTCCAGAGCTTCGATCACGGGGGGATTCGAGAGCGACTTCCATCCGGCACCGGCGGCAAGGCCGACGATGCAAGCAACTGCGAACAACAGCGCTCCGTACAGCGCTTCGCGGATCCAATTCCTGGCTTGTATGTGCATCATCCGATGTCCATGTCCTGCGGAAAGTCGATGGCCACCCGCTCGGTGGCCATCGACGCGTTCAGTCAGCGGAACGCCTCAGCACTAGAACGGCAACTCGCAGCCGTTCCGCATCAGACAGCGCTGATACTTGAGGACACAGTGGTCGTTCTGCCAGCCGCCGCACTGCCAGAGCACGTCATCGCAGGCCAGGCAGGCGTCGCTGGTGGCGGACACCACACCGGCAACGCCGGCGGTCAGCAGGAACAGGGCAACCGAGAGCTTCTTTCGCAGATTCATGAATCGATCCTCTTGGGGTCTTGGAGACGCACAGCGCTCCGCAGGCTTGCGAAGGCACGGGTGGACGGCGTGACGCTGCCAACGAATGGCTCACACCATCCGTCCATTCCAAAGACTCGAAGAAACCGGAAATCCTCGATCAGCAGGCCAGCGTCACTGGTTGGTCCAGCACATGGCCGCCCCCTCCGCACTGCTCGACGCGCCGTTCGGCGCGGTCACCGTGACTCGCACACGCACCGGCCGGCCAGCCCTGCAGTTGCCGACCAGGGTCGGTGAGGTGCCGTCGGTGAAGTAGTCCTCGAGCCCCCCCACAACCGTCCATTGGTAGCTGTATGCGCGCCAGACGGACTGCGGCCAGGCTTCGCAGAAAGCCGATTCCGCCCAGGCCACACACTGGATCTCGGCCGGCGGCATCGAGGATTCGGGGGGACAGCTCTGCATTCCACTGCCCATCGGGCAGCTCTTTCGAAAGGTCTGAATGAGGTCCGGGCGGCCGCAGGGAAGATCAGGCGTGTGGTTCGGAGGCCTGACGTCGCATGTCGCTCCTGCGGCGATTGCGGTTGTCGAGCAGAACAGCAAGCACAGGCGGGCCATGAGTGCGCACGAGCGATACATACGGAGTCTCCACTGGACGGGGTCAACTACAAACTCGGATTCTGGCGAAATCGCCGATCAGGGTGAGGGGGCAGGGCTCGCTGCAAGAAGGAGGCGGGCGCGCTCGCAGACCTCGCTCAAGGCGCCAGAGGCCGTGTTCGCGGGCCGGCAATCGAGCGCGGCCGTCAGCGCCTCGACCGTGCCCAGGTATTCCGCGCGATTGAACGCGCTGGAACTCGCCAGCCCGACGGCGGCCTCCGGGTACACCAACAGCTGCAGCGCTTCTTCGGCGCGCCCATTGCCATTCAGAAAGCGGGCGAAGTGCAGCCGGAAGTAGGTGCTGAGCGCGCTGCCTGCACCGCCCCGGTCCTGGCTGGCTTCAAGCGCGCCGCGGTACAGGCGCTCGGCCTCGGCCTCGTGTCCCCCGGCCTTGTCCAACAGGTGAGCCACATTGAACTGGATGCGCTGCGTGCTGACATGGTCCGCGCCCAAGCCGCGTTTCGCGGCTTCCAGAGCCTGTCGATACTCGACCAGCGCCAGATCCGGCTGCGCGTTGTGTTCGAGCGCACGGCCCAAGGTGTTGTAGCCGTAGATGGCTTCTGCACTGTCCGGCCCGAAGGCCCGGACGATCAATCCCAGGCTGGCGCGGGCCTCACCCACGGCTTCGACGGTTTTGTCCGATGCGCGCAGCGCGGCGACCCGGCGCATACGCGTACGCAGGACCTGCGCATGGGCGTCCGGCAGCGTTTGCCGCTGCCAGGCCAGAGTTTCATCGAGCACAGCCAGTTCCTGTTGGGTCTGCTTGGCAACGCTGTGGGCCTCGGCCAGCGTGTAGCGCACCCGGGTTGCGAGTTCATCTTCGGGACCTCGTGTCGACGACAAGGCCAGCGCACGCTCGAGCAGCGGTAGGGCCTGGTCCGGATTTCCGCTGTGCGCCAACTGCCTTCCCCGGGTCGTCAGCCAATCAAGATGGTGGATTCGATCCGCCGGCACTTCAGTCGCCAGCAATCGGCCCGCCCTCTCCCACTCCGCACTTCCCAACAGCCCCCGCGCGAGCTGCAGGCGCAGCCCATCAAGCTCATCGACCGAAAGCTCGGCAGCAGTCGATGCGGCCAGCGCGCGCTCCAGCAGATGCACCCCTTGGGCGAAACGCCCCAAGGAGAGATCCACTTCCGCCACGCTGCCGGCGAGCCGGGCGAACAGCTCGGGCTGGTCGCGCTCGATTCCATCGAACTGCTCACGCGCCGCATCGAGAATCCGGCCCGCGCTGATCTCCGCACCGCTGGCGCGTATGGGATCCGCGCCGACGAAGGCGGACTTCAGCACTGCCAGCGCCCTCGATGACAGATCCCGCTGCATCCGCAGTTCGCGGTTCTGCTGCCAGAGCACGGCTGAGGCCATGGCCAACCCCAGCACGCCCAGCACCACAGACGCCACCGCAACGCGGTGCCTGGACACGAATTTCTTCGCGCGATACCCGCGATGTGCGCCGCGCGCACTCACCGGCCGGCCCCGCAGATAGCGATCGAGGTCGGCATCGAGCTGCTCCACCGAGGCGTAGCGCTCCTCGGGGCGCTTGCGCAGACAGCGCAGCACGATGTCGTCCAGATCACCCTTCAGGCTGCGCTTGAGGCTCTTGGCCCGAGCGCCCTGCGCGCTGATGCGGACACTCGGCGCCGTCGGCGTGTGCTCGAGAATCACGCGCTCGGCTTCGCCCGCACTGAGGCCCCGCAACGGCAGCGCCGGCGTGCCGGCGAGCAGCTCGAACAACAGGGCCCCCAGCGCGTACACATCGGTACTGACGCGGCTGTCCTCGCCGCGCAGCTGCTCAGGCGCGGCATACGCCGGCGAGAAGCAGCGATGCCCGGTGCGTGTCCAGTCGCCCTGGGCGAGCGGATCCTCGGTCAGCAGACGGGCGATGCCGAAATCGAGCAGCTTGGGCAGCCCACTGTCATCCACGAGGACATTCGCGGGCTTGAGATCGCGGTGGACCACAAGCTGCCGGTGCGCATGCGACACCGCCTGGCAGACCCGACGCATCAGCTCGACCCGCTCGCGAACGCCAAGTTGGTGCGTCTCGGCATAGCGGGTGATTGGCATGCCGCGCACATAGCTCAACACCAGATAGGGCACACCCCCCTCGAGGGTGCCCTGCTCCAGCAGCGCAGCGATGTAGGGATGGTCGAGTCGCGCCAGGGATTGGCATTCGATCCGGAAGCGGCGCAGCACTTCCGGATCGAGCAGACCGCCGCGGAGAACCTTGATCGCCACTTGCTGGCGGCCTCCCTGGATATCGCGCTCCGCCCGGAACACGACGCCCATGCCACCGGCACCGATGGGCTCGCACAGCACGTAGTCGCCCACCCGCTGGCCGGGTCGCAGTCGTGAGCTGGTGACCGCATCGATCCACTCGTAGCCCAGCTTTCCGGGCCGCGCAGGCTCCGCGCCGGCAAGCATGCGGTCGGCGCGCAGCAGCTGCCGCAGCTCGTCGGCCAGACCATCGTCGTCGCCGCAGCTGCGCTCGATGAAGCGGTCGAGCTCGGCGTCGGGCAGCTCGCAAGCATCGTGGAACAGCGCCTGCAGCCTATTCATCCGGTGCGGCCTGCGCGTCAACGCCCAGGCGGCGAGCCAACCAGGCGCGGGCGAAACGCCACTGCCGGCCCACCGTGGCCACCGAGCTGCCCATGACCTCTGCGATCTCCTCCGCATTGAGGCCCGAGAAGAACTTGAGCTCGACGAGACGACCGAGATCGGCGTCTTCCAGGACGAGTTCGTCCACGGCCTTGTCGAGGCCTATCCAGTCGAGCGACTCGTCGATCACCGGCAGCTCGGCCTCGGACAGCGAGGCCAGGGACACGAAGGGCAAGCCGCCCCCGCGTTTCTCGCTGCTCCGCATCCGCAGGTAATCGATCATCACCCGGCGCGTGATCGTGGCCGCGATGGCGAAGAAGTGCTGGCGACTCTTCCAGTCGACTTCACTCTGCTCGGCCAGGCGCTCGTAGGCTTCGTGCGCGAGTTCGGTGGGCTGGAGCGTCAAGGCGCCCGGGTTGCGGCGCGCGTGGGCGTGTGCGATTTCGCGAAGCGCGGGATACGCCAGCTCCATCAGCCGGGCTTCGACGGATCGATCGCCGGCTCTCCAGCGCTGCAGAAGCTCGGTCAACATGTCGGGAGATCAGGGATGCAGGCGTCCAGTGCGCGCAGTCTGTCCGCAAGGCACGGGCCGCACAAGGGCGAGCCGGACGCTGCGCAGGCGCGGGACACAAGCGCCTGGCGCGGAGCGCGAGCAGCGGACGCAGCCATGAACGCCTGCCCGTTTGCCAGAAGAGCGCATGAAAGCACTGCAGCGACGCCAGAAGCGGAGCCGAAGCGCTCGGATTCGGATGGCCTTTGATGCCGATGCCTCTGTGCCATCGCGCTCAGCGTGCGGCTCGCGGCTCGGCGCGCCACTCAGCCTGCAGCAATCCAGCAGGGAAGCCCCGTGCAAGGCTGGCTTTCCGTGGGTTGGAGCACGTGCCCTGGATCGCAGCCCCGGGCGGGCCTGCGCAGTCGAAGCGCCTCGCTCTCGATCCGGGCGGATCGCGCATGGCAGCGCGATCCGAGCTCCACACCCCCGACCACCGCCGTGACCGCAGTCGCTACCGGCCGGGGCGATCTGCTCCGACAGTCCCGCAACCGTGGCTTCGACACTGCTCCGCCGGCCAGCGCTGGCGAAAAGCACCCGACCGAGCAAATCGCGCAGCGATGCAGCGAAGGCGTAGCCCGCGCAGCGGGCGTTGTCGCGCAGCGACCGACGGAGCGGACGCAGCGCGCAGCACGCCAGACGCACTTCGCCTGTCGCGCTTACCCGCCCGGAGCGATCAGCGCGCTCCTGCAGCCTGGCGCGCTTACCCGCCCGGAGCGATCAGCGCGCTCCTGCCGCCTGACGCAAGGCCCGCGCGACCGCCGCCGGATCGCTTGGCGTCCACAGCAGCGCGCCGTTACCGCTTTCGATCCGCAGCGCCGGGCCGATCCGCGTGACCGCACAGAACACTTGATCGCCGCGGCCGTCGATCTGCCATCCCATCGCGTCGCCAGGCGACCACCACGCCCGCTTCAGCAGCGGCTTCGGCAGGGTGTGGTCCGGCGCGCTGGAAAGGTCGAGTTCTACGATGGAGGCGTCGCACAGGGCCTTGCGGTCCAGCACGAAGTGCCGATGCGCCGCCTCGATGCGCAGCGCGCCGTTCACCAGTGTCGCCTTCGGGGGGCGGACCAACGCCCAGGCCAGCAGCATCGACACGCCCGCGCCTAGCGCCGCGAGGGCCGCTGCGGCCCCGAGATGCTCGCCGCGGGTAATCACGGCAACGCCGACGCCCATCATGAGAGCGTCGAAAGCGAGGAACAGAGCGCCGCCGAGGGCGAGCCGACGACGACGAAGGGCCGGGGGAAACGCGAACGTCAGC
>JBKCVA010000116.1:0-24476 GCA_046318115.1 Lysobacterales bacterium | reverse complement strand
GGTCTAACGACAGGGGTCCGGCCAGCGCCGGGCGCGACGCCGCGCGCAGCGGATGGCGGGGGGTGGGCGCGGAGGCCCGCCCGCGCCCACGCCGCCCACGAGCCCCACGGCCGCAAAGGCCCGGAGCGGGCTCAGAAGCCCAGCCAGGCGCTGGCGGCGGTCTTAGCCAGCAGTTCGCGGTGCGGGCGCAGCAGTTCCGCATTGGCCGCCATCTCGCTGCCGGCCAAGGCCGGCGGCGTGGCGTCCTGGGCCGCAAGCCCCAGCGCCGCGAACGCCTGCGCGCGGATCCAGCGGTATTCCTCCAGCGACAGGCCCTGCGCGTTCAGCGCCTCGACCTGAGCGCGCTTCGCATCGACGATCAGGGCTGCGATATCCGCATAGGCGACGAACATGTCCTGCACGCCCGGCTCGCGGCCATCGCGCTGCTGGTCGGCCTTGAGCTCCGCGTACTTCGCTTCGAGCTGCTGCCAGCGATCGCCGAGGCGCTCCGACATGGCCTGCTGCACGGCCACCAGTGCGGCCACGCGAGCGTCATCGAGACGGCCGTCCGCCGGTGCCCGGAAAGGCTCGCGGTTGCTCACTTGCTGCTCCAGCTGCGCCACCTGCTGCCATTGCTGGGCGCTGTCGACGAGGGCGCTGGCGCCCTGCCACAGCGGGCGCAGCACGAACCAGTACAGCGCCCCGCCGCCGGCGACCAGCAGCAGCAGGGCCACCGCAAGACACCCCCCCAGCAGCTTTCCGTTCTTCATGGTGCTCTCCTCTCGTAGTGCGGACGGGCGTGCTACGAGGCGGAGCGGCGGATCGCGACAGGGTCAGGGCGTGGCTTCGAAACCGTTGGCGAATACGCCGGTGGCAAAGAAGGCGGGGCCGCCGACGAACAGGATGGCGCTGTCACTCGGACGGTAGCTGCCAAAGGCATTGGCCTCGAGGCTGACACGCCAGGTGCGGGCGTCGATGCGCTGCGCGCGCGCCGACAGGTCGTGCCAGCCCATCGTGGCGTCGTTGCCCGGCTCGGAGGGGCCGTACATGCGCCAGCTCCAATCGGACCCGCGGAAATCGAGCCCGGGCGCGTGGAAGCGGATGTCCACGACGGCCGCGCTGCACTCACGCAGTTCGAAGCGCACGAGGTCCTGCGGGTAGGCGTGGAAGCGGCCCTGGCCCTCGCCGCCCGGCAGCCAGTCCCGACCATTGCGCGCGGCGACCACGCCCTGCACGTCGTTGAGGCGCTGGCAGCCCGTGCCGGTACCGCTGACCACGGTGGCGGTGAACGAGCCGGCCACCAGTGCCTGCTTCGCGTCGCCGGCACGCGCGCCGAGCAGGGCGATGGCGGAACCCACCTGCGATTGCTGGGCGTCGGCCTGGCCGTCGCCGTTGCCGTCGCCGCCGTTCGGCGCATTGCCCTCGATCTGGTCCGGTGCGCCGTCATCATCGGCGTCGGGCACCTGCTCGATCTGCCAGACCGCGGCATTGGTACCGGCATACAGCAGGGTCGGGTTGAACGGATCGATGTGCAGGGCCAACGCCGCGTCGGCCGGCAGCCCGACGCTCAGCGAACGCCAGCTGGCGCCGCCGTCCTCGCTCTTGAACACCGAGCCGGGGTTGGCCAGCGTGCCGGCACCGGCGGCGTAGAGCACGTTGGGATTGCCGGCATCGACCACCAGCGCGCGGATATCCACGTCGGTGCTGAGACCGGTGGAGCTGTTGGTCCAGCTCAGGCCACCGTTGGTGCTCTTGTAGACGAAGCCCTGCCGCGGATTCACGCCATCGCGCAGGTTGACGGCCGTGGCCCAGAGGATGTCCGGATTGGTCGGATGGATGGCCAGCGCCAGCACGTCGAATGCGGTGGCGGTGCTGCCGGGATAGGTGGGCAGGCCGGCACTGGCATGCGTCCAGCTGGCGCCGCCGTCGACCGTCTTGAACACGCCGCTGGCAATCGTCGGCGGCGTCACCGTGATGTCGGTGTTGGTGCTGAGGAAGGTGCCGACGTAGCCCACCTGCGGATTCTGCGGGTTCAGTACCAGGGGCACCGGCACCACCCAGCTGCTCAGGTTCTGGAACTCGTTCGGCGAAGTCCCAAGCACCGGCCCGTACTGCAGGGGCAGTCCGCTCTCGGCATTGGCCCACAGCCCGCCGGCCGTTCCGGACTTGATGATCCGGTGGCTGAGCTGCTGTCGACGCACGCCATCGCTGCCCACCACCGAGCTCGAGAAGCCATTGCTGGTCGCGTAGAGCGTTTGCAGCGGTCCGCTGGTGCAGGGGCCGCTGAGCGGCGGGCTGGCGCAGGAGCGGGGATCCAGAGTGATCTGGCGCACGGTGCCAAGGAAGCTCGTGGCCGGCGTTCCCGAGGTGGGCAGGCCCGCTTCGATGCTGACCCAGCTGTTGCCGCCATCGCTGCTCTTGTACAGACCGGCGTTGCGCAGGGCGGGGGCTACGGCCGAACGGCCGCCGGCGTAGATCACCGTCGATGCCAGGGACCCGGCGCTGGTGCCGACCGTGGTCGGATCGATTGCGAGGCTGCGCACCTGCAGACCGCGCAGGCCGGCGCTGCGGCCGGTCCAGGTCGCGCCGCTGTTGATGCTCCAGTGCAGCGGCAGGGCGGCATTGAAGGCGTCGCCGTAGCCGGCGTAGATGCGCCGGTTGCTGGCGCCGGCGAAGGCCGGGTTGGGCAGCACCGCGAGCGCACGGACGTTGATCGACGCAAGGCCCTGCTGTGCGGTGCTGAAGCTCGCGCCGTCGTTGTCGGACACGAACAGCCCACCGTCGACCGCGGCGACGAACAGGCGCGGCACCGTCGGGTACTGCGGATGCAGCACGATCTCCGACACCGCGGCGGTGGAGCCATAGCCCGGGTTGGGCGACAGACCGCTGGCCACGTCGACCGCCGAGACGCCGCCATCGGTGCTGCGGCGCAGATTGCTGCTGCCGTCCTGCAGCGACTGCCCCAGCCACACCGTATCGGCCAGGGTCGGATGCGCGCGCACGCGCTCGGCGGACAGCGTCATGAGCTGCCAGGTCGCGCCATCGTCATTGCTGCGCCAGAGCTGGCCGTTGGCCGTGGCATAGAGGCGCGTACCGGGGCCGCGGCTGAAGTCGACGGCGAACATCGATGCTTCCGCCGGCAGCGTCAGCAGCGGGGTGAAGCTGGCGCCGCCGTCGACGCTGCGGTGCAGAGCCACGCGCGTCGCTGGACCGCCCGTGCCAGTCACATAGCTCACGCCGACCACCAGCTCCAAGGGTTGACCCGGCTGGGTGAACAGCCTCAGTTCGGCAATCGGCTGCAGGGGCAAGGCCAAGGGCAAGGGCGCGAAGGTCGAGCCGTTGTCTGTGCTGCGCAGGAGGCTGCCGTTGCGCAGCATGACGTAAAGCTGGTTGCTGACGCCCGGCACGTCGACCATCGCCAGCACCGGTGCACTCGCGGTCCAGCCGGTCGGCGTCCAGTTGTCGCCGCCATCGGTGCTGCGGAACAGGCGGCCCGCGAAGTTGACGGCCCACAGTCGAGTGGGCGCGTCGAGATCCATCGTCAGCTTGACGTCCTCGCGGCTGCCCGCGCCAAAGCCGCTCTCGATGCGCTGCCAGGTGGCCGCACCATCGACGCTCCGGTAGATGCCGCCGCGAGTGCTGGCGTACACGATCGCCGGACTGGTCGGATGGATCTCGACGTCATAGACCGAGCCGCCATCGGGGCCGCTGCCGGTCCAGACGCCCGGACCGGCGGCGCACGGTGCGGCAAGGCAGAGTGCCGCCAGGGTCAGCAGGGATCGCAGGGGCGCAAAAGGCATGGTGGAACTCCGGAGAACGGCAGTGAGGCGGAACCCGCGGTGCGCGGGCCTGTCAACGCAAGTACGAAATCCGGGGCCCAAAAACGACAGGTCCCCGGCAAAAGCGGCAGTCAGCCGATGGGCGGCCCGACAGGCGGTGAACAGGCACACTACACTTCGCCGCTGTTTGCTGCGTCTGTCCCACCTTCCTCATACCCGCGCCGGTCCGGCGCGCCGGAGTCTCGCCATGGCATGGAAACCCTGGGCCCTCTTCGCCCTGTCGCTGGTCTGCTTCGCTGTCGTGCTGAAGAGCCAGACCGTCGCAGTCGCCTTCCCCCTGCTGGCGATCGCGCTGGTCGCCATGGTCTGGGGCACCCTGCTGATCGTCCAGGCGCGGATCGAGAGCGGCTCGCAAAGCGGCGGGGCGATCATCGATCCAGTCGAAGTCGCGCGACTGCGCGCCGAAGCCGAAGCCCGTCGCCGCGCTCAGGAAACGGCCGCCGCGCAGGATTCTCCCTCGGCCTGAGCCGACAAACCCCGGAACCCGGCGCGGAGCGCAAAACGCTTCAGCCGGCGCTGTGTTCGCGACAGACCGCCAGCAGCAGCGGATCGCCGGCGTCCAGATCGAGCCATTGCGCGCCCTGCAGGGCGCCCGTCTCATCGAAGCGCACGCCATCCACCAGATCGGCGCGCTGGGCGGTACCGCAGTCGAGCATCACCCCGATCTTGCGGGTGGGCTCCCACCGCCCCATCAGGATCACGCTGGCCAGCACCTTGCCCGGATGGTCCGGATTGCGCTTCAACTCGGCGCGATCGATGGCGATCAGGCGATTCACCTGCGGCGCCACATAGGTCCAGGGCCGGTACCAGGCCTGGGCCTCATTAGTCGACACCACCTCGACCGTTGCCGGAAGCGTGCCTCGGGCGCGATCCAACCAGGTGTATTCCGACCACACGGAGTAGCCCAACATGCCCAGCCCGGCCGCGACCGGCACCAGCCAGACCGGCGTACGCCCGCGCAGCAGCCAGCGCAGGGTGAGTGCCAGGCCGGCAAGGCAGAAGCCGGCAGCGAACACGGCGATCAGTTCAAAGAGCATGCGGAGATCCAGGAAAGAAGCGCGAGTGGCCGGGGGCCCTCGGATGGATCAGGGTCTCCCTCGGGCTCATCAATAAGGTGCGCTGCGCGCGACCGCAAGCTGGCCACGACTCTGCAGCGGATTCCGAAATGCAGCGGCCCGCCCCCGCAAAGGGACGGGCCGCCGGGTTGCAGGGGTCTTCAAGCCCGCTCAGTGATGCGTGGCGGCACCCGCACCGCGGGGAATCCGGATGCTCTCGACCAGGGCCTGGATGTGGTCGGGCGCCGGCTTGGTCACCGCAAGCACCGCATAGGCGGTGGCGAAGTTCAGCAGTGCACCGATGGCACCGAAGGCGTAGGGCGCGATGCCGAACATCCAGTTGGCCGGCACGTTCTCAAGCATGTTGGTCCCGGGAATGAAGAACCAGCCGAGGTAGGTGAAGATGTAGACGCAGGTCGACAGCAGGCCGACCAGCATGCCAGCGATCGCACCCGTCGAGTTCATCTTCTTCGAGAAGATGCCCATCATGATCGCCGGGAACAGCGAGGACGCCGCCAGACCGAAGGCCAGCGCCACGGTCTGTGCCGCGAATCCCGGCGGATTCATGCCCAGCCAGGTGGCCAGAACGATGGCCACCGCCATCGATATGCGCGCCGACAGCAGCTCGCCCTTTTCGGTGATGTCCGGCTTCAAGGTGGACTTGATGAGGTCGTGACTGATCGCTGCGGAAATCGCCAGCAGCAGGCCCGCCGCGGTCGACAGCGCGGCCGCCAACGCGCCCGCCGCCACCAGACCCAGCACCCAACCCGGCAGCTGCGCGATCTCCGGATTGGCGAGCACGAGGATGTCCTGGTTGAAGGTCACCATCTCATTGCCCTTCCAGCCGCGCGCCTCGGCCTCGGCTTTGAAGCTCTCGCTGGTGTCGTTGTAGTACTGGATGCGGCCGTCGCCGTTCTTGTCCTCGAACTTCAGCAGGCCGGTCTTCTCCCAGTTGCGCATCCAGTCCGGGCGCTCATCGAAGGCCACCGACTGTGCGGTCGTGCCTTCCGGGTAGATCGTGGTCATGATGTTCAGTCGCGCCATCGCACCCACCGCCGGCGCCACGGTGTAGAGCAGGGCGATGAACACCAGCGCCCAACCCGCCGACCTGCGGGCATCCGACACCTTGGGCACGGTGAAGAAGCGGATGATCACGTGCGGCAAGCCGGCGGTGCCGACCATCAGCGACAGGGTGAACAGCACCATGTTGAGGGTGGAGCCGTGATTGCCGGTGTAGTTGTTGAAGCCCAGCTCCACCAGGATCTGGTCGAGCTTGGCGAGGATCGGCGTAGCGCTGGCGGCGTGCTCGGAGAACAGGCCCAGCTGGGGCAGCGGATTGCCGGTGAGCTGCAGCGAGATGAACATTGCCGGGATGGTGTAGGCGACGATCAGTACAACGTACTGCGCGACCTGGGTGTAGGTGATGCCCTTCATGCCGCCGAGCACGGCATAGACGAACACCACCGCCGAGGCGATCATCAGGCCGGTGTTGGTGTCGACTTCGAGGAAGCGGGAGAACGCGACACCGGCGCCGGTCATCTGGCCGATGACATAGGTGATCGACATGATCAGCAGGCTGACCACCGCGACCAGTCGCGCATTGCGGCTGTAGAAGCGGTCACCGATGAAGTCCGGCACCGTGAAGCGGCCGAACTTTCGCAGGTAGGGCGCCAGCAGCAGCGCCAGCAGCACATAGCCGCCGGTCCATCCCATGAGATAGACCGAGTTGCCGTAGCCGACGAAGGCGATCAGGCCAGCCATCGAGATGAAACTGGCCGCGGACATCCAGTCGGCGGCCGTGGCCATGCCGTTGACCACAGGGCCAACGCCGCCGCCCGCGGTATAGAACTCGGAAGTCGAGCCGGCGCGCGCCCAGATCGCGATGGCGATATAGAGCGCGAATGAGCCGCCGACGAACAACAGGTTGATGGTGAACTGGTCCATGGGTCGCGCTCCTTACTGCTCGTCCACGCCGAACTCGCGGTCGAGTCGGTTCATGTACCAGGTGTAGAAAAAGATCAGCCCGATGAACACGTAGATCGAGCCGTTCTGGGCGAACCAGAAGCCGAGGTCGGTGCCGCCGAACTGGATGCCCGCGACCAGCGGCCGCAGCACGATTCCAAAGCCGATGGATACGAGCGCCCAGATGGCCATGCAGATGCTGATGATCCGTACATTGGCCTTCCAGTACTCGGCAGGTGACTTGTTGCCTGACATGGGGTTGTCTCCCTGGATTCCCTTGATGCCCGCCGCGCAGAACGCGCGACGGGATGCCTGAAACATCAGAAGGCGTAGCGCGCCATCAGATCGATTCGGTTCTGCGTGCCGCTCGTGCCACGCTCGAGTTCGCGCTTGGCGGTGGACAACTCGATGCCGACATCGAGCTTCGGCGCGGGCGTCCAGAACAGGTTCACGCGAGCGCTCGAGGCTTCGGCGTTCGCGTTCAGTCCGGTCAGGGCGCGGTCGTTGTCGGCCGAGGTGTAGCCCAGGATGAAGTTGGAGCGCAGGCTGCCCGCCCACACCTGCCGCCATGCCGCATAGGCGGCCACCATGTCGATGGGATCGATGTCGCCACGGGCGTTGAGCACGCCGTCCTCGAAGAAATTGAGCCCGAGGTAGCGGCCGATGCCGGAGCCCGCAGTGGCCATGAAGCGCAGATCATTGGCGCCGAACATGAACTTGCCGGTCACACTGATGCCGTAGCCGTTGGCCGACTCCGCACCCGCCGGCGTTTCGAGACGCAGCTGTCGCATCAGACCCGCCACCGACAGCAGACCCCAATCGCCCTTGCGGGTGTAGCGGGCCGTGAGGTCGGGCATCGTGTTCTCATCCGAGACGATGCGTGCGCCGCCGCCGAACGGCAGCAGGGTGGTCTGCGGATTCTCCGCCGACAGCGCCCAGGCGCCGCGGGTGTAGCGGACCTGCGCCTGGCGGTCGAAGATCATGCCCTCGGTGGGGCCGATGAAGTCCGCCGTCTCGGGCAGGGCGGAGAGTTCCATGAAGTTGGACCACTCCTGACCTGCCAGCCAGTTGTTGTAGGTGAAGTACGCGCGGCGCAGGACCGGGTTGTAGGTGTTGGTGTTGCGCTCGTCACCACCGGTCGGCACGCCGAAGTCGAGCTCGATGCGCGAGGCGAGCTTGTCGCCGTTCTCCAGCACCGTATCCGTGGCGAACCAGAAGCGCGACTGCTTGGCATGGCTGTCGAAGACCGCGGACTCACCCGCCCCGCCGACCGGAATCGCGCCCGGCAGGTAGAAGTCGCGGGCCAGACTGCCGGCGGGCGGATTGCCATCGCTGTAGTCGGTGTAGCTGCTGTTGACCTTGATGAATCCGCCGTAGCTGAAGCGCGTGCCGGGATTCGCGCCCGGAACGATGCTGATCGTCTGCACGGGCGGCGGCGGCGGCGCACCGGCGGGCGCGGCAGGTGCTGCCGGTGCGGGCGGTGTCGCGGCAGCATTGGCCTGCTGCTTCACCAGCTCGCCGACCATGCGCTCTAGCTCGGCGATGCGGGCTTCGAGCTGGGCTTCGCGATCGGTTTGCGCGAGCGCCGGCCCCATCGCCAACAGACCGGCGATCGCCAGCGCCAAGGGCCCGCGTTTGAATGTTTTTTGATTGAACATAGAGCACTCCCTCCCAAGGATGCGAGGCGAGCATGGGTGCGCCGCGGTGCAGCATTCCATTCCACGATGGTCTAAACGGCCTGAGGTCCGCTGCGACCCAGGTGGCGAGGGTTCGACCATGGTCGACGCGATCGCCGCTTCGCCCCGCGTCGGGTCTAGACTCGACGCCGACAGCGCGGGGGCGCACGGCATCCGTCGCCTGCAGAACAGCTCTCGCGCACTGGCTCAGCCAAGGGAGGAAGCCATGTCCAACGATGCCAGCAGCGGCCCGATCTACGCCGCCTCCGCCGAATTCACCGCCAAGGCCCGCTACCAGCGCGCGGACTACGAGCGCCTCTACCGCGAGTCCGTTGAGGACAACGTCGGCTTCTGGGGCCGCATGGCCGAGCGCCTCGACTGGTTCAAGAAGCCGACCAGGATCAAGGACGTCAGCTACCAGGCCGAGGACCTGCACATCCGCTGGTACGAAGACGGTGAGCTGAACGTCAGCGTCAACTGCCTCGATCGCCACCTCGCCACCCGCGGCGACAAGACCGCGATCCTGTGGGAAGGCGACAGCCCCGAGGAATCCGCCCATGTCACCTACCGCGACCTGCATGCGCGCGTCTGCAAACTCGCGAATGCGCTGCGCAACCTGGGTGTGAAGCGCGGCGACCGCGTCACCCTGTATCTGCCGATGATTCCCGAAGCGGCGGTCGCCATGCTGGCCTGCGCGCGCATCGGCGCGGTGCACTCGATCGTGTTCGGCGGCTTCTCGCCGGATGCGCTGGCCGGACGCATCGCCGACTGCGGCAGCAAGCTCGTGATCACCTCGGATGAGAGCATGCGCGGCGGCAAGCACGTGCCGCTCAAGGCCAATGTCGATGCGGCGCTGAAGAACACCGAGACCAACTGCGTCGAGACCGTGATCGTGGTCCGGCGCACCGGCGGCGCCATCGACATGCAGAGCCCGCGCGACCGCTGGTACGACGTGCTGGTCGAAGGCCAGCCAGACACCTGCGAGCCCGAGCGCATGAACGCGGAAGACCCGCTGTTCATCCTCTACACCTCGGGCAGCACCGGCAAGCCCAAGGGCGTGCTGCACACCACTGGCGGCTACCTGCTGTACGCCAGCCTCACGCATGAGGCCATCTTCGACGTGCGCGAGGACGACGTGTTCTGGTGCACCGCCGACGTCGGCTGGGTCACCGGCCACAGCTATGTCGTCTACGGCCCGCTGGCCAACGGCGCCACCAGCCTGATGTTCGAGGGCGTGCCCAACTACCCCAGCGTCAGCCGCTTCTGGGACGTCTGCGACAAGCACAAGGTCACCCTGTTCTACACCGCGCCCACCGCCATCCGCGCGCTGATGCGCGAGGGCGAGGAGCCAGTGAAGCGGACCTCGCGCGCGAGCCTGCGCCTTCTCGGTTCCGTGGGTGAACCGATCAACCCCGAGGCCTGGGAGTGGTACTACCGCGTGGTCGGCGACAGCCGCTGCCCGATCGTCGACACCTGGTGGCAGACCGAAACCGGCGGCATCCTGATCACGCCGCTGCCCGGCGCGATCCCGCAGAAGCCCGGCTCGGCCACCCTGCCCTTCTTCGGCGTGCGCCCCGCCATCGTCGACGGCGAGGGCAAGGTGCTCGAGGGTGCCACCGAGGGCAACCTCGTGCTGCTCGATTCCTGGCCCGGCCAGATGCGCACGGTCTACGGCGACCACCAGCGCTTCATCGACACCTACTTCAAAACCTTTCCCGGCACCTACTTCACCGGTGACGGCGCGCGCCGCGATGCCGACGGCTACTACTGGATCACCGGCCGCGTCGACGACGTCATCAACGTCTCCGGCCACCGCATGGGCACGGCCGAAGTCGAAAGCGCGCTGGTCGCGCATCCCAAGGTCGCCGAGGCCGCCGTGGTCGGCTGCCCGCACGACATCAAGGGCCAGGGCATCTATGCCTACGTCACCTTGAACGCCGGCGAGCAGCCCAGCGAGGAGCTGCGCAAGGAGCTGGCGCAGTGGGTGCGCAAGGAGATCGGCCCGATCGCCACGCCCGATTTCATCCAGTGGGCGCCGGGCCTGCCGAAGACCCGCTCGGGCAAGATCATGCGCCGCATCCTGCGCAAGATCGCCGAGAACCAGCCCGACCAGCTGGGCGACACCTCGACCCTGGCCGATCCGAGCGTAGTCGAGAACCTGGTGCGCGAGCGCTTCCTGAAGTAGGCCGCGCATCGCGGGCGGGCCCGTCCCGCCCCGGGCGTGCAGGTGGCGCGATCAGCGCGCGCCGCCTGCACGCGGATCCACCGGCCCTTGCCGCACCGCACGCGGCGGCCCACATGGAGAAGACCGCCGTGGCCCGATTCGGCTGTGATGGCAGCAGCATGGACGAACGCGACCGCTTGGGGCAGGCTTGGGCGGACGCCGACCCGGCGCACGCTGCCAGCGAAGACATGCGCGACATCCTGATCGCCGACGACCACCCTCTGTTCCGCGATGCCCTGCGCCGCACGGTCGCGCAGATCCTGCCCGATGCGCGCCTGCTCGAAGCCGATTCGGTCGACAGCCTGAGCGAGCTGGCGGCGCGGCATCCGCGTGCCGAGCTGCTGCTGCTCGATCTCAACATGCCCGGTGCGCACGGCTTCTCGGCCCTGGTGCACCTGCGCGCCGCGTTTCCGACCCTGCCCATCCTGATTGTTTCGGCGCGCGAGGATCCCGCGCTCATGCGCCGCGCGCTCGGCCACGGCGCCTCGGGCTTCATCCCGAAATCGGCGGAGGTCGAACAGATCGGCCGCGCCATCCACGCCGTGCTCGACGGCGACACCTGGCTGCCGCCGGGCATCGGCGGCTCCGGCATTTCGCTGGACCCCGAAGAAGAGGCCCTGGCCGCGCGCATCGCCGAACTCACGCCGCAGCAGTACCGCGTGCTGACCATGGTCTGCAACGGCCTGCTCAACAAGCAGATCGCGTACGAACTCAACGTCAGCGAGGCCACCATCAAGGCCCATATGACCGCGATCCTGCGCAAGCTGGGCGCCCACTCGCGCACCCAGGCCGTGCTGCTGGCCGGCAAGCTCACCGTCGACGGTCGCGCCACCGCGGTGCCGGCGGACGACGACGAGTAGGCGCGCGTTCCGCGCAAGGTGCGTCCTGGCCCACCCCAGCGCGACCCGCGTGGGGCTTGCGCTGCGCATAGGGTGGGTCTTGACCCACCGCAATGCGACCCGCGCGAGGTGCGCGGCCCATAGGGTGGGTCTTGACCCACCGCCGCGGAACTCTCGCATCACCCAATGCACGCGCGACACCACGCGACGCCGCCCCAACGACACCGTTGCTGGAAGCCGGCTGCTGACGCGTTGACCGTGGCCAGCATAGAGATGGAAAAACTGCGCGTGACCGAAGCAAGCGTTGAGCTTCGGTGGGTCAAGACCCACCCCATGGATCGCTTCGATTGAATCGACCGCGGCCAGCCTTGAGATCGAAGCGATGCGCATGACCGAGGCAAGCGTTGAGCTTCGGTGGGTCAAGACCCACCCTATGCGACGGCGAAGCCCATAGGGTGGGTCTTGACCCACCACGAGCCCCACCCCGCCGCACACCTTGTTCGCCTCGCGTCCACCGCTGCGATGGAAACACCACGATGAGCCGCGCCACCCCCGCCACCCGCATGCTCGATGCCGCGAAGGTGGCATATCGACTGCACACCTACGACTACGACCCCGAGGCCACCAACATCGGCCTGCACGCAGCCGCCGCGCTGGGCATCCAACCCGCGCGCATGCTGAAGACGCTGATGGTCGAACTCGACGGCAAGCCCGCCTGCGCCATCCTGCCGGTCGACCACGAGCTGAGCCTGAAGAAGCTCGCCGCAGCGCTGGGCGGCAAGCACGCTGCGATGCTGCCGGTGCCCACCGCCGAACGCATCACCGGCTACCACGTCGGCGGCATCAGCCCCTTCGGCCAGAAGAAGCGCGTGCCGGTGGTGATCGAGCAAACCGCCCTGGCGCACACCACCGTCTACTGCAACGGCGGCCAGCGCGGCCTGCAGCTCGAACTCGACCCGCGCGTGTTCGCGCAGGTGCTGGGCGCGAAGGTGGCGGAGATCGTGGCGGCGGGATGACAGCCGCGCTCGCGGCGGTTAGCGTGCAGGCGTTCGCTTTGCTCCGATCCTGAGCCACGCCATGAACCTCATTTTCGTTCGCCGCTCACGCCCCCAGGCGACAGAACTGCCATCCCGGGATCTGTCACCGTCGCCGGCGTGCAAGCCGGCTGTTTGTAGGAGCGAGCTCGCTCGCGACCCGCAGGGTGAGGCTCCGGTCGCCTGCAAGCAGGCTCCTACAAAGTGCGCGAATGGACCAGTCCAGTTTCTTCAAGAACCCCTGACCCGTCGCTCGGCAGTGGGAAGCTCCATGCTGCTCGGCTTGGCGCTGGCTCTGTTCGCCTCTGCATCGACAGCCGCCGACCTCTGCTCGCCCGAGGAGCAGGCACTGCTCGCAGAACTCGCAGTCTCCATGGCCCTCGATGCAGACGCCGTGGCTACCGAGAATGCCCCGCCAGGCCCGGGGGAAGGGGGTGATGCAAGCGGCGCGCGCGAAGGCGCACCCACCGAGGCAAGTGCCCTGCTCGGCCTCGCCTGCCTCGACAACGTGCTCGATCGGGTCGTCGCGGGTGAAGCCGCGGCCCTTGAATTGATCGCCCACTTCGAGCCAAACGGCGCCGCGCGGCTTACGCTTCAGCGCTTCCTTGACGAGTCTGATACCCAGCAGCGTCCTGCGCTGCTGCCCGTGTTGACCCGCTTGGGATCGAGTACCGTCGATGCGATTCTGAGCGCGTCCGAATGCATCGATGACTGCCATCCGTTCGATAACTTCCTCCTCACTTCGGTGCTCGAGTCACTGGGAAGCGAACGGCGTCGTTTAGCAGTGCCCTTGGCTCAGATGCTGGGCCAGCAGAGAGGGACTTCCGAGGAAGAGTTGGGGCTGGTGCGCATGCTGGAGGCACTGGGCGAGGACATTGCGCCTGCCGAGGCTGAGCTGCTGACGCTCTTTCACTCGGCGCCAGAACGCCAGGACCGACTCCTTGGGCTTCTGGTGCAGGCGGGTAGCCCGGAGGCCATCGCTCTCCTCGAAGGGGAGCTTCGCGCCCCTTGGTCAGGAACGGTCGAGTTCGCCCATGCGGCGATCGCCGGCCAGCGCGCGCGGGCGCTCACGCCAGTGCTGCTGGAAGTCGCCGCCTCCAGCACCCCTGAAGTAAACCGAGCCGCGCTGCTTGCGCTTGGCCATGTCGCAGGCCCCGAGGACGCAGCGATTGTTCGAGCCGTTCTCCATCCCTGGATGCGGGACGGCTCGCATCCGATCAGGGCGCTGTTCACTGCGATGGCGCTTGGAGAGATGGCGAGCCACGCGTCCGAAGGTGTGTTGCTCGAAGCTGCTGACGCCTACTGGTATCCGCCGGTTCGCGCTGCCGCGCAGGAGGCACTGGATCGCATGCGCAGCGCAAGGGATCCGGGCGCGCGTATCGACCTGCAGCGCTTCTTCGATCGTGTGTCGGCCGCACCCGGGCCCGTCGAGTGCGAGACAACTGCGCTTCGGAGTGTCGAGCAACCCCAGGGTGAGAAGCTCTACGGGAGGACGCATGCAGCCCAGCTGCAGAAGCTTTCCTACCGCGCCGATCTCGTCGAGGAGTATCCGCCTCCACCGCCGCTGCCTCCCGGGGCGCATCCGGACTGGCGCCCCAGCCCGCAGCCGTTCGAGGTCCCGCAGCACACGCCCGATCTCGCTCTGCGTGTTGCTGGCGGCTGGCTGCTGGGCGCGAACCGCGGCGAGTGGGGCGGCGAGCTGATCTTCGCCGGCGACGATGGCCGCCGGCAGGGCGTGCTCGGCCGCAATGTCGAAGACATCTATCGCCTCGGCCCGCAAATCATCGCGCTTGTCGGTCTTGCGCACATGGGATCCAACGAAGGCGTCGTGTACCGCCTGCGCCAGGCCGGCAGCGGCGAGTGGAGCGCCGAGCCCTGGCTGCAGCTTCCAGGCGCGCCCTACAGCTCCTGGCCGGTCGACACGGGCGAGATCCTGGTCAACACGCACGGCGGCGGCACGATCCTGATCGCCGCTGACGGCGGCATGCGGATGGCGCCCTGCCTCGACCCACCGCCCCTCGACGAAACCCGCCAGCCATAACGGCGGACGGCACTTGATCGGCGCGATGGCGCCGACCAGCATCAACGCTTTCCACCCGCTGGAGCGCCCGTGATGCTTCGACACCTGATTCGCCTTGGCCTGCTGGCCGCCGCCCTGCCCGCGTTCGCGGACACCGCGGCCAAGCAGCCTTTCACCATCGAGCGCAGCTGGGAGATCCAGCGCCTTGGCACGCCAACCATCTCGCCGGACGGCAGCCGCATCGTGGCGCCGGTGACGCGCTTCGTGATGGCTGAGGACCGCGGCTACACCGACCTGTGGCTCTGGAACGCCGACGGCAGCGGCGAGCGCCGTTTCACCAGCCACACCAGCGGCGAGAACGCGCCCGTGTTCAGCCCCGACGGCAAGCGCATCGCCTTCGTCGCCCAGCGCGAAGACGACAAGGCCCCGCAGCTGTACGTGATGCCGATCGACGGCGGTGAGGCCACGCGCCTGACCACGCTGGCGACCGGCGTGCAGAGCCCGAAGTGGATCGGCGACGGATCGAAGCTCGCCTTCGTCTCGCGCGTGTTCACCGACCTGCCGCTGGCCGAGCAGGGCAAGCGCCTGGACGAGCGCGCCAACAGCAAGATGACCGCGCGCGTGTTCGATGGCTCGGTCACCGCCTGGGACCAGTACCTCGACGAGCGCGAGTTCCACGTCTTCGCCGTGCCTGCCGCCGGCGGTGAAGTGCAGGCCCTGACCCAGCCCACCGGCTTCAGCCTGCCGCGCGCCGCCGTGCAGGGCACCGACGGCCTGTTCGCGTTGTCGCCGGACGGCGCCGAACTGGCCTTCGTGGCCGACGCCGACCCCGCGCCGAACCGCAGCAACCTCGACGTGTTCACCGTGGCCCTGGGCAGCGAGGCCGCCACCAACCACACCGCCGACAACCCGGCCAACGACGGCAGCCCGGCCTACAGCCCGGACGGCCGTTACCTGAGCTACAGCCAGCAGCGCATCAAGGGCTTCTACGCCGACCGCATGCGCCTGATGCTGCGCGAGCGCCGCAGCGGCGACACCCGCGAGCTGTACCCGGACTTCGACCGCAGCATCAGCGGCGCGCTGTGGGCCGACAACAGCAAGCGCCTCTACGCCTCGATCGACGACGCCGGCACCGAGCGCGTCTACGAGCTGCCGCTGGATGGCGCACCGCGCGCGCTGACGGGTGTGGAATCGGTCGGCTCGCTGGCCCTGTCGAAGTCCGGCCGCCTCGTCGGCCTGCGCCAGACCTTCATCGATCCGCCGACGCTCGTTTCCATCGACACCCGCCGCGGCAGCACCACCAAGCTGTCGACCATCAACGACGCCCTGCTGGCCGCCACCGACTTCGGCACCTACGAGTCGATCACCTACACCGGCGCCAACGGTGCCGAGATCCAGATGTGGGTGAACTACCCGCCGGGCTTCGACAAGACGAAGAAGTACCCCTTCTTCATGCTGATCCACGGCGGCCCGCACAACGCCATCACCAACGGCATGGCTTTCCGCTGGAATGCCCAGGTGTTCGGCAGCTGGGGCTATGTCACCGCCTGGCCGAACTTCCACGGCAGCTCGGGCTTCGGCCAGGCGTTTACCGATTCGATCAACCCCAACTGGGCCGACAAGCCCTACGAGGACGTAATCAAGGCCGCCGAGTGGTTCGCCCAGCAGCCGTGGATCGACTCAGAGCGCATGGTCGCCGGCGGCGGCAGCTACGGCGGCTACCTCACCAGCCTGATCCTGGGCCGCGAACACCCCTTCCGCGCCCTGGTCGCACACGCCGCGGTCTACAACCTCTACACCCAGTACGCCGCCGACTTCGCCAGCGAACTGCCGCGCTTCGGCGGGTTCTGGGAAGACGCCAACCGCGAAATGATCGAGAAGACCTCACCGCACTACCACGCCGCGAACTTCAAGACGCCGACACTGGTGGTGCACGGCCAGACCGACCTGCGCGTGCCGGTGAACCACGGCCAGGAGCTGTATCAGACGCTGTTGATGAAGGGCGTGCCGACGCGCTACGTGTACTACCCCAACGAGAACCACTGGATCTTGAAGCCGCAGAACTCGGTGTTCTGGTACCAGCAGGTGAAGCGCTGGTTTGAGGAGCATGGGGGGTTGGGGGAGTAAAGGCTGGGTTGGCCCCGCCGGCTGGTTTTGGTCGGTCGGCGGGGTTGTGGGGTTGATTGGAGGCTTCGAACCGCGGATCGATGCGGTGCAGGAGGGTCGCAGTCAGACGCGATACGCGATTGAGTCCGGTGGATTGGTGGGGTAAGGTTCCACGACGGTTTCGAGAGTGGCGACGTCGGCTGACACGATTAGGCGCCAGATTATCCCGCGCACAAGGCGCAGCAGCCTGCATTTGCTCGATTTTTTCTGGGTCGAGCGTCTAGGCGCCCGGGTTATACGTAGATTAGACGTCACTTTGACGTCTACATTTATTTATACAGATCCATAGCATGGAGTTTTGAGTGTCGGAAGAGCAAATAAAAAGCATAGAAAACCGCCCGGAAGAACTCGCTGGGCTGCCCTTCTATAAGGACTTGCCGCACATGCCGGTCAGGATTGATCTAGAGGGTGCTATTGGTGAATTTTTGAACTATGATATTTTTCAACTCGAAGGGGTTCAACCATTAGAAAAACGACATATGGAGGCAAGTAATGGAATCATAGGTATGAATGCCTCTACAGAGTCGATTGCTATCTATAGAGAGGAAAAGGTTAATTTTCAGATTATCTACGTTGTCGTCAATGCTTACGGATTTAGAGAGATCAATGGTGAGCTAGTCGGCAAGCCGTACTGCATTTCTCTAGTGCCGGCTAGTAAACGGGGCAAAGTATCCTGCGTTCCGCCGGAATGGATAGAGAATATTGACCTTGAGCGAATGGATGGAGTTCCAAAGCTGTACAAGGGATTTAATCCGTTTCGAGGTGCTTTTGGTCTACATATGTTAGGGATGCACGATTACTCGAACATAGAGTCAGACATGCTTGGCTTTGTACACAGTATATATGCACTCGCGGACAGGTTTAAACATAGCGAAGTGCTCTTCCCGGGTATTCCGATGCTGCAAAGCCATAATCAGGTCTTGAAAGATTATAGGAAATATAGGAATAGCTGGTATTTCAAGCCCTTTAGAAAACTGAAACCCAGAAAGATATGGGGTTGCGACTCTCCTATTGAGCTGTTTCTCATTCATGCAATGGATTCGATTGGCCTGAATCCTGAGTTGCAGACCATTATCTGCGAAGACGGATTTACATTCCCCAGCTTCCATAAGCTTTGGGAGAACCATAAATCTCGAAAACGCCTGAAAAGTATTACTGACGCCGACTTCTACTTCCCGGACAAAAAGCTGGCTGTTTTTTGTGACTCAGTTGCACACCATTCTTCGCCAGAGGCGAAAAAGAAGGATGAGGCGATTGATGAGAAGCTGAAAAAAATCGGCATAAGGAGTTTGCGTATCTGCGGCCGCTATATTGCCCAATCGCCTATGGAGTCCGCGCGAGTTGTCGAAACCGAGTTGTCTAAATCCGTATAACGTAAATAACGGGGTCAGGTTCACTTTCTCCGCAATAGATAGTGAACCTGACCCCATTTCCGCCATTTCCGACCGCAGATTATCGCGCGGGCCGGACGAAGAGCGCTGAAACTGCTGGTGATTTTTGGGTTCGGGCGGGTTGGGGCCCGAGTTGTACGACGGATTAGGCGTCACTTTGACGTCTACATTGAGTTAGGCGCAGATGCAAAATCCCGGCAATCCCGCTCGAAGCTACCTGATCGCTCACGCGTGCTTTCAATGCCGTAAGAGCTTCAAGGTGTCGCCGCGTCCAGCAATTTCGGCGTCTTGCCCAAACTGTGGCGGAACGATCTTCGAGATGGGTCGTTCGTTCAAGGCGCCTCCTTCGCGCGATTCTGAGCAGTGGGCCAAGGTCGAGGCCCTTTACTCCGTCGGCTTCCGCTTCTATAGCTACAGGAGTGCCGACGGCCCGCCGCTCCCGGAGCGTCTTGCCGAGATAGAGTCATTCATTCGCGACAACCCGGCGCATCCGCTTCGAGTGGCTGCGCCTAACAACTCGCTCAAGCGGACCAATCAATCGCTTCACGATTGATGTGGCCGCTTAGCTCCAGCGTTAGAGCGCTCTTTGCATGGACAAGGTGATCGTACAACTCAGGGCAGATTCGACAAGCGACATTGATCGCCTCTTCCGCATAGAGGCGTCACTATTTCAGGCGTTCTCGCAGTGCAGTGACGGTTACGTCGACGGTCACGACATCGGCGAAGGAAAGTTCAACATCTTCATCCACGTGCGCGGGCCATGGTCGGCGGTACTGGATCGCGTTGAGGTGTTCCCCAAGTTGCATGGTGCTCTTGGCGAGGTAGTGATTGCCAAGTTCTATGGAAAGTCAGAGCGGTATGAAATAACGGGGTCAGGTTCACTTTTTCCGTAATGGAAAGTGCACGTGGCTCAATTCCGATCGACCCCGTTCCGATCAGACGGCTCGCGCGCCGATGGTCAGGAGAATGTTGTGGCAAGACAGGAGCTGTACTCGGATTTTTCTGACCCCAGATCTTTTCGATCATCAAAGCCGGCTGCGCTTCGCGGCGCTGCTTGACTCAAGTTTAGGTGAGCCAAAATGCGGGCCACATTGATCGTCAAGTCTCCCAATGCGCATCTTGCCGCTCTGGAGGTCGTACTCGGCGAGAGTCGCCTTAAGAATCATGCCTTGGGTACGGCGCGCCCGGATGGCCTCATCCGGCGACAATCGATCTGGATGCGTGACTGGGTGGTGACTGCGGAGCCGCCCACGTCACCGCTTCAACAAATTGTCAGCTGGTTCGCGGAAAAGCGGCGAGCGCTTCTTGCTCTCGACCCAGATGTGTTCGTCAAGCTTTCAGCAGTTGCTGACCCGGAGGGATTTGCGGTTCGGATCGACTTGGCCGAGCAGCTATTCTTGCAGCGCATTTACCTAACGATAGATTTTCCGCGGGCCGGCGAACTTGCCTAACAACTCCTGTGTATGGACTCCGCATGCAGACTCCGCGGCGGATAGCGGATAAGGAGTCCGCTTCATGTTCTCCGCACCAGCTAGTGAACCCGACCCAATTCCCGCCCTCAGCCAGCTCAGCAGCCAACTACAGCTCATGTCGATATCTCTCTACTACTCTTTTATCCACGAATGCGATCTAACTGAAAGCGCCATGATGAAAGAGATTGCTATCGCGTGGAGCAGGGAATTCGATGGCAAACCGAACGAACCGCTTTTCTGGTACCCACCAGAAGCTGTACAAAATGGATATCTCCACTCCGGTTCAACAAAGCTCCCCGGCAACATGAAGAAGGCTTGGGTCGCGATAGTAGCTGGGTGCAGCCTCCTTTCGAGCTTGAGGCGGGAGCACGGCGGACTTCAGTGGTCCGTCGCGGTGGACGATCATGAGTGCCCTTGGCGTGAGGATGACCAGCAGTTCGATCCGAACTGAATCGGTAACAACGGGGTCAGGTTCACTTTCTCCGCAATAGATAGTGCAAAACCGGGGTCGAGTCTTGCTTTGCCACATCTTGGCTCGCACTCTAGTCCAACCCCTCGCGCACCTTCTTTTTGAGAGAGCTATTTGTGCACGCAAGAATTGGAACATCCACTCAGCGTTGGGCCAACGTGCTCATTCTGACGCTCGCTTTCTGTACGAATGCCTCGGCAAGCCTGATGATAGACATTCAGGAGTGCCAGTTTTCACTTCCTGAGGGTTATGCGCTCAGCCTAGGCCAAGATTCAACCGTATCGCACTTCTATTTCTACAATGCGCCGGAGAATGGCACCGTTTCAATCCACAAAGGAACGGGGGATCTGACTTCACTGAAGCAGGAACTCGTAGGCAAACTCAATTACACAGTAGAAGAAGGGAAAACAGCCATTGGCGATTACATGATTTTTCGCTCATCCCAAGGGATTTCCTTGCTAGATGCCGGCGTCGCTCAGATGTTGGGTTGGACACTGAGGTTCCAAGGCGAGACCGTAGGTCTCATTGAAAGCTTCTACAGCGATTGCGAACGATCTAGAGGCAAACGAGGCTAACAAATAACGGGGTCAGGTCCACTTTCTCCGTAATGGAAAGTGTGCGGACCCCGCTTCGGACCCAGTCCCGAGCAAAAAGAACAGGCCGCTTCATCACGATGAAGCGACCTGTGCGTATTTACTCGATTGGCCTACTCTTCGCCCCGCGGCCCAAGTGAACAGCGGATTACGGAGCGGTGTAGGTACCGGTGAGTATCGAGCCATCGGTGTCGTGGTTCTCCGACACTTGGAACAGGAGCAGTTCGACGGCGTTGTTCGCCGTGCTGAGGGTAAAGGGCACCTGGCCTGAGCCGACCTTGTGCTTTTGCAGCGCCGCAACGATCAGCTTTGCGCTGTCTTCAACGGCGCCAATCGGGTCTTCGGTCACGATGTCGACCACATAGCCCAGGGTCGCTTCCACGATGGCGGTCGCATAGTCGAGGGTGACATTGCTGTGGGTGATGGCGGACATCTGTGCCGAACCCAGCCACCAGTTATTGCCGCCGGTCGGGGTGCTGCCTTGCGCCAGCACGAAGTTTTCGGCGGTGTAGGTCACGTTGTTGATGACCAGGGTCAGCGTGCCGCGCACAGCGAAGTTCAGCTCCTCAGGCGAGGTGTCGGAGTAGGTCAGGGCGATGCCGCCACCGCCTTGCACCGCTTGCTTGAACCAGTGCGCCACCTCTGACGTTTTGTGCCGCCCGGCTTTGACCGTCACGGTCTTGCTGTTCTTGATGCTGACGCCGCCATAGGGCTGGCCGCTGCTGATGGAGTGGTCGCGCTCCACAAAGCCCACGTGCGTCAAGCCGGGGAAGTTGAACGTGAAGTCGTTGTCGTGCATGGTCGTCATGTCAGTAACACCCTCTGTAGTGGCTCCACGAGATGCCCCGATGCGCCATTGACGCGCCCGAGCGTTATCCGAAATTGGTGCCGATCACCGTCTGCACATTGCGGTTGTCCAGGTGGCCGGTTTCGTTGTTGTAGAAGTCGAGCACGACGAACCCCAGACGCGCCGGGCTCGTCGAATTCGCGAACTTGTTGGAGAAATAGGCTTCGAGGGATGGGTTCATCGCACCCTGGACGGACCACGCGTACTGGTAGGGCGTGTGCCCCGAAGCGAAAGCGATGCTGTTGAAGGTGATGTACAGCGTGCCATCCGCCGGAGTGGCCGCCGCTTTGTCCAGCGCAGCGGAAACCGCCTGCATTTTCTGGCTGGTATCGTGCGTTTTGTATTGGTCTTCGATATGCAGCGTTGTCTGGCCGTCGGGGGTGGTGGTATCAAAGGTATAGCTGTACTTATTGGGCCAACCGACCCCAGCGAAATTCTTCCCCTGCTCCTGGAGATTCAATCCCAGCTCAACGCCGTCCGGCGCGAAGAAGCGACGGAGCAACACCACCTTTCCGCGCAGCTGCGACAACGCGAGCCGGGCCGGCGTCGCGCTCACGCAGAATAGATTCTGATAGGCAGGGTTGCCCAGGTAGGCCTGGAATCCGTCGTACACCGTGGGATCCGTTGCATCGCCGTAGGCATCGTTGACCAGCATGAAAACAACTTCGCGCGGATTTGCAGCGAGAAAGACGCTGCAGTGGTTCAGAACATCGCCAAAAGTGATGTCACAGGAGACGCTGCCGTGATTAACCTGGAGTGGATCATCGGGCGTTTTTGGCGAGCTCTTGGCGAGCCGTATATCGAGGAATCGAATGCCGTCTGCAAGCTGCTGGGCAATGCCAAAATTCTGCGTGTGGGATGGACCGGCAGATATCTTCTTCGTCCCCGAGTCGTGCGTGCCCGGCACCGACAGCTGGGCCATCGTCAACGCATCGTCCAAGCCCGACATCCAGCTCGACAAGTCACCGCTGTAGGTAGTCTGTGTTTGATTGGTCATGGGCATCTCGGGTGGTGGACGTACAGTTGCTGCTGACGCATCAATTACGGCCTCTGGCGTCGCTTCAGACCAAAGGGCTGTGGACTAGGCTGTTTAAGTCAAGGATGTCTTGCTATCTGTCGAGTCCGGTTGCCCAACGCCAACCCCGAGACCCAGAAACTCAGAAACTCCTAGAACTTGGGCTTTGGAGAATGACTTGAATGGGCGCCCTTCCAAGCCCGCCATGGACACATGTCTGCCGGGCCGCGCAACACCATGAAAACTGAGAGCAGCAGAGCCCTGGGCGATTAAACACGCCCGTCGTCAACGGAGGATCGCCATCGCACCAGGCTGACCTGTGGTGCAGCGTACTGAGGGGGGCGCAATCTCACAACCTGTCGAATCTGACAGGACGATTTGTGACCCAGTATTCAGATCTCAGGCTCAGATTAGGCGCTCGCGTTCACTTGCTAATGCCTTGCGCTGGCAACGGCGAATACGGAGTTCGATTCATTTCCTCTACAATCGCTGATGAGCATTACCATTCCCCGCCTCTCCCCTTTCAATCATTGGGCCAACAATGAACGGTGGACAGAATCAGGAAGCCGATGAGGACTTGAGTCTCGGCGCTCGACTACTTCTCGGCGGGTTCACGCTGCTGATTGGGGCCATGATGGTACTCATCGCTTCTCCCGAAGAAGGCGATGAATAATGGGGTCAGGTTCACTTTCTCCGTAATGGAAAGTGAACCTGGCTAGGTTCCGGTCGACCACGTTCCGATCAACTAAGGGGGTCAGGTTCACCTTTTTCGCGATAGCGAACGAGCCCGACCACGTTCGCGCTGCCATCTTCACTCAAATCATCAGGTTACCTATGAGCACTCAAGCAGCCCAGGAGGCAGGCAATAACGGGGTCAGGTTCACTTTCTCCAACAGAGGACAACCCCTCTTTTTTGGTCGAATGCTAGAGCGGCGCATTTCATGACTCCACGTTGGATTTCCCTCACGGCAACGATTCTGCTTGTTCTAATGGGTATAGGTCTCGGCCTCACCTGCATGTACGGAGCCGGCTTGAACATCGCTGCGCGGATGCTTTCGGGTTTAATAACGGGGTCAGGTTCACTTTCTCCGCAATAGATAGTGAACCCGACCCCATTTCCGCCATTTCCGGCCGCAGATTGTTCCGCTGGCCGGACGAAGTGCGCTGAAACTGCTGGTGATTTTTGGGTTCGTGCGGGTTGGGGCCCGAGTTATAAGACAGATTGGACGTCACTTTGACGTCCACATTGAGTAGACGAAAGATGCCTACCTATTCTGCAGTCCCAGAAGGCGCGATTCGCAAAGTGTGTGAAGCGATCTTCGCGTTCCCTGAACCCGAGATCGTGGAGGCCTATTCATCAATTGGTGAGAAGCTCAGACGGTTCACGACCATGGACGAGTTGCTTTCTTACTGTGAGGAAGCGCGCTCTGGTGTGAGAGGCCCACTCATTCATCTTGGCCTGCGCTACCCAGACATGCTTGGGGAAGTTCAGGAGCGCCGCATTGATCTGAAGGGGCCGGGTTTTCCTGCTGGCTCATTCCGGCATGCGCTCTCGGGTTGGGGATTGGTGTGGATCCAACTTCTTGCTCGGGGCACAAGTACGGTCGCGTCCACGATTAGCGCCAATTCCCAGAAGCGTGCGTTGAAGTGGTTCCCAACAAGCCCAGAGCTCGGGTCGCCGGAGGCCTGGTTTTGGCCTTCCGTTTCACGGCATACAGCCCGACTTTCACGCGCTCTTCGAGCTTTCGTCTAACTGTAGGGTCCCGGACGAATACATCCTGCATAATCGGTCAGCACTGCTGATCGGCCGCAAGGTTCTGGTTGGCCTTCTGTCCGACCTCTCCACGCCGAGCATTGCATGAATATCCGCCTGCACAAGAACGCCCGAACAACGC
>JBKCVA010000115.1:0-5061 GCA_046318115.1 Lysobacterales bacterium | reverse complement strand
GACATCGCCGATGCCCTGCTGTTCATCATGGCCATTCCCAACCTGATCGGCGTCTACCTGCTGATGCCGGTGGTCAAGCGCGAGTTGAACGCCTACTGGGCGCGGCTCAAGGCCGGAGAGCTGCGCAACTACCGCGAACAGCCGGAGACCTGAGCCATGAACAGCGCCCGCGGGCTCTCGCTGCACACCCAGATGGCCATCGGCTTCGCGGTGGGCATCACCGCGGGCGTGCTGGCCAACCTCTACGCCGCGGATGCCGACTGGCTCGCCGGCCTGATCCGCTACGTCACCGACCCGGTCGGCCAGATTTTCCTGCGCCTGCTGTTCATGCTGGTCGTGCCGCTGGTGTTCTCGGCGCTGGTGCTGGGTGTGGTGGAGATCGGCGATCCGCGCTCGCTGGGGCGGATCGGTGGGCGCACCCTCCTGTACATCCTTGTGGTTACCGCTGTTGCAGTCAGCATCGGTCTGGTGATCGTCAATCTGGTGCAGCCCGGCCAGGGCCTGCCGCCGGAGCTGGCTGACGAACTGATTGCCGGCTCCAGCGAGCGCGTCACCGAGATCGCAAGCAAGAGCGGCGCAGTCTCGGGCATCGATCTGCTGATCAACATCGTGCCGCGCAATCCGATCGCCGCCGCGGTCAACGGCGACCTGATCGGGGTGATGTTCTTCGCGCTCATGTTCGGCATCGGTGCCACGGTGGTCGCCAGCGCAGGCACCCGCAGTTTCGTCGGCGCGGTGCAGGGCGTGTACGACATCTGCCTCAAGCTGATCGGCTGGATCATCCAGCTCGCGCCCTACGCGGTGGCCTGCCTGCTGTTCGGCATCACCGCCAAGCTGGGCTTCGATGTGCTGGTGCAGCTGGCGCGTTTCGTGGGCACCGTCGTCTTGGCGCTCGGCATCCACTTCTTCGTGGTGTTCCCGATCCTGGTGCGTGTGTTTGGCGGGATGTCGCCGCTGAAGTTCTTCAAGGGTGCGCAGCCAGCGCTGCTGACCGCGTTCTCGACCAGCTCATCCAGCGCCACCCTGCCCACCACGCTGGAGTGCGCTGAGCAGCGCTTGGGCGTGCCGCGGCCGGTCGCACGCTTCGTCTGCACCCTTGGCGCCACTGCCAACATGAACGGCACGGCGCTCTTCGAAGGCATCACCGTGCTTTTCCTTGCCCAGTTCTTTGGCATCGAGCTCAGCTTCGCCCAGCAGATGAGCATCCTCGTGCTGTGCATCTTCGGTGCGATCGGTGCGGCCGGCGTGCCCGGCGGATCGCTGCCGGTGATCGCGATGATCCTGGCCATGTTCGGCATCCCGCCCGAGGGCATCGGCCTGATCCTCGGCGTCGACCGCTTCCTCGACATGTGCCGTACCACGGTCAACGTCGGCGGCGATCTGGTCGGCTCGGTGGTGGTCGCGCGCGGCGGCCTGCTGCCGCCACATCCCGAGCACGGCCACGCAGACCCCGCCGCGCACGGCGAAGGACGCAGCGAGGTCTGAGCCGGTGTCGGACAGCGATCTCACCGGCCTGCTGCAGGCCTGGCGCGGCGGCGACCGCGCCGCGCTGGACCAGCTGCTGCCCGAGGTCTACGGCCTGCTGAAGCGCATGGCGGCCGGCCGTGTCGGCAGCCTCGACCGCACGCCGACGCTGGAGCCCACTGCGCTGGTACACGAGGCTGTTCTGCGTCTGCTCGGAAACAGCCCGGACTGGCAGAACCGCAGCCATTTCCTCGCCGTCGCTGCCCTGCAGATGCGTGCCGTTCTCGTGGTTCACGCGCGTGCGCGGGTCGCCGCCAAGCGCGGCGGCGGTGCGGCGCTCGTGACGCTTCGGGCCGCCGAGTTCGAAGCTGCCGGCGACAGCGTCGAAGTCGATCTGCTGGCGCTGGATCAGGCCCTGCAGCAGCTCGCCGACACCGATGCCCGCACCGCCCGGGTCGTCGAGATGAGCTACTTCGGCGGCATGCAGCGTGAGGAGATCGCGGAGGTGCTGGCGGTCAGTCCGGCCACGATCGATCGCGACCTGCGCTTCGCTCGCGCGTTTCTGAACCGCCAGCTGGCCGGCTGAGGTTTCGACCCGCGCCATGCCTGGTGCGGCCTGCCGCAGTGCAGCAGGCGCAGTCCGCACCATCGCGTATGTTCCTCAGCTCGACGGGGGAGGGCACATGGCGACGAGCGTCGATTCGGACGTACTGGTGATCGGCGGCGGGCTGGCCGGCATGGTCACGGCGCTGGAATGCCTGCGCGCCGGCCAGTCGGTGACGATCGTCGACCGTGACACGCGTGAGCGCTTCGGTGGCCTCGCCCGGTGGGCCTTTGGCGGCATGGCCCTGGTGGGTACGCCGCTGCAGGCGCGCATGAAGGTTCGCGACACGCCTGAGATCGCGCTGCGCGACTGGCTGAGCTTCGGCGAGCTGGACCCGGCGGACGGCAGGTCGCGCGCGTGGGCCGAGCACTACGTCGAGCGCTCGCGGGCCGAGGTCTACGACTGGCTGGTAAGCGAGGGCCTGCGCTTTCTGCCGGCGGTGAACTGGGTGGAGCGCGGCCGCCAGGGCGAGGGCAATTCGGTGCCGCGCTACCACATGCTCTGGGGCACGGCGCGGCAGCTGGTGCTGTGTCTGCACGCGGCGCTGCAACGCGCGGACAGCGGCGGCCGCCTGCGCCTCATGCATCGGCACCGCGTCACCGCGCTGGAGTCGCAGAACGGCCGCGTCAAGGGCGCGCTTGCGCTCGATGAAGCCCGCGGCGTGGAGGTTCGACTCGGGGCCGACGCCGTTGTGCTGGCGATGGGTGGCATCAACGGCAGCCACGAAGCCTGCCGCGCGCATTGGCCGAAGGGCCGACCTCGGCCAGCGACGATGCTCAATGGCGCGCATCCCTTCGCGGATGGACGCCTGCATGCCGAAGTCGCCGAGCGGCTGGGTGGCCAGATCGTCCATGCCGGCGAGATGTGGAACTACGCCGGTGGCATCGCCCATCCGTTCCCGCAGTTCGAAGGCCATGGGCTGTCGATCATTCCCTGCAAGTCGGCGCTGTGGCTGGACCACCGCGGCGAGCGCATCGGCCCGGAGCCGCTGGTCACCGGTTTCGACACCCACTGGCTCTGCCAGCGCGTGGCCGAGCAGGCCAAGCCCTGGACCTGGCAGCTGCTGAACCGCCGCATCGCACTCAAGGAGTTCGCGATCTCCGGGGCCGAGCACAACCCACGCATCCGCGATCGCCAGTTCGTTCGCTTCCTGATCGACACCCTGTTCGGGAATGTGCGTCTGGTGGAGCAGATGCAACGCGAGAGCGAGGACTTCCTGGTCGATGATTCGCTGGAAGGCATCGCCGCGAGGATGAACGCCCTGACCTGCTCGCACGACATCGACGGCGAGCGCCTGAAGGCCACGGTCGCCGCCTTTGACGCCAACTTCGCGTCGGGCCGCAACCCGACGGACGATGAACAGGTGCGGCGTATCCAGCAGGCCCGGCAGTGGCGACCCGACCGCCTGCGCACCTGTGCGCCGGCGCCGCTGTCGAAGCCCGGCGCCGGGCCGTGGATCGCGATCCGCCTGCAGCTCATCACCCGCAAGAGCCTGGGCGGCCTGCGCACCGATCTGCAGTCGCGCGTGCTCGGTGCCGACGAGGCGCCGATTCCGGGCCTGTACTGCGTCGGCGAGGCGGCGGGCTTCGGCGGCGGTGGGGCCAACGGCAAGCGCTCGCTGGAGGGGACCTTCCTGCCGGGCTGCATCCTCACCGCCCGCGCGGCGGCACGACATCTCAGCGGAGGCTGATACGCATGTTCGGCAGCTATCCCGTCACTGCAGGCGACTACCGCGAGCGCGCGCGATCACGGCTGCCGCGCTTCCTGTTCGACTATCTCGATGGCGGTGCCGGCGCGGAGCAGACCCTCGCCGCCAATGCCGAGGACTGGGCGCGCCTGCGCCTGCGCCAGCGGGTGCTGGTCGACGTCGAGGGCGTCGACACCGCCAGCCCGCTGCTGGGCGAGGCCTGCGCCCTGCCGCTGGCGCTGGCACCGGTGGGCTTCGCCGGCATGATGGCGCGCCGCGGCGAAGCCCAGGCGGCGCGCGCTGCGCGCTCCCTGCAGGTGCCCTTCACCCTGTCGACCGTGGGCATCTGCAGCTACGAGGAAGTGCTTGCCGCGAGCGGCGTGCCGCCCTGGTTCCAGCTCTACATGCTGCGCGACCGCGGGCTGGTCGCCGCCCTGCTCGATCAGGTCTGGGCCCAGGGCTGTCGAACGCTGGTGTTCACCATCGATCTGCCGGTGCTCGGCCCGCGCCATCGCGACCCGCGCCACGGCATCGGCCGGCCCGGCCTGCGGCCGAAGCTGATCAAGCTGGCGCAGCTGCTGTCGCGGCCGCAGTGGCTGCGCGCCGTTGGCATCGGCGGCAAGCCGCACAGCTTCGGCAGCCTCGGCGCGCACGTGCCGGCCGCGAACGATTTCGAAACCTTCCGCCATTGGGTCGACGCGCAGTTCGATCCCACGGTCACCTGGAAGGACATCGCCTGGCTGCGCGCGCGCTGGCCGGGCCGGCTGGCGCTCAAGGGCCTGCTGGACGCCGACGACATCGCACCGGCGATCGACAGCGGCGCCGACGCGCTGATCGTCTCCAACCACGGCGGTCGCCAGCTGGACGGTGCGCCGTCGACCGCGCGCGTGCTGCCGGCGATCGCCTCGCGGGTCGATCGGCGCTGTTCCCTGCTGGTCGATGGCGGCATCCGCAACGGTGTCGATGTGTTCCGCGCACTGGCGCGAGGCGCCGAGGGCGTGCTGATTGGTCGGCCTTGGGTGTGGGCGCTGGCCAGCGCTGGCGAGGCCGGCGTGCGTGCGCTGATCGAAACCTGGCAGAACGAGCTGCGCACCACCATGGCGCTCGCAGGCGTGACCCGTATCGCCAATATCGGGCCGCAGCATCTCGAGCCCGGATAGCGACCGCGAGACGGGCGCCGGGCATGACGCCCGGCGCGCCCGCGCGTCCGTTTCCGCACACCTCGCCTGCCTACCTGCCTCACCCCGGAGTCCCCGATGCCGAACGGCGCCCAAGCCCTGATGAAGACCCTCGCCGATGCCGGCGT
>JBKCVA010000114.1:0-6427 GCA_046318115.1 Lysobacterales bacterium | reverse complement strand
ACCTCAAGCCCTGTGCGCCGCGCAAATTCGGTTGCAACCTCGGAGACGGTCGAAAGGCAATCGTCCTCGACGATCTCCTTCAAAACGGTCAGATGGGTCTGGTCCAGCTTGCGGGGACGGCCTGCTGCGCTCATGTGTCGCCACTTCACGGACGGTGCCGCAAGTGTAGCTAATTATGTAGACACCCTCTCAGAGCGTGTGAGAAAACCCAGACGCCGTAGCGAGGGCGTCTGTGGGCGTTCGTGGGAAAGGCCGGTGCGCGAATTCAAGGGAGGTTGGCGAGCCAAACGACCGTGGAATTCGCGTGGCGCGCTGCCGCCACGGGCGGCCGGAGACGGCCGCAGTAGGCGGATGGTTCTTTCACATCCTCTCAGCAGAAACCTCCACCCGAAACCGCCGCCGCTCCACCTCCGCGCATTCGTTCAATTCTGCCGCCTCGCAAAGCCCAGCCCCGGCGGCCGCCCCATCCAGGTGACCCAGGACCTGCGCGGCTTCTGGGAGTGCACCTATGCCGAGGTCAAGAAAGAGCTGAAGGGCCGCTATCCCGAACACCCCTGGCCCGACGACCCCTGGACCGCACAGGCCACGCATCGGGCGAAGCCGCGGGGGACGTGAGCGACCCCGCGCGGGATGCGCCCGAAGTGAAGCGCCGCTTTGCGTCCCTCTCTCCTTGTGGAAAGCGTAAACAAGGCGTCGGCTGTCGGTCGTACCCGCCGCACCCTTGAGCCCGAGCGAAGCGAAGTCGGCTTGGGGAGAGGGGGGAGGCCTTGCGGCGAGATCCACCGCTCTCCTCCGGCCCCACCTTCGCTTCGCTCGGGCGCATGGGCCTCAAGCTCGCACCCGGGGCCTGAAAGCGAGCCGCCTCGCCCCACACGGGGGAAGGGGAGGATCCGAGCCCGGCGATCTCACCACGCTCAGTCGCGATCGATCGAACTGTGAGTTAAGCGCAGCTCGAATCGGATACGGCCAAAGCGACCGAAGGCGTCATGCTCACGCAGCACCTGCGCCGAACGCCAAGCCGCTGTCGCTCAGGCCAGCGCCTCGATGCTTGCCAATACCTGCGCGTACTCCGCCGCCTTGTCAGGGGCGCGCAGCATGCAGGCGATGCAGGCGGCGCGGGCGGCGTTCTTCAGCAGCGCGCTCTGCGATTCCAGGGTGGTCCGGTTGAGTGCGCCTAGCGCGGCCACCGCAGCGCCGGCGCTGACGCGCAGGGCGTGGGCGAAGGCATCGGCATTGTCCAGTGTGGCGGCATTGCTGAAGATCACGGACTGGATGATCTGCTCGTTCAGCCCACTTGCCTCGGCTTGCAGGGTGGCCTGCACCTCGCTGTGCTGGCGTCCGATCGCGGCGACGAGGCTCGGGTCGGACAGCGCGGAGGTGAGCGTGTCCGAGCTGAAGAGGAGCACGACGCCCTGATTGGTGGCGGCCTGGGAAATCGCGTTCATCTGCTGCTGGGCAGACACCGCGTTCTGAAAGGCGATTCCCATGCTGTAGGCCAAGGCTTCGTAGAGCTGGCTGATGGCTGAGGCCGGGGATTCCCCCAAGGTTTTGGTGTTGGCCGGGGTTACGGCATCGGTGACCTGCGGGTTGATGCTGTCCATGCGTGCTCCGTTGGAAGAGGGGGGCGGCTGAGATGGGGCCTCGATCAGGTCCAAGGCTGCGCACTTTCGCTCGCTGGATTTCGCAGCACGCGCCTTGCCCTGGCTTGGGTACAGCAGTGCCAAGCCGCGGAGCGATGTTCGTGCGGCCCGCGCATCACAGCACGCGACAGCAGGAAGGTGAGGCGGCAGGAGATCCGAGCTTGTGGACGAAATGGGACCGACAGCGCGGCGCGGCCGGACGGCTGCGGTCTGCTGGGCGAAGCCCGGCTCACGCGGCCATCTTTGCGCCGGGTCAGGCTTGGCAGTGGAGGCCTGTGTGGGCGGCTCCGCATCCGGAAGGTGGATGCGATGAAGCGCGCGGCCGACCGGCTGGCCGCACCCTCTTGCACGAGGCAGAAGTCTGCGGACGCTCCTCAGCGGCTCGGCGGCTTCCTGAGGTTCGGCAGATGCGATCGCGGAAAGCGGAAATCGCGCCAGCGCGCCCAGGCCAGCGCGGAGAAGTACAGCGCGCCAAAAGCGATCACGATGTGCGAGTTCTGCACCCATTCGCCGCCACCTTCGATGCCGAGCTGCGGCTGGATCTCGTGGGTGATGCCAAGCCGCGGCAGCGGCAGGAACAGGGTGGCGAATGCGCCGCCGAGGTAGAGCATGCAGGTCAGGGCCCAGTCGGAATGGCGCTGCCAGCGCGCGTCATCGCTATCAGCCGTGCCGAACAGGCGAACCAGCTTCGCCAGCAACAGCCAGCCGAACGCGTACACCGGCCACCACTCGCGAAAGGCGAAGGCGAAGGCACCGATGAACAGCGCGTAGAGCAGGCCGAAGCCGAGCAGCACGCGGACCTTGGCCACTCGCCCCGAGCGCGCCTCGACCGTCGCGCCCATCATCGCGGTGGCGTGGATCAGCACGAACTCGACCAGCATCAGCAGCATGGCGCTGCGCACGCCGGCGGCGCCGAAGGCGAAGGGCGAGACCCACAGTGCGAGAAAGACGCCGGCGGTGATCGCGTCGGGCAGGGCGGAGCGCGCGCGCAGCAGCGCGGGCTTGGGCAAGCGCAGCACCGGCTCAGTCCTCGCGCTGTTCGACATGGATCGGCATCACTGGGCTGTGGCGGAACTCGAAGATCAGCGAGGCTTCAATGTGGGCGACCTCGGGTCGGCCCATGCAGGCGTCGAGCGCGAAATCGCGCAAGTGATCGGAATCGCACATCGCCACCTGCACAGTGAAGTCGTTGGCGCCGGCCACGTGGTGGGGGCCCCACCTCCGGCAGCTGCAGCAGGTGTTCGCAAAGGTCGTGATTCTCGCAGGTTCGGTGTCGCCGCGATGGCGCTTTGGCGGCTGCAGTACAACGGACCGCCGTGGTGCAGGCGCGCGTGGGCTGCCCGCTCGAAACACGTACCTAGGCCCGCGCCAGCCTCGGCTTCTTGCCGTCCACGATCTGCAGCACGCCCTTGCATGGGCGGCAGGCCTTGCTCAGGGCTTCGATGCGCGTGAGCGCCAGCATCAGCCTGCGCGCAGCCGCCGCCTCGATCGCGATGGCCTTGTCGCGACCCGCGCCAATCAACACCCAGCCGCCCTCGCGCACGATGCAGGCCTTGGACGACCACCAGATCGGCCTGTCCTCGTCGAGCATCGCCTGGGAGAAATCCTCCCAGTTGTACTCGCTGGCGGCCTTGATCACGTCCAGCGCCCGCGCGTGATGCTCGCCCTGCAGCTCAAGCCCATACAGCGAGAAGCCGTGCTGCATTCGCGCGGAGTGAAAGCGGAGGTCGGCGCTGCGACGAATGCCCTCAGGCGGAGTGTCGCGCTCGAAGCGCAGCAGCTCGATCGCTGAGCCCGCACGCCAGGCTGCGCGCGCCAATCGGGCGCCGTGGAACGTCACCCGATCCTGCATCTGGATCACCTGCAAGAAAGGCCGCAGCACTTCGCAGAACTCGGCGAAATCCACGTCGGCCTCGGGGACACCGCGCTCGAAGTAGCTCATGCCCGACCACAGCAGCAGCCGATCGCCGCTGCGAATCGCTTGCCCTTCCTCGCGCAGGTTCATGCCGTCGCCGTCCATCAGTGCCAGCGCCCGCTGCGCGAAGGGCAGGCTGGGGTCGCAGAACCAGCTGCCGCGCAGGAAGTCCTGCACGGCGGCCAGGGCCTCAGCAGAGCCTTCGGCGCGCAGGCCCAGGCGCACGTGCCGGTAGCTCGGGCAGTCGCAGGTGTCGATCCAGTCGGCAGTGAGCCGGTCCAGCCGCGGCTCCGCCCCATCGACGTGTGTCGCAGGCTGTATCCGGCAGCTCCTGTTGGCTTTGGCCTGCGTCATCAACGGAACAGATGGCCCTGGATATCGACAAACGCGCGGCGGATCTCGTCCACATTGCCCAAGGCACGCTTGGCATCGTTGACGCCGCCGTAGCGGATGCGCAGGAAGTCGCCGATGCGGCTGCTGGCAAGCTCATGAATGCCGTTGCGCTCGTAGTTGCCGAGCACGAACTCCAGGAACCCCCGCATCTCGCGCTCGTAACCCTGCATGCCATTCGCAACAGCGGTACGCACGCGCTGCGAGCGGGCTAGGGGTTCGAGCGTGAAGCGCACATACGCCAGCACGTCGAAGATGTCGCTGTTGGGCGCGTCGATCAGGCGGCGCATGTCTTCCAGCCGCTCGCCGTCGTAGCCCATGTCGGTGAGGCGGCGCAGGAAGCTCTCGCGCCGGTCCGGGTCGCTCCAGATTGCGCGCAGCTCGTCCTCGTCCGCCACCAGCGTGCCAAGGTCGCCGAACAGCTGGGCCATGAACTCGTGCGCGCTGATCTGGCGGCCCTCGTGCCAGTAGGTCGTCGCGCCGAGGTAGCGGATGCTGCGCTCTCGACCATCGGACAGACGCACCACCACGCGCTCGGGTGATGGCGGCTCGCCGATCCCACCGCCACGCGGCTCGGGAGGTTCCAGTGGGTCAGCGTCATCCTTGGGTGGGCGTGGCCCTTTCGGCGGGTCAGGCGGCAGCGGTTCGCCGTCCCATTCGGGGTCATTGAAGTGCGCGTAGGCCTTCACGAAGTCGTAGATCGTGAAGTAGTCCTTGCCGTCGAAGGTGCGGGTGCCGCGGCCGATGATCTGCTTGAACTCGATAATCGAGCGCACCGGCCGCAGCAGCACGATATTGCGGATGTTCAGCGCATCCACGCCGGTGGACAGCTTCTGCGATGTGGTGAGGATGGTCGGCAGGGTCTTCTCGTTGTCCTGGAACTCGCGCAGATGGCGCTCGCCCAGCTCGCCGTCGTTGGCGGTGACGCGCTCGCAGTAGTGCGGGTCGGGGTTGTCCTTGATCTGGTTGATGAAGTTGCGGATCTGCGCCGCATGCTCCTGGGTGGCGCAGAACACCAGCGTCTTCTGCCGCTGGTCGATCTGGTCCATGAACTCCTGCACCCGGCTCTGCTCGCGCTGGTCGATCACCAGCCAGGTGTTGAAGTCGGCCTCGGTGTAGGTGCGGTCGCGGTCGATCTCGCCCGCCAGCACCTGGTCGCCTTCGGCATAGCGGTACTCGTCCAGCGTCGACACCATCTGTCGCACTTTGAAGGGCGTGAGAAAGCCATCGCCGATGCCTTCCTTCAGCGCATAGGTGTAGACCGGCTCGCCGAAGTAGGCATAGGTGTCGGCATTGACGTCGCGCTTCGGCGTGGCGGTCAGGCCCAGCTGCATGGCCGGCTTGAAGTAGTCGAGGATGCCGCGCCAGGTGCTCTCGTCGCGGGCGCCGCCGCGGTGGCACTCGTCGATCACGATGAAGTCGAAGAAGTCCGGCTCGTAGCCCTCGAAGGTGAACTGCGGCGCGCCCGCATCGCCCTCTGCCTCGGCCTCAGCGCCGCCGGTCATGAAGGTCTGGAAGATGGTGAAGAACACGCTGGCATTGCGCGGCGGCGCACCGCGGCGGCGGATCTCATCCGGGCGGATCCGGCACAGCGCATCCGGCGGGAATGCGCTGAAGGCATTGAAGGCCTGGTCGGCCAGGATGTTGCGGTCGGCCAGAAACAGCACGCGCGGGCGGCGCACCGGGTCACGGCTCAGGTTCCAGCGGGCGTGGAACAGCTTCCACACGATCTGGAAAGCGATTGAGGTCTTGCCGGTGCCGGTGGCCAGCGTCAGCAGGATGCGCTCGCGCTGCTGGGCGATCGCCTCCAGCACGGCGGTGATCGCGTTGTGCTGGTAGTAGCGCGGCTGCCACTTGCCGCCGCCGGTCTCGAAGGGCACCGCGCCGAAGCGCTCGCGCCAGTCGTTGCCCTCCGGGAAGCAGCGCAGCCAGAGCTGCTGCGGCGAGGGAAAAGGAAGGGCGATGTCGCCCTCCGCGCCGGTGTGCATGTCGACGCCGTACCAGCCGACGCCGTTGGTGGCATAGGCAAAGCGCGCCTGCAGGCGCGTCGCATAGTCCTTGGCCTGACCGACCCCGTCCGTATGGCTGATGCCCGCACGCTTGGCCTCGATCACCGCCAGCTTGCGCCCGCGGTAGCTCAGCACGTAGTCGGCCGACAGTGCGCTGCCGCGCTGGCCGCCGCTCAGGATACGGCCCGGACAGATCAGCTCGCGATGGACATGCGCGCCTTCGACCACGCCCCAGCCCGCTTCGCGTAGTGCGGGGTCGATGCGGTTGGCGCGGGTGTCGGCTTCGGTCTCGATCAAGGCAGTCAGCCCTCGTCGCGCTTCAATTCGGGCGCGCTGCAGTCGGGTCGGGAAGTCACCACGAAGCGGCCGCTACTGAGCGCGCGCACAACCACGTTGCCTGCATGGAGCCGACTGACCGCGAACTCGCGAAGTGATCTCCGCTCGGACGCGGCGAGCATCCGTGCGGGCGATGA
>JBKCVA010000113.1:0-3249 GCA_046318115.1 Lysobacterales bacterium | reverse complement strand
CTTAGCCATGCAGAGCCCCGACCTCGCCACCTGGAAGCGCCTCGAAGCCCTGCTCGATGCCGCGCTCGACCTGTCGCCCGTGGAGCGCGAAGCCTGGCTGCCTTCCGTCTGTCCCGAGCCTGAGCTGCAGGCGCGTCTGCGCACGCTGATCACCCAGGCCGAGGCCGAGTCGGGCCCGCTGGAGGCCCTGGCCGCACGACTGATCGCCGATGTCGACGAGACCCGCGTGGTGGACCGCGAGGTTGGCGGCTACCGCCTGGAGTCCTTGCTCGGCGAGGGCGGCATGGCCGTGGTCTGGCGGGCGAGCCGCGAGATCGCGGGCCAGCGCCGCGAGGTCGCGCTGAAGTGCCTGCGCCGCGGGCTGCTCTCCCCCGAGCTGCGCCAGCGTTTTGTGCAGGAGCAGGCGATTCTCGCCCGGCTGGAGCATCCGCACATCGCCACCCTGCTGGACGCCGGCGTCGAGCCCGACGGCACGCCCTGGCTGGCCATGCGCCTGGTCGAAGGCGAGCGTATCGACGACTGGTGCAACGCGCGTCATCTCGACGCGCGGGGGCGCGTGCGGGTGCTGCTCGATGTCGCCGCGGCGGTGGCCTTTGCCCATCGCAACCTCGTGGTCCACCGCGACATCAAGCCTTCCAATGTGCTGATCGATCGGGACGGCCACGTGCGCCTGCTCGACTTCGGCATCGCGCGTCTGACCGACGGCAGCGCGGGCGAGGCGACCCGCACCCAGCACCGCGCGCTCTCGCCGCAATTCGCTTCGCCGCAGCAGTTCGAGGGTCTGCCGGCCTCGACCGCCGACGACGTGTTCGGGCTGGGCGCCCTGCTGCACGTCCTGCTGACCGGCCAGCCGCCGCGCGGCGAGCGCCAAGACCGGGTGACCGACACGCCGCCCTCGCGCGCCGCACGGCCTGCGGCGCTCGCCGCCGCACTGCCCGAGTCGCGTGCGATGCGCGGCGATCTCGATGCCATCGTCCTGCGCGCGCTGGCGCCGCGTGTCGAGGCACGCTATCCCTCGGTCGAGGCCTTGATGGAGGAGCTCGATCGCTGGCTCTCCGGTCGACCCGTGCGTGCGCGCGGGGTCGGCTGGCTGTACCGCAGCCGGCGCTTCCTTGCCCGCCACTGGCTCGCCGCCAGCCTCGCCGGGGCTGCGGTGCTGTCGATGAGCCTTGGCACCTGGATCGCGCTGGACCGCGCGCGGGTTGCCGAGGCCGAGCGCGCGCGGGCCGAGGCGGTGCAGGAGTTCCTGCTCGGCATTTTCGCCGCCAACCAGTCCGACGCCAGCGGCAACTTCGTCCTGAGCCGTCGCGAGATTGCTGCCGAAGCCGCGCATCGTCTGACCGTCTCCGACGCCCTGGGCAGCGAGCTCGACCCCGCGCTCTCGCTGGGCCTCGCTCGCGTCCTGCACCTGCTGGACCTGCGCGACGAGGCGAGGGAGCGTGCGCAGGCTGCACGCGATCGGCTGGGCCCGGCCAGCGCTCGCGAGCCGCTGTCGATCCAGGCCGCCGTGCGCTTGGCGGCGCTGGCTGCCGACGCCCGCGACTACGCCGAGGCCGAGGCCCTGCTGCGCGAGTCGCTTGCGGCGAGCAGCGCCGCCAGCGCAAGCGAGCGCTTCGACATCGCCCAGCAGCTGGTGATGCCGATCTACTACCAGCAGCGCATCGACGAAGCGCTGGCGCACTCGGACGAACTCATGCGTCTGCTCGACAGCGAGAGCGCGCTGAGCGCCGACCAGCGCGTCGGCGCCCTGCTGGACCGCAGCGTGCTGCTGCGCGGCGCCGGCCGGCTCGACGAGGCCCGCGCATTGATGGCGCGCACGCTCGCCGAGTCGCGGACGGCCTTCGGACCGCGCAGCCCGAAGCTGGTGCGGGTGCTCGACCTCAAGGGCACCATCGACAGCCGCGCCGGTTTCCTGCTCGACGCCATTCGCGCGCAGGAGGAGGCCATCGAGTTGGCCCGCACCACCAGCGGCTCGATCAATGCCGGCCGCCTCGGCAACCTCGCGCGCTCCTGGCTGCGGCTGGGGCACTTCGAGAAGGCCCGCGATGTGGCCCGCCACGGCGTTGAGCTGCGCGGCGAGGAATATCCGCCCGGCCATCCGCTGGATTTCCTCGCGCGCGAGCCGCTGCATCGGGCCGAGGCCGAGCTGGGCGACATCGAAGGCGCGATCGATTTCTACCGCCGCTGGAACCAGGCCGAGCCGGTCGATGCGAGTTCGGTGCGACAGGCTCGCGTCCGCATCGAGCTCGCGGGCCTGCTGCGTCAGACCGACGCGGTCGAAGAGGCCGAGGCCCTGCTGCAGGGGGCGTTGGCCGTGCCCGGTGACATCTTCCCGGCGCGCAGCGTGCGCGCCGCCGCGGCAGCGCAGCTTGGCTGCCTGCGACTCGGCGCGGGCCTGCATGCCGCCGCCGCTGAGGCCTTCGCGAGGGCGCGCAGCGAGCTGGATCCGACGCGCCTGGAGGTGGATGAGCGTTTGCTGCTGGCGGAGTGCGAGGCCGGGCTGCAGGTGCGCGAGGGGGCCGTGCAGCCAGCCGCTGAGCGGCTGCGGGCGTTGGACGCCGAACTCGCTGCGCGGCTTGGGGAGGACAGTCCTCGGCGCGCGCGACTGCAGCTGCTGCAGGCCGACGTGTTGCAGCGGCTGGGGCGGACGACCGACGCGGCGATGCTGCGCGAGTCCGCGCAAAGTGTGCTCTCCCGGCATGGGCTGGCGGTTCCGGAGTTCAAGGACGCAGGCCAGGACATCGGTGCGGCTTTCGATCGAGCCTGAGCCTTCGCGGCTGTCCAGCCGAAGGCCCATGCGATGCCCCGGTCCGGGCCGCGCGAGACTGCAGTGAGAGCATGCGAGACCCCTCCGCCGACTGCGGCCGCTGCCGGCCGCCCGTGGCGGCAGCGCGCCGCGCGAATCCTGCGGTCGTTCGGTCCACCAGACGCCCTTGAATTCATGTGCCGCGCTTTGCCGAGAGCGCCCGTCGCCGAAGCGGATCGAGGGCAGCGCCACAGGCCGGGTGGGGGCAGGGCGGCCGTGCGCGGAGGGTCGCCGGTCCGCGCCTTGTGCCGACCACGCTAGACTCGGGCGTGGGCCATTCCGGCCCGATGCTTGCTCAAAGGTCGTGTCACAGCACATCACCCGACTGCTGCAGCAGGCCAGCGAAGGCGATCGCGCGGCGTTCGACGCCCTGATGCCCCTGGTCTACGAGCCGCTGCGGCGTATCGCCCGCGGCCAGATCGCCAGCGATGCGCGCGGACACA
>JBKCVA010000112.1:0-3512 GCA_046318115.1 Lysobacterales bacterium | reverse complement strand
GCTGCATGTTGTGCGTCACGATCAGGATGGTGAATTGCTGCTTGAGTTCGGAAATCAGCTGCTCGATTTTGCCGGTTGCGATCGGGTCGAGGGCCGAGGTCGGCTCGTCGAACAGGATGACCTCCGGCTTCAACGCCACGGCGCGTGCGATGCATAGGCGCTGTTGTTGCCCGCCCGAAAGGCCGAGCGCGCTCTGCTTAAGCTTGTCTTTGACCTCATCCCACAGCGCGCCTTCACGAAGGGCGCTTTCGACGCGGGCATCCATTTCCGCTTTTGACAGTTTTTCATAATGGCTGATGCCGTAGGAAATGTTGTCATAGATCGACATCGGGAATGGCACCGGCTTCTGGAACACCATGCCGACCTTGCTGCGCAGGCGGTTCAACGGGTACTTGGGGTCGAGGATGTTTTCGCCGTCGAGGCTCACCTCGCCGCTCGCCACCAGCCCCGGATACAGCGAGTAGATGCGGTTCAGGCAGCGCAAGAGTGTCGACTTGCCGCAGCCCGACGGTCCGATCAGCGCCGTCACCTGCCGCTCGGGGATGGGCAGGTGGATGTCGCGCAGCGCGTGGTAGCCGTTGTAGTGGAAGTTCAGGCCGCGCACGTTCATCTTCAGCGCGGGTGCCGCTGCGGGGCTGTCAGTCATGGCCTTGGGACTTGCGGAGCAGGAAGGTGCGCGCCGCCAGACTCAGCAGCAGCACGAACAGGGTGATGACCAGCGCACCGGACCAAGCCAGCGCCTGCCAGGCGGGGAAGGGGCTCATCGCGAACTGGAACACCACCACCGGCACATTCGCCATCGCGCCGGTCAGGTCGGTGCTCCAGTACTGGTTGGAGAACGCGGTGAACAGCAGCGGTGCGGTCTCGCCCGAGATGCGCGCCAGCGCCAGCAGCACGCCGGTGAGAATGCCCGGCGCGGCGGCGCGGTAGAGCACGTGCACGGTGACCTTCCACTGCGGAATGCCGAGGCTCAGCGCGGCCTCGCGCATCTGCGAGGGCACCAGGCGCAGCATTTCGTCGGTGGTGCGTACCACCACTGGCAGCACGATGAAGGCCAGCGCCAGTGCGCCCGCCAGAGCCGAGAAGCGCGTGTGCTGCACGACCAGGGCGTAGACGAACAGGCCGATCACGATCGAGGGCGCCGACAGCAGGATGTCGTTGACGAAGCGGATCACTTCGCCCAGCACGCGCCGGTTGACGTACTCGGCCAGAAAGGTGCCGGCGGCGATGCCGACCGGCGCGCCGATCAGGATCGCCAGCAGGCTCATCACCACACTGCCGAACAGGGCGTTGGCCATGCCACCGTCCTGGCCCGGCGGCGGGGTCATCTGGGTGAACAGGTTCAGATCGAGCGCGGCGATACCGCGGCCGAGCGTGGTCCACAGGATCCAGACCAGGAAGAACAGCCCGAACAGGGTGGCCGCGCCGGCGAGGATCAGGGCTGCGGTGTTGCGCAGTCGACGGCGCAGGTAGAGAGCGTTGGACATCACTGGCCCTCCCGGCGCTTCAGGCTGAGCAGCATGAGCTTGGCGATGCTGAGCACGATGAAGGTGATCACGAACAGGGTGAAGCCCAGCATCAGCAGCGAACCCAGATGCAGCGGGTCGCGCGCCTCGGCGAATTCGTTGGCCACCGTGGCCGTGATCGAGTTGCCGGGCTCCAGCAGGCTGGCGCTGATGCGGTTGGCGTTGCCCAGCACAAAGGTCACCGCCATGGTCTCGCCCAAGGCGCGGCCCAGGCCGAGGAAGATGCCGCCGATCACCGCCGAGCGTGTATACGGCAGCACGATATGCCAGGCCACTTCCCAGGTCGTCGAGCCCAAGGCATAGGCCGATTCCTTGAGCCGGGTCGGCACGGTCAGGAAGACCTCGCGCATCACCGAACTGATGAAGGGAATGATCATGATCGCCAGCACCAGACCGGCGGTCAGCGTGCCCAAGCCCAGCGGCGGGCCGGAGAACAGGTGTCCGATCAGCGGCACTTCACCCAGCGTGGCATCGAGCCAGGGGTTGACGTACTTGGCCATGACCGGCACCAGCACGAACAGGCCCCACATGCCGTAGATGATCGAGGGGATGCCGGCCAGCAGTTCGATCGCGGACGACACCGGCGCGCGCAGCCAGGCGGGCGCGACCTCGGTCAGGAAGAGGGCGATGCCAAAGCTGACGGGCACCGCGATCAGGATCGCGATGCCCGAGGTGACCAGCGTTCCGTAGATCGCCACGCCGGCGCCAAACTGGCGCTCGACGGGGTTCCACTCGGTTGAGGTGAAAAAGCCCGGCCCGAAGGCCTGCAGGGCGCTCATGCCGCCCCAGAGCATCGAGGCGGCGATGCCGACGAGCGCCAGCAGCACGAAGCCGCCGGCGGCCGCCACGGTCCAGCGGAACAGGCGGTCGTAGCGCGCGTCCGCCCGGGCGCGTTGCTCGGCAACGTGCCCGGCGGAAGAAGCCAGTGGGGTTTGCATGAGAGAGGCTCAGGTGGCCGGGATCAGCCTTGGTTGGCCGGGCCTTCGCTGGCCGGGAACTGCGCCTTCCAATAGGCCTTGACCTGCTCGGCCAGCGGCTGCGGCAGCGGCACGTAGTCCAGCTCGGTGGCCATCGGCTGACCGTTGTCCAGCACCCAGCCGAAGAAGTCGAGCACGCCCTTGCGCGCTTCCGGCTTGGCGTTCTTCGGCATCAGCACGAACACCGAGGCGGCGATCGGCCAGGCGGCCTCGCCCGGCGCGTTGGTGATCACCAGATTGAAGTCCTGGGCGTTGGCCCAGTCGGCGCTGGCGGCGGCGGCCTGGAAGCTCTCGGCGTTCGGCTGGACGAACTGGCCGGCGGCGTTCTGCACGCTGCCGTACACGCCACCGGTCTGCAGGGCATAGCTCAGCTCGACGTAGCCGATCGAGTTCGGCAGCTGCTGGATGAAGGCAGCAACGCCCTCGTTGCCGCGGCCGCCGACGCCCTTCGGCCAGGACAGGGCGGTGCCTTCACCCACCTTGGCGGCCCAGTCCGGGCTGACCTTGTTGAGGAAGCTGCTGAAGTTGTAGGTGGTGCCCGAACCGTCGCTGCGGTACACGACCTGGATCTCCGCGTCCGGCAGGGTCAGCTCCGGGTTGATCTCGGCGATGCGCGGATCGTTCCAGCGGGTCAGGGTGCCGAGGTAGATGTCGGCCAGCAGGGCGCCGGTGAACTTGATCTGGCCCGGCTGCACGCCCTCGAGGTTGACCACCGGCACCACGCCGCCGACCACGATCGGGAACTGCACGAGGTTCGACTCGGTGAGTTCGGCGGTGGCCAGCGGCTTGTCGCTGGCGCCGAAGTCCACCGTGCCGGCCTTGACCTGGGCGATGCCGCCGCCCGAGCCGATCGACTGGTAGTTGACCTGCGCGCCGGTCAGACGGTTGTGCTCAGCCGACCAGCGCGACAGCACGGGGAATACGAAGGTCGAGCCGGCGCCGGTGATCTGCTGCGCCTGGGCTGCCGGCGCCGCCGGGGCTTCGCTGGCGGCCGGTGCAGCAGTGCTGG
>JBKCVA010000111.1:0-12600 GCA_046318115.1 Lysobacterales bacterium | reverse complement strand
CGCCCAGCTGTTGAACAGGATCAGCACCGCCACGCCGGCCCACAGCGGCGGCGGCGCAAAGGGCATGTCCATGCCGCTGATCGCGACCACGATGGCCAGCGGCTGGCCGGCCACCGCCAGCCAGCGCAGATCGGTGAGCAGACGCAGGAAACCCGGGAGGGAGCGATCGGCGAGCATGGGCGCGCAGTATGCCGCTGCCGACCTCAGTTCAGACCGGCGAGCTGCAGGGCGATGCCCAGCGCGGCGCAGATGCCGAGCACGGCGAACACCCCGCGCTTGGCGACGAGCACCAGCAGGATCGCGAGCAGGGCCAATCCCAGCGCCAGCGGCTTCAGGCTGTCCATCACGGGCAGCAGCAGATCGACCGGTCCGGCCTCGACGCGGGCACGCTCGGCGAACAGGGTGTTGAACGCAAACCACAGGGCCAGCTTGGCGATCACACCGACCACCGCGGCGGTGATCGCCGCCAGCGCGGCGGCGAGCCGCGGCCGCCCGCGTAGTCGTTCGATGTAGGGCGCACCGGCAAAGATCCAGACAAAGCAGGGCAGAAAGGTCACCCAGGTGGTGAGCAGGGCGCCCAGGGTGGCGGCCAGCAGCGGCGGCAGGCCCGTGGCTTCGCGAAAGGCGGCAAGAAATCCGACGAACTGGGTCACCAGGATCAGCGGGCCGGGCGTGGTTTCGGCAAGGCCAAGCCCGTCAACCATCTCGCCCGGCTGCAGCCAGCCATGGACGTCGACCCCCTGCTGGGCGACATAGGCCAGCACCGCGTAGGCGCCGCCGAAGCTGACCACGGCAGTCTGCGAGAAGAACAGGGCCATGCGGCTGAACACGTGCTCGCCGCCCAGCGCCCACAGCAGGCCGCCGACCGTCAGCATCCAAAGCAGTGCGCACAGCGCGGCGGCGCGCAGGGTGCCGGGGTGCTGTGGGTCGCGCAGGGCCCGCGCATCATCGCCAGGGACGACCGGGCGCCAGTGCGCGGCGCTGAGCAGGCCCAGCGCCGCGGCGCCCAGCACCACCAGCGGAAACGGGGCATCGAACACGAACAGGGCGATGAAGGCGGCGAACGCAACCGCGACCGGCAGGGCCGCGCGCAGGGTGCGCCGGGTCAATCGGATCAAGGCCTGCAGCACCAGGGCCAGCACCGCCGCCTTCAGGCCGAAGAACAGGCCTTCGACCAGCGCGACATCGCCGAGCAGCACGTAGATGAAGGACAGCGCGAGCATCGCCAGCGCGCCAGGAAGAATGAACAGCACACCCGCCACCACTCCGCCGCGCACGCCGTGCAGCAGCCAGCCGACGTAGGTCGCAAGCTGCTGGGCCTCGGGGCCGGGCAGCAACATGCAGTAGTTCAGCGCGTGCAGGAAACGCGACTCGTCGATCCAGCGCTTCTCTTCGACCAGCAGGCGATGCATCAAGGCGATCTGCCCGGCGGGCCCGCCGAAGCTCAGCCAACCGATGCGCCACCAGACGATCAGCGCCTCGCGGAACGGCGTCTGCACGGGCTGCACGCTCAAGCCGTCCCCGCTGCGCGCCGCAGGGCATCGACTTCCTCGTCCTCGAGCAGCCGTACGGCGCCCTTGGCCAGTTCACCCAGCGCGAGCGGGCCGATCGCCACCCGCATCAGCCGCAGCACCGGCAGGCCTCCGGCTGCCAGCAGGCGGCGGATGTGGCGGTTGCGACCCTCGTCGAGGACCAGCTCGAGCCAGGCGTTGCGCGGTCCCTGACGCATCAGTTCGATCGACACCGCTGACAGACGTTCGCCGGCGTCGTCGATGCCAGAGCACAGCCGCGCCAGCATCTCCGCGTCCGGCTGGCCCTCAACCTGCACCCGATACGTTTTGTGCAGGGTTGTCCGCGGCTCGGTCAGCGCGGCGTTGAAGGCGGGGTCATTGCTGAGCACCAAGAGGCCCTCGCTGGCCTGGTCCAGGCGACCGGCCGGCGCCACCCAAGGCAGGTCCAGGCCATCGAAGCAGCGGTAGACGGTGTCGCGGCCGCGCTCGTCGCGCGCGGTCGTGACCAGGCCGCGCGGCTTGTTCAAAGCCAGATAGACCCGCTCGGCCGCCTGCGCCTCGCCGCCGTCGACGACGATGCGCGGCTCGTCGAGCGCGGTCGGCGACTCCGGATCGGTCACCACACGCCCGCGCACGGTGACGCGGCCGGCGCGCACCCAGCGCTCAGCCTCGGCGCGCGAGCACAGGCCGCGCTTCGACAGCACGCGGGCCAGGCCGTAGCGAGGGGTTCGGGGGGGCTGGACAGACATCGCGCAGTGTCAGAGCGTTTGCATCCAGCGCAGGCGTCGGACGCGTAGAGCAGCAGGTCAGGGGCCGCAAGTGTGCCCCAGCCAGATGCAATCGCGTCGCGATTCACTGCGAAATCACCGATCACCCTCACAATCGCGCCCATGTCCGAAATGCCCACGCCCGATCCGGCGCCTCAGTCGCGCACCCTGCCCGCTCCGATCGCTGCTCTCGTCCGCTGGTTCGACAGCAGCGTGCAGCCGGCCGCTGCCGGCGATCCCGACCGCATCGACTGGCTTCGCGTGCTGCCCTTCATCGGACTGCATCTGGCCTGCTTCGGGGTGATCTGGGTTGGCGTGTCCTGGTTTGCGGTGGCGGTCGCTGCCGCCCTCTACGCACTGCGCATGTTCGCGATCACCGGCTTCTACCACCGCTACTTCTCGCACAAGGCCTTCAAAACCTCGCGACCGATGCAGTTCGTGTTCGCCGTGATCGGCGCCATGAGCGTGCAGCGCGGGCCGCTGTGGTGGGCCGCGCATCACCGCCACCACCATCGCCACTCCGATCAACCCGGCGACCTGCACTCCCCGGTGCAGCACGGGTTCTTCCGCTCGCACATGGGCTGGTTCCTCACGCGCGGCGCCTTCGCCACTGACAGCAACGCGATCGGCGACCTCGTCAAGTACCCGGAACTGCGCCTGATCGACCGCTTCGACGTGCTGATCCCGGTGGCGCTCGCAACCGTTCTGTTCCTGCTTGGGGGCTGGCTTGAGACCGCCGCGCCGGGACTTGAGACCAGTGGTCCGCAGCTGCTGATCTGGGGCTTCTTCGTGTCGACCGTGGTGCTGTTCCACGCCACCGTGACCATCAACTCGCTGGCCCATCAGATCGGCAGCCGTCGCTTCGAGACTCGCGACAACAGCCGCAACAACTGGTGGCTGGCCCTGCTGACCTTCGGCGAGGGTTGGCACAACAACCACCACCACTTTCCCGGTTCAGCGCGCCAGGGATTCCGCTGGTGGGAGCTCGACCTCACCTACTACGGCCTCAAGCTGATGAAGTGGATGGGCCTGGTCTGGGATCTGAAGCCCGTACCTGCGGGCCTGAAGCGCGGCAAGGACTGACATGCGCATCGCAGTGGTGGGATCCGGCATCGCCGGCATGGCGACAGCCTGGCAGCTCGCGCGCGAGCATTCGGTGGTGCTGTTCGAGGCGGATTCGCGCCTGGGCGGCCACACGCACACGCACGCCGTGCAGCGCGAGGGCCGCAGCTTCCAGGTCGACTCGGGCTTCATCGTCCACAACCCCGAGAACTATCCGCTGCTCACCGCGATGTTCCGCGAGCTCGGGGTCGAAACCCAAGCGACCACGATGAGCTTCTCGGTGCACAGCGAGCGCACGGGGCTCGAATACAACGCCGGCACCTTGAACGGGCTGTTCTGCCAGCGTCGCAATCTGCTGCGGCCGCGCTTCTATCGCATGGTGGCCGACATCCTGCGCTTCTACCGCGAGGCCCCGGCCCTGCTCGAAGGCGATGCACAGGGCCCGGCGCTGGGCGACTACCTGCGCGAGCACCGCTATTCGCCGATGTTCATCGACGAGCACCTGATCCCGATGACCTCGGCCCTGTGGAGTTCGCCGTCGGACCGCGTGCTGCAGTTCCCGGCGCGCTACCTCGCCCAGTTCATGGCCAACCACCACATGCTGAGCGCGGGCGCGCGCCCGACCTGGCGGGTGGTCAAGGGCGGCTCCAGCGCCTACATCCGCGCGCTCGAAAGCCGCTGGCGCGTCGAAGCGCGGCTGTCGTCAGCGGTGCAGTCGGTGCGCCGGGTCGAGAGCGGCGTCGAGATCACCACGCCGCACTACGCCGAGACCTTCGACCAGGCCGTGCTGGCCTGCCACAGCGACCAGGCGCTCAGGCTTCTGGAAGCCCCCAGCGAGCGCGAACGCGAGGTGCTGGGCGCGATCCGCTACCAGCCCAACGAGACCGTGCTGCACACCGATGCGCGTCTGCTGCCGAAGAACCCGCGCGCCTGGGCGGCCTGGAACGCACACATCCCGGCCGAGCCCAGCGCCGACTGCACGGTCAGCTACTGCATGAACCTGCTGCAGGGCCTGACATCGCGCGAACCCTTCGTGGTCACGCTGAACCGCACGGCCGCGATTGACCCGGCCAAGATCATCGCGCGCATGCGCTACGCCCACCCCGAGTACACCCACGCCAGCGTCGCCGCGCAGGCGCGCCGCAGCGAGATCAACGGCGTCGACCGCATCTGGTACGCCGGCGCCTACTGGGGCTGGGGCTTCCACGAGGACGGCATCCGCTCGGCGATCGACGTGGTGCGTGCGCTGGGCGTGCGCTGGCCGCAATGAAGCTCCCTGCCGACCGCGCGGCGCTGGCAAGCGCGGTCTACGTCGGCCAGGTGCAGCACCGGCGGCATGCGCCGCATCCCCACGCCTTCCGCTATCCGCTGTTCATGCTCTACCTCGACCTCGGCGAGCTGGATCGCGTGTTCGCCGGGCGCTGGCTGTGGTCGGTCGGTCGGCGCAATGTGGCCGCTTTCCATCGCGAGGACTACCTCGGCGATCCGTCGATGCCGCTCGACGAAGCCGTGCGCCGTCGCTATTCCGAACTCGCCGGCCGGCGTCCCGAAGGCCCGATCCGCCTGCTGACCCATCTGCGCTACTTCGGCTACAGCTTCAACCCGGTCAGCTTCTACTACTGCTTCCGGGAGGACGGCGAGACGCTGGACGGCATCGTCGCCGAGATCACCAACACGCCCTGGAAGGAGCGGCACAGCTACGTGCTGCCGATCGACGGGGCCGAAGCGGGTGCCCGCGGAAGCAGCGAGGCTGCGGTGGCCTCGGAACCGTGGCGCTGGCGCTTCGACAAGCGCTTCCACGTTTCGCCCTTCATGCCGATGGACCGCGGCTACGATTGGCGCTTCAACGCGCCGGACGAGCGCCTGTTCGTGCACATGAACATCGAACGGACGGATGGCCGCGACTTTGACGCCACCCTCACCCTGCAAAGGCGCCCACTGTCGGCGGCGACCTTGGCCGGCTGCCTGCTGCGCCATCCATGGATGACCGCCAAGGTGGTCTTCGCCATTCACTGGCAGGCCCTGAGGCTGTGGCTGAAACGCAATCCGGTCTACGATCACCCCAACAAAACACATTCGTGATGACGCGCAGTCCACGCCGCGGCGTGCAGGCTGTCTCCTACTTCCGCAGCACCCGCCGAGCGCACGCATGAATTCCCGCACCGAAGCCGACACGCTCTACTCCGGCGAGCCCTTGTCGAGCCAGCTTGAGTCACTGCCGATGGCGGCGCTGAAGGGCCTGGACCGGCGACTGCGCGCGCAGCTGCTGGCTCGATTGGCGGGCCTGCGCGAGTGCGAGCTGGTGGTGGAAGACGCCGAAGGGCAGGTCAAGCTAGGCACTGCCGTTGAAGGCCGCGAGACCCTGCGCTGTCGCATCCGCATCTTCGACCCGGCCTTCTACCGCATGGCCGCAGCCCAAGGCTCCGTGGGCGCCGGCGAGTCCTACATGGACGGTCACTGGCAGTGCAGCGACCTGGTCACGCTGGTGCGCATCCTCGTCATCAACCGCGACCTCCTCGATGCGATGGAAGGCGGCCTCGCCCGCCTTGGCGGCTGGGCGCTGAAGGCCTGGCACAGTCTGCAGCGGAATACGCGCGCGGGCAGCCGCCGCAACATCGCCGCCCACTACGACCTCGGCAACGAGCTTTTCAAGCTCTTCCTCTGCGACAACCTCATGTACAGCGCGGCGGTGTTCGACGACCCCTCCGAGCCGCTGGAGGTGGCCTCCACCCGCAAGCTCGACCGCATCTGCCAGAAGCTCGACCTCAAGCCGGGCGAGCGCGTGGTCGAAATCGGCACCGGCTGGGGCGGCTTCGCGATTCATGCCGCCCGCCACTACGGCGTGCATGTCACCACCACCACGCTGTCCAAGGAGCAGCGCGAGCTGGCGCTGGCGCGCATCGAAGAGGCTGGCCTGTCGGACCGTATCAGCGTGCTGCTGTCGGACTACCGCGACCTCTCCGGCACCTACGACAAGCTGGTCTCGATCGAGATGATCGAGGCCATCGGCCACCAGTACCTCGACACCTACTTCGCCAAGGTGCGCAGCCTGCTGAAGGACGACGGCATGGCCCTGATCCAGGCCATCACCATCGAGGACCACCGCTACGAGGTCGCGCTGAGAGCCGTCGACTTCATCAAGCGCTTCATCTTCCCGGGCAGCTTCATCCCCTCGATCCACGCCATGCAGGGCGCGATCGCGCGCTCCACCGACCTCAAGCTCTACAACCTTGAGGACATCGGCCCGAGCTATGCGCTGACCCTACGCCACTGGCGACAGCGTTTCCTGGCCCGGCTCGATGAAGTGCGCGCCCTGGGCTATCCCGAGCGCTTCATCCGCATGTGGGAGTTCTACCTCTGCTACTGCGAGGGCGGCTTCATCGAGCGCTCGATCGGCGACGTCCAGCTGCTGCTCACCGCGCCGCGCTGCCAGCGCGCCGAATACCTGCCCGACCTGCACGGCGCTCAAGCGCCCCAAGTGCACGCATGAGACTGCTGGCCAACATCGTCTGCTTTCAGCTGGTCTGGATGGTCACCGTCGGCGGCGCAGCGCAGGGACTGTGGTGGGCAGGGCCCTTGGCTGTTGCGCTGTTTGCCGCCTGGCAGGTGCCGCTGTCGTCGGCGCCTCGCGCGGATCTCAAGCTGATGGCGATCGCGGCCGCGGCGGGCTTCGCGATTGACAGCGCCCTGGTGCTCTCCGGCTTGCTCACCTTCAGCACGCCGGTGCCTTGGGACTTCGCCGCGCCGATCTGGATCATCGCCCTGTGGGTGGCGTTCGCCTTGACCCTCAACCACTCGATGGACTCGCTGAAGCGGCGCCCGGTGCTGGCGGTGTTGCTTGGCCTGATTGGCGGTCCGCTCGCCTACTGGGTCGCAGCGCACGTGTGGAATGCGGTCGATCTCAACGGCAGCACCCTGTTGGGTCTGGGCGTGATTGGCCTGGTCTGGGCACTGATCACTCCGCTGCTGCTGGCCCTGGCCGAGCGCCTCAAACACGCGCCGGGAGCCGCCTGAGATGGCCCTACTGGACCCGCAAATCCTTCTGGTCGCCACCGCAGGCCTTGCAGTGCTTGGCATGACTGGCGTGTGGCTGCTGCAGATCCGCACCCGGAATGCCGGCTATGTCGATGTTGCCTGGGCCGCCCTGCTCGCCGTGGCCGCCCTCCTCTACGGCAGCTTCGGGCCGGGCGCGGGCCTGCCGCGACTGCTGATCGCGATGCTCGGGGGCATCTGGGGCGTCCGGCTGGCGTTGCATCTTCTGGCGCGAGTGCTGCACGAGGCCGAGGACGGCCGCTACGCCGCCCTGCGCGAACACTGGCAAGGCCACCAGGGCAAATTCTTCGGCTTCTTCATGGCCCAGGCCCTGCTGGTGGTGCTGTTCTCGCTGCCTTTTCTGGCCGTCGCGACCAATCCGCACACCGGCTTGACCCTGCCGATGGTGCTGGGCGTGCTGGTCTGGGCCGGCAGCCTTGCGGGTGAGAGCCTCGCCGACATGCAACTTGCGAAGTTCCGCAGCTGTACTGGCAATCGCGGCAAGACCTGCCGCATCGGTCTATGGAACTGGTCGCGGCACCCGAACTACTTCTTCGAGTGGTTGCACTGGTTTGCCTACGTGCTGCTGGCCTGGGGCTCGCCGCTGTGGTGGCTGAGCCTGATCGGCCCGATCGCGATGCTGGTCTCGCTGCTGTGGGTGACGGGCATTCCCTATACAGAACAGCAGGCCCTGCGCTCGCGCGGCGAGGATTACCGCCGCTACCAGCAGGAAGTCAGCATGTTCTTCCCCTGGCCGCCGCGCCGTCCGCGCGCCTGACGCCCTTTCTTCTTTTCTCCGAGAGCCGATGCCCGATGAGCCTGATCGACCTGTGCGAACGCGGGCTGGTGCCCGATGCCCTGACCCGACTCGGCATCCGCCGCCTGTGCGCGCAGCGCCTGCGCGAGGAGCACGATGGCGACGCTGTCGCCGCGTGGACCCGCTTTCGCGAACTGCTGGACGGCCTCCGCGCCAGTCCGCTGGCGATCGAAACCGACGCCGCCAACCGCCAGCACTACGAAGTGCCCGCGCGCTTTTTCGAGCTGAGCCTGGGCAAGCGTCTCAAGTACAGCAGCTGCTACTACCCGACTGGCCGCGAGACCCTGGACGAGGCGGAAGAGGCCATGTTGGCGCTGTACGGCGAGCGCGCCGAACTCGCTGACGGCATGCGCATCCTCGAACTCGGCTGCGGCTGGGGTTCGCTCACCCTGTGGATGGCCGAGCGCTTTCCGAATGCGCGCATCCTCGGCGTCTCGAACTCGGCCAGCCAGCGCCAACACATCCTCGGCCAGTGCGCCAAGCGCGGCCTGAACAACGTCGAGATCCTGACCCGCGACGTCAACGTGCTGGATCTTGGCGAGCGCCGCTTCGACCGTGTGGTTTCGGTCGAGATGTTCGAACACGTGCGCAATTACCGCGTGCTGTTCGAGCGCATCAGCGGCTGGCTGGACCCGGGCGGCAAGCTGTTCTGCCACATCTTCTGCCACCGCGAGCTGATGTACCCCTTCGAGACCGAGGGCGAAGACAACTGGATGGGCCGCTACTTCTTCACCGGCGGCCTGATGCCTGCAGCCGATACGTTTCTGCACTTCCAGGAGCACCTGCGGCTGGAGGAGCAGTGGCGCCTGTCGGGCACCCACTACGAGCGCACCAGCAACCACTGGCTGGAGAACCAGGACCGCCACGCCGACGAGATCCTGCGTCTGTTCGAGGACGTCTACGGCAAGGCCGAGGCGAAGGTCTGGGCGCAGCGCTGGCGCATGTTCTGGATGGCCTGCGCCGAGCTGTTCGGCTACGCCGGCGGCAACGAGTGGCTGGTGGCGCACTACCGGTTCCAGAAGCGCTGAGGTGATCGGCGGGCTCGGCTCGGCAACGCGAGCCGAGCGGAAAGGCGGTGTCGTGCTCATGACGGGCACTGGCCCGCCACGGCATCCGGGGCTGATCGCCCACCCGGAGCGTCGGGCACGCAGGCGCGCCCACCGACGTCGCTCCGCGCATGGGCGTCGAGCCACGGGGTCGACCGGCACGCCTCCGATTTCCGCCAAGCCCACCGCAGCCCGTACCCTGTGCGGATGCCTGCCATCGTCCTTGCCACCTTGAACGCCCGCTACGCCCACGCCTCGATGGGCCTGCGCTGTCTGCGCGCCAACCTCGGCGAGCTGCGGGATCACTCGGTGATCCGCGAGTTCGTGATCGGCCAGAAGACCGAGGAAATCGTCGAGAAGCTGCTGGCCGACTCGCCGCGCATCCTCGGCCTCGGCGTCTACATCTGGAACGTCGAGGAGACCACCCGCGTGGTCGCCCAGCTGCGCGTGGTCGCGCCGGAACTGAAGATCGTGCTCGGCGGCCCCGAGGTCAGCCACGAGACCGATCAACAGCGCATCTGCGCGCTCGCCGACCACGTCATCACCGGCTGGGGCGATGTCAGCTTCGCCGAGCTCGCGCGCGCCCTGCTCGCAGGCACGCCGCCCGCCGCCAAGCTCATCCCCGGCGCGCAGCCGCCGCTGGCCGAGCTGGCGATGCCCTATGCCGAGTACAGCAACGAGGACCTGCAGCGCCGGCACATCTACGTCGAAGCCTCGCGCGGCTGCCCCTTCAAGTGCGAGTTCTGCCTGTCAGCGCTGGACAAGACCGCCTGGCCGTTTCCGCTGCCCGCCTTCCTCGCCGCGCTGGAAACCCTGCACGCCCGCGGCGCGCGCCAGTTCAAGTTCGTCGACCGCACCTTCAACCTCAAGGTCGACACCTCGCTGGCGATTCTCGAGTTCTTCCTCGGCAAGCTCGAAGCCGCACCGGACGACCCGCTGTTCGTGCACTTCGAGCTGATCCCCGACCACCTGCCCGAGCGCCTCAAGGCGCTCATCGCGCGCTTCCCGCCCGGCAGCCTGCAGTTCGAGATCGGCATCCAGAGCTTCAACCCCGAGGTGCAGGCGCGCGTGTCGCGCAAGCAGAACGACGAAGCCGCCGAGGCCAACCTGCGCTGGCTGCGCGAACACAGCCGCGCGCATCTGCACGTCGACCTGATCGCCGGCCTGCCCGGCGAGGACATGGACAGCTTCGCCGCCGGTTTCGACAGGCTGGTGCGGCTGGCCCCGCACGAGATCCAGTTCGGAATACTGAAGCGCCTGCGCGGCGCGCCGATCGCACGCCACACCGCCGGGTTCGACCTGCGCTTCAACCCCGACCCGCCCTACAACATCCTCTCGACCCGCGAACTCGACTTCGCGACGTTGCAGCGCCTGTCGCGCTTCGCCCGCTACTGGGATCTGGTCGCCAACTCGGGCCGCTTCCCGCGCACCCTCGCACTGCTGGTGGGCGAGTCGCCCTTCGCCAATTTCCTTGCCTTCAGCGATGCGCTGTACGCGCGCATCGGCCAGACCCACGCGATCGCGCACGAGCGGCTTGTGCTGCTGCTGCGCCTGCACCTGCAAACCCGCGGCGACCATGCCGCCGAAGCGATCGACCGCGCCCTCATCGACGACTACCGCGCCGCCGGCGGGCGCTCACGCTTCGACTTCGAACCTGCCGACAGCCCGGCACTTCTGCCGCGGCAGCGCGATGCAAAGAAGGCGGGCGCCACGCCCAAGCGGCAGGCGCGCCATCTGCGCGCGGGCGGCTGAAGGGCGCCGGCATCGCGTCCAGCAGGCTGTAGAAGAACAGCCTGCCAGCCCGGCAAGGGATGGCGGGGACGACGAAGCAAGCGCGCAAGCGATGGCTTTGTCGTGAGGCGTTACGCACCTGCGCCGGACCGCCGACTCGAAAGACTCCCCGGAAGGGAGTCTTTCAGCAAGCTGCTCAGCCCGATGCTTTGCCGCCAACCGAACCTTGAGGCGCGTCGCCGCCGTCCGTGTGAACGCACAAACCGCCCGTGTACAACTGGGCAGATCTGCGCACTCGACCTCTCCGCGCTCACAGACAGGGACAGAACGTCAGAGCTGAGCGGCACCGCGAGGCTTCGCTGCGGCTGCCGGCCAGAGGTTTACAGTTGTCGCGCTCAAGCCCTGCCGCCCGACCCACCTCGCACGCACCGCCGGAGATGCCCCATGTCCGAGCCCGACGATCCCCTTCGCCGCCGCGCCCTTGTCGGCAGCCTCACCCTTGCCAGCTTCGCGATCCTGAGGCCGCTGGCGGCAGCGACGCCCCAGCAGACCGAGGGTCCATTCTTTCCAGTCGACACCACGTCCGAATCGGATTTCGACCTGACACTTCTCAAGGGCCACGCGCAGCGCGCCACCGGACGCGTCGTCGAGATCCACGGAACCGTGCGCAGCGCTGAGGGCCTGCCGCTGCCGAACGCTCTCGTCTACGTCTGGCAGGCCAACCACCACGGCCGCTACGCGCATGCCGCGGATCGCAATCCTGCGCCCTTGGACCCGCACTTCCAGGGCTACGCGCGGCTACAGACGGACGACAGCGGCAGTTACCGAGTGCGGACCATCGTGCCGGGCGCCTATCCGGTAGGACGCCGCTGGTCGCGCCCACCGCACGTGCACTTCAAGGTGTCCCATCCCGAGCACCGCGAGCTCACCACCCAGATGTACTTCGCGGATGAGCCGCTGAATGCAGACGACCGCCTGCTCAACGCGCTGGATGAGGCGGCGCGCGCGCAGCTCGTGGTGGCGTTCGCCGCAACCGGAAGCAGCGACATTCCGGCCGGGCGCTTCGACCTGTCGTTGGCGCGTCTGTGATCCCGCGCGGTTCGCACATCGGCCCACGGATGGCCCGCTGCGGACGAGAGGACTGCAGCCGCTCATGCCGAAGCTGCTGCATACCGCTGTGCTCCGCGCCCGCCTAGAATCTGCCGCCTTCAACCCCCCGAGGATTCCCCCATGCAGCTCAACGAAGTCCGCGCCATCGTCACCGGTGGCGCCAGTGGTCTCGGCCTGGCCGCCGCGCGCCATCTCGCGGGCAAGGGCGCCAAGCTGGCGCTGTTCGATCTCAGCGAGGAGCGCGGCCAGGCGGCAGCCGCCGAACTCGGCGCCCACTTCTTCCGTGCGGATGTCAGCAACGAAGCCGAGATCAGCGCGCAGGTGGCGGCGGCGCGCGAGGCGCTGGGCGGCCTGAATGCGGCGATCAACTGCGCCGGCATCCTGGGCGCCGGCCGCGTGCTCGGCAAGGACGGTCCGATGCCGCTGTCGCAGTTCGAGACCACGGTGCGGGTCAACCTGATCGGCAGTTTCAACGTGGCCAAGGCCGCGGCGGCGCTGATGCAGGGCAACGAGCCGAATGCCGA
>JBKCVA010000110.1:0-63588 GCA_046318115.1 Lysobacterales bacterium | reverse complement strand
TCGGCGACCACCTCGGAAATCGTTGAAAGCGGATCTGCCTCAACGATCTGAACGAGGATGGATACCTGCGATTCGTCGAGCTTCCTGGGGCGGCCTTTTGTTCTCATGCGCTATTACATTGAACCGGGTGAGACACTATAGAAAATTTGTCAACACCCTCTCAGGCCCGGTAAAGTGAACGCTTGCCAGCTTGAGGTCCCATGCAGCCATCCAGCGCTCACAGCACCAGCCAGATCCTGCGCGAACTTGCTGCGGGCGAAACCGACCCCAGCCTCGACGCGATCCTCGCCGCATTCGGGCGGCGCGCGTTTGGCGCGGCCCTGCTGCTGGCAATCATGCCGGCATTCCTGCCCCTGCCCTTCGGCGTCGGCGCGATCAGTGGACCCTTGGTCTCGATCCTCGGGCTGCAGATGCTGTTCGCTCGACGCCAGCCCTGGCTGCCGAAGCGCTGGCGCGAAAAGTGCGTGCCGCGAGCGCGCCTCGACGGCTTCAACGCCAAGATGGGGAGCGTACTCGGGCGAATCGAGCGCCTCTGCAAGCCACGCCTGAACGGACTGGCGACCCAGCTCTGGGCCACAGTGTTCACCGGCGCCCAGCTGATACTGCTGGGCATCCTGCTGTCGCTGCCCATTCCGCTGACCAACTACCCCTTTGGCCTCCTGCTGGTGCTGTATGCCTTGGCACTGGTTGAGCGCGATGGCCTTCTGCAGCTCGTCGCCTGGGTGCTGGGCCTCGCCACGATCACCGCCTCGGCGCTGCTTTCGACCGAAGTGGTGGACCTGCTCAAGCAGCTTTGGACCTGAGACAACGAGACCGGGCGTCAGCGCATGCAAGAGGGCGCGCGCCCGCGGATCGAGCACTCCGTGCCTGATCCCGTGCAACCAAGCGAAGCGAAGCTGGCGCCGCTTTGGCGGCCGAACGCGACCGGTCCGGTGCGAGAGTCGAGACCGGGGATCAAGGCCCGGCAGGGACTTGATCCCCGTGCCCTGAGCCAAGCCGACGCATCGACCAACCCCCGTTCAGCGAGGGTTTCAGCCGCCGTGGCTTCCCCGGCCAGCCATGACGCGCGCCTGCTCCAACTCCACCCGAAGCGCGCGCACCAGATCCTCCCGCGGCACTTCAAATTGCTCCTGCTTGCGCATGTCCTTCACCGCGACCACGCCGCGCGCAGCCTCGTCCTCGCCCAGCAGCAGCACGAAACGGATACCCGCGCGATCAGCGTACTGGAACTGCTTGGCGACCTTGCGCGACTCCAGCTGCACCTCGGCATTGATGCCAGCGCGGCGCAGCTCCGAGGCGAGCTTGAGGTACTCCGAAAGACGCGACTCGTCCATCTGCGCGACCAGCACCTCGACGCTGCTCTCGGCAGATTCGATCAGCCCGGCCTCGCGCAGCTGCCAGAAGAGGCGGGATGCGCCGATCGAGATGCCAACGCCCGGCAGATGCGACTTGGTGTACTGGCCGGCGAGGTTCTCGTAGCGTCCGCCCGAGCAGATCGAACCGATCTGCGGGTAGTCGTTGAGCGTGGTCTCGTAGACGGTGCCGGTGTAGTAGTCGAGGCCTCGGGCGATCGACAGGTTGATCGCGTAGTTGGCCTCGGGAACGCCGAAGGCGCGCACCAGTCCCAGCACCTCGCGCAGCTCGGCGATGCCCTGGTTGAACGTCTCGCTGCCTTGCCCAAGTCGATCGAGCTGAGCCAGAGCATCGGCGTGGCCAGCAGAACGGATGCCAACGAAGTCGAGAATCTTCTCAACCGCATCCGCGGAGAGACCGAAGCCCTCGCCGGTCAGAGTCTCGCGCACGTAGTCGGGGCCGCGCTTGTCGAGCTTGTCGACCTCGCGCAGCACCGCGCCCTGCTGCTCGGGATCGGCGACTCCCAGGCCCTCGAAGAAGCCGCGCATCAGCTTGCGGTTGTTGATCTGAATGGTGAAGGCACCGATCGCAAGATCGCTGAAGACGGAGTGGATCACCGCCGGCAGCTCGGCATCGAAACGGACCGACAGTGCGTCTTTGCCGATCACGTCGATGTCGCACTGGTAGAACTCGCGGAAGCGACCGCGCTGGGCGCGCTCGCCGCGGTAGACGCGCTGGATCTGATAGCGACGGAAGGGGAAATGCAGCTCGTGCTCGTGCTCTGCGACATAACGCGCCAGTGGCACGGTGAGATCGAAGCGCAGCGCCTGCTCGGGCAGCTGGCCCGCCTCGGCTTTCTCCAGCGCACCGGTGCTCTGCACGAAGTAGACCTGCCGCTCGGTCTCACCGCCCGACTTGGTCAACAGCACTTCGGACAGCTCCATCACCGGGGTCTCGACGGGCAGGAAGCCGAAGCGCTCGTAGTTGTCGCGGATGATGTCGAGCATACGCTGGAAGGCGATCTGGTCGCGCGGCAGCAGCTCCAAGACGCCGGGCACGGTGCGGGGCTTGATCAAGGCGGGCTCCAAAGGCGGTGCGGCGGGCCTGGACAGGCCTCGCCAACGGCAGCACAGGCTACCAGTTTGGCGCCCGCGCCTCACGACCATCTTGCGCAGGCGATGTGAGGCCCGTATGATGCGCGGCTCTCACGCGGCGCCCAGATCGGGGTGTAGCTCAGCCTGGTAGAGCGCTACGTTCGGGACGTAGAAGTCGCAGGTTCAAATCCTGTCTCCCCGACCATCCGCGCCAGCGTGAAGCAAGCAACCCCGCCGTCGAGCGGGGTTTTTTGTTTGCGCGACACATCCGCCGCTTGCTTCGCGCATCGGCGCACCCCACCCTGCCGCGGACCGAACCCGCGGAGACCGCCATGCCCATCTTCGAATACCGCGCCAGCGGCGATGCTGGCTGTCCGCACTGTCGAAACGGCTTCGACGTCCTGCAGAAGCTCTCCGAGCCGCCGCTGCAGAACTGCCCTAAGTGCGGCGCGCCCGTCCAGCAACAGATCGGTGCGCCCGCGCTGGCCATCGGCGGCGCCCACCTGCTGAAGGAAAAGAAGATCGGCGACGCCGGCTTCACCCAGTACCGCAAGATCGGCAAGGGTGTCTACGAAAAGACGGCGGGCAAGGGGCCGGGAATCATCCGCGGCGACTGAGATCGCTGCGCGAAGGGATTGGGGATTGGGGATTGGGGATTGGGGATTCAGGATTCGCAAGAGCCGCATCGGCTGGCGCGGCAAGACCTTGGAGCCCCTCTCCGTCACGCGTCGGCCTGAGCAGCCACGAGCCCGGCATTCTTCAAGCGCTACGGGCGGTCTGGTGGAGCGTCACCCCAAGGCTGGACTCGACCGACATCCCGTCGGACGAATCCCCAATCCCGAATCCCTTCGCGTCGGCGTCAGCCGACGCGATAGCAGGGCTTGTAGTCCCCGCTCATCTTCATGCGCCGCTGCTCGACGAAAGCCCGCAGCAGGGCGTCCAACGCACGCATGATCTCCGGCTCGCCATCGATCACGTATGGGCCATGGGCCTCGATCGCGCGCATGCCCTCTTCCTTGACGTTGCCGGCAACGATGCCGGAGAACGCCCGCCGAAGATCGGCGGCGAGCGCGTGCACCGGCTGGTCGCGATGCAGCTTCAGGCTGGCCATGTTTTCGTGGGTCGGCGCGAACGGGTGCTGGAACTCCGGCTGGATCTTCAGGGCCCAGTTGAAGAAGAACGCGTCCTTGGTATCGAGGCGGTGCTCGCGCACTTTGGCCAGGCCACGCTCCATGTAGCGCGCGACTTCACGCGGGTCGTCGACGATGATCTTGTAGCGCTCGGCGGCGGCGTCGCCCAGGGTGAGGCGCAGGAAATGGTCGATCTGCTCGAAGTAGGCGGCGGACTCCTTGGGACCGGTGAGCACCAGCGGGAACGGCAGGTGCGCGTTGTCCGGATGCAGCAGGATGCCGAGCAGGTAGAGGATCTCCTCGGCGGTGCCGACGCCACCAGGGAACACGATGATGCCGTGACCGACGCGGACGAAGGCCTCAAGGCGCTTCTCGATGTCCGGCATGATCACCAGATGGTTGACGATCGGGTTCGGCGACTCGGCGGCGATGATGCCGGGCTCGGTGATGCCGATGTATCGGTTCTGGTAGCGGCGCTGCTTGGCATGGCCGACCGCCGCGCCCTTCATCGGGCCCTTCATGGCCCCCGGTCCGCAGCCCGTGCAGATATCCATGTCGCGCAGGCCCAGTTCGTAGCCGACGTGCTTGGTGTACTCGTACTCGTGGCGCGCGATCGAATGGCCGCCCCAGCACACCACCAGATTCGGCTCCACGTTCGGCTTCAGGACGCGCGCATTGCGCAGGATCTCGAACACCGCGTTGGTAATGTCCTGGCTGTTCTCGAGATCGAACTCGCCGGACTCCTTGATCTCCGTGGAGACATAGGCGATGTCGCGGACCACGGCGAACAGCAGCTCGGCGACACCGGCGATGATTTTGCCGTCAACGAAGGCCTGGGCCGGCGCGTGACGCAGCTCAAGACGCACACCGCGGTCCTGCTGCTGCACCTCGATTTCGAAATCGGGATAGCGCTCCAGCGCGGCGCGCGGGTCATCGCTGGTGCTGCCGGAAGTCAGCACGGCCAGCGCGCAGCGGCGCAAGAGCTCATGCAGACCCCCCTTGGATGCGTCGCGCAGGCGGCTGACTTCGCTGCGCGAAAGAACATCGAGGCCGCCGCGCGGAGAAATGCGGGCATTGACGGTGATCGGAGACATGCGGAATTCCTGGAAGGCTTTGTCGTTGGTTCTCGGGGCCGTCGCGGAGCCCTGGCGCGGCTTGAACGCGCCGGAAGCGGAATCGGACGGGTGCGGCCCCTGCCATCGGGCGCCGCGCGTGCGCGGGCCGGCGGTGCACATCAGCGCGCAACCCGCGACCCCTCGCCTGGGACGACGGGTCCCAACGGGCGGCCGCGGAGCATCGCACAGCCCGGCCCGAGGGTGAAGCGCGGCACTGAACGCCGGGCCTGTCCCGACTTTGGCGGCCCCTGCTTGGCGCGTAGAATGACCGGGATGAATCCTACTTTTGTCCCCGGACAGCGCTGGCTGTCCACTGCCGAGCCCGAGCTCGGCCTGGGCACGGTGATGCGCCTGATCGGCCGCAGCGTGCAGATCGTCTTCACCGGCAGCGGCGTGGTCCGCCAGTACGCGATGGACACCGCGCCGCTGTCGCGAGCCGAATTCCGCGTGGGCGACCGCCTGCGTGCCGAAGGCGTCGAATACACCGTCGAAAGCGTCGATATCGCCGATGGGCTGTACGTGTACGGCGTCGGCGACCGGCAGATCCACGAAGGCCTGCTCGACCCCGAGCAGCCGGTCTCGCAGGCCGATGCGCGCCTGCTCTCTGGCCGCGTCGACCGCAGCCCGGCCTTCGAACTGCGCCGCGAAGCCCTGCGCCGTCGGGCCGAGGCCCGGAGGCATCCGGGCTGGGGCGTGCTGGGCGCGCGTATCGACCTGATCCCGCACCAGCTGAAGGTGGCCGAGCTGGCCGCTGAGCGGCGCACGCCGCGCCTGCTGTTGGCCGACGAGGTAGGCCTCGGCAAGACCATCGAGGCCGGCATGATCCTGGCCCAGCAGCTGGCCACAGGCCGCGCCCGCCGGGTGCTGGTGCTCACCCCCGAAAGCCTGGTGCACCAGTGGTTTGTCGAGCTGCTGCGCCGCTTCAACCTCCGATTCGCTCTGTTTGACGAGGAGCGCTGCGAATCGATCACCGAGGTCGATGCCAGCCGCAACCCCTTCGAAGACGAGCAGTGCGTGATCGCCTCGGTGAGCTGGCTGGCGCACTCGCGCAAGCGCGCCCAGCAGCTGCTTGAAGCGGGCTGGGACCTGCTGGTCGTGGACGAGGCTCACCATCTCGCGTGGGCTCCCGACGCGCCCAGCCGCGAGTACAGCTTGGTGGAGAGCCTTGCCCAGGCCACCGCAGGCGTGATCCTGCTCACCGCCACTCCTGAACAGCTCGGCCGCAGCGGTCACTTCGCGCGCCTGCGCCTGCTTGATCCCGCGCGCTATGCCGACCTCGACGCCTTCATTGCAGAGTCCGACCGGCATCTCGCGCTGTCGCAGGTCACCGAGGCCCTGCTGGAAGGGCGCGCACCGGATGCCGCTGGCCAGGCACTTCTGCAAGAACTCTTCCACGACGAGCCGCAGACTCTGGCAGCCGCGCTGCCGAAGATCGAAGCAGGCGACGAGGCTGCCGCCTGGAAGCTGGTCGAGGCACTGATCGATCGGCACGGCACCGGACGGGTGATGATCCGCAACCGTCGCGCTGCGGTCGGCGGCTTTCCCGAGCGCATCCCCCACATCGAGCGCGTAACTGACAGCGGCGACGACCCTGCCCTGCAAGGCCGCCTGCGCGCCGAGGCGCTGGCTGACGCCGGCGCCCTCGGCCATCAGGAGCCGGAGCACGACTACACCCGCGACCCGCGCTTCGAGTGGCTGCTTCAGCGGCTGGAGACCCTCGCCCCGGCCAAGGCGTTGCTGCTGTGCCGCTCACGGGCCAAGGTGCAGGCGCTGGACGAAGCCCTGCGCCTGCGCTTGGGCCTGCCGGTGGCGCGCTTCCACGAAGACATGAACCTGCTGCAGCGCGACCGCGCTGCCGCGTATTTCGCCGACCCCGAGGGCGCGCGCCTGCTCATTGCGTCCGAGGTCGGCGCCGAAGGCCGCAACTTCCAGTTCGCCCAGCACCTGATCCTGTGGGACCTGCCGCTGGACCCCGACATGCTGGAGCAGCGCATCGGCCGTCTCGATCGCATTGGCCAGCAGGGCGCTGTCCAGATTCACGCCTGCGCTGTCGAGGGCAGCCCTCAGGACCTGCTGCTGCGCTGGTATGACGAAGGCCTCGACGCCTTCCGCCAAGTCTGCGCCGATGGCCGCGAGCTGCTGCGCCGCTTCGGGCCGCTGCTGCTCAACCTGTTCGAGACGCCCAGCGACAACGGCGTCGAAGTCCTGATTGCGGAAGCCCGCACGGTGCATGCCGAACTGTCCGACAAGGTGCATCGCGGCCGCGACCGCCTGTTGGAGCTGTCCAGCCAGCGTGCCGCGAGCGATGGCCGCCTGCTGCAGGCGCTGAAGCTCGACGACATCGCCGCCACCATCGAAGACTACCCGCTGCGCCTGCTGGAGCAGTTCGGCATCCACAACGAGCCGCAGGGCCATGAGATCGTCCTCCTCGACCCCGAGTACGTCACTCTGGACGCCTTCGAGGAGCTGAAAGGCGGGGCGCGGCAGGCGACCTTCTCGCGCTCGCGCGCACTGGCCCGTGACGACCTGCTCTACCTGCGCGCCGATCATCCGATGCTGCTGAATGCCGAGGAGTTGCTGCTGTCCTCGGAAACCGGCAACGCCGCGGCCCTGGTCGACGACAGCCTGCCGCCTCGCAGCCTGCTGCTGGAGGCCGTGTATGTGCTGGAGTGCGTGGCCGAGGCCGACCTGCACGTCGACCGCTTCCTGCCGCCGTTGCCGCTGACCGTGGTGGTTGACACCCGCCTTCAGCCGCGAATGGACTACATCCCGGGTGCGCGCGCCCAGCGCGGCGGCGGTGATCGCCCGGTCGACCTGTCGCGCCAGCGCAAGCTGCTCACCACCCTGCTGCCGCCGATGCTGGGAGCAGCCGAGAAACTGGCGAAATCGCAAGCCGAGCAGCGCATCGAGACGGCCCTTGGCCAAGCCGAAGAGCTGCTTGGCGCCGAGCTCGCGCGCCTGAAGCGACTGGCGAGGATCAATCCGGCGGTGCGTCCCGAGGAGGTCGAAGCGCTGGAGCGCGAGTACGCCGAACTGCTGACCGCCCTGCCCCTGGCTCGCCCGCGGCTCGACGCTCTGCGGCTTGTGCTGAGCCCCGACGTGGTCTCGCTGCGGCCAGGCTGAGTGCTATCGAACGCACGTTTCAGCCCCGCGAGTTTCCAGACTTGCGGGGCCTTGTCACAAACTGTCTCGCACAGACCCCTTGCGTCACTGAATCACAAATTGTGACAATTCGCGTCACAGTCGCGTTTCATGGGGTCGGGTCATGAGTGGAGTCGGATTGTTCAAGCGCCTCTTCGGCAACGAGGACAAGGTCGTCGAGCGCCGCATTCGTCCGCGCCAGCAGGCTCGCCCGGACACGCGTTTCCTGATCATCGATGACAGCACCACGATCGTCACCGTGTTGAGGCGCATGCTGCAGCAGAACGGCTTCGCCACGCGCGAAGCGTACGACGCCGAACGTGGCATCGAGATCGCCGAAGCCGAGCGTCCTCACCTGATCTTCCTGGACATCGTGCTGCCCGGCATGAGCGGCTTCGAGGCGCTGCGCCATCTGCGCCGGTCCGAGGCCACGCGCGGCATCCCGATCATCATGATCAGCGGCAACGAGCAAGCTACCGAGCAGTTCTACCTGCAGCGCATCGGCGCCGACGACTTCATGAAGAAGCCCTTCTCGCGCGACGAAGTGTTCTCGCGCATCGGTCGCCTGCTGGGTCCCGACCTGCTGCCGCACCGCCCGCAACCGCTGCGCGGCGATGCGGGCTTCGGCCTTCGCGCGGCGGTCTGAATCGCCGGGCTCCGTCGAGACGCAGGTTGCTGCATTCAGAAAGGCGGGCCGCTAGGCCCGCCTTTTTGCTTGCCCGGCTGACATTAACGCTACTGCAGGCGACCCGCGCCCGCTGCGGCAGGAATGCGCGTTCCCAGACTCACCGGATCCGGCTCGACCTCGAACGTATAGGGTGACTGCCAACTGCCCGCAGGCAGGCCGCTGCAGCCCGCAAGATAGGCATCCACCTGCAGCGGCACCACGGCGCTGGCGTGATCACTCTGGAACCACAGGTTCTCGCCGCGGAAGCCGGTGGCACTGCCGTGGTGATGGACGAGCTTGCCGCAGATCTCATTGCTGGCGCTGATCTTCAGACCCAGCACGTGGAAGAAGTTGCCCTGCGCCAGCACGTCGCCTTCAAGGGCCACAGCGATGCCACTGCCCCATTTGCGGTTGGGCACCGAAGCGATGCTGCCGGAGAAGAAGTTGTTGTAGAGGTGCACGCGACCGTAGCGCACCCGCGGCATGCGCGCCTGGTTGTACTCCCAGTGGTTGCCGACAAAGCTGACCTTGAGTCGGCCAGCGTCGCTCCAGCGCCGGCTGCTGTCGGCGTTGCCGATCAGGTTGGTCTTGTCGCTGGAGTGGAAGCGGCTGTTGCTGATGGTGACGTAGCTGGAGCCGCGCACCACATCCAGCGCGCCGTCCCTGCGCGTGGCCGTATAGACGCCGTCGTACTGGCCCGGCCCGATGGTGACGTGATCGATCCAGATCTGCTGCGCCCAGGCCAGCATGATGCCGTCGTACTCGGCGTCGGCCGAACCGGGGTTCACGTCCCAGGGCGTCTCGATCTCGAGGTTGCGCACAATCACATTGCGGGTCCAGCCGGGATACTCCTCAGGATCACGGCCCGCGTTGATCCAAGCCTGGTAGTTGGTCTGTGCCGTGGGCGCGGCCGGCGAGAAGGCATGCACGGGGGAGAACTCCCGACCAATCGCGATCTGCGTTCCGGCGAAGCGCGCGGGACGCCCCTGCGCATCGTTGATGCCGACCAGGGTCGTGTTGGAAGGGATCACAACCGTGCCGCCCGCCGCCTGATCGGCCTGGCTGGTGTACTCCTCGTAGAGACCGTTGGTGAAGCGGAAATCGATCACCCCAAGCACGCGGATGATCTTCGGCCGGTTGCCGGAGCGCTGCAGTGCCGCGAGCAGCTCTTCCTTGGTGCGCACGGTGTAGACGTCGTCCGGCGCCGCCGCCGAGCCGCCGGTAACTCGCACCGGGCCGTACTCGCTCCAGCCCATCCAGCCGAGCGCAGGCGCTGCCTGACGCTCGAAGCTGAGCACCCCTCCGGTCGGGTCGGCCGGAAGATTCCGGTAGTGATCCACATGGACAGGCACCGGCGGCACCGCCACGAACTGCAGGTTGGCGGTCGGCGCCGCGTAGGTGCGCTGGCCCATGTTGGCTGGCATGGGTTGGCCCACGGGCAGCAGGGCCGCGTCGATCAGGGCGCCCTCGCCCGCTTCGAAGCTGCTGGCGAATATCGAAGCCAGCGCCGGCGGCGGCACGCTCGAACTGGACGAACTGGAGCTGCTCGAGGTCGAGCTGGAGCTGGAACTGCTGCTTGAACTGGAGCTGCTGCTGGAAGATGAGCCCGGGAAGCCGAGACAGGCATCGATTCTGCCCACGCCGGTGTTGGCCAGCACATGCGGCTTGACCTCGGCGACAGGCAGCACGGTGTAGGCATAGGGCGGCGTGTAGCTTGTGGTCGACGCAATCTGCCCCCCGTTCTGCACGGTACCCGGCGTATTGCCCCAGGCGCAGGGGTTGCTGGTGCAGTTGGTCGGCAGCGGAGTCCAAGTGACGTTCTGGAAAAGATTGTCGCCGTTGGTGTCCCAGAAGCCGATCTGCTGGCTGTCCTGGGAGATCACCACGTTCTGCGAGTCTTCGAAGTGGGTGCCATCGACGCGAATGCGCGCGCCCATGCGCGAGTTGATGCCGGATGCGCGCACGTTGCGGTAGTAGTTGTTCAGTATGTGCCCTTCACCGAAGCGGAACAGCGGCAAACGCGAGTTGACGTTCTCCCAGCGGTTGGCAATGAAGCTGATCGTGCGATTGAAGCCATCGGTATCGCTGGAGCCCCAAAGCGAAGTCTTCCAGCTGTCGTGGAAGTAGTTGTAGCTCAGCGTCACGTTCGACACGCTGCCCTTGCCGCTGACCAGCTCGTCGTAGAAGTCGATGTCGACATCCAGGGAGTTGTAGAACTCGTTGTGGTCGATCCAGATGTTGCTGGCCGGGCCCTCCAGGCTGATCTGGTCCTTATCGCCGGTGTTGACGAAGCGCATCGTGAGGTTGCGAACGATGATGTTGTTCGCACGCCAGATCTTGATGCCGATGCCATCGAACAGGGCGCCGGGCAAGCCGATGATCGAGACGTTGTTCATGTCCTTGACATCGAACTTGACGACGCCGCCGCTGTTCGCCGGCGTGATCACACCGTTCACGAAGATCGTCAGCGGCTGCGGATTGCCGACCTGGCCGGCGAGCGCGGCCGCCAGCTCGACGCCCGTGGTCACGACGACCTGGCGCCCGCCGGCGCCTCCGGTCGTGCCACCGCCGAGAGAAGCGAAGCCCTGCACGGTGTTGGCCTGCGAACAGCTGAGCGTGCCCGGCGTCGGTGGCGTCGACGAGGACGAGGAGCTGCTTGAGCTCGATGTGCTTGAACTCGAACTGCTCGAACTGGTGCTGGAGCTCGATGAGCTGCTGGAGGACGAACTCGAGGAAGAGCTCGACGCCGGCGGACAGGTCGCCGAGCCCACGCTGCCGCGGTCGAGGCGCAGGTTGTCGACAATGGCCTCTTCACCGCTCTCCACGCGCAGCACAAAGAACGAGGTCGGAGTGCCGATGCTGGATGTCACGCTGTAGACCATGTTTGGCACCAGGTCGCCCAGGGGCTGATTGAAGATGCGCGAGCCCGTGCCGTGAATCGAGTTGGCGGCGCCGCTGGTGTTGTTGTTGACCTGGATCTGCAGCCGCCGCGTGCCGTCGGTGCCGCGCCGCCCCACGTAGCAGAACGACACGGTATAGGGCTGGCTCAGGTCGAAGATGCCACTGGTGCTCGTATCGGTCCCCGTCGCGGCGGTGAACGGCTGACGGTTGCCAACGCCGAACACCAAGCCTTCGATGCCCAAGGCGCCGTTGAGCACGCGCGTGCGCGTGGTCGAGCTACTCACAAACATCGCCGTCGAGGGCGCATCCGGCAGGCTGCGATAGGCCGCCGTCAGCAGGGTGCTTGCGGTGGCAAGGTCGAAGTCTTCGGCGAAGAGGTTGAGTCCGGCGCTGCTGGAACTTGATGAGCTTGATGAACTGGAGTCGCTCGAGCTTGAGCTACTCGAACTGCTGGACTCGCTTGAGCTTGACGAGCTGGAACTGCTGGAACTGGACTCACTTGAGCTGCTGCTTGAGCTGCTGCTTGAGCTGCTGCTTGAGCTGCTGCTTGAGCTGCTGCTTGAGCTGCTCGAGCTGGAGTCGCAGTTGGCGAGCGTCGCCGACTGCGCGTCGCCGAGGCTGATCGTGAGGTTGTCGACCACTACCGTTCCGCCGGTCTCCGTGCGCAAGGCCACGAAGGAGTTGGCCGAACCGAGGCTCGAAGTCACGCTGACCACGCTGTTCGGCTGCAGCGTCGAAATGTCGAGATTCAGCAGACGCGAGGGTCCGCCATGGGGAGAGTTGGCCTGGCCCGTGCTGTTGTTGTCGACGTAGACCTGGAACTTCTTCTCGACCAGCGGATCGGCGAGCGCTGCCGAACGCACGCACATCGAGACGGTCCAGACCGAACCGAGGCCGTAGATTCCGGTGAAGCCGCTGCCTGCGGTGGTGGTGACCGCTGGCGTGGTGTTGCCAATACTCAGGCGCGCGCCGGTCAGCGCCACCGCGCCGTCCACCACCGCCGCGGTGCCGGCGAGGCGATGGAACATCTCCAGCGGCGGCTCGATGCCGGGCAGGGCGCGGTAGCCCGGCGTGGTCAGCGAGGCGGTGGTGGCGGCGTCGAAGTCCTCGACGAATGGAAGATTGGCCTGAGCGAAGGCCAGCGCAGGCAGCAGGGTCGCCGCCGCGCACAGGGGCGCCAGCCGGCTCGGGTGAGTCCTTCGAAACCGCATCGCACGCTCTCCGCATGGGGGCGAGCGACGAACAGTTCCTGTTTCGTCGCCCCGGATGAGGGCAAGGCCACCGCGGCCTCGCCATGAGTCCGCCCCCAAGGCGTCGCGCCATGGCGCACCCGGAGCCGGTCGGTGTCGCGGCGTGCGCGGTCGATGCAGCACCGACCCTGGGACGCAGCCGCCGAGCGATGGACGCGACCCCGTCTGCATGGACAGGGCCTCGGGGACGGCAGGCGTCAGGCCTGCCGAGCGCGCGGAAACACGCGCGGTTCATCTGCATCGCCGGTGCGTATCGCACCCTCCCGCGGCGATGTGGGGGCGATCCTCTGCAGGGATGCCACCGGTGTCAACGTGCACTGCAACATGTGCGATTCTTATGGCATCGGGTCTGGAGGGACAGTCATGCGGAACTTGAATGGTGCCGGGCTGGCGCAATCGATGCGCGCCGCGCTGAATCGCAATGCCCTGCACGCTGTCGCCTTGCTGCTGCTCTGCCTGACCGCAGCCCTGACCTTCGGAACCCGCTACTGGCAGCCGGAGTCACTGTTCTGGGACGAGAACTATCACGTCGCCTCGGCCCACAAGCAGCTGGCCGGGGTGATGTACATGGAGAACCACCCGCCGCTCGGCAAGATGCTGATCGCGCTGGGGGAACTCACGGTCGGCGCCAATGCCGGACGCGAGACCACGGCCCTGCTGCACACCGACCATGTCAGCCAGGCGCAGCTGCCGCCGGGCTACAGCTTCAAGGGCGTGCGTCTGGCTTCGGTGCTGGGCCTGATCCTCTCTGTGCCCCTGCTCTACCTGCTGCTGTTCGAGGCAACCCGGAGCCGGGCCGTTGCCCTGTGCTTCGCCCTGCTGCTGCCGCTCGACAATGCCTGGGTGACCCATGGGCGCGCGGCCATGCTCGAAGGTGTACAGCTGCCCTTCGTTCTGCTCGCGCTGTGGCTGTTCGCACGCAGCGTCCGCGCCGGCGCTGCGATCCGCCTGCATCACTATCTGCTGCTGGGCGCCAGCATCGGCCTGGCGCTCGCGGTCAAGCTCAATGCCGCGCCCCTGCTGCTGCTACCGCCGGCGCTGCTCGGTCTGGAACTGTGGCGCCAGCGCGGCAGCCTGAGCCTGCTGAATGCCGCGCATCGCTCCTTGAGTACGGGCTCCACCACCATCATCGGCGTCGGCGCAGTGTTCCTCGGCGTCTTCTGGCTGCAGATCGCGCTGTCGCCAAAGGTCATCGAAGGCCGCACGTACAAGGCGTCACCGGAGTACATCGCTGCGCTCCAGCAGGGCAGGTCCGCCTCGCCTTCGACCTTCATGCTTGGCCTGCGCGACCACCTGCGCTATATCGCCGAGTACTCCGACGGTGTGCCGCGCTTCGATGCCTGCAAGCCAGGCGAGAACGGCAGCCCGGCCCTGCACTGGCCGCTGGGTGGCAAGACCATCAACTACCGATGGGCCAAGATCGATGTCGACGGCCAGACCAAGGTCGATTACACCTATCTCGTGACCAACCCGCTGGTCTGGCTGCCGGTGCTGGCAGGCATGCTGCTGTCGTTCGCGCTGCTGCTGGCGTGGGCTGTGTTCGGGCTGGTCCCCACCGACCGCCGCCTGCTTGGCTGGATCGCACTGATGAGCGCGCTCTACCTCGGCTACATGGTCTCGATGCTGCAGGTCGAGCGGGTGATGTACCTCTACCACTACCTGCTGCCGCTGATCTTCGGCATCGTCAATCTCGGCCTGGTCTTCGCTTACGTGTTCCGCGAGTCCCTGGCGCGCGGCGACTGGCATCCGCGCTTCAACCTGGCCGCGTATGCCGGTCTAGTGCTTGCGGGCTTTCTGTACTTCGCACCGCTGGGCTACGGCTGGCCGCTGGATGAAGGCGCGGTCGAGCGCCGCGCCTGGCTGCAGGTGTGGAAGCTGGAGCCGGTGCGATGAAGCGACTCGATCCCGCCAACACCGCGCTGACGGCACTGCTGGCAGCGACGGCCCTGCTGACGGCCTGGCTGATGCGCACCCCAGGCGTTGATGCCCTGCTGCCGCTCACCATCGAGCGGAACTCCGTCCCCATCGAGCAGCTCGATCAGGATCGCCTGGTGTTCGAGCGCCATACCGTGTGGGTGGACCGCCTGGACCTCGCGCATGCAGGCCAGCTGCGTCACCCCGTGCTCGGCCCGATAGGGCCTTCGGAACAGTTCTTCCTCGATGTGCGAGTGCGCGTACAGGTGCCCGAGGCCCGCGTGCTGCATTTCGAAATCGAGAGCGACGACGGCTTCGCGCTGGAGCTCAATGAGCGCCGCGTGTGCGCCTACACCGGCCAGCGCGGCCTGTCCGCGCAGCGCTGCCGCGCCCTGCTGGAAGCCGGCGAACATGCCCTGCACCTGAGCTATTTCCAGGCTGGCGGGCCTGCGGGCCTGCGTCTGCGCTACGGCCCCAGCGAAGACGGCCCCTGGGTCGTGCTGGGCGAACCGAGCCCCTGGCTGCAGGTGGTCACCGAGCCCAGATAGTGGCGCGAAGGGCTGCGGCTGCGATCGACGGCGCAGCCGAGGCTGGGCCGCCGAAATCCGGGTCAGCGCGCGCTCGGTCGCACCCGCTGTCGAGCCTCTGGCTGCACCGCTGGCAGGCTGTAACGCGACCGCCCCGTGTAGACCGGAAGGCTGCGGTCTTGCGGCTTCATTGGGCACGACCAGACTCAGAACGTGCAAGAGGCCCAAACTCCGTAGCGAGGGCGTCTCTGGGCGTTCGTGGCAAGGCGCGGCGCGTGAATTCAAGCGACTTTGGTGGACCAGATGACCACAGATTTCGCGTAGCGCGCTGCCGCCACGGGCGTCCAGAGGCGGCCGCGGTAGGCGGATCGTCTTTTCACATGCCCTCAGCGGATCACCCTCTCCATTGTTGCGCCACGGCTTGCTCCGTCTCGCGCATCCGCCCAGAATGACACCGGTAGTCATTCTCGCGCGCCGGATCAAATCCACAGCCGTCCAAGCGAACCCGATCCAGCCCGCGCCGCCATTCCAGGAGCGTTGACGATGAGCAATCCCTTCAGTCTGCAGGGCCAGGTCGCCGTGGTCACCGGCGCGAACAAAGGCCTCGGCCAGGGCATCGCGCTGGCTTTGGCCGAAGCGGGCGCCGACATCGCTGGGGTCAGCAGCTCGAACGCCGACGAGACCGCTGCCAAGGTGCAGGCGCTCGGCCGGCGATTCGCCTTCGTGCAGGCGGATCTCACCTCTTTGGAACCCATTCCGCGCATCGTCAGCGAAACCCTGGAGAAGCTGGGACGCCTTGATGTGCTGGTGAACAATGCCGGCATGATCCGCCGGGCAGACGCGGTCGACTTCACCGAGGCCGACTGGGATGCTGTTGTCGACCTCAATCTGAAGTCGGCTTTCTTCCTGTGCCAGGCGGCGGGGCGCCACTTCATTGCCCAAGGCCGCGGCAAGATCATCAACATCGCCTCGATGCTGAGCTTCCAGGGTGGCATCCGCGTGCCCTCCTACACCGCCAGCAAATCCGGGCTGGCCGGCATCACCAGGCTGCTGGCCAACGAGTGGGCGGCCAAGGGCGTCAACGTCAACGCCATCGCGCCCGGCTACATGGCCACCGACAACACCGCGCAGCTGCGCGCCGACGAGCAGCGCAACCGCGACATCCTGGCGCGCATCCCGGCGGCGCGCTGGGGCACACCGGACGATCTGGCTGGCGCTGCCGTGTTTCTCGCGTCGCGCGCTTCCGACTACGTGCACGGCACTGTGCTGCCGGTGGACGGCGGCTGGCTGGCACGCTGAATCGGCGCCCCCTCAACGATCCCCCCTGTCCGTGCGCCTGTCGAACACTCCACCGCCACAAGCCTTGCACTGGACGCGGGCTTGCGTCGGGTTTGCCGACAGGCGCACCGACTTCCCTCACACCCGCGCCTTCGCGCGCCCCCTCACGAACAGGACATCGCCATGAAGATCGCGCTGATCACCGAGAACAGCCAGGCCGCCAAGAACGAGATCATCCACACCGCACTCAAGACGGTCGCCGAGCCGCTGGGCCATGCAGTGTTCAACTACGGCATGTACTCGGCCGAGGACAAGGCTTCGCTGACCTATGTCATGAACGGCCTGCTGGCGGGCATCCTGCTGAACTCGAAGGCCGCCGACTTCGTGGTGACCGGTTGCGGCACCGGCATGGGCTCGATGCTGGCGTGCAACGCGATGCCTGGCGTGTTCTGCGGACTGGTGATCGACCCCACCGACGCCTTCCTGTTCGGCCAGATCAACGACGGCAACGCGATTTCGATGCCCTACGCCAAGGGCTTCGGCTGGGCCGCCGAGCTCAACCTGCAGGACTGCTACCGCAAGCTGTTCGACGGCGCCCGCGGCCTGGGCTATCCGAAGGAACGCGCTGCGATCATGGCAAGGAATCGCGGCATCCTCGCCCAGGTCAAGGCGGTGAGCTGCAAGGACATGCTGACGGTGCTGAAAGAGGTCGATCAGGACCTGCTGAAGTCGGCGATCGACGGCGAGAAGTTCGCCGAGCTGTTCTTCCCGAACTGCCAAGACGAGGCCATCGCTGCCTACCTGCGCGGCCTCCTGTAGACGACCCAGCTCGACGCAGCCCGCCGTCATGTCTGGACGTGAGGGTGGTCTCCCACGCCGGAACGCGGCCTTGCCGTCGGCCGTGCGGCCAGCGGATGTCACGCAGGCCGCAGCGGGTGGCCAGCGCGGCCCACGCCGGTATCGCCCTTGCTCAAACGCGCGATGCTGAGGGAGGGGTGAAGGAACGCGCGGATGGCTGAGCGGTCTTCGATACGGGCCACGACCCGCAGCGCGCCGCCGTAGCGAATGCAGCTCTCCACGGCGATGTTGGAAGCGTGCTTGAGGCCGCCAACCGTCCCGGCGCGCTCCACGCACTGTCGGACACGGGCCGGGACACGGATTCGTCTTGGCCCTCGACCAAGCCGCGACGCGACGAAGGCCGACGCAGCCCTCGGGCAAGGCTGCGCACAACGACGCTTGAGTGGGCTTGCGGATGCAGCGCAGTCGCCGCGCACGTTGCAGCGGATCGGCGTTCGCCTTGTGCGCGCCGTCGAGCCACTCCATGTGGGAATTTCCGGTGCGGCTGAGCGCGCTATCGACCCGCTCGACCCGGCCCTGATGCTCTCCAAGCCGCTGGAGCGGGCAACGCCGGCTCGATCGCCCATCCATCCGGCGGTCACGCGTTGGACGATGCCCAGCAAATGATCCGGCAGCGATCAAGCTGAGCTTCGATGCACCTAGCGGAGTCCAGCGAGCACCTCGACCGACTCGCACGGCAGCAGGCGCACGGGCGCGTGATGGCGTCGCGCGGTGCTGGTCGCACGGTGGCGCGGCCCCTCCGGCGCGGCAAGACGCCGCACGCCACTCTTCGGTGCAACAACGGTAGACAGAGTTGCGCGCCGCCGCATCGCGCCACATCCGGCCTGCACGCTCGCAAGCGTTGAACACCCACGCACGGGCAAGCCCCGTGCTTCGCGGGACAGCGCTTCGCAGGCACAACATGGGGCTCCGAAGTGCGCAGACGAACGTGCGCGCGGGTGCAGCAGCGCGCGGCACCCTGCGGCCGCGTATTGCCGTATCGCCACATCGTTCTGCCAAGTTTCTTCTTGACTTGCGAAGCTTCGGGTCCTAGCGTGCCGCCGTCGCAAGCGAGTTGGCACATGAAGAGGCAGGCCGGGGGGCCGCCTCTCCAGGTGTTGTGCCACCACCCTGCGACAGGGCGGGCCATCGAGTAGTGGCCCATCCGCCTTGCCCATGCGGCATCGTTCGGTGTTCGGGGAGAACACAACATGCAGCCTCAGCTCACGCAGCACCGGGCACAGCCCCGGTCGTTCTGCCGCCTCGCACTGTCCGCCCCTCTTGTCGGAACTTCCGGACTGTTCAGTTCGGCATCGGCCCAGCAGGATGTAGGCGAAATCAGCATCCGGATCGTCGGCGCTCGCCTCGTCACCGAGGGCTATCCGTTCACCGCTGCCCTTCAGCACGTAGCCGGTCACGGCTATGGCGGCTCGTTGGTCCATTCCCAGTGGGTGTTGACCGCGGCGCATTGCGCTGCCGGCCGCCTATCGGTGCGGGTGGGATCGACCCGACGAAGCTCGGGGGCCAGGTCATTCCGGTGGTCCCGATGATCAACCATCCGAACTACGGCGTGGTCAGCGGCTTCGACATCGCTGCAGTCGGCGCTCCATGCAGCTGCCGAATCATCAGCACCGCTTCTGATTGAAGGCCCCGAAGGCACGCTGGACCCTGGCATGGCTGCGGCGAGATCAGCGCAGCACCCATTCTGCAAAGCGTTCAACCCGCGCGAGTCACGCTGAATCGGAGCGTTCAGCAGGCCTGGTGCGGCACCACGGCTCGTGGACCGCGGCGCACTGGCACCGGATGCCGGAATCGCTCAACGGGGACCACAAGCAAGCGTTGTCCATGCAGCCCTTTCTGGACAGAAGCACCGGCGCGGGATGCGCCAATCCATCGCAGCGCGCAAACGTACCGCCCCAACGTTCATCGCCACCTGCGGGTACGGCGTGATCGCGACTGCGCGCAACGCACGTCAACCTTTCAACCTGGAGTCATGTGATGAGAGCGAGCAATCTGGGATTGGCTTGTCTTGTTGTCGTGGGCGCGCTCGCTGCGCCAGGCACGAACATAGCCCAACAAGCCGACGTCGACGTCGCGCGGCCCGCTGCGAAGCAGGGCGACAAGTCGCAAGGCGAGTCTTGGCAGATCGAACAGCGTCGACGCTGGTGGATCGAGTCGCGTGATCTGAAAGAAAACGCGCGTGCTGCCGATCAGCGTCGCGCCTCGCTGTCGGTGATGCGCCGCCAGCTGGTGCAGCAGGCGGAGATGGGCATCCGCTCGCAGGCCGAGCCTTGGCGTGAAATCGGCCCTTCATCCATGAAGATGGGCAATTGGGCGATGGGCCGGGTGTCGGGCCGCATCAACGTGGTAACCCCACACCCGACCAACGACAGCATCGTCTTCATCGGCGCCGCAAACGGCGGCGTGTGGAAAACCACGAACGCCGGCCTCAGCTGGACACCAACCTTCGTCGATGTGGGTTCGCAATCGATCAGCGCCCTGCACGTCGAGACCGGCAGCCCTGACAACGTCTGGGCTGGCACCGGCGATCGTTTCGATGGCGATTGCTCGGGCTACCTGAGTGACGGCGTGTTCTTCAGCTCCGATGGCGGCCTGAACTGGTCGCCGCGCAACAACGGCATGCGCCTGTCGACGATCACCTCGCTTGTCACCGACGCCAACAATGACAACGTGGTGTTGGCCGCAGGTTTCGGCGATCGCTGCAATCAGGGTGGTGACGCCAATGGAGGCATCTACCGATCCACCGACAAGGGAGCGACCTGGACCGAGGTGATGGACCGCAAGGTCGAGGATCTGGTGGCGATTGCTGGCACCAGCACCATCTATGCCAGCGCCCCCGGCAGCGGTGTGTACCGCTCCGACAACGGTGGCGCCAACTGGACCCTGCTCGGCGCAGCCAACACCGCCAGTCGCATGCGCCTCGCGGTGGCTCGCAGCAATGTGCAGGTGATCTATGCGCTCACCAACACCACGCTGTACCGCTCCGACAACGGCGGCGGCACCTGGAACACGGTCAGCACGACCGCCTGCGACGGCCAGTGCACCTACAACCTGTCGCTGGATGTGAATCCGACCGATCCGCAGACGCTGATCGTCGGCGCCATCCGGCCGCGCCGCTCGACCAATGGCGGAAGCTCGTTCACCACACTGACCAACCAGTGGGGCATTTCGCAGCAGGTCCACCAGGACACCCATGCCGTTCGCTATTCGCGCAATCTGGCCAGCCGCATCTGGATCGGCGGCGACGGCGGGCTCTGGCGCACCGACGACAGCGCCATCAGCTGGGTGAACATGAACGCCAATCTCAACATCACGCAGTACTACGACATCGTGGTACATCCGACCGATCCGAACATCGTCTACGGCGGCGCCCAGGACAACTCCTCGTCGAGGCGCTCCACCACCAATGTCTGGGACCTCACCGTCGTCAACGGTGACGGCTTCATGAACGCGATCGACGATACCAGTCCTGCGATCGTGTTTCAGAACGGCTATCCCAATGGCAGCGTGCCTTCGATCTACCGGTCCACACAGTCCGGCGCGCCGGGCACCTTCGCGTCGGTGGGCAGCAGCGGCCTCACGGGTGGTGGCTTTCCCTGGGTCACTCCAACGGATGTCGCGGGCGGCTTCCACTTCGTGGGCGGCTATTACGTCTCGCGCGCCTCGGCCAGTGCCAGCACCATGAGCTGGACAACCATCAGTCCGCGCGTTTCCGGCACGGTCAGCGTCATCACCGCCAAGCGGATCGGTAGCGCGGTCCAAGTTTACGCCGGCACCGACAGCGGCAAGATCTACTACACCGCAAACGGCGCCAGCAGCCAGGTGGTGGATGTCAGCGGCAGCCTGCCCTCGGGCCGCATTTCCGACGTCGCCATCGATCCCACCAATGGCAGCCGGGCCTTTCTGACACGTGCGAGTTTCAGTGGGGCCACGCTCTATCGCACGACCAGCGGTGGCGGCACCTGGGCCGCGGTCGGCGCCGGCCTGCCGAACATTCCGGCCAACACCGTGGTGATCGATCCGCGCAACCTGCAGCGGGTGTTCGTGGGCACCGACATCGGCGTGTACGAGAGCACGGACAATGGCGCCAACTTCGCGCCCTTCTCCGACGGCATGCCGGCGGGCCTCGTGATCAGCGACCTTGAGATCGATGATTCGCCGCATGTGCTCACCGCCGGAACCTATGGCCGCGGCGCCTGGCAGACCACGCTCAGCAGTGGCAGCGGCACCACCTATGCGGTCTCGGGCACCATCACCAGCAGCACCGGTGCTGCCCTCGGTGGCGTCAGCGTCAGCAATGGCAGCAGCACGGTCAGCACCAACAGCAGCGGTGTCTACACGTTTACCGGCCTCATCAACGGCACGTACACGCTGACACCGTCGCTGAGTGGCTACACCTTCGCGCCGGCCACCCGCAGCGTGAGCGTGAACGGCGCGAACGTGAGCGGACAGAGCTTCACCGGCACCGCATCCGCCGGCAATTGGCTGTCGCAGAGTGGCACTCTCACCAACGGTGCTGCTGCCAGCGTGCCCAGTTCTCCGGGCTATGCGCAGGGCGGCACCGGCACCTACCAGGCACGGCTGACGGGCCCGTCGAACGCGGACTTCGATCTGACTCTGCTCAAGTGGAACGGCGCTTCATGGGTCGCCGTCGCCAGCAGCACCGGGCCCACTTCGACCGAGTCGATCAACTACAGCGGCACGGCAGGCTATTACACGCTCCAGGTCCGCTCCTACTCCGGCAGCGGCACCTACAACGTGCAGTACCTGTTCCCGCGGCCGTAAGTCCGCACACGCACTCGCGTGTTTGCCCGCGGTCGCCCGAAGCGACCGCGGGCATGGTCCTCGGCAGCGCCTGAACTGTCCGGGTCCGCGGGGAGTCCCGTCGGCATCGGGCCCCTCCGTCCGCGCAATGGGAATCCGAGATGCCCGCGCCGCTCGCTGTCAGCCCGAGCGCGGCTGCTCCAGATGCCAACGCGCGGCCCCCAGCACGCCGAGTTCGCCGTGTTCTACGAGGTACACGGGAACGCGCTCGAGCTGGGCGCGCATCGCGCCTTTGTCGAGGAAGTGCTCGCGAAAGCCCTGACGCAGCAGCCCCGGACGCAGATGCGGCAGCACGCCGCCGGCAAGACGGACGCCGCCCAGAGCGCCGGTGCTCAGGACCAGGTTGGCGCAGACGCTGCCAAGCTCGGCGCAGAACAGCTCGACGGCGTCCTGCGCGCGTGGGTGCTCAGCGCCCGCGGCGCTGACCGCGGCAGGCGTATCGAGCGAGGCTGCTTCGCCGTGCAGAGCGCACAGACCGCGGTAGATGCGCAGCAGGCCGGGGCCGGACAGGAAGTGCTCGATGTTGACCTGACGCTGTTCCTGGCGAAAGCGGCTGAACAACTCCAGGCCCAGGGCGCTGCTGGGGGCGAAGCCGGCCTGCCCGGCTTCGGTGGCCAGAACACGCAGGCGGCTGGCCGTGGGTACGCACAGGGCCGCGCCAAAGCCGGTGCCGGCGCCGAGTACCAGCAGCGGAGCCTCGCCGGCGGTTGGGCCATGCGCGGCCAGCACGGCCTCCATGGCCGCGGGCTGCAGGCGCGCAACGGCGATGGCGACGGCCTCGAAGTCGTTGACGAAACGGACTTCGCGCAGGCCCGTGTCGGACTCGATCTGATCGAGATCGACCGACCACGGCAGGTTGGCGTGCACCAGCCGACGGTCCAGCACATAGCCGGCGCAGGCGATGGTCGCCTGCTGGGGCGGCTCGCTGCCGCGCAGGTTGGCCGGCAGTTCGTGCAGGAACTGGCCGAGCAAGGCGCCGAGGTCGGAGTGCTCGGCACAGGTGAAGCGGCGGAAGCCATGCAGGCGAGGTGCCGCGCCTTCAACGGTTTCCACCAGGGCGACACGCGCATGGGTGCCGCCGACGTCGGCAGCGATGAAGTGCGTCGCCAAGGCGCCGGCGCATGCGGCGCGGGCCAGGGGGTGATCCAGCATGGGCTCAATTCTCCTTGTCAGGTGCTGCGGCGGACAGCAGCTCCGCCTGCTGCAGCACCCACATCTGCGGTCGCGTGTCGCCGGTAAAGCGCAAACACAGCGCATCGACCGTGTCAGTCGCCGCCGCGCTGGCCGGCGCGGCGTTGATCGCGAGTTCCAGTTCGATGAAGCCGGTGGCATCGGTGTCGGCCGGCAGCAGCGCTTCGGCCAGCAGCGCGCCATCGCAGCCATTCTCCACGCGCAGCTCGCCGTGCGCTGTGCGCGCCGGCAGGAAGCGGCGCAAGGCTTCCTCTTTATGCAGCTGGAAGTTGTAGGGAATGCGGCCGGCGCGGACGCGCAGACGCGGGCTCTCGGCAAGCGGCGGCTGCACCCAGATCCAACGCGGATTGAAGATCTCGACGTCGAAGCGCGCGCGCGCTTCGCCGCCGTCGGCATTGGGCGTGTCGTCCTCCAGCCGCAGCACCAGCCCACCCGTGGTCGGGGCCAGCTGGCGGCTGCTGCGGACGCGCGCGTCACGGGCAACGAGATCACGCCGCGTGACGGGGCCGACGGGCGTGGTGCCGACCCACGGCTGCGCGGCCAGCTGTGCGGGCAGCTGCACGGGAATGGGCCCGGCGTAGGACGGCGAGTCCGCGCGCGGGGCGCTGCCATCCAGCGTGTAGTGGAGGCGCGTGCCTTCCAGGGCGCTGGACAGCGTCAGCTCGAACAGCTCGCTGCCCTGCCCTGCGCTGCGGCTCAGCGCGCCCAGCTCAGCCAGCACTTCGAACGGCGTCTGCGCCGCCTCGATGTCGAAGGCGGTGTAGGCAGGCTGCAGCGAGCGCAGGCGCAGCAGGAAGTCCGCGAAGTCGCGCGTGCCGGCACTGCTCCAGCCGCGCTCGGCCAGGGCCGCGACGCGCGGAAACGCCGCGTGCTGAACGCGCGCATAGAGCCGCAGGTGCTCGGTCCAGACGTTCGCCTGCAGACCCAGGATGTGCGCATGGTGCTCGGCCTCAAGGCCGGGCGGAATCGGTTCGTAGGCGTAGACCCGAGCAAGCGGAATGGCGCTGGGCCGGCCCGGCACTTCGTTCTCGGAGGTGGACTGCAGGAAGTCGAAGTAGAGATCGGTGCTCGGACTCATCACCGCATCGTGGCCGCGCCGCGCCGCCGCGAGGCCGCCGTCGACGCCGCGCCAGGACATCACGATCGTGTCTTCAGGCAGCTCGCCGTCCAGAATTTCGTCCCAACCGATCAGACGACGCTGACGCTCGCTCAGGAACGCGCGCATGCGTGCGATCAGCCAGGCCTGCAGGGCGGTCTCGCTTTCCACGCCGAGTTCGCGCATGCGCGCCTGCACGGTCGCCGACTGCTGCCACTGATCCTTGACGGCCTCGTCGCCGCCGATGTGGACGTAAGCACCGGGGAAAAGTTCGACCACCTCTTCGAGCACATCCTCCAGCACGCGCAGGGTGGGCTCTTCGACATTGAACAGCACGCGGTGCACGCCCCAGTCGGAGGACACCGGCGGCGCAGGATCCATCAGGCCCAGCGCCGGGTAGGCGGCCACCGCCGCCTGCGCATGCCCGGGCATGTCGATCTCCGGCACGATTTCGATGTGCCGCGCCTGCGCATAGGCCACCAGTTCGCGGATCTGCTCCTGGCTGTAGTAGGCGCAGTAGGGCTTGGGCGCGCCGTCGGGCCCCTGCCCGGCTTCCCCTGCAGGCACCCGGCAGCCGCCCACTTCAGCCAGACGCGGGTGACGCTTGATTTCGATGCGCCAGCCCTGGTCGTCGGTGAGATGCCAATGCAGCACATTGAGCTTGTGCAGGGCCATGGCATCGATCAGATGCTTGATCTCTTCCACTGACTGCGCGTGCCGCGCCGAGTCGAGCATCAAGCCCCGCCAGCCAAAGCGGGGCGCATCGTCGATGCGCAGCTGCGGCAGCCGCAGCGCGCCGTCGGCATCGGTCTGCAGCAGCAGCGCGAGCGAGGTGGCGCCATGGAACAGGCCCGAGGCCGTACTGGCCACCAGCTCCGCACGCTGCGCATCGATATCCAGTCTGTAGGCCTCGCTGGGCAGGCCGGCCGCTTGATCCAAGCGCACGACAACACGAGCGTCATCGACGCGGTCGGTTCGCGCAGGCGTAAAGCCGTGCAGGCGCTCGGCGAGGTGTTCGATGCGCTGGGCGGCGGCCTCGGCCGCGCTACCGCCGTCGAAGTGCAGGCGCGCGCCCGGCGGCAGCTGCAAGCTCCCACTGCGCGCTTGCCACTGCGCCGGCGCTGGAATCAGAGCGGGCGCTTGAATGGGTGTCGTCGCTGTGGCCGGCGTCGGTGGGGACGTCGGCGGCTCAGCGCTGCTGCAGGCAACGAGCAGAGGGAGCACGGTGGCGCCCAACACGAGATGGGCGAAGGCACAGAAGCGGGTCGGAGATCGGTAGGTCGGGTGCATGGGCGAATCTCTCGGCACCCTCAGCCCTCGGGCCGAACGCGGTGCGTTGCGAAAAATGGCCCGGGCGAACCCGGGCCCAAGACCCCGAGGGGATCGGGGCGCTGCAGCAGGTCGAGCGCTGGAGGGAGGCCGGCTGCAGAACAGGGCGCACTGCGCCGCCGAGCGAGTAATCGGGCGATGCGGACCCAGGCTCCGCGGTTCGTCGCCGATGAAGGCCGACGCCTCGCGGGCCAGTCCAATCCGCAGCGCGGAGTCGGCAGACTGCCCTGCGGCAGCCTGCCTTCGCCCACGCAGGCGCGGATCGCGCTCAGAAGCTGAGCCGCAGGTTGAGATAGTACTGTCGACCGTTCTTCAGGAAGGCGCGCGGCTGATCCGGCGACGCGGCGTAGTACTTCAGCGTCGGGTCGTTCAGATTGAGACCGTCCAGGCTCAGGCTCAGCGTGTCGTTGATCTTGTAGCCGAACGAGGCCGACACGTTGCCCACAGCATCCTGGCTGAAGGCGCTGGCGCGATCGAGGCCGCTGTAGAACTCCGAGCGGTAGTTGTAGTTCAGGCGAACGTTGAAGCGCTCGTTCTCGAAGTAGCCGCCGACGTTGTAGGTGTTCTTCGAGGTGCCCACCAGCTCACCGCCGCCCTTCTCCTCGCCGTCCGCATAGGTGAAGTTGGCGAAGACGCCGAAGCTCTCGGCGATGGGCTGCTGCCAGGCCAGCTCAAGTCCCTTGACGGTGCCGCTGCTGTTGACCGGAACGGTCAAGTCATAAGGCACAAGAATGCCGCTGGGATTCTGCTGGTTGAAGCTCAGGAACGACTGCCGCACGCGTCCCTGGGTGATGTAGCTGGTCAGATCCATGTAGTACACGGCCGCACTCAGCATGGCGCGCGGCGCGAAGTACCACTCGTAGGCGAGGTCAAGATTGTTGGAACGCACCGGGTCCAGAAGGGGGTTGCTTCCGCTGCCGCCGCCCACGGCATTCGGAGCATTGAGATTGGCCGGCGGGCTCAGGTTGATCGGGCCGGCCAGCGCCGAATAGTCCGGCCGTGCCATCGTGCGCGAGGCCGCCAGACGCAGCACGCTGTCCTCGCCGATATCGAAGCGCAGGTTGGCGCTGGGCAGCAGGTCGTTGTAGCGCTTGCTGTACAGGGTCGGCAGGTAGGGGCCGAAGGCCGAGGTGGTGATGGCGCCCGGCGTCTGCGCGCTCACGCCGACATTGACCAGCGATTCGCTGGTGGTTCGCACGTAGCGCAGGCCGACGTCGCCGCTCCAGCTGGCGCCACCAAAGTCGATCTGTACGTAGGCGGCCTGGCTGTCTTCCTTGAGCCCGTAGTCGCCCTGCCAGAAGGCGCGGCTGACCGGGTTGCGCGTTGTGAAGCGTCGATTGAACTCCGCCAGCTGCTCGGGCGAGTACTGCCAGATCGCGCGCGGAAAGTTGCCACCGATGCCGTTCGCGTAGTCCCGCGGATACAGCGTGAACCCCTGCGGAAAATTGGCCGGGTTGAAGGGCGAAGTCGAGGGGTCCGGGCAATTGAAGGTGGCCGGGTTCCAGTTGAAGGCGTCGCCATTCGAGCAGGCCGGGCCTTGACCGATCGCGCCAAACGCGCTGCGCTCGGAGTCGTTCCAGCGCAGGCCGAACTGCAGCTGACGCAGGGTATCGCTGGCGAACACGAAGTCGCCGTCGATCTGGGCCCAAGTCGATTCGTCGCGCACGTTGACGTTCTGCGCGCCGAAGATCCAGTCGAGCGGAGTGTTGCGGGGCGAGCTGACGTCCCAGTTGCGCAGCGACCAGTCGGCGGCGCCGTTGAGGCCATTCAAGCGATAGCTGGCGCCGCTGCCGATGCCCATGTCCCACTCGGCGACGTCCTGCGTGGGAGTCTTGCCGCGTCCTTTCGACTGACCCAGTTTGCCCTCCAGGCTCAGCGCGTCGCTGGCACGGAAGGCCGCATTCAGGTTGAGGAAGCGACTGGACGAGCCCGAACCCGGGCGCGAGATCTGGTCGTAGACGCCATAGATGTTGCCCGGAACCGGATCGAAGTCCGCCTGCACGAGGGTGCCGTTGCGAACGACATAGCCGGCTCTCGGCGCCTGACCGGTCCCTCGCGCCAGCGTGCGTGTGTTCCACAGCAGCAGATTGCGGTTGTAGTTGTCAGCATCCAGCTTCGAGGTGAAGGCCGTCAGATCAAAGGAGAGATCTTCGTTGGGCCGCAGGTCCAAGGTCACCAGGCCGCCTGTGCGCTTTCGCTCCTGCTCGAACAGCGCCGAGCCGATCAGCGCGGGATACCAGACGCCGGAAAGATTCGGGTTGCTCCGCGCGATGGCGCTGCCCGGTGCGATCTGCTCATAGCCCAGCATCTCCTGCCCATCACGCCGCAGCTGCCGCTCTTCCGAGAAGCCCTGGACCATCACACCGAAGCTGCCCTGCGGGTTCTTCCAGTTGAGCAGGGCCGACAGCTGCGGCGAGGTCTTGCCGGGCAGGTCGGCGTAGACGCCGCCCAGTGAAGCGTCGAAGCTCAGGTTCTTGCTGAAGTCCAGCGGCCTGCGCGTGCGGATGTCGATCTGGCCCACCACGCCGCCTTCCACCTGGCTGGCCTGGGCGGTCTTGTAGACCACGATCTCGCCAACCAGCTCGGAGGGCAGCAGGGAGTAGCTCACGCTGCGGCCGACGCTGCCGGTCTGGTTGAGCACGAACCAGTCGCCGGATGACACCAGGTGTCCGTTGATCAGAGTCTGGGTCAGGCTGGGGCTGGTGCCGCGCATGCTGACGCGGTCGTTCTCATCGAAACCGCCTTCATTGGCGCTGGCCGAGCTGATGTTGACGCCCGGCACGCGCTGCAGGCTGTCGGCGATGTTCTTGTCGGGCATCTTGCCGATGTCCTCGGCGCTGACGACCTCAACCAGCGACTCGGCCTGGCGCTTGCTGTCCAGCGAACGCTGCAGGCTGCCGCGGATGCCGGTCACTTCGATCGCATCGAGCTCGGTGGCGTCGTCGCGCGCGTCGCCACTGGATTCCTGGGCGTATACAGCCGTGGACATGACCAGCGCGCTGGCGATGCTCAACGCGAGGATGGTTCTGCGTGTGCTCATTGATCTGCTCCCACTCGTGGGTGTTGCGCGTACCGGGTAGCGCCGACCTGCGGTCGCCCCTGCGCCTTGGATGAATGACGGTTGTGCCGTCGACACTCTTGGACGCCTCGCGCAAGCGACCGTGGCTGGTTGCCAGCGGCCATGCCCTACGGGCAGCCCTCCCCTCGCCTGGTCATGCCCCGTTCCCCCGGTGACTGCCAGACGCCGGGCGAGTCTGGAGAACGGATGACGACGTTGTCAACACCCTGTCCACAATCCCCATGCCTCCCAGCGCAAGGGAAGATGCCGAGCCCCCATTGGGCCGGGAGAAGGCGCTCTATGCCCTTGCTGCTGGCGGCTTGCGCTCCGCCTTGATCGGCGCTGCACACAGGCATCGACAACGGTGACATCGTTAGGCATGATCGCCCCGCCGACCCTTGGGGCGCCGCTTGGCGGAAGGGGCCGGCATCGCCAGACACGGGAGGGTTCACGGCGTGAATACGGGACAGACGGGCGCGAGCTACGGCAGCGCCATGGTGATCATCGGCACCCTGTTTTTCATTTTCGGCTTTGTCACCTGGTTGAACGGACCGCTGATCGAGTTCGTCAAGCTGGCCTTCGACCTGGACGCCGACTGGAAGGCGTTCATGGTCACCTTCGCCTTCTACATCGCCTACTTCGTGCTCGCGCTGCCGGCCAGCTCGATCCTGAAGCGCACCGGCATGAAGCGCGGCATGGCGCTGGGGCTGCTTGTGATGGCAATCGGCAGCGTCGTCTTCGGGCATTTCGCCACCGCCCGCGACTATCCCGCCGCGCTGGCGGGTCTGTTCACCATCGGCTCGGGCCTCGCGCTGCTGCAGACCGCGGTCAACCCCTACATCAGCATCATCGGCCCGCTGGAAAGCGCCGCCAGCCGCATCAGCATCATGGGCATCTGCAACAAGCTGGCGGGGGTGCTGGCGCCGATCGTGCTGGGCGCCGTGGCCCTGCAGGGCCTGGGCGAGGTGCAAGCGCAGCTCGCGGCCGGCCCCTCGCCGGCAGATCGCGATGCCCTGCTGAATGCGTTCGCCGCGCAGATCTACTGGCCCTACATGGCCATGGCTGCACTGCTCGGCCTGCTCTCGCTCGGGATTCTGTATTCCCCCCTGCCCGATCTGCAGGCAGCGACAGCCAATGCCGCGGACGGCGGCAGCCAGCGCGGGTTGAGCGGCTATCCGCATCTGTGGCTCGGCGCGCTGTGCCTGTTCCTGTATGTCGGTGTGGAGGTGCTGGCCGGCGACGCGATCGGCACCTATGGCCGTGCCCACGGCATTCCCGCTGACCAGGCCAAGTACTTCACCTCTCTGACTCTCGGCGCCATGCTGTTCGGCTATGTCATTGGCGTGTTCGCGATTCCGCGGCTGATCAGCCAGGAGCGCGCGCTTGCGGTATCCGCGGTGCTCGGCGTGCTTTTCAGCGTGGCTGCGCTGCTGACGGAGGGCTATGCGTCGGTGATCTGTGTTGCCCTGCTCGGCCTCGCCAACGCACTCATGTGGCCGGCGATCTTCCCGCTGGCGATCCGCGGACTGGGCGCCTTGACCGAACGCGGCTCGGCCATCCTGATCATGGGCATCGCAGGCGGCGCGCTGATCCCCAGCGCCTATGCCTATCTCAAGGACAGCTACGACTTCCAGTGGGTGTTCGTGGCCATCACCGTGCCCTGCTACCTCTACATCCTCTTCTACGCGCTGGCGGGCTGTCGCGTCGGACTGGCGCGCGTGCCGTCGGGGGCAGTGACCCTGGGCAAGGCGACGTGACTTGAAATTCGAAGGCGAAGCGGACGACGTATCGGCAGCACGTCTGCAGAGGTCGCAGCGCCTGTCGTGTCGACTGGCGGCACGCTGCCGGTCGCGAGGCAGAGCTTCGATGTAGTTCGGCAGCCGCGCTGGCACATCCCGCCGCCGGCCGCGCATACCCTCTGCTAGCATCGGGGGGCACAGAGCAACGCTGCAGCATCCGGCGCTGCCGCGCGCCATGGAGGGCGCGCTCGTGGATCAAGCACGCGATGCTTGATCCCGCCTGACCGAGCGCAGCGACGCCCTGGCCTCGCTGCCGCCGGCCGAGTCCAGACAGGTGCCGGACTCGTGACCGCTGATCAAGTCAGGATGCGCTTGGTCGGCATTGCCCTGAATCTCGCCTCGCCCCGCGGCCCCATCGCGCGAGGCGTATCGCATGGAAGGACCGGATTGCGCATCGCCACCATCAAGGACGTCGCCGCGAAAGCGGGTGTCTCCGTCAAGACCGTCTCCCGCGTCATCAACCGCGAGGCCTCGGTGCAGCCGAGCACGCGTCAGCGCGTGGAAGCCGCCATCGAAGCCCTGCGCTACCGCCCTGACGTATCGGCACGCAGCCTGCGCGGCATGCGCTCGTACGCGATGGGCGTGGTCTACGACAACCCCAACCCCTACTACGTGATTGCCATCCAGAACGGGCTGCTCGCGGTCTGTCGCGAGTTCGGCTACGCCCTGCAGATTCATCCCTGCGATTCGTCGTCCCCCACGCTCGCTGAAGAGCTTCTGCAGATCGTCCGCCAGAACCGCTTGGCCGGCCTGGTGCTGGCGCCGCCGATGTCCGAGCGCGAGCCGCTGATCCGCTTTCTGGCGGAGTCAAAGGTGCCGTTCGTGAGGCTGATCTCGGGCAGCAGCGATCCCCAGGACGGTTACCTCAGCGTCTACGTTGATGACCGCAGCGCCGCTCGCGAGATCACCACCCACCTGATCCAACTGGGCCACCAGCGCATCGGCTTCATCTGGGGCGGACAGCAGCACCGCTCCAGCCCCGAGCGCTACCAGGGCTACGAAGAAGCGCTGCACGACTACGGCGTCGCGCTCGATCCCGAGCTGGTCGTGCAGGGCGACTACAGCTTCGACGAAGGCTTTCGCGCCGCGCGCCGGCTGCTGGCGCTGCCGAGTCCGCCCACGGCCATTTTTGGCTCGAACGATGAGATCGCTGCCGGTGTGCTGGCGGCCGCGCGATCGATCGGGGTCAACGTCCCCTTCGACCTGTCCATCGCCGGTTTCGAGGACAGCCCGTTCTCCAAGCAGTCGTGGCCGGCGCTGACCACCGCGCGGCAGGACACCCAGGACATCGCGCGCACCGCCGGGCGCATGCTGATCGAGGAAGTCGACCGGGAGGAAAGCTCGCCGCCGCCTCGCAACTGCGGCTTCGTGCCCCGACTCGTCGCGCGCGGCTCGACCACGCCGGTGCGGCCGGGTCGCGAGAGCTGAACCGCCTGCGCGTGCCAGGCACGCGCTGCTCGTCGCGACGAAAGCAGGCGGACGGGGCATACGCCCCGCCCCCTGCGCGCTGCATCGACCCGCTATTGGCGCGACCAGGCGTCCTGCCAGGCCCAGCCTGTCCCAGGCGCGTAGGCCGTGCCGGCCACATTGCACCAGCCGCCGTTCGGAAAGGGCCTGCAGCGATAGCGCAAGCCGTCTGATCCCAGCACCACGGTCTGTCCCGGCTGATAGCTGCCGATTCCCTGCGGGTACACGTAGTCGTAGCCGCTGCCGCCGGCAGGCGCGTGGCTGATCGCCAGCGTGGTCTCGGCGCTGGCAACTCCGTTGGAGGCTCTCAATTGCAGCCGCAGCGTCTGTGTCGCCGCCGGATTGGCCAGCTCCAGCGTGGTGCTGACGCCCGCGCTGCTCGAAATCCGGCCGGTGCCCTCCAACAGGCGCCACTCGAAGCTCAGCGGTCGGCCGCCCGGATCGCTGGAGTCCGCTGCCGAAAGCTGGACGGTGCTGGCGCCCACCACCTGTGTAGCGCTGGCGCTGATTCGCGGCAGCGGCGGCAGCACGCCCGTGTCGGGCAAGCGAATATCGATCTGGTGGCTGAGAGTGAGCGCACGCCTCGCGTAGACGCGGTTGGCGCTGGCGCCGCGCTGCGGCAGCACCTCGCCATCGGCTTGCAGCAGACCAATGCGCGCGTCGCTGGAGCGGGCGTTGACGGTCTGGGCGAAGTGGAACGGCCAGTCTTCAGCCGCACCCTGCCCTGCAGCCACGGTGTGTTCGATCCTGCCCGCATCACCGCCGCTGCTGTTGAACAGCCGCAGGCTGACCACGCTGCGCTCGGGTAGTGCGTTCTGGGCGACCACGGCCCCCAGTTCGGCCCAGGTGGCGTTGATGCCGCCGGTGAACTGCACGTCGACGCAGGTGTAGAAGGCCTCTGGGCTGTCGGCGCGCTGCCACACGTTGAAGATGACATGCCGTCCGTTGCGCTGCGGCAGAGGGCAGTCGAGCCGATAGACGTTGCCGGTCGAGAGCGGCACGTTGCCGAGCCGGCAGAACTCTTCGAGATCGTTCCAGCGCAGCGGGCGCGAGCCGTCCCAGCCGTTGCGGGTGACGTAGAAGATCCAGTCGCGGGTCGAATGCGGAGCGGGCGCGCGGAACTCGAAGCGGAAGCGCCCGCTGGCATCTGGCGCGATCGGCTGCGCTCGCCAGTCGCGCACTGCGTCCAACCCCTGGAACATCGCGTTGTTGCCGCCGCACAGCGTGCCGTCCGGCACCACCGCACGGTGATTGCCTGCGGCATTGGCCTGGTTGACGCCATTCCAGTTGTAGAAGGCCTGCGTGCCGAACTGCTGCACGTGTGCGCGGCAGGCCGGATCGCTTGGGCTCTCGATGTTGCCTTGGGCGCAGTGGTACACGCGACTGGGCGGTACCGACATCGAGCCGTGCGCCTGCGCCGGGTCCGAGCTTGACGCAAGCGCGCCGAACCCGATCAGCACCATCGCTCGCGCGGAGGTGAAACTCAGTCTGGTCATCGGGAACTCCTGGCGCGGCCGGGCCACGCCGGTCGTGCGAGGCGTGCTGCAGGAAGCCTTGCACGCTCCCGCGAAAAGAGACCCCTGCCGCGCCCCGCGCGGCAGGGGTGAGGGTGGAAACGACTACGGGCGCAGGCCTTCGTGCATGGCGCGCGCCAGGCTGCCCTCGGCGTCGTCGCCGGACAGCTCCCAGAAGAAGGCGCCGCCCAGACCCATCTGCCGGGCGTAGCTCATCTTGTCGCGGATCAGCTGCGGGTCGTCGAAGCTCCAGAAGGTGCTGCCGTTGAAGATCCAGTGGGCGCCGGCCTGGCTGTCGCGGAAGCTCGGCCAGTTGAGGGTCTTCAGCACCTTGTAGTCTTCAATGCCGGCTTCGTATGTCCCCGTCGCTGCGCGACCGTTCTGGTACAGGCCGTTGTTGACGTTGGGAACCCCTGTCCAGCCGCGACCGTAGAAGCCGATGCCGATGTGCAGCTTGCTGGCCGGCACGCCGCGCTGGATGAAGGCGTTCAGTGCGTCGTCGGTGTTGTAGAGCAGCCGGTCGCCGTTGTTGGGCTCGTTGGTCGGGCGGAACAGCGCGGAGTGGTGGTTGGTGCGCGGTTCCCAGGCGCCGTTGAAGTCGTAGGTCATCACCAGGATGGCGTCCAGGTACTGGTGATACTGACCCGGGTCGGTCACGCGGATCTTGTCGATGCCGGCACCGACAGCCACGGTCAGCTCCAAGCCCGGGCGCACGGCATCCAGCTGGCGACGGAACTCGGCGAGCAGCGCAGTGAAGTTCTCGCGGTCTTCCGGCCGTCCGCAGGCCAGCCCGCACGCCACCGGATACTCCCAGTCGATGTCGATGCCGTCGAACACGCCGGCCGCCGCGCCAACGCCACCCGCACCATCCACCACCGGCAGGTTGCCGCGGATGTAGGTATCGATGCAGGAGCGCACGAAGGCCACGCGGTTCTCCGGCCGCGCGGCGTCGGAGAAGCCGCGCGACCAGGTCCAACCGCCGAGCGAGATCAACACCTTGATGTTGGGGTAGCGCTGCTTCAGTTCGCGCAGCTGGTTCCAGTTGCCGCGCAGCGGCTGGTCCCAGGTGTCGCCAACGCCATCGACGCTCTGCGCGGCGGTGAACGATCGGCCGTAGTCCGCCCAGGCATCCCCGCCCGCGCCGGTGTTGCCGTCCGCGGGCTGATTCACCCCGACTTCGCAGCGATTGTTGCGCACGTTGCCGAAGGCGTAGTTGATGTGGGTGATGCGATCGGCCGTACCGCTGGTCACGATGTTGCGCACCAGGTAATTGCGTGCATAGATCCCCCACTGCGCGAAGTAGGCGGTGACGCGCTGGCCGCCGGCGACTGCGGGCCGCGTACGGACACTCAAGGCGGCGCTCTGGGCCGATGCACCCGCGGAAGTGAAGGCGGCCACCGTGAAGCTGTAGGCGGTATCCGGACTCAGCCCACCCACGGTGTGCGTGTTCCCGGAAACGGTCGCCACCAGACTGCCGCCGCGATAGACGCGGTACTGCACGCTGCAGTTTGCAGGCGGGCTGACCGCGTTCCAGCTCAGACTGATGCTGTTGCTGGTCTGCACTGGCGAAGCAAGGCCCGCCGGCACGCCCGGCGCGGCGGCGCACTGCGCACCTGCCTGCGTGCGCACGCTCAGGCTGCTGGACAAGGCCGAGAGGTTGCCTGCAGCGTCGCGCGCGCGGACCTGATAGCTGTACGCGGTGTCGGCGCTGAGGCCGGTGTCGCTGTAGCTGGTGGCCATGGGCTGCCCCACTCGGCTGCCGTTGCGCCAGACCTCATAGCCAGCGACTCCGCTGCCGCCGGCGTTGTCGGTGGACGCGGTCCAGGTCAGCGCGATGCTGCTGGTGGTCTGACTGGGCGAGCTGAGTCCGGCGGGCACCGAGGGGGCGATGGTGTCGCCGGCGGCAGTGACGGTGATGGCGACCGCGGCAGAGGTGCTGCGTGCACCGCGGTCATCCTGCGCGACGGCGGACAGGCTGTAGCTGCCCGTCGCCGCATTGCTCCAGGTCGCGCTGTAGGGCGCAGTGCTGTCCACGCCCAGCGACACACTGCCGCGGAAGAACTCGACCGAGGCGATCTGTCCGTCCACATCGCTGGCGTTGGCCGACACCGTGATCGAAGCGCCTGCGCTGAAGCTGGCGCCACTGGCAGGGCTGGTGAGGCTGACCGTCGGCGGCTGATTGCCACCACCGGTGGAACACGTGCCGAGGTCGCGGTACCAGCCGCAACTTGGGCAGTGCGTGGGTGGAGCGTTCCAGATGGCGATGGCCGCCTCATAGAGGCGGCCTTCATGGACCAGCTTCTGGCCGGGCTGATAGATGGTGCTTGCCTGCCAGGCGGCTACGCCTTCGCAGCTCACCGTTTGGGCCTGTGCCAGCGAAATGCTGGACAGCAGGAGGGCGGACCCGGCGACCGCCAGGCCTTGCAGTTTCGCGCGCATGTGTGTGTCTCCCCGAATGGATTGCGATTGCCGCTGGCTCCCGAAGGATGGGAGCGCAGGCGGTGTCATGAACCCTCTAGGGCGCCTTGATGTGGAGTGCGGTCCCTGCCTCGACGGCAGCACCCCGGCGCCCGCCACAACCCCCTTCGTTGCGGCATGACAACGATATCTCCAAAGTCCACGACTATCGTGATTCGCATCACAGTGCGTGCGTTTGGTTGCGACGCAGCACGATCGTCACGCCGCGCAAGCCAACGCCCCTCGCCGATGGCCGAAAACGGATCCTGAGGCGCAGCAGTCGCAGAATAAGACCATATAGAGACCTTTAAAGAATTCTCTGAAGACCAATGATGGCTTTGGTATGCCCGTGCTAGGCTTGCCCGCGCCAATTCACCACGGAGTGCGCGCGCGATGAGTGCCCAGACCCTGATGCACCAAGAGGCGACCGAGTCCGCTGCCGCTGTTGCCCGGATGATCGAGCGCAACGAACCGGATGTCCTACGTTGGTCATGCAGTCTTCGCGATCGCCCACCGTCGGTCGTGCTGACCGCGGCGCGCGGCAGTTCCGATCACGCCGCCACTTACGCGCGCCACTTGTTCGAGACGCGCACCGGAACCCTGACCAGCTCAGCCTCGCCCTCAGTCAATTCGGTGTACGCGGCAGAAGTGCGATTGCGCGACGCGCTGATGCTGGCCATCAGCCAGTCCGGTCGCAGCCCCGATCTTCTCGCGCAAGTGGAAGCCGCGCGCCGCGGCGGCGCCAAGGTTGCTGCGCTGGTGAACGACGTCGGATCCCCCTTGGCTGCGTTGGCGGATCGCGTCCTGCCACTGCATGCCGGTCCCGAGCGAAGCGTGGCGGCCACCAAGAGCTTCATCTGCGCGCTGGCCTCGGCCCTGCAGCTCACGGCGCACTGGAGCGCCGATCGCGCTCTGGTCGATGGCTTGAGGCGCCTGCCCGAGCAGCTCGAGATGGCCTTCGCGCTGGACTGGTCAGCCCTGGTCGAGGCCCTGGCAGAGTCGAACAACCTGTTCGTGCTGGGTCGCGGACCGGGTCTCGCCGTGGCCCAGGAGGCCGCGCTGAAGTTCAAGGAAACCTGCGCCCTGCATGCCGAGGCCTACAGCGCCGCCGAAGTGCGTCACGGCCCCATGACCCTGGTCGGCCCCGGGTTTCCCGTTCTGGTGTTCATCCAGGACGACGCCAGCCGATCCGCTACGCTTGCGCTGGCGCAGGAATTCGCCGAGCGCGGCGCGCGCGTGTTCTGCACCGATCCGCTGGGGCCCGGCGCCCTGCCGGTGCTGTCCGGAACGCCTGCGCTGAGCGCGCCGATCCTGCAGATCTGCAGCTTCTACCGCGCAGCCAACGCCTTGGCCCTGGCGCGTGGACGCGATCCGGATCGCCCGCCCCACCTCAGGAAAGTCACCGAGACCGTGTAGGAAGCCGTCATGGATCAATGCATTCGCGCTGCTCGCGTGCTGACCAGCACAGGCTGGCAGGAAGACACCGCCGTGCTTGTCAGGGGCGGGCGCATCGGCTGGATCGGCCCCGCGGCGCAGGCCCCGGCCGCCGCGGAGGAGATCGAACTGAGCGACGGTGTGTTGGCGCCGGGCTTCATCGATCTGCAGGTCAACGGCGGTGGCGGAGTGCTGCTCAACGATGACTGCAGCGCCTCGGCCATGCGTCGCATCGCCGCAGCGCATCGTCGCTTCGGGACGACGGCGCTGCTGCCCACCCTCATCAGCGATACACCACAGGCGATGTACGCGGCGCTGGCAGCGGCGCGCGAGGCCGTCGCAGAAGGCATCCCTGGTGTGCTCGGACTGCACCTGGAGGGGCCCTACTTGTCGCCTGAGAGGCGCGGCGTGCACCGCGCGGAGCACTTCCGGCCGATCGGCGCGGAGGAGCGCGCTGCGCTGCTTTCGCATGGCCTCCCGAATCTGCTGCTGACGCTCGCGCCCGAAGCGGTCGAACCGCGGCTGTTGGGCGAGCTGCGCGCAGCGGGAGTTCGCCTTTCGGCCGGCCATAGCGCCGCCTGCTATGAGCAGGCGCGAGTCGCGTTCGAGGCCGGCGTTGAAGGAGTCACCCACCTGTTCAATGCGATGTCGCCGCTGTCGGCGCGCGCCCCCGGCCTGCTGGGCGCGGCGCTGTTGGACGCCAACGTATGGGCAGGCCTGATCGTCGACGGCCACCATCTGCATGCAGCCAGCCTGCGGCTTGCGCTGCACTGCAAGCCCGGACGCTGCTTTCTGGTCAGCGATGCGATGTCGCCGCTGGGCACGTCGATGCAGGAATTCGTGCTCGATGGCCGCCGCGTACAGGTGCGCAACGGCCGTCTGGAGACCGACGACGGCACCTTGGCAGGCGCGTGCATCGATCTCGGCACCGCCGTGCGTGTCTGCCTCGCACAGACCGGCGCGGCACTCGAAGAGGTACTGCGGATGGCCTCCACCTACCCCGCCAATTTCCTGGGCCTGCGCGAGCGCGGCCGGATCGAGGTAGGCGCATGGGCTGACTTGGTTCACCTCTCGCCCGATCTGCACGCGAGATCGACGTGGGTCGAAGGACAGCGGGAAGCAGTCACGCCCTGACAGGGCGCCTGCAATATCGGACAGCTGCGCGCTCTCGAGGATCTTCTTCAGAGCAGCCCCGTGGACTCAGCGCGCTCACAGCGTAGGCCTGCCATGAGCATGTATTGGCAGATGACGGATAAGGTCGCAGCGGCGCGAAATCTCCGCCCCCCATACCGCCTCCGGCATCGGTCCTCAACGCGCGCTCGGGGAGGGTGGGCTTCGCTTTGTCGGATTCGCCTCGGAGCTGCCACCAGAACCTCGTTGGCCGGCCGCCGGTGCAACACTTGACGCGCTCGTTTACGGATGTAATCTAGGCCCGTCGATTACACTAGTAAACGCCATGCAGATCAGCGAAGCGGAATCGGTCGTCATGGAGGTGCTGTGGGCAAGCAGCCCGCGCAGCGCCGAAGACGTGGTCGCGGCTCTGGCGGGGGAGCAGGACTGGCAGGAGCCCACCATCAAGACCCTGCTGAATCGGCTGCTCAAGAAAGGAGCGATCAGCGCCGAGCGCGACGGCCGGCGCTATCTGTACGCGCCAGTACTGAAGCGCGAGGACTGGGTTCGCCAGCAAAGCAGCAGCCTGCTCGATCGCCTGTTCGGTGGGCGGCTCGCACCGCTGGTCGCACACTTCCAGGCCGAACAGGGCTTGAGCGAAGAGGACCGTGCCGCACTGCGCGCGCTGCTGGAACGCAGCGAGCAGGGCTCGCGCAAGGGGACACGGAAATGAGCGGCAGCGTTGCAGTGCTCACCGTACTTGTGAACGAGGCACTGGAGCTGAGCCTCGCCACCAGCGCCGCCTGCCTCGTCGTGCTTTCTGTCCGGCAGCCGGTGCGCGGTTTGTTCGGCGCCCGCGTCGCCTATGCGCTGTGGTGGCTGCTGCCTGTGGCGATGGTGTCAGTGCTGCTGCCAGCACCCCTGATCGCGGCGGCGGCGCTTGAGCTTGGCCCCGCGAGTGCTGGTCCAGGTGTGCAAATGGCCTCCCCCGCCGAAACGACAGCGACTGCCTTGAATCTGGCCTGGCTAGGGCCTGCTCTCACCGCGCTTTGGCTGGCAGGCTGCAGCCTCGCGCTCCTCCGCTTGACCCTGCAGCAGCGCCACTTCCGCCGTGCGCTGGGCAGGCTGGAACCGCTGCCGGACGCGCTGTGGAGGGCTTCGGCCAAGGACGGGCTGCCGGCGGTTGTGGGACTGCGCGCGCGGATCGTGCTGCCCGCCGACTTCGAGCATCGCTACGCACCACAACAGCAGGCCCTGGTGCTGGCCCACGAACGCGTGCATGTCCGTCGCGGCGACGTGTACTGCAACCTCGGCTTCGCCCTGCTCTGTGCGTTGCAGTGGTTCAACCCGCTGCTGTGGCTGGCACAGCGCGCCTACCGCCTGGATCAGGAGCTGGCCTGCGATGCCTGCGTACTCGCCATGCATCCGCACAGCCGACGCAGCTACGGTGAAGCGCTACTTGGCAGTTCCTCCGTTTCTCCCGCGGCGCCCTTGGGCTGTCCGGCCTTCGGCACGCATCCTCTGAAGGAGCGCATCACCATGTTGACTCGACCCTTGCCCTCATTGAACAGACGCCTGAGCGGAGTCGCCCTGAGTATTGCCCTGGGCCTCGGCTTTGCTGGCATCGCCTGGTCGCAGCAGACCCCCCGACCCAAGGACGGCGAACTCCTCGACATCCAGCTGGAACTGTCCATCGAGGGGGGAGCCGTCCAAAACCCGCGCATCATCACGCCCGCAGGCCAGAACTTCGGCCTACGCCTGGAAGGGCCGGACGGCGAGCCGTGGTCCTTCGACCTGGTCGCTGAGCGCACGCAGCAGGATCAGTTCGAGCTGTCGGGACAGGTCCGCCGTGACGGTGAACTCACGGACCGGCCCAGCCTGCGGCTGCGGGAAGGTGTACCCGGACGCATGACGCTTGAAGAGCCCGACGGCAGCAGCGTCTATGCGCTCGGTCTGACCGTCCGATCCGGCGCGGACATCGCGCCACCACCACCTCCCGCACCACCCGCACCTCCCGCACCTCCCGCACCTCCCGCACCATCTGCATCACCTGCACCACTGGCATCACCTGCGGCACCTGCCCCGGAAGCGCCAGCACCAGCGGCACCGGCGCCGACATCGCGTCCTCTGCCGATGGCGCTAGGCGAACCCCCGCAGGGTGACAACAGGGAAGCCAGCTATCGCACGCTATCGCCACCCAAGTACCCGTCCGAGGCGATCCAGCAGCGGCAGGAGGGTGAGGCTCTGCTCAAAGTGCAAGTGCTCCCGGACGGTTCGGCTGGCGATCTGCGGATCGAACGCAGCTCCGGCTCGGACTTTCTCGACAGCGCGGCACTTGAGGCTGTAGCGAAGTGGACATTCCACGCAGCCAAGCGGGACGGGCGAGCGGTCGGATCATCGATCGTGGTGCCAGTGCGCTTTTCCCTGGACGAGCACGCCGAAAACACGGGGGAGCCATCGGCCTCACTCACGCCCCCGACCTACAGGCGACTCAGCCCACCGACCTACCCAGCCGAATTGAAAGCCTCGGGCGGCGAAGGCACCGCCGTGTTGAAGGTCGGCGTCGATGCCGGCGGCGTGGTGCAGACCGTCGACATCGAGATCAGTTCGGGCCACGCCGCTCTGGACCACGCAGCGTCGGATGCCGTGGGGCTTTGGACCTTCAATCCAGCAATGTCCGACGGGCTCGCCATCGACAGCCAGATCCGGGTGCCGGTGCAGTTCATCGCCGCGAACAGCGGCACGGCAGCCTTCCAAGCACCACCGGGCGCTCTGGATACCATCGTCCTGCGCGCCGACTAGCCACCCCCCCTGGTTCTCAACCTGCTTCGACCGAACCGTTGGCGAGCCTGCGTGCAGCCACCCAGACAGAGCGCTGGTCTGATCCCACCCCGCCACGGAGAAGCCACCCCATCGGGTGGTTTCTCCGCTGCTGGAGGCAGCACTTCACGCCGTTCCCGGAACAGCCTGTTCGGCATCAGCTGCAACTTGTCCTGCGACAGCACGAAGCGCCCGGGAGGACAGGCGGAGACATTCACAACCGTGTTTTTTGCAGCGCCACACAGAAGCCAGATCGCCCGATGCAACCCACTAATTTGATGCACTTTGCATTTTGTTGCATTGCCGTTTGACACCGGTGGTCACGGCGCGTCAACTGTGCGCCGCCAGGGCCGAACTGTTCGCAGGGATGGCAATCAGTCACGAGCACGGCGCCTTCGCCCGGCTGCGGGCATCACATTCGCGGGGATCCATACCATGTCAACCGGCAATCACTTGCTGGCACGGGCGCTTGCGCTCGCCGTCAGCGCTCTCGCCCTGAGCTTCGCGCTCAGCCACACCGCCAGCGGACAAGCCCTCGGTTACGCCTCTGGCACCACGGGCGGCGGCAATCGCGCGCCAGTCAGCGTAAGCACCCCTGAGCGCATGCGCGAAGTCATCAATGCCTACAGCGGCTCGGGCGGTCTCGTCATCAACTATGTCGGCCAGTTCAACTTCGCCAGCATCCCTGACCCCTGCACGCAGTGGCGCAAGGATCCGAACATCGTCGAGATCAGGGACAAGAGCGACATCACCATCCAGGGCGCCAGCGGCTCCAGCGCCAACTTCGGCATCTTCATCGTTGGCAACGCACGCAACATCATCATCCGCAACATGACGCTTGGTCTGCTGCCTGGCGGCGAGGACTCCGACGCGATTTCGGTGTCAGGAGATTCCAGCAATCCTGACCGCTTCCCGGTAGGCATCTGGATCGACCACAACACGATCTTCGGGACGCTCACCAGCTGCCCGGGCGCGGGCGATGCGACCTTCGACGGCGCCCTCGACATCAAGCGCAGCGCGCGCAATGTGACCTTCTCCTACAACCACGTCTACAACTACCAGAAGGTCGCCCTGAACGGCCACGATGACGGCTTCTCCGCCCACAACAACGCGCGTACCACCTACTACCGCAACCGTTTCGAGAACGTGCAGGCACGCCTGCCGCTGCAGCGCTTCGGCCTGAGCCACATCGTCAACAACTACTTCGGCCGCGTCACCGACTCTGGCATCAATGTCCGCATGGGGGCCGTCTCCCTGATCGAGGCGAACTACTTCGAAAACGCCAATAACCCGGTGACTTCGCGCTCCAGCAGGCAGGTCGGCTTCTGGGATCTGCGCAACAACTTCGTCGGCCCCGGCGTCACCTGGTCGGGCGGCAGCAGCGCCGTCAACGCGACCGACTGGCGCACCACGCGCGCCTACCCTGAAGCGCTTGGCTACAGCCTTCAGGTCGCTCCGGCGGCACAGGTGAAGTGTCTGGTATTGGCCACTGCCGGCGCCGGCACCAACCTGGCCACCACCGCCCCGCAGTGCGGCACCGGCGGCTCTTCGAGCAGCTCGTCCAGCAGTTCATCCAGCAGTTCTTCGAGCAGCGGTGGCACTGCAGCGATCAATCTCACTGCCAGCGGAACCAGCAGCGCCGTCAACCTGAGCTGGACGCCGGTCAACCTGACCCTGGCTTCGCAAGAGGTGTATCGCGACACGGACTCCAACCCCTCAGGCCGCACCCGCATTGGCATCCTCGGCGCCAGCATCCGCAGCTACAGCGACACCACCGCCGTCGCCGGCACCCAGTACTGGTACTGGATCAGCAACACCACCAACGGTGTCGTCACCGAGTCGCAGGCCGTCCAAGGCCGTCGCACCGCGTCCAGCAGTTCGTCCAGCAGCTCCTCCAGCAGCAGCTCTTCGAGCAGCTCCAGCGGCGGCACTCCTCCGCCCCTGTCGGGCACCGGCGACTATCCGAACGGTTTCAGCAAGTGCGCGGACCTCAACGAGACCTGTGAGGTGAGATCTGGCACGGGCTGGGTCGCCTACGGCCGCAAGGGCAATTGGGCACTGCGCTTCGTTGGCGTCGGCAACAGCGTGGCCTGTACCACCGCGGCGTTCGGCAGAGATCCGGCCGGCAACCCGAACAAGTGCTCGCGGCAGAACTGATCCACTAGGCGTGTCCCTGGCGGGGGTGCTGACCGCACCTCTGCCAGGCACGCCGGGTGCCACGTCGACACGCGGCACAGCGAGCTGCACCCTCCGCCGCAGCGAACGAGGATTGGAAGCAGCACGCGCGTCCGCCGCCACGATGCGCGAAGGGCCGCTGAGCGCCGTTACGGACTCGGCAATCGCTCCAGTACCAGCCCCAGGCTCGACGGACGGCGCTCGGGTGATCGGGCCGAGCCCACGCCTCAGGCAGGTGAGCCGACCTTCGCGGGAATCGCCCTGGCGCTGAACGATCCGGTGGCGTCAGAACGCAGTCACCGACCTGGGCAAGAGCGCGGCTCGCACACAAAGTCCGACCCGCTCCACAGTCCACTTCGCGAGTCAGCTCACAGATTCAAAGCAATGCTTTTTGCACCGCTTCAAAAGCAATCCGAAACCAGCCCTATATATCTGTTTTGATGGGCTTTTTTGACTGCTGCACTGCCGTTTAACACCGGTAGTCACTGAGCGTCAACTGTGACTGCCGATGGCGAACTGTTCTCAAGGATGGCAACACCGTTCGGACGCGGCCACCCAGCCCGAATCTCGGGCACCACACTCGCGGGGATAACACAGTGAACACCGGCAATCGATTGCTGGCACGGGCGCTTGCGCTCGCCGCCAGCCCTCTCGCACTGAGTATTGCGCTCAGCGACACCGCCCACGCCCAGGCCATGGGCTATGCCGCCGGCACGACGGGCGGCGGCAACCGCACACCCGTCAACGTCAGCACGCCTGAGCAGATGCGCGCTGCCATCGACGCCTACAGCGGCAGCGGCGGGCTCGTCCTCAACTACACCGGCCGCTTCAACTTCGCCAGCATCACCGATCCCTGCGCTCAGTGGCGCAAGGATCCAGTGGTCGTCGAGATCAAGGACAAGAGCGACATCACCATCCAGGGCGCCAATGGTTCAAGCGCGAACTTCGGCATCTTCATCGTCGGCAACTCGCAGAACATCATCGTCCGCAACATGACCATCGGTCTGCTGCCGGGCGGTGAAGGCGCTGACTCGATCACGGTGGAAGGTCGCGGAGCCGGGCGCATTCCCGAGCGGATCTGGATCGACCACAACACCATCTTCGCCTCGCTCACCAGCTGCTCCGGCGCGGGTGACGCGAGCTTCGACGGCGGCATCGACATCAAGCGCAGCGCGCGCAACATCACGGTGTCCTACAACCACGTCTACAACTACCAGAAGGTCGCGCTGAACGGCCACACCGACAGCTTCACAGACCACAACAGCGCGCGCACCACGTATTACCGCAACCGCTTCGAGAACGTGCAGGCTCGCGTACCGCTGCAGCGCTTCGGGCTGAGCCACATCGTCAACAACTACTTCGGAAACATCACGACCTCGGGCATCAACGTCCGCATGGGCGGCGTGTCGCTGATTGAAGCCAACTACTTCGAGAACGTGGCCAACCCGGTGACCTCGCGCGACAGTTCGCGGATCGGCTTCTGGGACCTGCGCAACAACTTCGTGGGCTCGGGCATTACCTGGTCCTCGCCGGGCGGCAACACGGTCAACGCGACAAACTGGCAGACCACGCGCGCCTTCCCGGAAGCCCTGGGCTACAGCTTGGCCGTGGCGCCCGCTGCACAGGTGAAGTGCCTGGTGTTCGCCACCGCCGGCGCCGGCACCAACCTCGCCACCACCGCCCCGCAGTGCGGCACCGGCGGCTCGTCGAGCAGTTCGTCGAGCAGTTCGTCGAGTAGCTCCTCCAGCAGCTCGTCCAGCTCGTCGAGCAGCGGCGGCATTGCAGCAATCAATCTCACCGCCAGCAGCACCAGCAGTGCCGTCAACCTGAGCTGGACACCGGTCAACCTGACCCTGGCATCACAAGAGGTGTATCGCGATACGGACTCCAACCCCTCGGGCCGCACCCGCATCGGCATCGTCGGCGCCAGCATCCGCAGCTACAGCGACACCACCGCCGTCGCCGGCACGCAGTATTGGTACTGGATCAAGAACACCACCAACGGCGTGGTCACCGAATCGCCTGCGGTATCCGGGCGTCGGACCGCAGCAAGTTCGTCCAGCAGCTCCTCCAGCAGTTCCTCGAGCAGCAGTTCGAGCGGTGGCAATCCGCCGGTCCTGTCAGGCACTGGCGACTACCCCAATGGCTTCAGCAAGTGCGCAGATCTGAACGGCACCTGCAGCGTGAGCTCCGGCAGCGGCTGGGTCGCCTATGGCCGCAAGGGCAACTGGGTTCTGCGCTTCGTTGGGGTAGGCAACAGCATCGCCTGCACCACCGCCGCCTTCGGCAGCGATCCGGTCGGCAACCCCAACAAGTGCTCGCGGCAGAACTGAGCGCATTGAGTCCGACGGCTGCGGGCGGGCAGGCTGCCCGCCCGCAGCGATCGGCTTGATTCACGGACGCGCAGCGATCGAGTCGAAGCTCAGACCGAAGCGCGCCAGGTACTTTCGCAGCCGATCCGCATCGTTGCTGCTGCGCTTGCGTTCACGGCTGACGTTAAACAGTCGCCGTCCGGCTTCGCTCAAGCTGCGGCACTCGCGACACACCCGCAGCACGTCCGCGAGCTGCACGCGATCAAAGCGGTCCAGCTCGGACGCAGCCTCGCCAAGCACGTCGATCAGACCGTCCTCACCGGACACCGCCTCGCGCGCTGCACGCTGCGGCGCCCACAGCCGGCGCAGTCGCCCGATCTCTTCCTGAACGGTCTCCAGGGTGATGCGCCCGGACTCGGCCAAGGTCGCCATGCGCGTGACAGAGGCGCCGAGATCCCGAAAGTTGCCCGGCCAGCTTGCTTCGCTGCTGGTGGCAAAGCGCAGAAACGCTGCGCGCGCTTCGCGATTGAATCCCACGCGCTCGCCCTGCAGACGCGCATGCCGCTCCAGCTCGAAATCGAGGTTGGGCTCGATGTCTTCGCTGCGCTCCTTGAGGCCCGGCAGGTAGAAGGTCCACAGGTTCAAGCGCGCGTAGAGATCCTCACGGAAGCGCCCCTGCGCCACCGCCTCGCCGAGGTCGCGATTGGTGCCGGCCAGCAGCTGGAAGTCACTGCTGACCTCGCGATCGCCGCCCAAGGGAAGGAAGCGCTTGTCCTCGATCGCGCGCAGCAGCATGGCCTGTTCGTCGAGCCCGAGCTCGCCGATCTCATCCAGAAACAGCAGGCCGCCGTCGGCACTCTTCAGGTGCCCCACCCGCTCACTCTGAGCGCCGGTATAGGCGCCCTTGACGTGGCCGAACAGGGCGCTGCCGGCGCCGTCACCGCGCAGGGTCGCGCAGTTCACTTCGACGAAGCGCCCGCGCAGGTCGTGGCGCTGCTTCTTCAGCTCGAACAGATTGCGCGCCAGCATGCTCTTGCCCGCACCGGTCGGCCCCATCAGCAGGATGGGCGCTTTGGAGCGCACAGCCACGCGCTCGATCTGATCGATCATGCGGTTGAACGCGGCGCTGCGGGTTTGGATGCCGGACTTCAGGAACTGCGCGGTTTCCATCCGCTCGGCCGCGAAGCGCTGGGCGATCCGGTCGTAACGCGCCAGATCGAGATCGATGATGCTGAAGCTGCCGGGATCGCCCGCGCGCTGCTTGCGCGGCGGTGAGGTCTGCAGCAGGCGCGCCGGCAGGAAGCGCGCCTCGGTCAACAGGAACCAGCAGATCTGCGCCACGTGCGTGCCGGTGGTGATGTGCACGAGGTAGTCCTCGCGCTCGGGGTCGAAGGGGTAGCTGCGCACGAAGTCCATCAGCGCCGCATACACCGCTTCGAAGTCCCACGGATCCTGCAGGTAGACGTCGTGAGGCGTGACTCGGGTCTGCGGCGACTGCATGGCCAGGTCGGCTTGCACCTGTTTCAGCAGGTCGCCAAAGCGGCGGGCATCCAACAGCAGCTCGATGCGATCCACCCAGAGGTCTTCGAACATCCCGAGGCTGACGGTAGGCCGCCACTTCTCCCAGCGCCCCGCGCCGCCGCCGGCGTCGAGCGAAGTGCCGAGGAAACCGATCACCACCAGGGGTTTACGCCCAGGGGCGCGCTCAATCGTATTCACTTGGATAAATCACTCGCTCAGAAGATAGCTCGCAATCCTATCCGAATCGGCTTCGGATCACGCAAATCCATACTTTTCAATGTCTTGAGCAAACACCGGCGACTTGGCACGCCCCTTGATATGTCCCGAGCATGCCCGGCAGTCCGCCGGAGCGTTCGAGGAGTCTCGTCATGATCAATCGCTGGCTGTTCGGCACTGCGGGCAACACTGCCCTGCAGCCGACCGATACGCGCAACCAGGCCGGTGCACCGGCCTATGCGCTGTCGCCCAAGCAGACTCTGGCCCAGCTGGCGATGACCGGCTGCCTGAACTCGACCTACTACAGCGATGCCGAGTCGCAGCTGGACGCCCTGCTCGCGGCCTGCTTCGAGGTCGACAGCGCCTTCGTGGCACGCGCCGCCGTGCATGCCCGTCGCCATGGCCGCATGAAGGACACGCCGGCCCTGCTCTGCGCGTATCTGGCCAGCTTCAACGGCGAGCTGCTGCGGGCGATCTTTCCGCGGGTGATCGACTCCGGCCGCATGCTGCGCGCCTTCGTGCAGATCCTGCGCTCGGGCCGGGTGGTGCGGCGCAGTCTGGGTTCGCTGCCCAAGCGGCTGGTGCAGGACTGGCTGAACACCTGCAGCGACGCCGAGTTCATCCGCGCGATGGTGGGCCAGCAGCCCTCGTTGGCCGACGTCATCCGGATGGTGCATCCCAAGCCGCTGACCCGCGAGCGCGAGACGCTGTTCGCCTATGCGCTGGGCCGGCCCTACCTGCCCGAGCGGCTGCCATCGGCGCTGCAGGCCTTCGAGGCCTTCAAGCGCGACGCCAGCCAGCCGGTGCCGGACCTGCCCTTCCAACTGCTGACCGGTCTGCCGCTCAGCCCGGCGCACTGGAAGGCGATCGCCCTGCAGTGCAGCTGGACCACCCTGCGCATGAACCTGAACACCTTCCAGCGGCACGGCGTGTTCGAAGAGGGCCATGTGGCGAATCGTCTGGCCAAGCGGCTGGCGGATCCTGCGCTGATTCGGCGCGCTGGTGCTTTTCCGTACCAGCTGCTTGCAGCACAGCGCGCAGCGACCCATCTGCCTCCACGACTGCAGGAGGCGCTGGGCCAGGCGCTCGAGTCTTCGGTGCGGGTGGTGCCCGCGCTGCCGGGCTCGCTGGCGCTGGCGGTCGACGTATCGGGCTCGATGCAGTCGCCGGTGACAGGGCATCGTCGCGGCGCCACCACTTCGGTGCGCTGCGTCGATGTGGCCGCGCTGTTCGCGGCGGCGCTGCTGGCCCGCAACCCGCGGGCTCAGGTGTTGCCCTTCGCGGAGGCCGTGCGCCCGTGGCGTGCCGCGGGCGGCGATCTGCGGCAGGTCACCGAGTCGCTGTCGGCGCTGCTGGGCGGCGGCACCGCCATCAGCGCGCCGCTGGCGCAGTTAGCCGCGCAGCGGGAGCCACCGGACCTGATTGTGCTGTTCTCGGACAACCAGAGCTGGCTGGACGCGCGGCGCCCCGACGGCACCGAAGCGCTGGCGCAGTGGCAGACGCTGAAGCGTCGCAACCCGGCCGCGCGGCTGGTTTGCGTCGACCTGCAGCCCTATGCCAACAGCCAGCTGCCCGAGCGCGCCGACGTGCTGAACGTCGGCGGATTTTCGGACGCGGTGTTCGAGCGCATCGCCGAGTTCGCCCGCGGCGAAGGCGGCGCCGACCACTGGGTGGGGCGGATCGAGGCCGAAACGCTCTGAATCTGAAACCTGTTGCATCCACCGAATGCCCGCGGGAGTACATGGTCTCTTGGCCTGTTCAAGTCAGGCGCGCCGCGCATACCGGCGAAACCTCTCGCAGATTCTTGTCGGTAGATACACGTGAACCACGCACCGGGCTGCGGGTGTCGAAAGCCACCCAAGCTCGGCCCGAAACCACTTCGACAGAAGCGAATGCCCTGGGGACTACATGCCTGTCACGCCGCAGATGCGGGTTCGAGTCCCGCCAGCGCTCTGCGCTGTAGCTCAAGGGTCAGAGCAGCGATGTCTCCAAACCCCTTTGTCGCCATGTCGATTCAAGCAAACGAAAGCCTGACGAACAGCGCGCGCCAGTCAACTCGAAGACCCGACGCGCCTGAGCCCCTCTCCCCCCGTGGGAGAGGGGTTGGGGAGAGGCGCAGGCTCGCCGCAAGCTTGCACCGCTTCCCAGACCCTCTCTCTCGAGAGGTCAGGGGAGCAAAGCAGTCAACCGGCGTGCGACGCCGACCAGAAGTCAGAAATCAGAAACACGATCCACTTCGTTTCAGCGAATGCCCTGGGGACTACATTGAACCAACGGTCGCGGGTTCGACTCCCGCCGGGCCTCGCCCGTAGCTCAGCGGTTAGAGCATTGGCCTGTCTCCAACCCACCTTGTCGCCGAAGCGAAGCACCCCATCGAACCGCCCGAATGCCGCGGGGACTACATTCCAAACTGTGACGTCTCCGCACCCGACTTGTCGTGCCGTTCGATTCATCGATTGACCTTGCAGAAGACACGCGCCATGAACACGCAGAACTACAACCTCATTCACGATCCGGGCTCTGTGCCGATCAAGCTCTGGACCCGCGGCGTGCCGCTGGAAGACCAGGCCCGCGAGCAGCTGCGCAAGATCGCGCGGCTGCCAGTGGTCGGCCCCTGGCTGGCGGTGATGCCCGACGTGCATCTCGGCATCGGCGCCACCGTTGGCTCGGTGGTGCCCACCGAGAAGGCGATCATCCCGGCCGCCGTCGGCGTCGACATCGGCTGCGGCATGATCGCCAGCCGTACCACGCTCACCGCCCGCGACCTGCCGGATTCGCTGGCCATGCTGCGCACCCGGCTGGAGCGCGCCATTCCGCACGGACGCAAGCCGGGCAAGCGCGACCCCGGCGCCTGGGACAACGTGCCAGCCTCGGTCGCCACCGCCTGGAAAGGTCTGGAGGACGACTTCAAGCGGCTCTGCGAATGGCAGCCGCGTCTGGCCCACACCAACAACGCCAATCACCTGGGAACGCTCGGCACCGGCAACCACTTCGTCGAGGTCTGCATCGACGAGGAAGAGCGCGTGTGGCTGATGCTGCACTCGGGTTCGCGCGGCGTCGGCAACGCCATCGGCACCCACTTCATCGAGCTGGCCAAGCGCGACATGCAGCACCACATCGCCAACCTGCCGGACAAGGACCTCGCCTACTTCGAGGAAGGCAGCAAGCACTTCGATCAGTACGTGTTCGCGGTCGACTGGGCGCAGCGTTATGCGCGCACCAACCGCGCCCTGATGATGCGGCGCGCGCTGGCGGCGCTGGCCGAGGAGATCCCCAAGCGCTTCCAGACCGACAAAGAAGCCGTGAACTGCCACCACAACTATGTGCAGCGCGAAACCCACGGCGGCCGCGAGCTGTTCATCACCCGCAAGGGTGCAGTCAGCGCCAGGCTCGGCGAGCTCGGCATCATCCCCGGCAGCATGGGCGCGAAGAGCTACATCGTGCGCGGCCTCGGCAACGCCGAGAGCTTCTGTTCGTGCTCGCACGGCGCAGGCCGGGTGATGAGCCGCGGCGAGGCCAAGCGCCGGATCACGCTGACCGAGCACAAGCAGGCCACCGCCCACGTCGAATGCCGCAAGGACGCCGACGTCATCGACGAGTCACCCGCGGCCTACAAGCCGATCGAGCAGGTGATGGCGGCCCAGCAGGATCTTGTGGAAATCCTCCACACCCTGCGCCAGGTGGTGTGCGTGAAGGGCTGAGGTCGCGCGGCACGCCCGCCGGGGCGTGACCGCGCGGAGCCCGAGGCCAACGCACAGACACACATTCCAGGAGATTCCCATGCGCCCAGACATGCAGCGGGTGCTGATCGACTGCTACCGCGGCGGCCTTCGCATCAAGACCGACCGCAGCGCCAAACCGCGCGTGCAGCAGTATGCCGACGCCGACAGCGATGCCGGCCCGCACCGCCCGAAACGCCAGCGCACGCGCTGGTTCAGCGACAACCTCGGACCCTTGCGACGCTGGCTGCGTGCGCAGGTGGGTCGGCCCTGGGACTGCGTCTGGAGCGAGCTGTGCACAGGCGTCGACCGCGACACCGTGGCCGGCCAGCATCTAATCGAGCATGCGCTGACTGAGGTCGAACGCGACTGCCGCATGGACGGACGCGTCGCCCTCAGGAGCGTGGAACGCAGCTGGCGGGGCCATCGCGTCGAAGGGCTGTACGTACATCCACGGACGGGACTGCTGCGTTGGCAAGCGCGATCGCCCCATGAGCCCCCGGCCACGCCGAAGGACTGGATCCTGCTTGATCACGGCGAGGAGCGTCTGCTACGCCGTCTGCGAGGCCTGTGGTTCGCAGTGGAAGTCGAACTCCTCGGCGAGGCCTGGCGGCTCGACCCCGGCATCCTCAAGCAGCCGGACCTGCTGACGCTGGACAGGCGCGTGTTTCGCGTCCTGCGCCAGCGGCAGTTGAATCATCGCGAGCTGCGCGCCCGTGGACTGCACAATCAACCGGACTGATCCGGCCCCCAAAGAATTCCGAATCCCGGCAATGAACACTCTCCACTCGCAGGCGAACGCGAGCGTTCCCATCGATATCGACGGCAGCCAGGGCGAAGGCGGCGGCCAGGTGCTACGGACCAGCCTCAGCCTGTCCATGCTCAGCGGCCGTCCGGTTCGCCTGCACAACGTCCGCGCCGGCCGCCGCAAGCCCGGTCTGATGCGCCAGCACCTGACCTGCGTGCTGGCCGCCGCACGCGTCTGCTCGGCCCAGGTCGAAGGCGCGGCGATCGGTTCGACCTCGCTCGAATTCCGCCCCGGCCCGATCCAGGCCGGCGACTACGGCTTTGCCATCGGCAGCGCCGGCAGCACCGCGCTGGTGCTGCAGACGTTGCTACCCGCGCTGCTGCAGGCACCCGGCCGCAGCCGGCTGCGCATCGAGGGCGGCACCCATGTGCCCATGGCGCCCTGCGCGGACTTCATTGAGCACGCGTTCCTGCCGGTGCTGCGCGACATGGGCGCTGCCATCGACTTCCGGCTTGAACGCCACGGATTCTATCCGGCCGGCGGCGGCGCCATCGAGGTCATGATCGATCCGCGCCCCCTTCAGCCGCTGGCACTGGATCAGCGTGGCGCGCTCACGGAGCTGGTCGCCGAAGCCATGGTCAGCCAGCTGCCCACGCGCATCGTCGAGCGCGAGCTTGATGCCCTGAAAAGCGCCCTGCCGAACGCTCAGCTGAAGCGCCGCGAACTGGGCGCAGGCTGCGGCCCCGGCAACGCGCTGGTGCTGCGCGCGCAGTTCGAGCACGCCTGCGAGGTCAGGACTTCGCTGGGGCGAATAGATCTGAGTTCGGAAGAAGTCGCACAGCTGGCTGTCAGCGAATTCAAGCGCCACTTGGCCCACGGCGCACCGGTCGGTGAACATCTGGCGGATCAACTGCTGCTGCCGCTGTGGCTGGCAGGTGACGGTGAATTCGTTACTTGTCGCCCGAGCACGCATCTCGAAACCAACATCGCCGTGATGCGCGCCTTCGGCGGGGTCGAGATCAGCCTAGAACCCGACCTGCAGGACCCACAGCGGCGCTGGCGGGTCGCGCTGCAGCGTGATGGCTTAGCAGGCTGTTGAAAAACAGCTTGCTAGCCCGGCCAGGGATGGCCGGGACGACAAGGCAAGCGCGTAAGCGATTGCTTTGTCGTGAGGCGGTACGGACCTGCGCCGGACCGCCGACTTGAAAAACTCCCCGGAAGGGAGTTTTCCAACAAGCGGCTGGGGCGACGAGCGAAGCTTGCTTGGCCAAGGCCAGCAAAGGGCCGAGCGGACCATGAGCGAGTGCGAGCTCACCCCTCTCCCCAACCTCTGTCCCACAAGGGGAGAGGGGCTCGTACGATCGCAGGCGTTGTGGCCGTGGAAGCAGGACGCCCCTCGGAAACGCCAAAGGCCGCCCGAAGGCGGCCTTTGGCGGCATGCGTCTTGGCCTGATTTCAGCCCGCCAGCTCGATCTTCAGCACGCGGCCCTGCACCTCGTCCGTCACCACGTAGACCGCGCCATCCGGGCCGACGCGCACATCGCGGATGCGCCAGCCGAGGTCTTCGAGCAAGCGCTCCTCGCCGGTGATGGCGTCGCCGTCCAGGGTGAGGCGGATCAGGGCGCGCTGGGCCAGCGCACCGACGAACAGGCTGTGCTTCCAGGCGGGGAAGCGCTCGTGGTTGTAGAAGGCCATGCCGCTGACGCCCGGGGACACCTTCCAGACGTGGTGCGGGTTCTCCATGCCCTCGACGGTTTCGCCCTGCGCTTCGGGGATCACCGCGCCCGAGTAGTTGATGCCATAGGTCGCGATCGGCCAGCCGTAGTTCTTGCCCGGCTGCGGGATGTTGATCTCGTCGCCGCCCTTCGGCCCGTGCTCATGGGTCCACAGCGCGCCCGTCCACGGGTTCAGCGCCGCGCCCTGCTGGTTGCGGTGGCCGTAGCTCCAGAACTCCGGCAGCGCGCCGTTTCGGCCGATGAAGGGATTGTCCGTCGGCACCGAACCATCCAGATTCACCCGGATCACGCCGCCCATGTGGCTGCTGAGATCCTGCGCGCTGGGGCGCACGCCACGATCGCCCAGGGTGATGAACAGGTGGCCCTGGCCGTCGAACACCAGCCGAGAGCCAAAGTGATGCCGCGTGTCGAGCTTGGGCGTCTGGCTGAAGATCACCTGCACGTCTTCGAGGCCCGCGTCAGTGAGGCGGGCATGCGCGACTGCGGTGCTCGCAAGGCGCCCCTCACCGGGCTCGGCAAAGCTCAGGTAGATGCGCTGGCTCTGCGCGAAATCCGGCGCAGGCACCACATCGAACAGACCGCCCTGACCTTCCGCCACCACCGCCGGCACGCCGGCCAGCGGCGCGGAAACCGCACCGTCCGCGCTGATGAGGCGCAGGCGCCCGGGGCGCTCGGTGACCAGCATGCGGCCATCCGGCAGGTGGGCCAGCGCCCATGGGTTCTCCAGCCCGGTCGCGACCGTGCTGATGCTGAGCGCGCCGTGCTGGCTGCTGGCCTGGCGCACCGGTTCGGCGGGGGCCGGGGTCGACGCAGCAGCCGCCGAACTGGCCGCCACGGTCGCAGCAGCGGGGGCGGGCGCTTCGGCCTGCGAGCAGCCGGTCAGCGCGAAGCTCAGGGCAAGGGCGACCGCGAGCGGCGCGCGGCTGGATCGGAACAGACGGTGCATACGGGCACTCCAGCAGACGAAATGGGGAGCGCAACGATAGCGTCCGCCGCGTTAGGCGAACGTCCCGGAAGTCCTGAGCCTCTGTGCGGGCCGAGCCTGATCCGCGGGGCGCGCGACAGGCCTGCGCCGCGCGGGCGTCGGCCGCAGGGTTTCAATCTGCGGATCGGGCGATCGCCGGCGCGGGCTCGAAGCCGTCGCCGAACAGCAGGGGCGGCGCGAACTCACGGGCGCCCTGCTGGAGCCAGTCGCGAATCAGGGCCTGCTCGCTCAGAGGAAGGGGAATGCGCCCGCGCGGCATGCGCGCGCCGGCCTCAGGCTGGGCACAGTTGATCTTCTCGAACAGATAGCTGGCGCTGGCCTGTCCCGGCACCGCACGGATGCGGCCGGGCGCCTGCACGCTGGGGATATCCACCAGCGCGATCCACGAATCCGGCGCATTCAGGCTGAGACCCGCCGACGCCGAGCCGCCGAAGTTCACATGACAGCTCGAGCAGCGGATCTCCCAGATCGGCTGGATCTGCGTGTAGTAGTCCACGCGCGGCATCACCGGCTGCTGCGCGAGCGAATCGCAGCCCGTCGCCTGCGCGTGGGCGACAGCGGGTGCGATCAGCGCCGGGCCGAGAAGAAGCGCCCGTGCACACCACCGAAGCAGCCGGCGGCACGGCAGCACTGGCGACGCAGCGAGCGAAGGCTGCAATGCAACGCGAACAGCGTGGATCCGCATGACGGGAAACTCCAGGGAAGCGGCGGACGACAGCGACAGGAACCTGATACTCGGCTTTCCTGCGCCAGCGCGTCAGGGCTGTACGTCAGAAACACCGACAGTCGCCGAAACCTCCCGAAGACGCAACCAGCCCGACGGCCGTTCTTGCCCCCGCCAGCATCAACGCAAGCACTCGATCCAGCGACACAGTGCGACGAAGCCTGACCATGCCCCCGCTTCCACAATAACCTGCTCATCTGCAACGTCATGTGCGTTGACATTCCAGCCGGCTGCCTACAGTGTTGTGCGGCCAGCGACAGGGGGACGCTGACACGCAGGGCTGCAGGGGGACAGCCAGACTAGGGGCCCGCCCGCACCGGCCCCGCATCCACTTTCGGGGAACACTCACACCATGCCAATCGACAACATCCCTGGCCGCCGGACGGCCCGAATCTGCCCGCGCATCGGCGCAGTCGCGCTGAGCCTGATCGCGCCACTTTGGGCCGGGGCGCAGGACGCAAGGAACACGGACACGAACGATGCGCTGAAGCAGTGGCAGCTCCCCTGGCTGCAGCAGCAGGCCCTCGCGAGCGGCCGCGCAGCGGAGACACCGTTCTACATCGACGGCGACGAGATCTCCGCGCTGGCCGAGGGCCTCGATGCCTTCTTCGACGATGGTGGTCGCATCGAAGCACTCGACCGCTCCAACCTGCATGGCGTAGGTCTCAAGCTGGATGGCAAGGGGCTTGAGGCCTTGCGCTGGACGTCCTTCGATGCTGCGGGCAAGGCGCTGGATACCGGCGGCGTCGAGATCACCTGGTCGGAAGGCGACGCACACGTGGGTCGCATCCTGCTGCCGCGCCCGGCGCAGCGCGTGGAGCTTCAGCGCAACAAGGCGCAGCTCGATTTCCTGCAGGCCGAGCCGATCACCGAAGCGCTCCCCAAGAGCCGCGCGCTGGCGCGCGATCTGCCCTTCGAACTCGCCACCGCCAAGGCGCCGCTGCCGCCCGGCGTGATCTCGCGGGCCGCCTGGGGTGCGCGCGCCACGGGCGCCTGCGGCAGCAGCCACAGCCCGCGCTTCCTGACAGTCCACCACACGGCCACGCCCAACAACGATTCGATCAGTGCGGCCGCGCGGATGCGCCAGATGCAGGCCTACCACATTGACAACAACGGCTGGTGCGACTTCGGCTACCACTACACGGTCGGCATCGACGGCAAGGTGTACGAGGGCCGCGACCCCGACCGCACCGGCTCGCACGTCGGGAACCACAACACCAACAACGTCGGCATCAGCGTGGTGGGCACCTTCGTGAATTTCTCGCCGCGCGAGTCGCAGCTGAACGCGCTGACCGACATCAGCCGATGGGTGGTCAACCGCTACGGCATCCCCAGGAGCCGCAGCCATATCCTCGGCCACAAGGAATGGTCGGGCCACACGACGAACAGCTGCCCGGGGCTGCTGCTGCCCTGGCTACCCACCCTGGTGCAGCGTCTGGGCACCGTCACACCGCCACCGCCGCCGCCGGCCACGGTGCTCGACAGTTTCGAGTCCTCCGTCGGCCGTTTCGCCAGCGCCCCCACGCTGTCGGGCAGCACCGTCGGCCTCTCCACGGCATCCACCGCCCAGCGCTCCAACATCCAGGCCCGCAACGGCAGCTGGAGCCTGCAGCTGTTCCTGCGCGACAACGCCACCAGCAGCGCTGACTGGTTCTTGCGTCTGCTCTCGGGCGGCGGCACACCTGCCAGCAACGCGCCACTGCAGAAGGCCGGCGGCCGCCTGGGTGCCTGGTTCTACACCGGCGCCAGCGGGGTCAGCGTGCAGTTCCTGGTCGACGACAGCGACGGCACCGAGCTGTCGTCAGCGCGCGCCCTTTCGCCGAACACGTGGACCTTCCACGAGGTGCGGTTGGATGACTCGGCACAGTGGTCGGCCTGGGTCAGCGGCAACGGTACGATCACCGCCAGCAGCGTGACTCTGGACAGCGTGGTCATCACCCGCCCGCAGACCAGCTTCGACGTCTACGTGTATCTGGACGATGTGAGCTTCAGGGTGCAGCAGTAGCGTTCCACAACAGCGCCCGACCTCACGGTCGGGCGCTGATCTGGCAAGGGCGCTCAGCCCTCTTCGCCGGTCCGCTCGCGCTCGATACGGCGGATCACCCGCACCTTGCGGGCCTGCTCTGCCGCCTGCAGGGCCTGGCCGTGCGCATCGTCCGCGGCGGCGCGGGCGGCCTCGGCTTCGGCCAGGGCTTCCGCGAGCATGGCTTCGATCTGCGCCTCATCGACCTCGCCGTCCAGCGTGCGGTGGATCACCCGCACCTCCTGCTTGCCCTCAGCGGAATCGCCGCCGGCGCGCTTGATGACGATGTGCTTGCCGGTGTCACCGCCGCCAAGATCGACGAGCTCGATGGGCGGCAGGTGGATCTCGTGGGTCTCGCCGGCCATCTCCACGCGCAGGCCCTCGGGCGTGCGGGTGACGATCGCAGGCAGGCCGGAGTCCGCGCTCAGCTGTCGGCTCTGGCCCTCGCTGAGGCTGTTCATGTCGACCTCGACGCGCTGTTCGGCGCCGTTGGCGTGCACGTGGACCTCGGCGATGTCGCGCTCGGCGGCCTGGGCCACGAGTGCGCCGATCAGTCCGATGGCGGCGAAGCTCGCGCCGAAGAAGCGGCGTACGTTGGAAACTCGATACATGGGGCTCTCCCTGGTCCTGGTTCGAAGCCGGCGACCGTGCCGGCCTCCATGGCTCAGCACACGCCGTGCCAGCCTGCTAAGCCCAGGAAAAACGGGGCTTTCACGCGCCTGAGCGCCCACGCGATCCCGATTGCGGGACTGCTGATCCCCATTTGCGGATCGGTTCCAGCGCTGAATCACTGCAGCGCTTTGAGAGCGCAGAGAAAGCCGGGAGACCGCGGGAGGCGCAGGGTTCGGTCACCCGCTCTCAGCCTTCGCCCAGGCCGTGCTTTTCCAGGCGGTACAGGAAGGTCTTGTAGCTCAGCCCCAGCAGACCGGCCGCGCGCTTGCGCTGGCCGTCGGTCCGCTGCAGGGCCTGCTGCAGCAGGGAGCGTTCGAGCGCTTCGAAATCGAGCCCGTCGGCCGGCAGCCGAAGGTCGCCATCGCGGCCGCTGAGCGCAGGCACCGGCGTGCTGTCCTCGTCGGCATCCTCGCCGAGCAGCAGCAGACGCTCGACTGCATTGCCCAGCTCGCGCACATTGCCCGGCCAGTCGCGCTGGATCAGCTCGCGCAGTAGCGCGCGCGGCAGCGGCGTCAGCGGCAGGCGGTGCAGCCGCGCTGCGCGCGCCATGAAGTGTTCGACCAGCAAGGGGATGTCCTCGCGGCGCTCGCGCAGCGGCGGCAGATCGAGCCGCACCACGTCCAGGCGCCAGTACAGGTCTTCGCGGAACCGGCCCTCGGCGGCTTCGCGCTTGAGGTCACGATTCGTGGCAGTCAGCACGCGCACATCCACGCTCAGCTCGCGGGCGCCACCGACCCGGGTCACGCGGCCTTCCTGCAGGGCGCGCAGCAGCTTGGGCTGCAGATGCAGCGGCAGCTCGCCGATCTCGTCGAGAAACAGGGTGCCGCCGTGGGCCTGTTCGAACCAGCCGGCGCGGGCGACCTGGGCGCCGGTGTAGGCACCGCGCTCGGCGCCGAAGAACTCGGCCTCGATCAGGCCTTCGGGAATGGCCGCGCAGTTGACCGCCACGAAGGGCCCGTCGACGCGTCGCGACAGCGTGTGCAGGGCGCGCGCCACCAGCTCCTTGCCGGTGCCGCTCTCACCCTGGATCAGCACGGTCGCCTCGGTCGGCGCCAGCCGCTGGATCTGCCGGTACAGGCGCTGCATGGCCGGCGCACGGCCGATCATTTCGACCAGGCCCTCCTGCTCGCCGAGGGCCTGCACGAGGCGGCGGTTCTCGGCGCGCAGCGCGCCGCTGCGCAGCGCCTTGTCGACCGCCAGCAGCAGGGCCTGACGCTCGAAAGGCTTGGCGAGGTAGTCATCGGCGCCGGCCTTGAGCGCCTCCACCGCATGCTCGATGCGGCCATAGGCCGTGACCAGAACGAAACTCAGCTCGGGCCGGCGCTGGCGCACGGCGCGCAGCAGCGACAGACCATCGCCGTCGGCCAGGCGGAAATCCGATACCACCAGCACCAGCCCCGGCAGGTCCAGCAAGGCAAGCGCCTCGCTCTCGGCCGCCGCCAGATGCACCGAATGTCCGGCCGCGCGCAGGGCCTCCGCCACCAGCTGCTGCTGCAGCGGGTCGTCCTCGACCAGCAGCACCTCGACGCCGGTGGCGCTACGGTCCATCGTCTTCGGCTCAGTCCGCATCGATGCCCTCCTCGCGACGGTCGTTCAGGTGCAGCACGGCGCAGGTGCCCTGCGGCTGCCGCGGCTGCAGGTCGATGCCACCGCCGTAGCGCTGGCGGGCGAGCCGCTGCGAGAGGTACAGGCCCATGCCGGCGCCGGTCGGCTTGCTGCTCACATGCGGCTCGAAAAGCCGCGCACGCACAGCCTCAGGCACCCCCGGGCCGGCATCTTCCACTTCGATGCGAACGCCTGCCGCCTCGGCGCGACAGGACACCCGCACCGTCGTGCCTGCGGGCGCGGCCTCGATCGCGTTCAGCAGCAGCGTGTGCACCAGAATGCGCAGCTCCGCGCGCACCCCGCGCAGTTGCGCGGGCGCGAGCTCGCGCAGCAGTTCGACCCGGTTGCCACAGCGCTGGCGGGCTTCCAGCAGCACGTCGTCGATGATCTCGCCCAGCCACACCGGCTCGGCCTGCGCGCCCTCGCCGGAGGCGAGCGCCAGAAACCCGCGCAGGGCCTGGTCGATGCGCGCGAGCTGCTCGCGCCCGGCAGCGCTGAGCTGCGCCGCGTCGCCGCCGTCGCTGCGCGCGGCCAGCGCCTCCAGGCTCAGGCCAAGCGCATGCAGCGGATTGCGCAGCGAATGCGCAAGCCCACGGCCGATCTCGCCCAGCTCGGCCAGCGCGCGCTGCTCGCGGCGAACGCTGGCTTCGGCCTCGACGCGCGCAAGATCCGCGCTCATCCGGTTGAAGGCGTCGATGCTGGCGCGCAGCTCGGGCGGGCCCGCGCTGCGCACCTGCACCCCGGCCTCGCCGCGACCGAGCGCGGCCGCCCCTTGCGCCAGCGCCTGCAGGGGGCGGGTCAGACGCCGCGCGATCAGGCTGGCGCCGAGCATGCCGAACAGCAGCAGCCCCCCCAGCGCCCACAGCAGCTGCCGCCGAAACTCGTCGAGCGCACGCTCCACCGGCGAACTCGGCAGCTCAATGCGCAGCTCGGGCCCCAAGCCGATGACCTGCAGGCGCGCCTCGCCGCGCTCGCGCAGCACCTCGAAGCGCACCGCATCTGGGTCGATGCGCTCGGCCAATGAGTCCGTGAGCGCGGCGATGTCCTGGGGCGCCAGCTCGCGCCCATTGACCTCGACCCGGACCTCGCGCTGCAGGCCCGGGCCCGCGGCGGCCGCCTCGCGCATCGCCTGATCGATCGCCTGGTGGATCTCCGCCTGTGCGCTCGCCCGCGCGGCTTCTTCACGCGCGCCCTCGGCCTGCGCCTGCAGCACCAGCGCCTGAATGCGGGCGACTTCGGCCGCCTGATCTTCGGCACGCGTCTGCGCTTCGTTCATCGGCACCCGCGACGTGCGCAGCACCTGCACCAGCGAGCGCCCGACCGCGCCGGCCGATTCGCCCACGGCCTGCTGCAGCCGCTCGGTCATACGTCCGATCGCGAGCAGGGCCAGCAGCCCGAGCAGCAGGATCAGGGCGGACAGGCTCAAGGCCAGGCGCAGGCTCAGACTCAAGCCAGCGCCGGATTCGGGGATTCGCGGCATGCGGGTTCCTCAAATGCGGATCGACGCAGGACAGTGAGCACAGTGCGTGCCAAAGCCCTCTACAGGCTGATCGCCAGCGTCGCCGCCAGCCAGGCCAGCATCAGCGAGCCGGCGACGCGCAGCCCGTAGGCGCGGCCGCCGGCAGTGAAGGCCACCACGCTGCGCGAGGCCACGCTGGCCAGCAGCACGCCCTGCAGCGCCCACTCGGCCAGCGCGTCGTCGAGTGCGCCGCTGGCGCCGAGTTGGGCAATCGACGCCATCGCAGCATGCAGTTCGACCATGGCGGCGATCGCCGAGGTCACCAGCGCCCCCGCATTGCCGAAGCGCTCCTGCAGGAACGCCGACAGCAGCAGCACGCCGGCGATCAGCGCCGCGAACACCAGGGCGTGGCTCAGCCGGAACATGCGCGACGCCGCCGTTGGCATCGCCGCCTCGGGATCCACGCCATTGCCGCGCAGCCCCATCAGCACGGCAATGGCCAGCACCGCGCCGAACGCCAGCAGCTGCGGCAGCACCAGACTGAGATAGCGCGCCGACACCGTCGCCAGCACCGGCAGCGCCAGCAGCAGCGAGGCCAGCGCCGCGCCTTGCGCCGCGGCCACGCAGGAGCGCAACAGCAGCGGCTGTTCGCGCACGCGCTGGCCAAAGCCGGCGATCGCGGCGGTCGAACTGACGAAGCCGCCGAAGAAGCCCGCCAGCGGCAGACCGAAGCGGCTGCCCACGACGCGCAGGGCGACGTGTCCAGCGGCACTGATCGCCATCACCAGCACCACCAGCTGCCACAGCTTCGCGGGATTGAGCACACCGTACGGCCCCACCTGTGCGTTCGGCAGCAGCGGCAGCACCAGCACCACCGCAGCCAGCAGCAGCAGACCGTCGCGCACTTCGGCCTCGCTGATCAGCTCGCGGCTGAAGCGATGCAGGGCCGCGCGCGACTGCAGCAGCAGCGCAACCACGACGGCCAAGGCCGCTGCCAGCGCGGGTTGGGGCTGGGCCAGCCCGCCGAGCAGCGTGGTCAGCACCAGCGCGACCTCGCCGGTCAGCCCGGGCGAGGTGGTCGAGTTCAGTCGATAGCTGCCGAAGGCGAGCAGGGCGATGGCGGCCAGCGCAATCGCGAACACCGGCAGCCCCAGCTGCCAGCCGACCGCACCGGCCAGCGCCGCCAGCGTGTGCGTGCGCATGCCGGCGGCGATCTTCTGCTGGCTGTCGCGCTGGCGCTCACGCACGATGCCGATCAGCAGACCCAGGCCGAGGGCGCTGACATAGGCGGAGTACTCGGCGGGGATGTCGCTGGTCATGGCGCGGCTGCCGTGGCGCGGGAGATGTCCCACACTGTAGACGCCCGACCGCGCTGGTGGCGAAGCGCGCGCGCACGCGCAGGGTCGCGCGCGAAAACCGTCACCCCGCTGTCGATCTGCCGGAGCTTCGAACGACTGCAATGCGCCGGTGTGCCGCTCGCGCCGGACCCAAGCCCACCCGCCAAGGAGCCACGCATGCTGATTCAACCCTATCTGTTTTTCGACGGCCGCGGCGAAGAGGCCGCGCGCTTCTACAGCGCAGCGCTGGGCGCGGAAATCGAGATCATGATGCGCTTCCGCGAGTCGCCCGATCCGCCGCCGCCCGGCGTGCTGCCCGCCGACTGGGGCGACAAGCTGATGCACGGCAGCCTCAAGATCGGCGCGCTGCGGCTGATGCTTTCGGACGGCTGCGGCGATGACGGCGGCCGGCCGAACGGCTTCGCGCTGTCGCTGGACGTCGCCGAAGCCGAGGCCGTCGATCGGACCTTGAACGCACTGGCCAAGGACTGCGGCGAGATCACCATGCCCGCCGGCCCCACGTTCTGGTCTCCGCGCTTCGGCTCCGCCCGCGACCGTTTCGGCGTGCAGTGGATGGTGGGGCTGGCGGAGGCAGCAGACGCGCCTTCGGCTTGAGGGCCCGGGCCCTCGCCCCGGCCGGGCGTGGGGCGCCAACGCCCGCCCAAGCAGGCGCGCCCTTTCTGCTCGCGTCACGCGAAATACGAGCCCTCCCGCCGCTAGCCCCCGGGCCCCAGCCGCTTCGCCAGCTTGCGCTGCAGGCTGCGCCGATGCATGCCGAGCAGACGGGCAGCGGCGGAGAGGTTGCCTTCGGTCTCGTGCAGGGCCTGCTGGATGTGTTCCCACTCGATCCGTGAGAGCGGGGTCATCTGCTCGGGGGCTGGCGGCGGCGCGTCGTCTTCGTCCTCGCCGCGCAGCGCGCGCAGGATCGCATCGGCGCTGGCCGGCTTCGGCAGGTAGTTGATCGCACCACGCTTGATCGCATCGACCGCGGTGGCGACGCTGGCGTAGCCGGTCAGCAGCAGGATGCGC
>JBKCVA010000109.1:0-14854 GCA_046318115.1 Lysobacterales bacterium | reverse complement strand
CTTGGCACCCCCCCCCCCCCTTCGCCCGCTGGCTTTTCGCCCCTCCCCCCGGGAGGGAGAGGGGTCGGGGGTGAGGGGGCAAGCTTGCCGCGAGCGTTCCCCCCTCTCCCCAACCCCTCTCCCTCCAGGGGAGAGGGGCTCAACAGCAGCCTGCGCTCTGCACGCAGCTTGCCGCCTGCACCCAACCTGCCGGTCGCGAGCAAGCTCGCTCCTGCAAACAGCCGGTACGCGGGACCCCGATTTGCGTCGTGCGCTTGATCGAGTGCTTTGCTCCAATCTCCGTGCTTCAACTGACTGCTGTGTTCCCCTCTCTGCGCGTCGACTGAGTGCCTTTCTCCCCTCTCCCCTGGAGGGAGAGGGGCCGGGGGAGAGGGGGCAGGCTTGCCGCGAGCGTTCCCCCCTCTCCCCAACCCCTCTCCCACGGGGGTAGAGGGGCTCAACAGCAGCCTGGGCTCTGCACGCAGCTTGCAGCCTCCACCCGGTTGCGGGTCGCGAGCATGCCTATACGCCGCCGAGGAGGCTTGACCTGGAAGAGCGTGCCTACAAGCAGCCGTGCTCAGCGGCACGGCTGCCAGTCGCAGGGTCGCTTCGTGCGCCTGCTGTCAGGTTCAACCCCCATCCAGCGTGTGTCGCAGCAAAGGCGCCTTCCCGCGCCGACCGCTGAGAACCGCAGATGACACACCTGATCGGCAGGATCATCGCACTCGCACTGCTGGCCACGCTGGCGCTGGCGGCACAGGCCAACGGTCAACTGGATACAGGCTTCGGCCCCGTCGCCAGTGGCAAGACCTCCACCTTCTTCCCCATCGACGCCAGCCTGCAGCGCGGCGCCACCCGGGTCGTCAAAACCCTGGTGCAGGCGGACAACAAGACTCTGCTGGTCAGCAACACGCCGACGCCGTTCGGCTCGCAGTTCCCGGGCAACAGCCAGATCGGTATCACCCGCCTGAACGCGGACGGCTCGCCGGACACCAGCTACGGTCCGCGCGGTCAGCAGCTGTTCGATGCTGGCGTCGATTTCGAAGTGAGTGCGGTCGACGCCGCGCTTCGTGCCGATGGCGCACTGCTGGTGCTCGGCACGCTGTTCGGCCCCTTCAACCAGAGCGACATGGCGGTGTGGGCCGTGCTGCCCAACGGCAGCCTCGACCCGAACTTCGCCAGCGGCGGCCTGCTGCGCATCCGCCGCGGCGGAACGCCGTCTGACATCGCCGGCGCGATCGAACCCTACGAGTTGAACCTCAACCGCTTCATGATCGCCGGCGCGATCCGCGACGGTGACAGCGGCCCGCGCGACCTGATGCATGTGGTGCTGTTCGCCAACACCGGCCAACTCTGCGGCGCCGCCGAATGCGGCAACGTCATCGGCGGCAACGTGGGCCAACCCAACCCGTGGTACGCGCTGCGCGTCGCGACCAATGTCGATGTGCAGGTGGCCGACCTCGCGGCCGAATACGTGCCCGGGGCCAGCGTGCCGCTGCGCTTCCGAACCCTGCTCCGCCGCGGCTTCGTCAACGCCCAGGGCGAGTTCGACACGGCGGTGATCGGCACCTCCTTTCCCTCGGCGACGCCGGGCTATGGCATCGACCCACAGTTCGGCAACGGCGGCCTGCGGCAGATTTTCTTCAGCGCCACCCCCGGATTTCGACACAGCACCGGCAACCGCCTGGCCATCCAGCGGCAGGGCGCCCGCTCGCGGCTGATCGTGGCCGGCTACGCCGCCAACGCCAGCGACACCGATCCCTCGATCGGCGTCAGCGTGATGGATACCGTGACGGGCGCGAACGATCCCGGCTTCCGCGGCGGCGCCGCCCTCAACTTCGACTACACCGCCAGCGGCATCCACGGCGATGCCTACGCCGCCGACGTGCTCGCCACGCCCGACGGCAAGATCCTGATCGGGGGCGGCTACGAGTACGCGGGCTTCGGCTTCGGCGATGCCGCCCTCATCCGCCTCAACGCCGACGGCAGCTTCGACAGCAGCTTCGGCAACCTCAACCTCGGCCTGCCGGGCCGCATGGGCTACGGCCACAGCCTGTTCGGCAGCGACCGCGACAACCGCCTGGACAGCATGGCCCTGTCCGCCGACGGCGAACGCGTGGTGTTCGGCGGCTATGCCTATGCCAGCAACGATGGCAGCTTCTACGGCAGCGCCATGCGGGTGCGGCTGTATGCGCAGGATCTGCTGAAGGATGGGTTCGAGTGAGCTGCGGTGGCGGAAGCGCTTCGCCGATTCGAAGATTTCGGGTGCCGCTCTCGTTCGGGGACACACAGACGCTGCACAGGACCAAGCAACGTCGGGTTATCGAAGTGCACAGCTCGAGCGCTGGCTTCGGGCACTGGGTGCCAAGAAAGTCGACCTGACCGCGGCATCTCGGAGCCCGTCATCCCGCTCGATCAAGCGCGTAGGCGATGGATTTGTCGGGAGGCGGTACGGATCTTTGTCGGAGCGCCGACTCGAAGAACTCCCGGGTAGGGCGTTCTTCGAGACGCTGTTGGCGCGTCCAACTCGCCGGTACGATCGGCCCGTCGGCCCTCTGCGGCCCTCATCACGCATCGCGCGGCAAAGGCGTGCGAGCGTTTCGACGCGCGTCGCCGGACCAAAGCCGGCCGCTGACGCCGCGTCCACACCCTGAGACCGGAGGCCCGATGGACGAGCACCGCAAGCCCGCGAAGGTTTCGATCGACGAGGCCGTCGATGGCGAGCGTCGGCTGCTGCTGCGGGCGGCCGTGACGCTCGGCGGCTGCCAGGTGTTGTCTGCATCGGCCTGGGCGCAGGGCGAGGGCCTGTTCGGCGACAGCCTCCTCTTCGCCGATGGCTTCGAGCCACCGGGCAGCCCGCTTGATGCGGTGCTCGACCTGATCGCCGCCGCCCACGCCGCTGGCCGGATGTGGGTGCGCCTGGACGATGGCGTCGCGACCTTCTCCGCCGCAGCACCAGCGCCGGCCTACGTGGCGCCCAGCGCCAGCTTTCCGCCCCTCATCTACGCGTGGGCGGGCTTCGCCTGGGACGACACGGCCGGCCGGATCATCCTGTACGGCGGCGGGCACGCGAACACGAGCGCGAACCAGGTGTTCACATGGTCGGCCGCGACGCGCGGCTGGGCCTTGGCCTTCCACGGGTCCGAGCACATCGACATGGACGCGGGCAGCGCCAACACGCATCGCGTGAAGGGCTTCAACGACGCCCCGGTGTCGGCGCACACCTACTGCAACAACGTCTGGTTGCGCGCGCTGCAGCGCTTCTTCACCTTCGGCGGCGCGGCCTGGAACGACGGCAACGTGCTGCGCGTGTGGAACCCGGGCATCTCCGGCTTGCAGACGCCATTGCGCATCGCCGGCGGCTTCTCGCTCGACCTGACCGAAGCTGGCACCGGCAAGGTCGCCGGTGGCACCGGCACGAACTTCGGCCCGCCCCTGCCCGGCGCGAATGCGTGGACGCTGCACGACTGGCTGGCCCCGGGCCATGCCAGCCCGCCGGTGTTCGGCGGCACGACCTACGCCACCCATACCGATCGCGGCGCGGTGGCCACGGTCGAAGGCGGCAGGGACGTCCTCTACTACACCGCGGGTGCGGCGTTCGGGCTGCTGCGCACCGAGTTTGTCGACGCCGACCCCGCGAACGACCGCACCCGCTTCGTCTGCTCGGGCCTCGGCTTCAGTGGCGACGGCGAAGTGCTCAGCGGCGGCAACCTCGCGCTGGCCGAGGCCGATCGCGTGATCGTCGCGCTGGCGCGCGGCAATGCGGCGTTCCAGCCGTTCCGCTTCGTCGACCTCGCCGCGACGACGCCGGCGTGGACGCAACCCAGCGCGCCGAGCGGATCGGTCACTGCGCTGAAAGCGGAAAGCAAGGGCGAGCCCGGCCTGCTGTGGGATCCCGTCGACGGCTGCTACGTGGCGGCGACGCGCGGCAGCATCGCCAACCCCGGCGTGTTCCCGCGCCAGGTGTTCCGCCTGTTCAAGCCGGCACGCGCCGGTGGCTTGACCCCGGCGACGGGCTGGTCGGTCGACCTGCGCAGCGCCGCAGCGACCGAAGGCCTGCCGCCGATCGGCCCCTTCGGTGGCGAGAGCTTTCCGACCGTCACCGGCAAGTGGCGCTGGGCCGCTGCGCTGCGCTGCGGGCTGTACCTCACCGACCCGGTTAACGGCCAGGTGTGGGCGTATGTTCCGCAGGCCTGGACCGATCCCAGGGCCTGAGGGCCACGATTCTCATCCGGTCAGTGTCGCCAGCTGCCGCTGCATGGCGGGCGATACGTCACGCGTCGACGGCTGGCCACGGCGGCGCGGGTGGAGACCGGTTAAGGCGCGCCAAGGCAAGCGCACCTGCGCATCAGCTCAGCTGCTCTCCATGGTGCAGAACACGCGGGAAAAGTCGCGCGCCGCTGCATCGCGCTTGTGCGCAACGAAGAAGAGTTCGCCGGCGTCGCCCCACTGCATGTCGAGGATCGACTTCACCTGCAGCAGGATCACCCAGTCCTCTGGATTGCCCTTGCGGGCGAGTGCGGCCTGGTGCTCCGGGTCCTCGTGCTGCGTGAAGCCATAACCGCCCACGGCCACGTCGAAGGGGAACCGTGCCTCAAGGGGTGCGGTGAAGTGGTCGTGCGCCATGTCCTCCAGGAAGCGTTTATCCGCCGCCAGCGCCGCGGCCGGGCCGCGCAGCAGGTGCGGGTTCGACCGCACGGCATACCAGTGCGGGCCGCTCACCAACGGCCCGGCCACCGCCCGGCGCGCCTCGTAGGCATCGCCCGACATTTCGAAATACTCATTGGCATCGATGCAGAGCGAGCGCCCCGACACCAGCGCCTCGCGAGGGCCGTCGAACCAGAGCACCTGCGGTGCACGCGCGCCGTTGCCGTAGAGATCGTGCAAGGTGGACAAAAAGAAGCACAGGAACCCGGACCGCGGAAGATAGTCCTGGTACATCGCGAGTTCGGCGCAGTCGAGCTGGCACAGGAACTCGTACGGCTTGCTGGCGCCATCGCAGTCGAAACGCGGATAGGGCATCGACGGCGGGAGATCCGGCATGCCACCCACGCGGTGGTTGCCGAGCTGCGAATAGTCCTCGGCGTCGCCGAGGGTGATCGCCACGCCACGCTTCGCGAGGAAGCGCAGCGCGCCGGCATGCGCCGATGCCTGCGGGCTGGCCTGGAGCACCTCGTCCACCACCGCCGCGAGTGGTGCACTGGACCGCGCGTGATAGATGTCATCGTTCCAGGTCATGTCGGTCGCGCCGTCGCGCCCGCGATAGGCAAAGTCGAGCAGTCGTCGCTTGGAGGTGATGTCGAGCGCGATCGCGAAGCGGTCGGCGTTCGCGGCCTCTGGCAAGGCCTCCCACGGATTCCCGTCGAGGCTGAGATGCTCGAGCTGCGGCTGCGCGAACAGGGCTTCGGGAAGGCTGCGCAGGGCGTTGTTCACGAGATCGATGGCTGTCAGCGAGGGCAGCGCGATCTGCGGCGGCAGTCGTTCGATCCGGTTGCCATCGAGCAGCAACCAGCGCAGCGACGGCAGTGTCCAGAGCGCGTCCGGGGTTTCCGCGAGGTCGCAACGGGTGAGCGCAAGCCGCACCAGCGAGGTCAAGCGCCCGAGGGTGTCCGGCAATCGCGACAGCGCGATCGAGTGAATGGTCAACTCGGTGAGGTGCGCCATCCCGAAGATCGACTCCGGCACGCGGACCGCCTGCGGCGCGCCCCAGGCGCGATGGCGGAGGAACAGCGTGCGCAGCTCGGTGCACCGTTCGAGCAGGCGCAGATCATCGCCCTCTTCGAGCGCACTGAGCTGGACGTGGCGCACCTGGTGCGTCGGCGCGCTCGCGATCTCTTCGAGCGTCGTGAACTTGTACTCGGACCAATCGATGGTCGCCGCGTCGAGACGCACGCAGACGTCGACATCGAACCGCCTCTGTTTGTCGTAGCTCCGGTAGATGGCACCCCGCAGCGACATCCAGCTGTCTGCGAACTCCAGCATCCCGTTGAACATGCACCCGGAGGCGAGACCGGTGAGGCGAACCGAGCTGTCGTAACCCGGCCCGTTGCCATCATCGATAGCGAAGCGCCCGCGCGGCATACCGCCCGCACTGTAGACCGGCAGCGCACACGCAGCGATCTCCACGCTGCCCGCGTCGGCATACTCCGACAGCACGCCGCATTCCAGCGCCGATGCCGGGTCCTGGAACCGCATCGAAACCGTCACGCTGAGCGCCCGCGAGAATTCGGGCACGAGGCAGCGCGTGACGACCCGTTCAAGGGTCAGGCCTGCAACGCGTGCATGTTCGACGCCGTCGTGCGGGACGGTGAACGCAGGCAGCGTCGTGGCCTCGGGGCCCTCTGCAGTACTCGCCACGCTGCCGCCCAGCGCCCCCAAACGCGACAGCAGGCCATCGATCGCGGCCATCTGTGCCGCGTGCGCGGCCTCCTGCGCATCGATCGCCTCGCGCGCACCGCCGGTGTAGACATACGACTCGATGGCCGCCCAGAACAGCGGCTCGTAGGTGTCGCGATCGGCCAGCGCGCAGTCGGCCGAAAACTCCTGCACGAAATCGGCATCGAGCGGGATGTTCGCGAAGAGAGCGAAGTTCTCGAGCGGCGCATCCGCGCCGATGTCGCGCCGGTACGTCAGTGTGCGGATCAGTGCATGCCTTCCGGCGAACATCCGCTGGCCGTCGATGGCACTGGTGACTTCGGGGCGCTTGGTATCGAAGTAGCTGCGGACGCGCGCCTCGTAGTCGTCGGCAAAGCCAGGCTGCGGTTCGAAGGCCGTGGTGAAGTCACGCCCCTCGCTGAGCGCGAAATTGAGGATCGGGGGCTGCACGCCGCGCTGGATCGGCTGGACCCAGACGCTGCCGGATTCGAAGGACGTACGGACGCCATCGAAGCGATCGTCGATGTCGAAGGCATACGTCGAAAGCTCGATTCTCATGATCAGCCAGCATGTCCAAGCGAAGGAACCCGCGAACCTTGCATCGCGACGCGACGCGACCCCATCACTCTTCAGGTCGCAAGGGCCGATGCCACGCGCTCGACCCCGGCGTCGGCCTTTTCGTCGATCAAGGGCGCATGGCGGTCTTCGTAGCCTAGCGGCAGTCGGATGCGCCCGCGACCGCAGGCCAGACCGAAGCGCTCAGGCATGCATCCCCGTCGCGCGCTCCGTCGCGCGCGACATCCGCTGACTGGCGGAGACCGACATCCTGCTGCGACCTGGGCCTCGAACGGTTCCGGCTTCAACGTGCCCGATGTCCGGCATCGATGCCCTCGGGACTGTGCGGAGTCGTGACGGCGACCGACGCAGCGGCGGCGCCAAGCGTTGCGCGCACTGGAGCGACGGCGCTGACGATCAGCGCAGCAGCGCGAACGCAGAAACAGCAAAGCCCGCTGGATGGCGGGCATTGCTGTGTGTGGCCGATGGAGCGCCTTGAGTGGGCGGTGACTTCAAGCGCGGGGTGCTACGAAGATGGACCTGACACGAAGTTGTATTTCAACGGATCGGGCCGGTGGCCCCCCGATGCGCTGATTTCCGTTTCTCTGATTGAACCTCGCGCCGGTTCGCAGCGCGTGACCCGAATCCATCGCCCATTGAGAAGAACACCCAACATGCTCGCGACTCTCCTGCTCACCGCCGCCCTTGCTGCTCCCCCGGCTGCAGCAGACACGACGCCTGCGGCAGAGTCGCCCGACATCGCCGCGGTGCGCAAACAGGATGACGCGCTGCAGGCAGCCCACGGGCGTGGTGACATGGCCACCTATCGCGCGGGTCTGTCGGCGCACTACGTCTACATCGATATCGCGGGCAAACGAGTCACAGCCGACCTGCTCAACCAGCGGCGGGAAGCTGATCAGCGTCGCGTGGTGTCGTCGGAGTCGCTCGAAGACGAAGCGGTGCAGCTGTCTGACACGGCGGTGCTGCTGCGCGGCCACGAGCGCAGCTTGTCGGTGTACTACGGCGGTCTGCCCCGGGTTGGCGAGACGCGCTGGACAGCGCTATGGGTGAAGGAGGCTGATGGCATCTGGCGCCTCACTGCAGAAACCGCGACCCCGGTTCGGAAACATGAAGGGTTGCCCTTCGTAGCCGAACCGCAACCGCGCGCGGTTCTCGACGCGTTTGCAGGCGATTGGGTGCTGGCTACCACTCCGGCGCTCTCGTTGAATCTGCGCGCCGTCGATGACGGACTCGTCGCACGTCTCCACGGTCAATCCTTGGATTGGACGTTCCAGCCCGCATCGGCACGACATTTTTTCGCATTGGAGCGACCGTTCGAGCTGCGCATTTCAGCCGATGGACAGCACCTGGAAATGATTACGTGGGGTACAGCAACCAAAGCGATGCGGGCTGCGCCGATACAGAACGAGGGGCGCTGATCAGGCACACTCGAACGCCCGGCAAAGGCGGGCAAGCTTCATTCGAACCCGTCGGCGAACACGCGGTCGTAGCCGAAGGCGCTGAGGCGGATGTTGTAAACCGGCTGCACACCATCGGCGTTGGTGAAGGAGATCGAGGTCTGCGTCTCCCGCAAGCCGATGGAACTGTTCGATGCGGTGAAGCCGAAGGTGAACTCGCAGGTCGCGCCGGGGGCGAGCGCGCTGGGGCAGTTGTTGGTCGCGCTGAACGGACTGACCAGATTTCCACCTACAAAGCCGACCAGGTCCAAGCCCGTGGTGTTGGTCAAGCTTACCCGCGTCGTCTGCATCGTCCCGAGTTGTACATCGCCGAAGTCCAGCTCGCGGGCCGCAACCTGGCCAACCGTGCCGACGCCACGCCCGGTGAAGGTATAGGGGACGCCCTGCGTTGCACCGGGTCGCGAGAAGCCCATCGAGGTCGAACCGTTGTAAGTCCGCAGCTCGCGCGCCAGGAATCCATAGATGATCGAGCAGGTCGCCCCCACGGCGGCCGTGGACGAGGTGCAGCCCGATCCGCCACCGATCTGGCCGCCGAACGCACCGCCGTCGCTGCCTTGTGCGCTGAACCCGCCACCCGAGTAGCTGATTTGCACCGCACTGAGGTTGGTGAACACGAACGGTACGGTCAGGCGCGAGCCCAGCCGCACCGGCCCGAAGTCGATGCCCACCGGGCGCACGCTTACGACCCCTACCGTATTCACGCCGTTTCCGCTGAACGACAGCGGCACGCTCTGGCTGAACGGCGGCGAGCCGGTGGTCACCCCGAGGCCGGTGCTGGCGGTCACGGCGCCAGTGGCGTTGGGTGTGAACGAGTAGTTGAACTGGCAGGTGCCGCCGGCCACCAGACTGCCGCCGCAGGTGCCCCCGTTGCCGGTGAACCCGGCCCCGGGGCTGATGCCGCCGCCGGAGAACAGGACCGTCTCGGTGGTCGGGTTGGTCACGGTCACCGGCACGGTTACGGTCTCGCCAACCAGGGTGTCGCCGAAGTCGACACTGCGCGGCGTGATGTCGACCATCGATTCGACACCGATGCCGATGAAGTTCAGTGGCACGAACTGGCTGGGCGAACCGGGGGCCGACACGGTCAGTGCTGTTTCGCCGCTGACTTCGAGCCCGCTCGCACTGCGCGGCCGGAACGTGTACCGGAACTCGCAGGTGCCACCGGGTGCGAGCGAGCCTGAGCAGGTGCCACCAGCGCCGAGAAATCCGGTGTCGGTGTTGAACCCGCCGCCCGCGAAGCTGATGGTGCTGGTGGTCAGGTTGCGCACCGTCACCGGCACGGTCACCCGTGCACCCATGCGCACCTGGCCAAAGTCGATGAACACCGGCCCGACGTTTGCCAGTCGGGTCTGGGCGGCCGCGAGGGATGGCATCGCCAATAGCAGGGCAAACACACAGGTCATCAGGCGCATGGGCGGTCTTCCGGTAGGGAATACGAGTAGAACGCCGGTGAGAGGCAAAACCGAACCGTCGCCCGACAACCCCGCGCAAACGGGGTCGCCATCGCGCCGCCCCCGACTGCTGACAGGACAGTCCAAGCTGCGGAACCTGGCTGACTCATGTCCCGCAGCAGCAGGGGGCGGCGATGACGCTGTACGCAGCGATCGATCTTCATTCCAACAGCGGGGTGCTGTCCAAAAGCACGGGTCAGAGTGCGTCCGCATGCGCTTCACGCGCTGACTTCCGAGGCCGGCCGATCTTTGCGGGCCCCGCTCGGCGCTGCAGTTGCTCCTTGATCGTCTGTCGGAAGCGCTCCGTTCCGAAGGCGTGCTGGCACTGCAGGCCTCGCCTGATTCCGTCGACTTAGTCCGGCGTGATGGTCGATTGGATCCAGTCGCGGTACTGACGCTGGTGCGCCGCGTCTTCGGCATGCAGCGCCACGAAGAATGGGGTGAGGCTCATCAAGTGCGGGGGAGAAAATCAACCTGAGCCATTTCCCCGTGGAGATCCGCCCTGCTCGATCGCCCGCTCGTGCTCGATGACATCGTTGCCGAAGCTCAAGCGCTTGGCGATCGGGCTGCCCGGATCGATAACGCGCCAGAACGGTGGCACTGCGTCCCGCGGCGCGCCGGCGCACAGGTCTTCCCACGCCGATTCGGCGATCACCCGCAGGTAGATCGCCGTGGTCACGGGGCAGGTCGCGTCGGCGCGATGCCGCCGAGCCAGCTCATTGCGCAAGCGAACGAGGTTTCGCGTCTCGCCGACGGGAATCGCCATCAGGTACCGCGCCAGGATCTCCGGGCTGGCGATGAGCAGGCGACTGCCGGCGCGAATGCCGGCGAAGTCCGTTTCGGTGCTCACCACGTGGGCCGGCTTCGCCTTGGCGATGCGGGCTTTCCATGACACGGGTTTGCTCTTCTTGCGCTCAGCCATTGGTCGTCACTCTGCGGGACAGCTCAGCCTCGAGGTCATCAAGCCACTCGATGAGGAAAGCGTCAGGGTCGAAGAACACACGGGCCATCAGCCGGGACCAAGGATGCCGGAGCGTGATTGACTCTTCCACGCGCAGGCGCAGGCCCTCAGGCGTCGAAGCCCATGTCGCCGTCCACGTGCCGTGCAGGCCGTGGTCATCCTCGAAGACCAGCCGATAACCAGCGCTGGCCCGTTCTGTCCAGTGGAAGCGAAGCACGCGACCCCGTGCACCGATCTCGGCCCATCCGTCCGCCGATCTCTCGACGCGGGCCACGCCTCGACGCCAATCCGGCTGGTCCTCGACAGCATCCAACACGTCGCGCAGCGTGGCCACATCGGTTGCCAGCACGCGTTCTGCGGCATGGCGGGTCGTCTCTGGAAGGGCCCGCGCCATAAACCACAGCATGAAGGGCACGAGGACGAGCAGGACCATCAGTGAGAAGGTGAGCATCAGTCGCATCGGAACGGCCAGCGAAGGGAGGCGCTACACGCTGCCACGACGACGGCCTCAGACCCAATAATCGGCGAAATTCACGCATAGAATCAGGGACATGGCGCAATTGCGCCCTCGCGTCGCGGACGGGCCCAACGCACCCGGCGATGCGCGCGCCCTCGCCTCAGCATCGGCCGCCAAACCAAACCTCAGCGGGTTCAGAGCGCACTTTCCGCAGGCGCGTGGCTTGAGCAGGCGTCGTCGGTGGGGTGGCCGACCCTACGCGCTCGGACCGGATTGAGTTCGATGTAGCGGTAGCAGCGCCGCAAGTGATCGTCGGATTGCACCGGACAGGCCTTGAAGCGGCCTTCCCAAAGGGTGCTGCCGGTGCGGCGGAAGCGATCGTTGATGTAGCGGACGTAGCGACGCCCCAGCGAAGCATCGGGGCGCTGACGCAGCCGGTGACAGCGGGTCTCAGCAGCAGATGCACGTGGTGGGTCATCCACAGAGAGGCGGGCGGATTCAATTCCGAGGCGCAACTGTTTCACGATGCGGCGTCTCGCGGTGCGTCGAGGCAGCGCGTGCGGTCGATGGGCTCGAAGTAGCAGGGGCGGCGGTCGTTGCCGCACTGCACGCGGTGCTGCGGAACGCCGGGCAGGTCGATGCGTGCTTGCCTTGGCATGGGCTCGGGCGTCTTGACCAAAGGCCCATGCTCGACGGCGATGCGCGCTTGCGGGATCAGGCTTTGGATGGACCTGGGGTAGGAGAATCTGCGCCTTGGACATCATCCCCGCCGCAGCAATCGCCACAAGGAAGCGCGGCATTCACTGCGCGCCGCCTGAGAAGTGGACCCCCAGCTTTGCCCCCGCCTCACCCAAGCGCAGATTCCATGATCAGCACTTCGGCCGGGATACCAAGCCCATGGTGCAGTCTGCGAATCATCGCCAGCGTCAGCGGACGCTTGCGGTTCAGCACTTCGTAAACCCGATTGCTCTTGCCGATGAGCGGTTCCAGATCCTTGACGGACAGACCGCTCTGCTCCATACGGAACTTGATAGCTTCCACCGGATCAGGTGGGGCGATGGGGCAGTGTCGCGCTTCCCAGGCCTGCACCAGCGTGGCGAGGATGTCGAGGCGATCGCCTTCCGGGGTGCCCAGGTCGGGGTCGCACTCCATCAAGGCAGAGATGTCCCTGAGGGCGGCCTTGCAGTCTGCTTCAGTGCGGATGGGCTGGATGTCCATGCTGTGCTCCGGCCGTTCAGGCCATCTCAACGGTTGCCGCATCGATCGCGTCGTAGGCCTTGTGTGTGCCGATGAACTTCACGTAGACGATCTGCAATCTGTAGGCAAGAGGGCCAAGCCTGGTGGTGCAAGGAACCCAGCGCCAAGTCCAGCTTCATAGCATTGGCCGCCAACGCAATGACGAAGCCGCGCCTTGCGCGGGGCTCCGTCATTTCCGCACCTTCTCGATTGCAGCCACTGCCTCGCCGACACCGACAACTCGCACGCCGAGGTGTGCGTTGACCGAGAGCAAGCCTTTGTCGCCGGTGACGATCAGTTCGGCACGAGCCGCGAGTGCGGTGCCGATGACGACATCGTCGTCGGGATCCGGAGCGACGCCGGTGACAGCGATGGGGCGCACCATGATGGTGAGATCGGAATACCGGTCGACCAGCTGATCGACTGACATGAGCGAGGCGGCGATCTTCTTCTCGAACTTGCGGCGGCCGAGGATGTCGGTCAGCTCGGCGAGCAGCGGCGTGCTGGTGAACAGCATGACGCGCTGTTCACGGCGGGACTGAAGTAACAGGCGCGGCATACCGCCCCACAGCAACGCCGAAGCGACGACATTGGTGTCGAGAACCAGCCGCATCAGCGGCCGGCACGGCGCTCGGCGCGCATGACGCGGACTTCCTCGGAGACCTCTTCCGGCGACATCACAGCGGGCTCATCGACAACAGCCATGCGGTCCATGGCGGAGAACAGCTCATCGACACGCCGGGCCTTGAGCTGTTCGCGCAGCCAGTGCTCGATGGCGCGGGGCGATAGCAGACCGGCACGCTGCGCCTCCTGGACGAGCTGATCGGGCAAGGTGATCTGGACAGTCGTCATGGGATCCTCGTCGAGTCAGGCGGCTTGCTAGTCCGTGGTGTGTAGCGAAGCCCAGGGTCAAGGCTATCAAAGTAGCATCGGGGTGCCGCCGCGGGTAGGCTCGGCCACCCGGGGAAACGGGGTCCGGGAAACAGGGTCAGGTTCACCGGGAAACAGGGTCAGGTTCACTTCCGACAGCCCCGCGCGCCGAATTCCTACAGCATCGCCAGCGTTGTGCCCACGCATGTTGGCCACCGCTGCAGCGTTGCTGTGCACATGGCCCGCCAACCTCGACTCGACCTGCCAGGCATTCCGCAGCACATCGTGCAGCGTGGAAACAATCGCCTTCCCTGCTTCCTCGACGACACTGATCGCGCCTGCTATCGCCAACTGTTGCGGGAGGCGCTGCTCGCCACGGGCTGCAAGCTGCACGCCTATGTACTGATGGACAACCACGTCCACCTGTTGGCAACGCCGCCCGCAGTGGGTGCCACAGGTTGCCTGATGTAACAGCTCGGCCGGCGCTATGTCGGGCAGTTCAACGCGCGCCACGCGCGCACCGGAACGCTCTGGGAAGGTCGGTACAAGGCCTGCCTGGTCGATAGCGAACACTATCTTCTGCGCTGCAGCCGCTACATCGACCTGAACCCCGTCCGCGCCCGCATGACGGACGACCCTGTCGCACACCGTGGTCGAGCTGCGCGGGCTTGTGCGGGCTCCGCGAGGGCCCGCTGCTGAGCCCGCACCCCGTCCAGCAAGCGATCGGTGCAGACCACTACCGCGCCCTGCTCTCCGAGGCGATCAGCGACGAAGACCTGGCCGCGATCCGGCTCTACCTGCAGCAGCAACGCGCCTACGGCCGCGACGACTTTCGTGCGATGGTCGAAGCCAAGACCCGGCGCTTCGCCAGCGTTCGGCCGGCACATCGGCCGGCCAGATCAAAGAACGCGACCGGGTAAGTGAACCTGACCCCCTTTCTAAAGACCTGGTCGCGATCCGGCTCTACCTGCAGCAGCAACGCACCTACGGCCGCGACGACTTTCGTGCGATGGTCGAAGCCAAAACCCAGCGCTTCGCCCTCGTGCGGCCGGCACATCGGCCGGCCCGATCAATGTCCGCGACCGGGGACGTGAAGCTGACCCCGTTCTTACGACCCCGTTCTTACGCTTTGCGCACTAGGTTCGCCGCCCCCAGAATGCGCGTCAGGAACATTCGCGCTGGGCTAGGACAGAAATGACGAACAAGGGATGCGGCTGGGCGCTCGTGCTCTTCCTGTCACTCACGTGGCGGTCGGCATTCGCCACCGAGGTGGTTGTCGAACTGCGCTCGGAAGAGCTCGCGCCCGTGGCGCTGTGGGTCGCGCGCGAAGCGAATGCCGAGTCCGACGACTGGGTCATGATGCGCCGGGTCGATGGCGCCGGCGCGCGCTTCGTGGTGCGCTATCGCGCTGACCTGCCGGATGGCACTTGGCGGTTCGTCGCCGCGCGCTTGCCGCGCGCCGAAGGGGTCATCGACGCGGATGGCCTTGCGG
>JBKCVA010000108.1:0-26635 GCA_046318115.1 Lysobacterales bacterium | reverse complement strand
CGACCCGTCGAAAAAGTACCCGCTGTTCGTGGTGATCCACGGCGGCCCGCACACGATGTGGCGCGACATGTGGGTGTTGCGCTGGCACTACCACCTGCTGGCCGCCCCCGGCTACGTGGTGCTGCTGACCAACTACACCGGCTCGACCGGCTTCGGCGAGGCCTTCGCCCAGGACATCCAGGGCGATCCTCTGAAGGGACCGTCCGATGAGATCAACGATGCCGCCGACGAGGCCATCGAGCGCTACGCCTTCATCGACGGCGCGCGCCAGTGTGCCGGTGGCGCCAGCTACGGCGGCCACCTCGCCAACTGGCTGCAGGCCAGCACCACGCGCTACCGCTGCCTGGTCAGCCATGCCGGCCTGGTCAGCCTGAAATCGCAGTGGGGCACCTCGGATGTCGCCTACGGCCGTGAAGTCGCACAGGGCGGCCCGCACTGGCAGGACATCCCGCTGTGGACGGAGCAGAGCCCGATCACCTACGCCGAGAATTTCAAGACGCCGGTGCTGGTGACCTTCGGCGAGAACGACTACCGCGTGCCGATCAACAACGGCCTCGAGTACTGGGCCGCGCTGCAGCGCCAGCAGGTCGAGAGCCGGCTGGTGATCTTCCCGGACGAGAACCACTGGATCCTGAAGGGCGAGAACAGCCGCTACTTCTACCAGGAGGTGCACGACTGGCTGGCACGCTGGCTGCAGACCGCGGACTGAGCACCTGCCCGGGCAGGTCCGGCCGCTGGCCGGGCCTGCCGAGCGGCCCCGGTACACCGCCTGCGGACAGGGCGGTTTCACGAGAGTCCTCCGCTTCGCGCTACAGTCCGCGCCCATGGCCTCTGCCGACCGCGACATCACCGTCCTGCTCGACGCCGCCCGCGCAGGTGACGGCGACGCCTGGCATCGGCTGGTCGAGCTGGTGTATCCCGAACTGAAGCGGCTGGCCCGCAGTTCGCTGCGGGCCCACCGCCAGCACACCCTCAACACGACCGCGCTGGTGCACGAGTGCTACCTGCGGCTGGCGCGCGCCGACAACACGCCCAGGGACCGCGGGCACCTGCTCAGCCTGGCCGTGCGGATAATGCGCCAGGTGCTGATCGACCACGCCCGCGAGCGGCTGGCGCAGAAGCGCGGCGGCGGAGCGATCGCGGTCACCCTCGACGACGATGCCGCGATCGAGCTGGAGCAGTTCGAGCTGCTGGTCGAGATCGACTCGGCGCTGCAGCGCCTGGCGGCCATCGAGCCGCGCCAGGCCGCGGTGTTCGAGCACCGCTACTTCGGCGGACTCAACGATGAGGACACCGCCTCCGCACTGGGCGTGTCACCGCGCACCGTCCATCGCGACTGGGATGCGGCACGGGCCTGGCTGGCCGAGGCGCTGAACGCGGGCAGCTGAACGCCTGCGACACGCGCTCGCCTGCTGCGGTTGGCTCTGGGTTCTCGCGCTGGGAAGGCTGCGCTCCCACTGACGCTGGGCACCGCGGTCGTCAGGCTGCGCCGCAGGCACGCGCCGGTACGGTCGGTGCGTCGCCCCAGGCACTCACGGCCGCGCGGCGCGCGCCTCGTTGCGGATCTCGATGGCGCGCAGGGTGCGCGCGTGCTCGGCGCCGAGGCTTTCTTCGAGGATGGCGATGGCCTGCGCGAAGGCGGTGTCGGCTTCCTCCGTGCGCGCCGCGGCCTCCAGACTCAGCGCGCGACCGATCTCGAACATGCCGGTCTGCCAGGCGCGCGGGCCGAGCTTGCGGCCGGCACCGTCGATGGCCCGCGCATGCATCGTCAGCGCCTCGTCGAAGCGCCCCTGCCGGCGGTAGAGGCCGCCGAGGTTGTGCATCAGGCTCAAGGTGTCAGGGTGATCCGCCTCCAGCTGCTGCAGTTCAAGCGCGAGCACCCGTTCGTACAGCGGCGCGGCCTTGTCGAGCTGCCCTTGCAGCACATGCAGAAGACCGAGATTGGCCATGGCGTTGCGGGTCAGCGCACTGGCTTCACCGAACAGCGCGAGGCGACCGGCCAGCGCTTGCTGGAACAGCGGCTCGGCCTCGTCGTAGCGCTTCAGCTCCTGCAGCACGGTCGCCTTCTCGCTGGCGAACCGCAGGCTGATGGCGTGCTCGGCTCCGAGCACGGCGCGGGCGCTGCGCAGGCCCTCGTCGAGCTGCTGCAGGGCAGCGTCGAAGTCACCGGCATGGCGCAGCGCTACGCCAAGATCGAGCTGCGCCAGAATCGTGTCCGGATGCAGCGCGCCCAGCGCACTGGCAAAGCTCGCCCGCAGGGCACGCAGGGTCGCCACCACTTCGGCGTCGCGGCCGAGCATGCGCAGTGAGTCGGTGTGCTCGTGGCGAATGCGCGCCGTGCTCAGAGCGTCTTCGCCGAGCCGGTCCGCGCTCAGCCGCAGCAGTTCGGACTGCAGGCCCTCGGCGCGCGCGTAGTCGCCCTGGTGCCAGGCCAGCAGCGCCTGCAGCCGGCGCTGCTCAAGCGCCGCGGGCAGCGCTGCATTGTCGAGGGCGGCAAGATCGGCGGCGCCCAAGCCCGCCACATAGCCGGCCAGCGCATTGAGATCACCGCGATCCAGGTCGAGCCAGGCGCGCTGGCGAGCAAGTTCCGCCTGCACCTCGATCCGACGCGCCGCGGGCAGGCGCGGAACCAGCGCTTCGGCAAGGCCGAGTTCGCGCCCGGACTCCTCCAGCCGGCCCAAGCGCTGATAGAGCGCGGACAGGGCGCTGCGCACCGTGAGCTGCTCCAGCGGAGCCTCGGCAAAGCGTGCGCCCACACTGTCGGCGGCGCGGTCCAGCGCTTCGCGCACGGTGAGTTCGCGACTCTGCGCCACCTCGGGCGAGGCGGCCGCCAGCAGGTCTTCGGTCAGGAACTGCAGCGCCGTGGTCGCCACCCGCGCCTGGTAGGCCGCCAGGTCGCGCTCGGCGCGTACCCGCAGCGCCGAGTAGGCGGCCAGAGCGAGCAGCACGGCGAGCGACAGCGCGGCAGCCAGCGCCGACCAGCGGTGACGCTGCAGGAACTTGCGCGAGCGGTAGCCGGCAGTGCGCGACACCGCCCGCAGCGGGCGCTGCGCGAGGTAGGCGCGCAGATCGATCATCAGCGCTTCGACCGTGGCATAGCGGTGGGCCGACTCGGCCGCACAGGCGCAGCCGATCAAGGCCCGCAGCTCGTAGGGCAGCGTCGAGCTGTCGAAGTCGCGCGGCCAAGCTTCCGCGTGCAGCACGGTGGTGGCACGGGTCAAGGCGTCCGCCTCGGCTTCGCTGCGGGCCAGCAGGCGCTGCAGCAGACGCCCAAGCTGGTAGATGTCAGCGGCCACGGTGAGGCGCTCGCCGCGCACCTGTTCGGGGCTGGCGTAGCCCGGCGTGTGGGCATGGCGGGAGAGCGCATCCTCCTCGCCGATCAGCTGGACGATGCCGAAGTCCAGCAGCTTGGCCTGGCCGCTGCCATCGACCAGCACGTTGGAGGGCTTGATGTCCCGATGCAGCAGCCCGCGCGCATGCGCATAGGCCACCGCTTCGCAGACCTGCAGAAACAGCCGCAGCCGCGCGTGCAGATCCAGCCCGGCGGCGCGCGCGTGGACGTCGATGCGCCGGCCCTCGATGTACTCCATCGCCAGCCAGGGCTGACCGTCGGCGCTGTGGCCGCCGTCCAGCAGCCGTGCGATATGCGGGTGGTTGAGATCGGCCAAGGCCTGGCGCTCGCGCCGGAACAGCGCACGTGCGCCTTCGTCGCTGCTGCCGCCGCCGATCCACTTCAGCGCCACGGTCTGCACGTACTCGCCGTCGGCGCGTTCGGCGCGGTAGACCACCGCCATGCCGCCGCGGCCCAGCTCCTCGACGATGGCGAAGGGGCCGATGCGCTCGCCCGGCTGCGGCAGCCCCGTGCGCTCGCGTTCGCGCAGCAACGAAGCCGCTGCGGCACCCAACAGGGCGCCGCCGGTGGCGAAGTCCTCGGGTCGGAACGGCATGCGCGGCCTCCTGCCTGATGCAGGTGCAGAGCCTAACCGGGATGGCGGCCTGTCTGCCGACATGGCGCGGGTGCGGACGACCCGTTCGCCTACTCGAAGCCGTCGGCGAACAGGCGCGAGCTCTGGAACAGCAGCACGTCGGTGCGCAGCTCGGAGCTGCCGCTGCCGGCGGGTGCGGCGGCGTGCGCGGACTCGATTCGCAGCAGCACCTCGGTGTCCAGCGGCAGGGCGAGACTGCTGCGCCACAGGCTGCTTTGGCGAACCGTCGCCGGCAGCGGCGTGAAGCTCTGCCCGCGGTTGAAGGACACACTCGCACGCGGCGCAGTGGCCACCTCGGGCGCGGTATCGCGAACACCCCAGAACACCCGGCTCAGCGCGGCGCTGTAGGCGATCGCCTGCGGCGCATGCCGATCCGGTGGCGCGATGCGTGCGATGCCCGAGCGGGAAAGGCCGCCGAGACTGCTGAAGCTGCCGATCACCCACAGCCGGCCGTCGCTTCCGAAGCTCAGACCGTCGGCGCTGCCGGTGAACGACAGGCTCCAGCCCGGATCGTTGGCGCCGCTGGCCTCAACCCGCTTCAGCAGCCCGCCGTTGCCACCGAGCACGACGCGTCCATCGGCCTGAAGGGCGATCGCGCTGACCCGGGTGGTGCCGGCATTCACCGTGGGGGCGAAGCTGGCGAGGCTGCCGTCCGCATTCAGGCGCGCAACGCGGCTGCGCGCCTGCCCGCCGATGCTGGTGAAGGCGCCGCCAACGTAGACCTCGCCGTTCGGCGCGACCAGCAGGCTGTCGACGCGGCCGTTGGGATTGGGCGTGAACAGGGCCTGGGTGACACCGTCGGCGCGCACCTTGGCGAGGTTCTGCCGGCTCTCGATGCCCAGCGCGCTGAAGCTGCCGCCGAGCACGAAGCCGCCGTCCGGGGTGATCGCGATCGCGCGGACCACCGCACTCGGATCCATCACCAGATTGAAGCCAGTATCAAGACTGAGATCGGCGTTGAGGCGCGCGATCGCGCGGCGCGAGACGCCGTTGATGGCGTTGAAGGCGCCGCCGATGAGGATCCTGCCGTCGGCCTGGCGCACCAGCGCATGTACGGTGCCGTCGGCGCCCACCGACAGCGGCAGACGCGCACCCGAGCTGTTCTCCATCAGCAGCAGATGGCTGGCGACCTGCGCGCCGATTTGGGTGAAGTCGCCGCCAACCAGCAGACGGTCGTTGTCGAGCGGCAACAGAGCCAAGGGCGGGCGGTTCAGCGCCGGGCTCTGCGCCGCCGCCCGGCGCCCGCGGTGGTCCAGCTTGACCAGCCGGCCGGCGGCGCTGCCCGCGACCTGAGCCATGTCGCCGCCCAGCCAGACGCCGTCCTCGAAGCTGGCCAGGGTGGTGAACACGCCGGTGTCGCTCACAACCCGAAGCTCGGTGTCGACGGTGCCGTCGGCCAGCACGCGGCCGAGGTTGGGCTGCTGCACGCCATCGAGCGTGCTGAAGCGTCCACCGACGATAACGCTGCCATCGTCCAGCTCCAGCAGCTCGCGCACGTTCTGCCCGTCCGGCTGCGCCAGCGGGCCGACCGCGCCATTGCTGCGGAGCAGAGGAATGCGCAGCAGGCGGTCGGTGCCGGCAACCTGGGAGAGGAAGTTGCCGGCCACCAGCACTTCGCCATTGCGGCGCTCGATCACACGGATCGCACAGCAGCCGATCGGCAAGCTGAGGTTGTCGGGGCTGAGGCTGCCATCGGCACGCAGGCGCGCGTAGCTCGCCTGACTCTGCCCGTTGACCGCAGTGAAGGTGCCAGCCACCAGCAGGTCGCCGTTGCGCGCCTGCTCGATGTCGAGAATCTCCTGGGTGAGCCGCGCCTTGAAGCCAGGATCTGGGCTGCCGCTTGGATGCAGACGCACCAGCGAACTGAGCGTGCCGGAGCCGGCCAGGCCCTCACTGCCGACGATCAGACCGCCATCACGCGCACGCTTCAAGGCCAGCACGCTGCGACCCTGGTACTGCGGTTGATCGGGGTGCAGGCTGAACTCGCCATCGGGCGCCACGAACATGCGTCGCAGCTGGTGCAGGTCGAAGTTCTGCAGCATGTAGTCGCCGCCGACATAGGCACCGCCTGTGCCATCCGGCTCGATCGCCTCGACGCTGCCGAAGCGGACCGGAAACGCAGGCAGCACGGCGCCGTCCGTGCTCAGCACCACCAGCCCGCCGCGGCTGAGGCTGTCGGTGAAGAGATCGGAACCGCCGACCCAGAGGCGCCCGTCGACCAGGGCCAAGGCGTGGATGGCGGCGCCACGCACCGCTTCGGGAAACGTGCCATCGACGCCGCCATCCGGATTCAGCCTGCGCAGCGCGCTGGTGGTGCCATCGAAGCGGCCCGCCACGTACACCCGGCCGTCGCCCGCGTCCAGCAGCACATCGATCTGCGCCTGCGCCTCCAGCGCCGGCGCCCAGCCGTCGCGCGCGCTTTGTGCCAGCGCGCGCTGCGCGCCCAGCACACACAGGGCGAGAAGCAGGGCAGTCAGAAGGGATCGGATCGACATCGGCGGGCTCTCGGAGCGGGTCGATCGGGGTCACGCCGAAAGGCCTCCGGTTCTGCCATCGCAGACGATCGACGCCTGCGACGCCGGCGAGACAAGCGGCAGCGCCCTACTGCGGACAGTTGCCCTCGAAGCCATCGGCGAAGCCGCGCACCGCGCCATCGACGATCCACACTTCCAGCAGGCCGAAGGGCAGCAGGGCAGCGCCGATGGGGTCGGACAGACGCAGGCGGAAGCTCTCGTCGGGCTCACCGTCGGCGTCGGCCGCGATCGCGATGGCGATGCGTTTCGGCGCGAGATCGCCCGGGGCCCAGCTCAGAACCTGGTCGGCCGGCGGCGTGTAGTCCACGCCCGGGCTGGCGCTGCCAGCTTCATGGCGCAGTTGTACGCTGACGTTGGCGACGCCGCCGCTGGGCCGCTGCACCACGGCCTCGAAAACGCGGCCCTCCAGCGCGGTGGCGCGGCAGCCGCTGAAGCCGACCTGTTCGGGGCCGGGGTCGGTGGCGGTGTGCGATGTGGTCGCGGTGAGATTGCCGCCCGTCGCGCTGGCGAAGGCACCGCGCAGGGCGTCGTAGGTGGCGGTGAGCGTGCGCGTGCCGACCTGCGGTGCGATCAGGCTGCAGACGCCGCGGCTGACGTTCGGCGTCGCCGTCGGCTGCAGCGTGGCCTCGCACAGCGCGGGGGGTGTAGTCGGCAGGTTCACCACCGCCACACCGTTGGGCTTGAACGGCCCGCTGGTGGCGGTGGCGATCACTTCGACTTCGAAGGGCAGCCCCGCCGGCCACGGGTCCGGCGTGTCGGCCACCGTGATCGTCGCCGTGTCATAGCTGAACTCGCTGCTGCGGCCCTCGGCGTCGGTGGCGATAGCCACGAGCACGTCATCGGCAGCGAGGCTCACGCCCGGAGGGATGGTCAGGCTGACCTGCTTCTCCGCCTGTGCCTCGACTTCCAGATACACATCGCTGTCGAGCAGCACTTCGCCCTCGTCGCCAAGTGCACGGTAGAAGTCGACGCGCAGCGGATAGCTGGCGTTGGCGGGCGCGGTGTCGACCCGGTAGCGCACCGAAAACGTGCCCGCGCCGACGCTGTAGGCGAGGATCTGCGGGTGGTTCTGAAGGTTGTTGGCGCCGCTGTCGGCGTCGCCGGCATCGTTGGGCGTGCGCCCGATGGCGACGCCGCCGCCTGCCGTGGCGTGCGGGAAGTCGAGGCCGATGCCGGCATTGCCCAGCAGCGTGTTGCCGACCATCTCGATGCGGCTGAGCGGGAGCCCGTTCTGCACGAAGGCCACCGAGCCCAGAGCAGGCGAGTTCGACGGCTGCGCGATGGCGGCCGCGAACACATTGCCCTCGCCGGCGCCCAGCCCGCCGATCCGCACCGCGTGGCCGTTGGCGCTGCTGCCGGCATCGAAAACGATGTGGTCGCGCTCGACGCCGATGCGGCTGCCGTCGACCGCGAGACCGAACACATTGCCCTCGATGCGCGCGGTGCGGTCCATCAGCGCGCTGGCGCTCAAGCGCAGGCCGCCACCGAAGCCGCCCGAGAAGTTGCGCACCGCCCGCACCAGGCGATTGTCGGTGAAGTCGATCTGCGCCACCGGCGCCGGCGGCGAGACGTTCTGCTGGCTGCGGATCTGGAAGGCGTCGCGCAGCGGCAGCGGGGTGACGCCATCCGGCGCCAGGCCGATGAGGTTGCCCTGAACGCGCAGGCTGCCGGTGGCCGCGCAGACAAGCGCACTGCCGCCGCCGGGCAGGCCGTCAACGTCACGACCGCTGCCGGCGATGACGTTACGGTCGGCCGGGTCCGGCCCGCCGATCAAGACCTCGCTGGCGGTACACACCGACAACGCCAGCACATGGCCATTGCCGCTGTAGTCGGGCGCAGTGCCGGCCGCGGTGACGCCGAACCAGTTGCCCTGCAGCACGAAGCGCGGCCGCGCGCCCGAGATCATCGCCCCGCTGGGCAGGAACATCGCCACCCCGCGCAGGGTGAAGGCGCCCTGCCCTTCGAACAGCCGGAAGGAGTTGAAGCCGGACGCATTCGTGATCTCGATCTTGAGCTGGGCGTTGTGGGCGCCGGGTGCGGCAATGGTGTTGGGCTGCGCACTGGCCTGGGTGTAGCCGTCGATGGTGAGCGGCTGGGTCACGCTGAAGTCCGCGGCAACAGCGATCCGGCACACGCCGGTGCTGGCGCTGCAGCCGGGATCGGACAGCGGGATGTCGAAGACGATCTCGTCGGCATCGATCACGGCATTGGCGCGGGTGATCGCCCCACGCAGCGAGCAGTCGGCCGGCGCCGCCGTACAGGCCGTGAGACCGGCGCTGTCGCTGGTACTGTCGACCACGAAGGTGGCGGCGCGGGTCACGGTACTGACGCACAGCAGGGCGCTGGTCAGAGTCAGGCTCAGGAGGCAACGGCAGGTCATGGCGGCTTACCAGGCAGGCGATGGCGCATCGCGGACACAAGGGTCACGGCGAACGACCCGCCGTTCTGCCAACGTGGCTAGGGCTCGAAGCCGTCGGCGAACACCCGGTTCAGGTCGTCCAGCCGCAGCCGGTACAGCTCGGCGCCAAGCACGCCGTCATCGGCGCGGAAGTACACGTCATCGCCTGCGACCAGCAGTTCGCTGGGCCGGCTGCCGGCCGGGCCGGGGGCGATGTCGGCACCACCGAAGTTGAGCAACTGGCGGTTGAACAGCACGCGCAGCTCCTCGCCGTCGTTGACCGGCGCCGAGCGGTGCGCGCTGAACACCAGCGCACCGTTCGCGGTCACCACCGGCTCGCGGCCAATCGCGCGCAGGGTGGTGCTGCTGTCGTCGTACGCGCAGCGCGTGCCGGCGGCGCTGCCATCCGTTTCGAACAGCGCGCAGTTGGGACGGCTGCTGCTGATGCCGCTGAAGTACAGCCGCCCGTTGGCGAACAGGTAGGGGCGCTGCTGCTGTTGCGCCGCCATGCCGCTGCCGCTGCCGGCGAACAGATCCACCACCAGTCGGGTGCCGGCCGGGCTGCCGTCGGTGACGTAGAGCTCGCGGCCGGTGCTGGGGCTGAACGCTGTGAAGAACATCCGCGGGCCGGCCAGCACGAACTCGCGCGGCTCGCTGTCGCCAGCGCCGGGGTGGATGTCGAGCAGGCGCTGGGTGGTCTGCGCCGTTCCGCCGGTGACCCAGGGTTCGACGCCGAAGATGCCGTCGTCGGCGCGGAACACCGCCACTTCGGGCAGGCCCGGGCGCCCGCGCAGGGTCACCAGCTCGCGCACCTGGCTGCCGCTGCTGCCGCTCTGGATGTCCAGCACCAGGGCCGCGCTGTCGTTGGCGTCCAGCGCGAACAGCTCCAGGCCGGAGTTGCCGTTGCTGGCGACGAACAGCAGCTTGTCGGCGACCGTCGCCAGCTGGGTGAAACCTTCGTCGAAGCAGAAGCTCTCCAGGCGGCGTTCTTCCGGCGTCGAGAGGTTGGTCACTGCGACCGTACCGGCCACTGTGCCGTCGCTCTTGAAGATCTCGACGTCGTCGAAGCCGCCTTCGTCCGCGTAGAAGTAGACCCGACCGTTGCGCTCGGCGTAGCAGCTGCCGTCGGCATTGCCTGCGCGGATGCTGCCGAGGTCGATGGTGCCCGTCGGGGTCCCGTCGATCGCCTGCAGCCCGTCGCCGCTGTCGACCCACAGCCGACCGAAGAACGCGCCAATGGCCTGGAAGATGCGCAGAAAGGGTGAGGGCGCGCCGGGGTCGCCTGCGACCAGCGGAAACAGCAGGGTCTCGGTGCCGGCGCCGCCGCGGAATGCGTTCACGAACAGCCGCTGGTTGAACACCGTGAGCGGGGTGGCAAAGCTGTCGCCGACATCGCCGACGAAGTTGCCCAACGGCACCGTGGAGAGGGCGCTGCCCTGGGTCATGAAAGGCTCGCCGCTGCCGGAATCGGTCGCGCCGTATCCGATCAGGGCAGCGCTGCCGGCGGTCGGGAACAGCACCATCAGGCCGGGATCGTCGATCGCATTGCCGCTGATCTCGACCGTACCGGCGGCGCTGCCGTCGCTGATCCACAGCTGCATTTCGCCGCCGCCGCCGAGCGCGGGATTGATGAATCCGAGAAACACCCGCAGGTTGTTGGCGCTGCGGGTCAGAAAGAAGCTGATGCTGGAGTTCGGCAGGCCCTGGGCGCCGGGCACCAGCTCTTTCAGCAGGACCGTGCCTGCTGCCGTGCCATCACTGCTGAACAGCTCGCGGCCGCTGGCCGGCGTGTTGGCGGTCAACAGCACGCGATTGCCGAGGCTGACCAGATTGGCCGGGCTGGCGGAGGAGATCGACTGCGTGCCTGCGAGCGTGCCGTCGCTGATGAACAGCTGGCTGTCGGCCACGAAGAACATGCGGAACAGGCTGACGTTCGGCGTCAGCAGACCGCTGGCCGTGGCGAAGCTGCGCAGCAGGGTGCTGCTGGCGGCACTGCTGCCGAAAGCGCGCAGCTCATCCGGCGCCGCGCTGTCGCGAATCAGCATGAAGGTGTTGGGGCCCAGCGACTGCAGATCGGACACGCTGCGCGCGAAGCCGCTGATGTTGAGCCCGCCGACACCGGTGGCGCCGATCGGCGCCTGGGTGGTCGAGCTGTAGGTCAGCAGGCGCACGTCGTTGACGCCATCCACGGTGCGGGCGAGAAGGCAGACCTGGCCGGTCGAGCAGAGCTGGATATCGCTCGGCGAGCCCGACGCTGGGCCGGCCAGCAGATCGATCTCCAGCGATGCCGAGGACGGCCCGGTCAGGCGCCACAGTTCCTGGCCCACATCGGCGCGTGCCGCGCTGAAGAAGGTGCGGGTCACGGCGCTGCCGTTGACGCTGAAACTGAGGCGGGTGAAGTTGACCGGGTTGGAGCCGTCGGCGCCGGGGTTCAGATCCAGCGCCATCACCGGGCGCGCCCCGGTGGCCACATCGAGCCGCCACAGCTCGCGGCCGTGCTGGCCATCGTTGGCGGCGAAGTACAGGCTGCCGCCTTCGACATGGAAGTTGGGCGCGTTTTCCAGGCTGCTGCACTGGCCCGGGCAGAGATCCGCCAGAAGCCGGGTGCCCAGCGCAGTGCCGTCGGTTTCCCACAGCTCGACGCCGTGCTCGGGCGTGCGCATGCTGAACACGGTGCGGCCACCGAAGAACACCGCCGCCTTGAAGCGGTCGAGGCCGCCGTCGCTGGCGGCGTTCGGCCCGGTGTGGAGGTCGGCCACCAGACTGACCGTCCCCTGCGCACGCGCGCTGCCGACGGCCAGCCCGAGCGCCCCGATCAGGCACATCAGCACGGCCAGCGCGGCGCGATTGAACGGGCGCGGCCGCGCGCGCAGCGGAGCGATGGGGAGCACGCATTGCATGGTCGATTCCTCCAAGTGGACGCAGGGGGGCGCAGGCCCCTGCTGCGGGTACACGGCGATTGGCATCGCGTTTTGCCATCGGCTGCAGCGGCCCCGGCAGCGGGGGCGATGGCGGGCGGCGCTATTCGAAGCCGTTGGCGAACAGGCGATCGATGTCGGACAGATCCAGCCGGTACAGCTCGAAGCCGCGGCTGCCGTCGTCCGCGCCGAACCAGGCCTGGTTGGCGCGCACCAGCAGGGTGTTGGGTGCACTGCCGCGCGCTCCGGGGCGGACATCGCCACCGGTGATCGGCAGCAGACTGCGATTGTTCAGCGCGAACACTTCTTCGCCGAGCTGCGGCGAGTGCGCGATGAAGGCGATCGCGCCGTTGTCCAGCAGGCGCGCCACGCTGGCCGGGCCGAAGCCGACCGTGGGCACCGGCAGATCGCGGTTCTGCGCGCAGCGGGTGCCGGCCGGGCTGCCGTCGGTGATGAACACGGGGCAGCCGGCCTCAAGGCTCAGCGGATCCGGGCTGCCGGCGAACAGGGCGCGGCTGGCGTTCGCATCCAGCAGCGGCGAGCGGATTCCGCCGGTGGCGCTGACGAAGGCGATGCCCGAGCCAGGCCCCGGGTACAGATCGCGCAGCAGCACGGTGCCGGCGGTGGTGCCGTCACTGCTCCAGAGCTCGAAGCCGTGCAGCGTGGTGCGCGCGGCGAACACCACCCGGCTGCCGACCCGACGCAGACCGTGCGGGGAACTGCCCGCGGCGCCGGGCTCGATGTCCAGCAGCAGGCGCGTGCCCTGGGCGGTGCCATCGCTGATCCACAGTTCGCGGCCGTGGATGCCGTCGTCAGCGCTGAACAGCATCTGCTGGCCGAGGCGCTCCAAGCCGCTCGGGCTTGAGCTGGCAGGGCCGGGATTGATGTCGGCCACCGCGCTGAGGCTGGCCGGCGGCAGGTAGCGCAGCAGCTCGCTGCCGATGTTCGGCGTGCCGGGATTTCCCGCCACCAGGAAGCCGTCGGCGAAGGCGGCAAGGGTGACGATGTCGCTGACATCGCGCGGGCTGCAGTACTCGAATGCGCCCGCGCTGAGCGTCAGCAGGGGCAGGCTGCCGGCGATACTGCCGTCGAGCCGCAGGATGCGGGTGCCGTCATCGTCATCGGCGAGGATCAGGCCACCGTCGAACAGTCCGCCGCAGCCCTGGCCGATGCTCATGAACGGATGCGTCGCCTCCTCCAGCACGGGGCTCAAGCCATCGGTCGCGAAACTGCGCGTGCCGGCGCGCTGCAGCAGCACGCGGCTGCCCAGCGACACCCCGCGGCGCTGGCGCACGTTCTGCGCAAGCAGGGTCAGGCGATTGTCGAGGTCGGCCGGGTCCGCCGCCTGCAGCGCACTGAGGGAGGCCCCATCGACGCGCGCGTTGAACAGCAGGCGTTCGCCGACCAGATCCACCGGAAACGGAAACGCATGGCCGACGTCCGAACGCACTTCGGCCAGGCGCCGCAGGTCACCGACCTGGCCGCTGCTGAAGTGCGGCTCGCCGCCCGCGCGCGAAGCGAACACGGTGCGTCCGCTGCCCGCCAGCAGCACATCGATCGCGCCGTCGGCGAGCACGTCGAGCTGCACGGTGCCGGTGCTGCTGCCGTCGCTGCTCCACAGGGCGTCGTTCGCGCCCAGGTAGATGCGGGTGCCGTCGCGGCTGGCCACCAGCGGGCTGAAGGAATTGAAGCCGGCATCGCCCGGGACGATCTCGCGCACCAGCGCGGTGCCGGCCACGGTGCCGGTGCTGCGGAACAGCTCGATGTTGCTGGCCGCGCCACTGCGACCGAACAGCAGCAGCTGGGTCGGCAGCGCAAGCAGACGCTGCGCCGATGACAGGCCCAGGGACAACGTGCCTGCAGGCGTGCCGTCGCTGACATGCAGCACCGTACTGCTGGTGAAGAACACCCGGTTCAGACCGACCACGGCCACCAGCTCGCGGATCGAGCTCGACTCGTGGAGTTGCTGGATGTCGGCGGCCGCTCCGCCGTCGCGCAGCACCCACAGCTGCGAGGGATTGCCGGCAAGGCCCGAGCGCTGCAGGTACGCGCGGTCGCCGAGCTTGAGCGCAGCCTGTTCGGACAGTCGCTGGGTGGCGGTGTCTGCGGGGAAACCACTCACCGCCGACACCAGGTCGAGCGTGTCGACGCCGCTGTAGATCAGCTGCTGCGGCCGACGCGCACCGGCGCTGTCGAGCGCGGTGGTCAGCAGGCGGTTGGGGCCGAAGTTGACCGGCAGGGTCGGGCGGCCGTCGTCGCGACCGGCGCGGAAGTCATGTTCCAGACGCAACTCGTTGGGCAGCACGCGCCAGAGCTCGGATCCTCGGGTGATGCTGCGCGCCACCACGAAGTCGAGCGTCCGCGACACCCCGCCGATCGCCACCGTGACCCGGCGCACCGGGCCGGGGCTGGAGCCCTCCACGCCCGGGTTGATGTCGGCGAACAGCCGCGGCGCGCTGGCGCCGGCCTCGAGCACCCACAGCTCGCGGCCGTTCAGCAGATCCTGCGCACTGAAGAACAGACGGCTGCCGACCACGCTGAGATTCGTCGGCGTGCCGCTGCACTGGCCGGGGCAGAGATCGGCGAACAGACGGGTGCCGGCCGGGGTGCCATCGGTGACCCACAGCTCACTGCCCTCCTCGAAGCTGGCGGTAGTGAAGAACTGGCGGCCGTCAAAGCTCGCCGACTCACCGAGGCCGCCGCCCTGGGCGTCGTTCAATCCGGTGAACTGATCGGGCAAGGCGACCACCGACGCGCCCCCCTGCGCGGCGGCGACACCGCAGGCGCCCAGAAACAGCGCCAGCCACAGCACCGCATCGCCCCACCTCGGCGCCCGCGCGAGGCCGCGCCCCGCACCCTGGCTGCCGCGGCCCGCCCCATCCGCCCTGCCTGCCTGCCACATTCGCGCTCTCCCGGTCAGCCGAGCTGAAGTGCCGGCACAGAGGGCACGCAAACTGCGGCGGGTTTCTGCCATCGACCGCGCGTGACACACACCCGGATGAAGCGGCGCCTTACACTCCGCGCCTTCCTTGACGCGCGTGAGAGCCATGGCCGGATCCAGCCTGTTCGCCCTGATCGACGATATCGCCAGCCTGCTCGACGACGTCGCCGCGATGACCAAGCTCGCCACCAAGAAGACCGCCGGCGTGCTCGGCGATGACTTGGCGCTCAACGCCCAGCAGGTCACCGGCGTACGCGCCGAGCGCGAGCTGCCGGTGGTGTGGGCGGTGACCAAGGGCTCGGTGGTGAACAAGGCCATCCTGGTGCCGGCAGCGCTCGCCATCAGCGCCTTCCTGCCCTGGGCGATCGTGCCGCTGCTGATGCTCGGCGGCGCCTTTCTGTGCTTCGAAGGCGTCGAGAAGCTGGTGCACAAGTGGCTGCACCGCGCCGAGGTCGAGGCCGAGCACAAGGCCCGAGTGGACGCGGTGGCAAACCCCGACGTCGATCTGGTGGCCTTCGAACGCGACAAGATCAAGGGCGCGATCCGCACCGACTTCGTGCTTTCGGCCGAGATCATCGTGATCGCGCTCGGCACCGTGGCCACGGCGAGCTTCAGCCGCCAGCTCGGCACCCTGGTCGGCATTTCGCTGGTGATGACGGTCGGCGTGTATGGCTTGGTCGCCGGCATCGTCAAGCTCGACGACCTCGGCCTGTACCTGACCCAGCGCGCGTCCGCGGCCAAGCAGGCGATCGGCCGCGGCATTCTCACGGCGGCGCCCTGGCTGATGAAGTTCCTGTCGGTGGCCGGCACCGCCGCGATGTTCCTGGTCGGCGGCGGCATCCTGGTGCACGGCATCGGCCCCCTGCATCACTGGGTGCAGGCGACCCTGCCCGCGCTCGGCGGCTTCGCCCTGCCCGTCGAGATGGGCATCAATGCCGGCGTCGGCATCGCCGCAGGATCGGTGCTGGTGGCGCTGTGGATGGGGGTGCAGAAAGCCCGGCGCGGGCGACCGGGCTCGACGGACAGCGCATAAGCGGCCCAGGCGACCGCACGCGTGCGTCGCCGACCGATCGCTGCCACGCACAGGCCGGTGGCAGGAACGCCTAAGCCCCCGGCACGCACCCCATTGGCATTCCGCCCAAGCGCTGCAACAGGTCAGGCCGCTCGAGGCCCGGACCTTCAGCGCCAGAAGGGCCCCGCTCCGTGGCTGTCGGCGCGTCCGGACTTAGCTGCGGCGCTCCGCTCCTGGGGTGAGGTCCCGCCGCGGGTTCGCGTTTGCTGGTGGCATTGGGCCTACGGAGCAAGACTTTCCGGCCCGCCCGTCAACCGCGTATCGCGTTCTGCGTTATGGCAGCCAGAGCCCCATCGGAGAACCCGCATGCGCCTCCTGCCCGTCATGGGTCTGCTGCTCGCACTCACCGCCACTTGCGCTGCACAGACGCCGCTCAACGAACTCACCACCGGCCAGTATCAGGGGTTTCCCGGCGGTCTGTACGCTGCCAGCAATGAGCCACCCCCCGCCCAAGCGACAGCCGCGCGCAGCGCGCTTGCGCAGGTCGTCCCGCGGGATGCGACGGGTGCCCCCGAACCCATGGGCTCGATTGGCCTGATTTCGATTGGCATGTCGAACACCAGCCAGGAGTTCCGCTGGTTCGAACGGTTGGAGGACGCCAACCCCCTTCGCCATGCCAGCCTCGTCTTCATCAACGGTGCGATCGGCAGTCATCCCTCCGAGTTCTGGGCGGACCCGCAGCATCAGGCCTGGAGCACCGCCGAGGCACGGGTTGCCGCGGCGGGTCTTTCGCCGAGCCAGGTGCAGGTGGCATGGATCAAGCTCGCTCGCGGGAGCGTGCCGGATCTGCGCTTTCCACAGCACGCCATGCAGCTGCGCGATGACCTCCGTGCCGTGGTCCGCAATGCGAAGGTCCGCTTCCCCAATCTTCGCGTAGCGTGGCTGAGCTCGCGCATCTGGGGGGGCTGGAGCAGCAATCCCCAGCGTAACGAGCCCCTGAGCTATGAGACCGCCTTCGCGGTGCGCTGGCTCATCGAAGACCAGGTGGCAGGTGACCCCCTTCTTTCGCCTGTCGAAGCCCCCGTGCTGCTTTGGGGGCCCTACCTGTGGGCGGCCGGTGCAAGCCCGCGCGCCGACGGCTTGGACTGGCCGCTCTCGGACTTCGAGCCCGACGCCATCCATCCGAACGATGCAGGCGAGCGCAAGGCCGCCGCACTGCTCTCGCAGTTCTTCAACACCGACGCAATCGCAGCACCTTGGTACCGGGGAAGCTCGGCCTCGCGCCTGCTGCGGTTCGAGGTCAACGCAGACGCCACGGTCGACCAGGCACAACCGTCGATCAACTTCGGCGCCCAGAGCGCGCTTCGGCTGAATGGCGCAGCCGGCGCGATCGCGCGCAGCTACCTCAGGTTCGATGTGCAGACGTTGGATCGTGTGCCCTCTCACGCTCTGGTGCGGGGGTTGCTGGGCTCGACGGTGCAGCCCCTGCTGCGCCAGACCTCGGACGCCTGGAGCGAGAGCACGCTCACCTTCAGCACCGCACCGGGCCCCTCGGGTGCGGAGCTTGGGACTTTGGCTTCCTTCGGCGATTCGTTCGTTCTCTCCGTGGGCTCTGCACTGGCACAGCCGCAAGCGATGCTGAACCTCGTGATGTTCACTCCATCGACAAGTCCGGGCGTACTGCGCTCCCGGGAGAGCGGCGACGGGCCCTATCTGCTGGTACGGGTGGCGTCCGACTCGATATTCACCTCTGGATTCGAGTAGCCCGCCGCCTGGCGCGTCGGCTGCGACGCGGCGGATCCCAGAGCGTGCAAAAGAACGCGGACGCGGTAGCGAGGACGTTTCCGGGCGTTCACGGCAAAGCGCGACATGGGAATTGAAGGAGGTTGGCGCGCGGGTGACCGCGGACTTCGCGTAGCGCACTGCCGCCACGAACGGCCAGAGCCGGCCGCACCAGGCGGATCGTTCTCACATGCTCTCAGTGCAGCCGCGCAGCCGCCGGCCCTTGCGCACGAGGCACATGACGGATGCTCCGCACATGGGCCGACGTCGATCGCACCATGCCGCTCGGAGGACGCGCTGCGGCTGCGGACAAGTCGTCGATCAACTGTCCTCCGGCGCCCGCATTACATAGCCCGCCGTCGGTGCGGCCGGCGGTTCGTCGACGCGCTCGAAGCCGTCGGCGAACACGGGGGTCGGCGCGCGCGCATCCCGCACCGCCACCGCGGCAGGGCCGGGCGCCGATTCGATGCCCGCGTCAGTCAGCGCGGTGACGCGATACCAGTGGCTGCGGCCCTCGGCGCCGGTGAAGTCGATGAAGGCCGGCACGAAGCTGGAGCCCACCGGGGTCCAGTCCTGTTCGCCGGCGGCGTTGGCGGGATTGGCGCGCCAGATACGCCAGGCCGTGACGCGCGGATCGGTCGCCGCCGGCCATTCCAGCAGCACGTGGCGATCGCGCTGGCGCACTTCGACCTGCAACAGGCCGGGCACTTCAAGCGCGCCGATGTCCGCACTGCCGACGTCGTTGGCGCCATCGGCATCGGCCTGGGTGCCGCGCTGCACGCGCACGAACAGGCGCCGGGTCTCGTCGCGGCGGAACTGCGCGGGCACGGCCACGGCGAGATCCACCAGCGCCTGACCGCCCGGCCCGAAGGCGCCGAGATCGGTGCGGCCGCCAAACTCGCCGACGCCGGGCTCGGCGTCCCAGGCCGCCTCGATGCGCAGCGCTTCGCCACCGCCCCCGCCCTGCCAGGGCTTGCCGCGGGCGCGCAGGGCGACCTGCACGCGGATCGTGCCGCCGGGCTGCAGCACGGTATCCACCGGCAGCACGGCTTCCACCGCGAAGTCGGCCGCGTCGGCCAGGCTGACCAGCTGCAGGCTGCCCTCGACCGGCGTGCTCTTCAGGCTCGGCCGCAGCGGCTCGAAGGCGAGACTCTTCTCGAACGCCGCGACGTTGAACACCGGCGAGGCGCTGACGTCGGCGAGCGCGAGCAGGCCCTGGGTGGCCGGGTTCTGCACCAGCACCGGGTTCATCCACAGGCCGGCGCCGTCGCCCAAGGTGAGCAGCGCCGTCGGCGCGGCGTCGAAGCGCGGCACCAGGCTGACCAGGCTGCCGGTGCCGGCGAGCATGCCGATCGGGTCGCCGGGGGCCGCGCGCAGGCCCTGCGCGTTCGGGCTGAAGCCCAGCCCGCGGAAGGCCAGCTGCACGTCGCCGCCGGCGGTACGCAGCAGGGTCGGCGCTTCGGCGCGCAGGCCGCGGCCCAGCGCATCGGTCTGGCGCTGGCTGGCAAAGCTGCAGCTGTTGCTGCTGCAGGTGCCGAGCGCACTCCACAGCTCGGCCTGGTTGCCGATCTGCGCCGCCCCGGCCGGATGTGCCGTGAACGCCAGCACCGGCCGGCCCTGGGCATCGCTGGCCAGCGACTGCCAGACCACGCCCTCGGGCGCGCCGCCGACCGGCGCCGGCACGCCGCCGGGCAGCACGCGGTACATGAGCTGGCGCGTCGCCTGCGCGGCCAGGCTGCGGCCGCTGGCGCGGGTGAAGCTGACGATCGGCACGCCGCCGGCATAGGTCGCACGCGCGTGCATGTCGCTGCCGGCACCGGGCTCGGCGACGCGCGCCGGCGCCGTCCAGCCGCCGTTGCGGAAGAAGGCGTGCCAGACCTCGAAGCGGAAGCCGAAGACATCGGCGCCGGTATCGCGCGTCCACACCGCCAGCACTTCGCCGCCGGCCGGGCAGCCGCTGCTGCCGACGGGACAGGCCGCGAGGCTGACCTGCCCTTCGCCGCCCGCGCCCGGCGGGGTGAGGTTCTGCGCCGCGCCCCAGCTGCCGTTCTGCAGCCGACGGAACGCGAGATGCCGGCTGGCGGTGGCGGCCTGCAGGCTGGCGGCGCGGAAGGCGCTCTCCGACAGCGACGAGCGCTCGTAGACCAGCAGCGCCTGCCCGGGCGCGTGGTAGGCCAGCTGCGGTGCGCTGGCGCCGACCGCAGCGCCCAGATCGACCGGCGCCGCGAAACCGCCGCCCTGCCAGGGGCGGAACTGCACCCGGCCCTCGCGCGCCTCGGCCAGACCCCCCTGGCCCAGCGCATCGAAGGCCGCGCTGACCGGCGCCAGCCGGGTGATGCCCAGCGCTGCCAGCCGCGTCGAGGCCTCGTACTTGGCGCCGCCCATGTCCGGAATCTGGCAGCTGTTGCTGGGCTCGCGCTCGTCGATTGGCACCGCGGTGTCGCCGAACTCCACGCACAGCGGGCACAGGCCGACGCTGACGTCGTAGCGCACCTGCATGCGGAAGCGGAAACAGGGCTGGCTCTGCGCTGTGTTGAGCTTGCCGTCGATCACGGTCACCGGCATCGCCACGCCGAAGCTCGGGGTGAAGCCCGCGGTCATGTCGACCAGGCCCAGCACCGCGCTGAAGTTGAAGAAGGCGTCGATGGCGCCGCCCACCGAGGGCTGGGTCTTGAGCAGGCTCGACAGCTGGCCGGTTTCAAGATCCAGCTCGGCCTGCATCTGCACCAGCAGATCGGCCCAGAAGCGGGCGTCGATGCCGAAGGTGGCGGCGGCGATCGGCGGCACGCCCCAGGCGAAGCGGAACACCGGCATCCAACCCGTATCGAGGATGCGCTCCGGCCCGATCGTCTCGCTGTAGGCCAGGCCTGACCGGGTCGCACTGCGCGGCTCGGCCTCGCGATTGACCGTGCGGTTTTCGCTTTCACCGACGCGCACGAAGCTGGTCTGGCCGTTGGCATCGAGACTGCCGCTCAGGCGCTCCTCGCCCTGACTGCGGTTCTCGAGCGTCGGCATCTCCTGCGGCGGCGTGGCGTTCACCGCCACCGGATCCGGCCGCACGGTCATCTGCAGATGGGCGCGCGCCGGCGTCCACTGCGCAAGGCTGCGGCTCAGCATGTCCTCCGGCGGCTGCCGCCACCACAGCGGCGGCGGGCGGGTGTCCAGCTTGAAGCGGTACTCGCCGAAGGCACTGGCCGGCGTGCCCTGCACGCGGATGCGGTAGCGCTCGACGCCCCAGGGGCTGCGGTGGAAGCCCGGCAGCTTGACCTCGAACTCGGTGTCGCCGGGGCCGGCGCAGGCCTGCGAGGGGCTGACCGGAAAGCTGCCGAGGGTCTGCTCGACCCACTGGTTCTGCGCATTGCGCACCCACTTCGACAGCAGGGCCGACTGCACCACGCCGAACAGCCCCTGATCGAGGGTGAAACTGACCGGCAGGTCGCCGGCAATGTTCAATCCCTGCGCATCATTGAAGGCGCTTCCCGGGAAGGTGGTGACCGGGCCCCAGGTCGCCAGGCCGGCAGCATCGAGCGTGCGCGGCAGGCCGCCGATGTCGGGATCGAGCGGCAGGCTGATGGTGCCGGTGTATGGCCGCAGCGTGTAGACCAGCAGCGGGTTGAAACCCAGCGGGTTGGTGCACTCGAAGTACTCCAGCGAATCGCCGCCGCAGAAGGTGCCGCCGCCGTGCTGGTAGATGACCGGATACTCGATGCCCTGGGCGATGCCGCCGTTGGCGTTCGCGGTATAGCCCACGGTGAGCCCCGAAGCGCGCAGCAGGATCAGACTCTCGAGCGGTTGATTGTCGCCGGGGCCGGAGAGATTGCCGTCGGCCGCCTGCTGGCCGAGATGGCGGGCCGAGGCCGCCAGCAGTTCGGTGAACGTCAGGGTGACGGTGACCTCGCCATTGGCATCGGTCTCGCCGCGCCAGAGCGTGACCGGGCACTGGCCGGTGATGCGCGCATACAGGCCGGGCGCGGTCTGCTGCAGGATCGGCCCGAGCTGAGCCAGATTGTTCAGCGCCATGCCAGGGTTGGAGGCGGCCACCGGCCGCGCGCCCTTCGGCTCGAGCCCCGACAGCGCACGTCCCGGCTCACGCGGCAGGATGCTGCCGACGTTGCCATCGATGGTGACGATGCCGCCCTGGATCGGCTGGCCGTCGGGCGTGCGCAGACGCACCCGGAACTGCACTGGATCGTCCGGCCCCGGCAGGGTGACGCTGCCGCCGGGGAGGCTGAAGGGCCCGCGGCTCGGGCCGCGCGAAACCGGCCGCTCGGGCTCGGTGAACACGATGTCGGTCTGCCCTTGGCCGCTGGCCGGCAGCTGCAGCGGCAGGCCACTCCAGATCGAGCGCAGCCAGCCACGGATGGTGAAGCTGCCGTCGGCACCGACTTCGCTGCGGCCGTCGTCCAGCGGCAGCACGCGGCCATCCGGCAGGCGCAGGTTGAACCGCGCGCGCAGGCCGGCAGGGCTGCCCTGGCGCAGCTCCAGACGGCCGCTGACGGTGAAGGCCTCGCCGATGTGCAGGCTCGAGGGCAGGCCACTCAGGTTCAGCACCCGCGCCGGGGCGCTGAAGCCCGCGGCCAGCACGCGCACGCTGCCATCGCCGGCGGCGATCACCTGCGCGCCTTCGAGCTGCTCGACGCGCAGGCTGGCGTTGCCGCCGGTCGGCGTCGCCGCCGGCAGGCGCAGATCGACCGCCGCCGTGGCCGCACCGCCGTCGAGCAGTTCGGGGCCGAACACGCGCTGGCCGTTGATGCGGACCTGGGTCGGCACCGAGCGCAGGCCGCTCAGGGCGATCCGCAGCGCGTCGCCCGGCCGCAGCGCATCCGGCGTCGCAGTGACGCCGAGCGGCACGCCCACGGTCAGCTCGCGGCTGAACACCTGGGCGCCATTGCTGTTGTCATCGAGGGTGAGCGCGTAGCCGCCCGGAGCGATCGCACCCAGCGCCAGCGAAGCACGGACGCTGCCATCGGTGCCGGTGTTCAGCACGCCCGACTGCAGCAGCACCGCACCGGCGGTGCGCAGGCGGAAGCGGTAGCTGCCGGCCGCCGGCGGCACCGCCGCCAGGCTGAGCGTGGACTGCGGCGTCGGCAGCGCCGGCGTCACCGCGATCTGCGCCAGCACCGGGCCCGCCAGCACGGCGAGCAGGAGAGTCAGCAGGCCGCGCGCGATGCTCGGGCCGGATCGGCGTGTAAGGAGAACATGCATGGTCGTCGCTCCGGGCCCCCATGGCCGCTCCCCTGCAGGAATGCGGCCCGAGGACAAAAGCGAACGCCGGCGCTCCATAGGGTGGGCCCTGGCCCACCAAGAACTCGATCTCCTCACGCCCGCCCATCCGCGCAGGCCCCTGCCAATGGCGGCGAGTGGCCTGTCCAAGAACGCGGGGCTTCGGCGTTCTCCAGGCCACGGTGGGCCAGAGACCAAACTATGCGGGCTTCGAATCGCCGAGCCGCGACGCCGATCCCTGCGCCTCCGCTGCACTGGCCATGCGCGCGATCGCCCGGTTCAACTTCATGCGCACGCCGTCGGCGCTCTCGCCGAGCTCGGTCGCGATCTCGGCGAAGCTCATGCCGAACTCGAAGCGCATCAGCACCAGCGCGCGGTGGGCGGGTTCCAGCCGCTGCAGCGACTGTTCATAGGCCAGCCAGTCGTCGGGATCGACCTCGGCCGCCGGCAGCGTGGCCGAGGCCGCGACATCGTCCTCGCCGCCTGGGCCGAGCACCGGCGAAGCCCCATGCCGGCGCAGGGTTTCACGCAGGGCATTGATCAGCACCGTGCGCAGGTAGGCGAAGAAATCGCCGGGCGACTCGGTGCGGATCTGCGGCAGGCGCTCCAGCACCCGCAGCCAGGTGATCTGCAGCAGGTCGGCGGTGTCCTGCTGATGCCGCAGAAGCTGCGGCACTCGGCCGCGGGCGAAGCGCTGCAGCAGCGGCCCGACCCGCGCCACCAGGGCCGCACGCGCCGCCGCGTCACCGTCGCGGATGCGGTGCAGCAGAAACGCAGTGGTGTGGCCGGAACTGCTCGTTTCACCCATGGCCGGGCGGAGCCTGCGCGAGAGGACCGCCACACTGTGCGCAGTTGCCGGCCCTGATTCAATCGCCCGGGCGCGGCGGTCCGATCAGATCCCAGCGGTTGCCGTAGAGGTCCTCGAACACCACCACCTGCCCGTAAGCCTCGCTGCGCGGCGCGCCATCGAAGCGCGCACCGGCCGCGGCCAGGCGGGCGCAGTCCGCATCGAAATCCGCGCTGCGCAGGAACAGCCAGACCCGCCCACCGCCCTGCCGACCTATGTGCGCGGCCTGCGCCTCGGTGGCGGCGCGCGCCAGCAGGACCTGCATCGACCCCGGCACGCCAAGCACCACCCAGCGTTTCTCCGGCGACAGCGACGTGTCTTCGAGCAGACGCCAGCCGAGCGCCCGCGTGTACCAGGCAATGGCCTCGTCGTAGTCGCGGACCAGCAGGGCGAATTGGAAGAGCTGTGGGGGTGGGGGCATCCCAGTCCTTTGCTTGAGAGTTCGGAGCACGCGAGCCAGGGGAGCTTCGGCGCTGCAGGGGGCCGCGTCGAATGCGCCCGCGTCATTGAGCGCAAGGCTCCAGCCTATTCAATTTCCACGAACAGCATGCGTAGCCCCCGCGTCCCGGCAGGCTCAAACGTTCGGAGTCGACGCGTGGGCGGCAGGCGCTGCTCCATCGCCGATCGCTCGATCACGGCAGGATCCCAGGGCGCAAACGCCTTTTCGAGTCGAGGCAGGGCGAGAAGCGCGCCCCAATCCACCGCGCCGAACTCCTTGCCTCCAAGATGCAGAATCTTCAGCGATCCCAGCGCGCCCAGGTTCGGATGCACTGCACCCTTCGCCGCCGAAACGAGCCGCAAGGATTCAAGGCGAAAGGCGCGTTCCAGCGCTGCCAGATCCGCCAGTCGGGTTGCGGTCTCGACGGCAAGCTGGGTGATCCGCGACAGCGCTTCCTGGCCCTTCAAGGAGTCAAGCTGCGGGGCATGGGACAGCTTCAGAACGTTCAGTGTTTCGAAGCCGGCCAAGCAGCGCAGGTCCGCAAGCTTGGGACGGATGAGACTGAGCTCCGCCAGCTGAGGTGGAGTCTCGGCACCCTCGAAGAGCGCGCTGTCCGCCGACCCCAGGCTCAGACGCCGAATGCCGGTCGACGTCAGGCAGTGCAGCAAGCCGGGCTGCGCTGTCGCATGGAGGGCTTCGATGGGAACCGTCGCCAAGGCGTCCAACCCCGTCTCAACGCGATTGGCGAGGCTCAGCGATTCGAGTCCGACGAAGCTCTGCAGGCCCTTCAGCGAGCGGATCCGGCCATCCGATTCGGCCCCAGACAGGCGCAAGTTCCGGATGGAATCGACCGCACCCGCGAAGACCGAGAGATCCGCCCAGTCACCCACCAGCTCCAGCGACCGTGGCTGGTGCTGCTTGAGGGCCGAGCCGAGACGGTCTGTCCATGCCGTCGCGATGGCGGCGTGTGCATCGACCTTGAATGCATCAGACATTCGCCTTCACCACTCCTGCAACCCCGCATCCGCAGCACCTGCCGCCGACCAAGACGGGCAAGGCGGACTCGAGAACCCTCCGTTGCACCTGATCGACTCGCCTGCGCAGTCTAGTGTCTGCACCCGATGCAAAGGCAGGGGCCGCCTGTCCGGCGAACCAGCTAAGGTTTGCGCGCGCACCGCGCGAGCCCTGTTATCGGTGCGGCCGGGAATAGTTGGCTTCTGGTGCGGCCAGGCGCGGCAGCCATGCCGAAATACTCGCGGGGACGGTCATGCCAAGAGCGGAGCAGCGGGAGGCCTGAGAATCCCAAGAAGCAGGTGGCGTTGGGTAATCCTTGTCGACGCCGGCAGCGCAGGGACGATCCCAGACCCGTCAGCGCTGCGCGCGGCCTGCAACCACGGCATTCGGTGCCCTCGGCCGGGCACTTGCGCGTGGCCTCGCGTCAACTGTGACCTGCTCGCAACGACCCGCAGATTCTCTCGACCCAAACCGAGCTGCAGTCAGGCTCACGGAGAGGCCGCGCGCGGCAAGCGCATCGCAAGCGGCTCAGCCCCGAGGCGGCAGGCGAAGCTGCAACCTGCACTAAGCTCAGGGAAGCCTCTTCGTCTCGTCTTGCAGGCGCGGCGGTTGGGCGGGAAGGCACTCGCAAGGCAGGGCGTGCAGAAGGCCGATGAACTCCGCGACGCCCTCGCTCAGCACGCAGTCCAGCAAGGCTTCCCAGTGGGCGGACGCCTGTTTCACCAGAGGCATCGGAAGGGTCACCACGCGACCCAGGGTCGACCAGTCGGGGAGGCTACGACGCAAGGCTGGCGTGATCTCTTCGGGGTGTGACAGGTAGTGGCCCCGCAGCAGTCGCTGAGTCTTTTCCTCCGAGTAATCGAGCCGCTTGGCCAATTTTTCCAGCGGCAGCGTCGAGCCCGTCAGCGCGGCCGCGATGTCAGAGAAGTCGACCGGGCGGGGGCGGAAAGCGAGTCCGTCGAAACGCGGGTCAGAAGGAAAGCGTCGGTCAACCGACAGCAGCCAGCGCACATCGATCCAGAACCCGGTCTCACGTCGCTTCGGCGCTTGGAAACGGCGCAGGTCAGCGTAACCGGAGGTCGAGTGGGCCGCAGGCCACGCCAGACTGAGATCCAGTTCGTCCTGACCCGGCAGCGGTGTAAAGCCGAGGCGCACGCCGGTCTCGGGCAAGGCCGCGGAAAACGCCTTCCCGCCGGAGAGGGCACCTTCAACGAGCTCAAGCCCGAAGCGCGAAGCCATGGTGGCGATCACATGACGAACGAACTGTTTGTCCATGAGCGTCAGTTGTCATTCCGATGGGGCCAAGAGTACCCGCGGAGAACGCCTTGAACGGGGAAATACAGCCCAGGCACGCGGCATCGGGAGTCATAGGCGCACTCGGTCAACCCTGCATGATTCGATCGACTTCGATCAGGCGGTTGCGGGCGTCGTAGCGATAGAGCAGCGTCTGGCTGGGGCTGCGGCGCTCCAGCAGGTTGCCGACCGCGTCATGGCGGTAGTCGATCACCCCGCCGTCGGCGTCCTGCAGGCGCAGCAGGCGG
>JBKCVA010000107.1:0-17658 GCA_046318115.1 Lysobacterales bacterium | reverse complement strand
GATGCACTGGTGTTGGCCCTGCCGAACGGCAAGGCGGCGGAGTTCGTGGCTGCCGTCGATGCGGCGGGCGTCGATCCGGTCATCCTCGATCTCTCGGCCGACTACCGCTTCGATGCACGCTGGTACTACGGCTTGCCCGAGCTGACCCGCGTGCGCGCGCCGCGCGAGCGCCGCATCAGCAACCCGGGCTGCTATGCCACGGCCATGCAGCTGGCGATCGCGCCGCTCGCTGGGCGCATCCACGGCCCGGTGCAGTGCTTCGGCGTCAGCGGCTACAGCGGTGCCGGCACCAGCCCCTCGGACAAGAACAACGTCGAGCTGCTGCGCGACAACCTGATGCCTTACAGCCTCGCCGGCCACATCCATGAGCGCGAGGTCAGCGTGCAGCTGGCGGAAGACATCGAATTCATGCCGCACGTGGCGTCGCACTTCCGCGGCATCACCATGACCGTGAACCTGCATCTGGAAGCGCCCGCCACCGTTGCCGAGCTGCTGGATCTGTATCGCGCGCGCTACGCGAACGAGCCGCTGGTTCGTGTGTCGGAAGCAGCGCCCTGGGTCAGCCGCATCGCCGGCAAGACCGGTGTGGAGATCGGCGGCTTCACCGTCTCCCCCGACGGCCGTCGCGTGGTGATTGTTTCCACCTTGGACAATCTGCTGAAGGGTGCCGCCAGCCAGGCGCTGCAGAACCTCAATCTCGCCTTCGGCCTCGATGAGTTCGCCGGCCTCAACGCACAGGAGCGTCTGCCGTGAGTGGACTGCTGTGGCAGAAGCCGGGCGTCAAGGTCGACGCCCGCATCCAGGAGTTCCTGGCCGGCGAAGACGTGATCCTCGACCGCGAGTTCATCCGCTTCGACATCGTGGCCAGCCGCGCGCACGCGCAGGGCCTGCAGCGCATCGGCATTCTGAGTGCCGATGAACTCGTCGGGATCGAGCGCGAGTTGAGCGCGCTGGACGCGGCGATCGTATCGGGCGCCTTTGTGCTCGATGCACGCTTTGAGGACATGCACAGCGCCATTGAGGCCTGGCTGACCGAGAAGCTGGGCGACGCCGGCAAGCGCATCCACACCGGCCGCAGCCGCAATGACCAGGTGCTGGTGGCCACGCGCCTGTGGCTGAAGGATCGGCTGGGCCGCCTGCAGGCGCTCTGCGTCGAGACCGCGCAGGTGGCACTTGAGCGCGCCGAGGCCGAGGCCATGCTGCCGCTGCCCGGCTATACCCATCTGCAGCGCGCGATGGTGTCGAGCTGCGGCCTGTGGTGGGCGGCCTGGGCCGAAGGCTTCATCGACAACGCCCAGCGCGCGCGCGACACCCTGGCGTTGATCGATGCCAACCCGCTGGGCAGCGCCGCCGGCTACGGCATCAATCTGCCGCTGGACCGCGACCACACCACGGCCGCGCTGGGCTTCGGCCGCATGCAGCTGGCGGCCACCTATGCCCAGCTCTCGCGCGGCAAATTCGAGCTGGCCGCGGTCGAGGCGCTGGGTTCGGCCACGTTGGACTTGCGCCGGCTGGCCTGGGATCTGTCGCTGTTCACCGCCGCCGAATTCGGCTTCGTCAAGCTGCCTGCCGAATACACCACCGGCAGCTCGATCATGCCCAACAAGCGCAACCCCGACGTGGTCGAGCTGATGCGCGCCGTGCACGCCTCGATCTCGGCTGCGCGCACCGAATTGGACCAGCTGCTGAGCCTGCCGTCCGGCTATCACCGCGACCTGCAGTTCAGCAAGGGCGCGATCGTGCACGCCTTCGGTCGCGGCCTGTCTGCCTTGGCTCTGTTGCCCGACCTGCTGCACAACCTCGAATGGGTGCCCGAACGCATGCGCGCCGCGCTGGAGCCTTCGATGTACGCCACCGACCTCGCTGTTGAGCTCGCCCGCGAGGGCCTGCCCTTCCGCGAGGCCTACGTGCAGGCCGCCGACCCCGCCCGCTGGGCGCAGCGCGATCCGCTGGCGAGCATTGAAGCGCGCGTCTCGCCGGGGGCGTCGGGGCAGCTGCGGCTGGAGGTGTTGAGGGAGCGGCTGGCAGCGCTCTGATCGTCTGGCTAGAAGCAGCCCGGGCGCGATTCGCCACCTGAGGGTGCACGCCAATGCAGGCGCGCCATCACTGCTCAGGCGCTGGGTCAGCTTCCGCCGGGGCTTCGCTTTCCGGCTCAGCGCCTCCAAAGCGGGCGCGCTCTTCCAGAAAGACCTCGCTGCGCTGGAACTGGGCCAGTTTGTCGCGGAAATAGCTGAGCCCGGCCTCCGGCCCCCCCTCGGCCTGCAGTTCGTCAAGGATGCTTTGCTGCAGCTCGATGGCCCGCGCGAAGTCGCCATTGGCCGCGAAGCAGGTCGCCACCGTGTCACGGTAGGCCGTCGGCAGTGCGGCCGGATCGCCCATGCGCTGTGCTTCGGCCAAGCCTTCCTCGACGTTGCGGAAGCGCGGATCGGCGGAGACACATTGAGTCCAGGCGAGATTGTTACGCGCGCCCGGAGTCTCCGCCTCGATCGCCTTCCGCCACCAGCGCCATGCATCCTCGGGGCCGCCATCCAGGTGACCGGTATAGATCATCTGCGCCAAGGCGGCCATTGCAGCCGCGTGACCCTTGTTCGCGAGCGCCTCCAGCACCTCGCGGGGGCGATCGTCTGCCTCTGCTTCGAGGCGGCCCATCGCGAGATTGGCGGCCAGCATGCGCGAGCCCTCGTCATGGCCCTTGGCATGCAGCGCGCGCAGCATCCGCGCGGCGCGCGGTCGATCGGCCTCAACGCCACCCACGCCCTGGATCAGCAGGTCCGCCAGCAGCACTTCCGCCTCCGGGCTGGGGCCCAGCTTCAACAAGCCTTCCAGCAGTTCGGCAGCGATCGCCAATGTCTGGTCTCCATTCCACTGGTCGACGAGCATCACGGCGGCCTCGTACATCGCCTGCTCATCACCCAGATTGGCGGCACCGAGCATCCAAAGCCGGGCGCGCTTGGGGTCGCTGGTTTCGTAGTGGCGTCCGAGCCAGAGGGCGGAAGGTGTCCACCCGCCGTAGCCCGCGCGCTCGTGCAGGCGCACCAGCTCGGCGTGCTCCAGGGGCTGGATCGAGGACTTGTCGACCGCGTCGAGGAACATCATCACCTGCATGACACTCCCCATGCGGGCGCCATGCGCCAGATGTGCAAGGGATTGCTCGGTATCGGCCTCCTGCATCAGCGCCCCGAGCCCCGTGCGGACCCAAGGCGAGCTGGACTCTGCGGCTGCCAGCAGCTTGCGCGGAACGCGCTTTGGCGGACCTTTCTCCAGCGCCTCGGCGATGTCGCTCAGGATCAGCAGGTCCTTGGCTTCGGCGATGCCGTCCGCGGCAGCCTGCTCGAGTCGCTTGCGCAGCGGCTTCGGCACTCCGCCCCAGATGGGGGGCTGCAGCCACTGGCGGCCGCTGGCGAGGCTGGCTTCATAACCGCCCAGCCGCTCGTCGGCGCGGGCGTAGAGCTCGGCCGCCGCGCGCGTATCGCGGCGCACGCCAATCCCGTTTGCATGCAGTGAGCCCAGCATCGACAGCGCCTCGGCCAAACTCTGCTCGGCGAAGGGCAGGAGGGCATCGACGGCCTGAGTCGTGCAGCGGCTGCGCGCGAGAGTGCGGCACAGGTCGAAGAGTCTGGAGGCCGCGTGGAAATCACCCTCGGCGGCGAGCGCGGAGAGTTGCGGCAGCTGGTCGGAAGCGGGGCCTCGCGAAGCCTCGGCGAATCGCAGCGCGCGTGCGGCCGGCATCTCGGCCCCGAGCTCGGAGAAGGCGCGCAGGAATGTGCGGAGCAGAACCAGTCGATTGAGCAGGGTGCGAGGCTCACCGCTGCGCTCGATCATGTCCGTGTAGATACCGAGAAAGTCGAGCGTCAGCAGGTGCTCGCGCTTCTCGACAGGATCCCAGAGCGCGACATGGTAGGCGGCATGCGGGCTGTAGGAGGAAGCATCAAGGTAGACGTAGCCCAGCTCCAGCTCAAGCCCTCGGATCAGCATCCACAGGTCGAACTCATGCAGGATCGGCGTCGGCGCTTCGTTGCTGTGCCTGCGTGGCGCCTGCTCCAGCGCATGCCGTGCGAGCGCGGCGAACGCCTGCAGACTGCGTTCCAACTCGGCTTCGTCATCCTGGAGTTCCGCGCACTCCATGCGGAACCACCAGTAGGCGATGCTCACCGACAGATGGGGCTCCATCACGGCCAGTGGTGTCGAAGCACAGGCGTCGGAACGAACGTCGCCGTTGTCATCGATCAAGCCGCCCAACTGTTCGAAGTAGGTGCCCAGCTCCTCGGCCTGCGGACGTTCTCTGAACGCCTTCCAGGCGGCTTCCGCGCCCACATCCTGTGGCAACGGCGGCGGCGCCAGCTGGGCGGGCAGTTCGGTCGGAAGCAGGCCTGAGGCCAGGGCCAGCAACAACAGTGCGCGGCGAAAGGGCATGGACAGGATCCGTCAAAAAAGAAAAGGGGACAGCATCGAGCAACGGCTCCAACGAGTCCGGGCTCTTGTCAGCGCAATCAGTTCGCGGGCTTGCCCAGCAAGGCACGCAGACGCTGGTTGCGCTCGCGGTTGGCGGATGCCGTTGGCAGGCTGAACTGAAGTCGAGCGCCGACCGCTTCGATGGCGCGCCGGCGCAGTTCAAAGTGGCGCGGCGCATCGGCCGCAGCCACCTGTTCGGCGAGCGAGTTGAAGCGGTGGTCGACCACCAGGCGATCGGCCTCGCGGCGGATGCGTCGGGCGTAGCGGAAGCTCGCGTCTTCGGCGTCAACCGAGTCGGGCGTGGTGAGCATGGACCATCCTTCCGGTAGCACGACCTCGGTGGTCTGGCGCAGTTCGATGGGGTGCGGCCGCCACAGGGGATGCCGCCGTTGCTGTGGGCCCGAAAGGCCCAAATAGGGCGACATCAGGTCGGCGTGGATCTCAAGCACGCGGCTGCCCGAGCCGCTGGACACCCATGGCCGCTGCAGCAGGTAGGCCTCGAAGATCCTGATCTCGCCGCTTTCCGGGTCGTCCTCGAAGCGGATCGCCTCGGTGCTCGCGAGTTCGCCGTGCAGACGGGTGTAGTAGTCGACGTAGCTGCGTGAGATCTCCGAAAGCTCGCGGCTGCGGAAGTCATGACGACGGCGCTCGGCCTCGGTGCCGCTCAGGGTGGTCTCGATCTCCAGTCGCACCGAGGTGCCGTCAGCCGAAGGCATGAAGCGCTCCACCACATGCTGCGTGGCGCGCTGCTCCCGCAGCGAGGCCATGTCGACCAGGCCTTCGGTGGTCGAGTGCACGGGCAGGGCGAAGCCGAAGTCGCTGGACTGGCGCATCGCCAGGGGCCCACGCTGCAAGCTGCGCGTGGCGTCCAGCCAGAACACCTCGTCCCCGGTCTTGGCGCGGACGATCACGTGGTCGAACTGGCTGGCGGCGGGCAAGGAGCGATCCAGCGCGCGGCCGTGTGTGGAGGACACCAGCGCCGGCTCGGCCTCGATGCCCATCCTCACCAGCAGCACCGAAAGCAGCCAGGCCTTGTCCTTGCAGTCGCCGTAGCGACGTTGCCAGGTCTCCGCGGGCGGTGTAGGGCGATGGCTGCTCTCGCCCATCAGCACGCTGAAGTAGCGCACGTCCTCCTGTACCGTGCGCAGGGCCGCGGCCGCGCGGCTTTGCGCATCCGGCAACCGCTGCCACTCCTCCACCAGCGCCTCGAGTTCCCCGGGCAAGGCCTGATCCATCGGGTAAAGGCCCCCTGCCCAAGTTGAAACGGCTTGCCAATCGCGTCGCCCCGCGACCTCGATCAAGGGCTGCTGGTTGTGCCAGCTCGGTGCGTCCTCTTCCATGGGGTTGGCGGCCAGTGCGCTGCCGCCCCAGCGCAGGCTGATCCCTTGCGGCGAGCGGCTGATCTCCGGCGCGGGGGCTTCGCCGAACACGCGGTGGTCCAGCTCCATGCCGGGGGGGAAATGCAGGCGCACCTGCCGATGCAGGATGGGATCGATCCAGCCCAGGTTGGCGGCGCGATGGGTCATCCCGCGCAGGATGGGGTTCTCGCCGGTGACGCTGTAGGCATAGCGGATCTGGTCACCCAGGCGGACGTCCGCCACCAGCACCAGCGCAGAAACCCGGCCGGTCGCCATGTCGCTCTCGAACTCGCCCTCGCGACGCGCCAGCGTGACTGATTCGGGATTGAAGCGGTCGCTCCAGACGCCGTCACGGCGTACCTCCACGGCGTGCAGGCGCAGCCGCTCGAAAGCGGGGTTGAATGAGATCTCGAACCGCGCCGCAGTCGCCAGCAGGGTTTCGCTGCGGGTTTCGATGACGTTCTCATGGAAGCGCACCGGCTCGGACCCGCGAAAATCCGCCTGCTCGTCGATCAGCCAGTTGCGCCAGCTGGCGCCCTGCGCTCCGGGCGCATCCGCCGGCCACTCGCCAGCGACTTCAACGCGCTCGACGAAGGCCTCGGGCGGCCCGTACTCGAAGGCGAACTCGCCGCGCTCGAAGCGCTGAACATCGGAGGCCGCGGCGAGGCCCGCAGGAAACACACACAGGAGGGCCGCAAACGCGGCCCGGGCAACAGCAAACATGCGCAGGAGTCCCCTTTCATTGACGTGCCGAAGGGGCACGCCGGAGCGAGTCTAGCCAAAGGGCAAGTCCGGATGTGAGTGTGGGCGACCCGGGGCCAAACCCGGCTGGGGGGTTCCTGGAAGCACAGACGACGCGTAGCTGGTGGTTGCTCTGCCGGAATTGCTTGCGGGCTCAGAAGTCCAGCCCGCTCCGCCCCGTCAACCCGGGCAAGCCGAGGTCCTGCGCATCAGCGTCGAGCACGCTCGGCTGGGCTGGGCTGGGATGGGAAGCGGAGTGGCCGAGTGGGTGATCGAAGAGGAGGCTTCAGTGAAGCGACCGCACGGCCGGCGCCACAGGTTCGGCCGCGGCTTCGAAGCCATCCTCGAAAACGGTCCCCAGCGACCCGATGAAGGCGGCACCTTCGTCGGGGTTTCCATAGGGCGCCGGGCCATTCGCGCCGTTGGCGCCAATGATCGCTGTCCTTCCGGAGAGGGCGACCCCAGACCCGAACCCGTCGCCCGCTTCGCCATCCTCTGCCACCAGTTTGGACAGCTGAGTCCAGGTGCTGCCGCTGCGCCCGAACACGTAGGCTGCGCCCTGGTCGCTGTTGGTGCCGACATCGCGTCGGGCCGAGCCCACCAGCGCCAGATCTCCCGACAATGCAACCGAGTTGCCAAAGCGGTCGCCAACGGCGCTGTCGCTCGGGGCAAGCCTGGCCTGTTGCGTCCAAAGGCTGCCGTCTCGCGTGTACACGTAGACCGCACCGCGTTCCTGGCCGGCGTTCAGAAGGTCCAGCCGCGCTCCAACCAACGCGGTGTCGGCGGAGAGGGCGACCGAGAGGCCGAAGAAATCCTGAAATCCGCCATCGGCCGCGACCAGCTTGGCTTGCTGTGACCAGAAACTGCCGGCGCGCGTGAAGACATATGCAGCGCCCTGCCTCGGAACGCCGCTGACGCCATGCTGTGTTGCGCCCACCAGTGCGGTGTTGCCGAAGAGGGCGACCGAGGAACCGAACCAGTCCTGTTCCGCGCCATCGGCAGCGACCAGCTTGGCCTGCTGGGTCCAGATGCCCCCGTTGCGGGTGAACACGTAGGCGGAGCCTTGATTGAAGCTGGCGCCAACATCGCCGAAGCGCGCGCCCACGAGCGCCGTATCGCCCGACACGGCGACTGCGTAACCGAACCAGTCGAATACGCGCCCGTCGTTCGGCACCAATTTGGCCTGCTGGGTCCAGGTGCTCCCATTGCGAGTGAAGACGTAAGTTGATCCTTGTTCTGCCGCGCTCCCTACGCTGTGAAGGTAAGCACCCACCAGCGCCGTGTCACCGGAGACCGCGACCGCGTGGCCGAACCGGTCGCCGGAAGCGCCATCCTCTGCGACCAGTTTGGCCCGCAGCAGCCAGGCATTGCCGCTGCGCCTAAACACGAAGGCCGAGCCTTGATCGATATTGCTTCCGACGTCATCGAAGGGGGCCCCTACCAGGGCGGTGTCGCCTGCGACTGCGACCGAGAAGCCGAACTGGTCTTCGGTCGAGCCGATGCCTGTGTGCAGCTTGTGTTGCTGCGACCAGCTGCCGGCTGTGCGCTCAAGCACGTAGGCCGCGCCCTGATTCGAATTGGTACCGATGTCGGCTGAGAACGCGCCCATCACCGCTGTATCGCCATGCAGGGAGACCGCGGATCCAAACCGGTCGCCGTTGCTCCCATCTTCGGCAACCAACAGCGCCTGCTGTGACCACTGGGCGCCACTGCGAGTGAACACGTGGGCCGCGCCTTGATCAGAATTGGTTCCGATTTCGGTTAGGTACGCGCCAACAAGCGCGCTCTCCCCCGACAGGGCGACCGAGAAGCCGAATTGGTCGCTGGTCGAACCATCGGCAGCCACCAGCTTGGCCTGCTGCGTCCAGACGCCGTTGCCCTGGACGAAGACATAGGCAGCTCCCCGATACCTTCCGTTGCCGAGGTCCTGACCCCAGGCACCGATGAGGGCGGTGTCGCCGTCCAGGGCGACGGACTCACCGAACCGGTGACGCGCAGCGCCATCGTTGGCCACCAACTTTGCCCGCTGCGACCAGCTGATGCCGGTGCGGGAGAACACGTAGGCAGCGCCTTGGTCAGGATTCGTGAGGACATCGGCCCCGCGAGCGCCGACCAACGCGGTGTCGCCCGAGAGGGCAACCGAGTAACCGAACCCGTCAAAGTCGACAGCATCGTTCGCCGTCAGCTTTGCCTGCTGAGTCCAGAGACCGTTGTTGCGGGTGAAGACATAGGCAGATTCCCTGTCATCACTCACCAGAGCCGTGTCGCCAGAGAGGGCGACCGATCTGCCTAGCCGTTTGTCAGCGGCGCCGTCAGCCGCGACCAGCTTTGCCTGCTGGGTCCAGGTCTCGCCAGTCCTTATGAACACATAAGTCGCGCCCTGATCGCTGTTGGGGCCGATGTCCGCGAGAAAAGCGCTCACCAGAGCGGTATCGCCATGCAGGGCAACCGTGCCTCCAAAGAGATCAAATGCAGCGCCATCGGCTGCCACGAGCTTTGCCTGCTGCGCCCAAACCCCAGCACGGCGCACGAAGACGTGGGCCGACCCTTGTTCCAGGCTGCCGCCCACCGCGTCGTAGGGCGTGCCCACCACGGCGGTGTCGCCGTAGACTGCAACCGAGTCTCCAAACCAGTCGTCCTTGGCACCTTCCGCGCTGGCAACGGAACGATCGCCGGTGAGTTTGGACGGCTGCGCGATCTGCTCGCGGACGGCCTTCTGCAAAGAGGACCAGCCTTGGTCATCCAGTCCAGGCGGCTGTTCCGTCGAGGCATTGCCTGCTGCCGCCGAGAGGGGCAGCGTGCCGAGCACCAGGAAAACCAACAGCGTGGCGATGGACAAGACTCGAGCAGTGAGCATGACGGGAAGATTCCGGATCGAAAGGTTCAAGGCAAAGCGGAAGATCTCACGGAGGTCGAGCACCACGTTGGGCGCGACCACTGAAGACGGCCAGGAAAGACTTGATAGGTGCTGTCGCAGGATGACTTGCACAACTAGAGCGTATGGACTGGCAGGGTGTCTCAGCCATCAGCGCCTCGATGGCGGCGGCTGTGCGGCCCAGGGGACTATCTCCAGTCTGAGCAACTCGCGTGTTCACCAGTCTAGCCAAAGGCAGCGAGCAAATGCGAAGAGGGGAACTCTGTCCCGCGTCTTCAGGGGCACCCGCGTTGGCATGGCGCGTCGCGCCCGGCCGAGCCGGATCCCGCTGGCAGCTGCCGCCACTTCAATCCTCGCGAGAGTGACTGCCGTTTCCTCGGCTGCGGTTGGGAAGCGCCGAGCCGCGGTGACGTGAACGCCAGGGTCTGCAGATGAGGGTGTACCGCGAGCTGCGCAGGCATCCGCCTGATTTCATCGCCCGCTATCGCCTGTATGCGCCTTCGGAGGGAGGTCGCGAAGTGACCTTCCAGCACCTGCGCTGCGATTTCCTCTATGCGGGCGACGATCCGGCCAAGGACGGCATCCACATGATCCACCCCGAATTCCTCGATGCGGCGGGCGAGCCACTGCCGAAAGACAGGCCGGTTCCGCTCGTTGGCAGGGCATCCATGTGGGTTCTGGTGGCGGAGATGCGGGCATCGGTGCATCGGGCGCGTCTCCGGACTGGCGTCCGCGGGCACTTCATGGAAGGGGCCCGCAGGATCGGCGATGTGGAGGTCGAGACGATTGAAGCTCTGCATGAGAATCCGTCGGCGTGATCATGCAATTGGGGTGTCAACCTTTGACGTTCGGCCATTCAGTGGGTTTTTGCATGCTCCCAAGACATCGAGTAGTAAGCGCTGATTGGCTGCGCCGAGTGCCACTGGGAAAGTCCGACGGAGTCAGGGCCCCCGGAGCGCGTTTCAATCTTTGAGCGCGCGCCAAGCGGAGTTGCAAGGCTCTGCAATAGCGCAGTACTGAAGACGCCACCTCTTGGCTCTTGCATGCGGTGGCCCGCTGGGAATCGCTTGGGCTCGTCCACAGGATTCATCCATTCATGAAGATGCAGGTTTGCCGTTTCTTCGTCGTTTTGATCGCCTTGTGGACGGCGTCCCGCGGCCATGCGGCGGACAGCGCATTGCTGACGGAGCGCAGCACTTGGGGCGAGCTCGCGCGGCTTTCGGAGCCCACGAAGGACTGCCCGGGAGGACGCTTGGAACAACTTCGCCAGCGTGTCGGTGTGGCAGGCCCTTCCTCGATCGAGGAGCTCGACCGGCAACAGACGGATGCTGAGGAGGCAAACCGGAAGGCCGATGCAGCGACCTCGATCGTCTGGCTCTACCCGGTGTCGGACTTCATCCGGCAGAACCTGAAGGCACCCTCCGAGCTGTATACCTTCGAGTACTCCACCGATCCCGACCGATCTCCCTGGTGGGGCTTTCGGGCCTGCTGGTGGCGCGAGAGGGGTGCGTGATCCACGCCGAGATCACCGGATTCGATCACGGTTGATCTGACGGATCGGGCGCAGTGCGTCGGCTCGCGCGATACCGGATCAGGGCGAGGTCGAGCTTGCTGCACCCGACGATGGCGAGCATCGCGATCCTGCGAGAGCGTTCGCGCACCACGCGGGGCCTACGGTTGGCAGAAGCATTCCGCTGCTACCGAGCCTGGTCTATTGGTGCTCGCGGCTGCTGTGCTCGCGCTTCTGCAGCAGCTCCAACTGTCGCTCGAAGTACCGCCGCTCCGGTCCCTGCTTGGACAGCTCCAGAGCCCGCCGGAAATGGTCCGCCGCTTGCGTGCTGCGACCCAGGCGGCGCAGCAATTCCGCCCGCGCCGCATGCGCCGGGCAGTAGTCCTTCAGTGCGCCGGAGTCGATCAGCTGTTCGATGATCGGCAGGCCGTGTTCCGGGTCGGCCGCCATGGCGATGGCGACGGCGCGGTTCAGTGCCACGACCGGCGTGTGTTCGATGCGCAGCAGGACTTCGTAGAGGCCGACGATCTGGCGCCAATCGGTATCGGTGGCGGATGGCGCTTCGGCGTGGACGGCGGCGATCGCGGCCTGCAGCTGGTAGGGGCCGATGCGGCGGGCGCGCAGCGCCTGCTGCACGCGGGCGCAGCCCTCTTCGATGAATGTGCGGTTCCAACGCGTGCGGTCCTGGTGCTCAAGCAGCACCAGTTCGCCGGCCTCGTCGCTGCGCGCGGCGCGGCGCGCTTCGGTCAGCAGCATCAGCGCCAGCAGGCCTTGCACCTCGGGCTCGGGCAGCAGCTCGACCAGAAGGCGGCCCAGGCGAATGGCCTCGCCGGAGAGATCGCCTCGGGTCAGCTGTTCGCCGAGCGTGGGCGCATAGCCCTCGGTGAAGACCAGATAGACCACCTTGAGCACGGCGTCCAGGCGCGGCGCCAGTTCGTTCGGCGCCGGCACGATGTAGGGGATCTTTGCGTCGCGGATCTTGGCCTTGGCGCGGACGATGCGCTGGGCCAGCGTGGCCGGCGAGGTCAGAAAGCTGCGCGCGATTTCTTCGGTTGTGAGCCCGCAGACTTCGCGCAGGGTCAGGGCCACCTGCGCCTCGAAGGCGAGGGCGGGGTGGCAGCAGGTAAAGACCAGGCGCAGGCGGTCGTCTTCGACCGGTTCGAACTCATCGAGCTGGGCTTCGTCGCGCAGCAGCTCATCCTCGATGGCGATGCCGCGCGCGATCTCGTCGAAACGCGCGCGCCGGCGTACCCGGTCGATGGCCTTGAAGCGGCCGGCCGAGACCAGCCAGGCAAGCGGATTGGCCGGCACGCCCTCTCTTGGCCACTGCTCGACGGCGGCCGCGAAGGCATCGGAGACGCCGTCTTCGGCCAGCTCGAAGTCGCCCAGCAGGCGGATCAGGGTGGCGAGCACGCGCCGCGAGTCGCTGCGGTACAGCGTATCGATCTGCGCGGCGAGTGTGGGCGCAGCCTCAGCCATCGGCGCGTGCGCCCACCAGCACCTCGAAGCCGCCATAGCCCATGCGCTTGCAGTCGAAAGGCATGGACTCGGGCGACATGCCGGCGATGCGCGGGTCTGCCATGACCTTGGCGCCGACCTCGTCGCGGTGCGCACGCGAGCGGTAGCGGATCCAGGCGAAGACCACGGTCTCGCCTTCGCCCGCACCGATCACCTCGGGGAAGGGGCGCGAGAAGTCGTTGTTCATGTCTTCGGCCACGCACTCCCAGTATTCGAGCGCGCCGTGCTCCAGCCAGACCTCGCAGGCGGTCGCGGCGATCCTGCGGTACTCGTCGATGCGGTCGGCGGGGCAGGGCAGCAGAAAGCCGTCGATGTAGGACATGGGTGTCTCCTTGCGTGGGCGTTCAGGGGCCGTGATCGGGAAGGGTGGGCTCGACCAGCTGGGCCAGCAGCTGCATCGATTCTTGCCAGCCGAGATAGCAGGCCTCGACCGGAATCGCATCGGGAATGCCGCTCTGCTCGATGCGCAGCTCGGTGCCCAGCGGCAGCTCGCGCAGCTCGACGGTGGTGAACATGGTGCCGGGCAGCGCCTCCGCGTCGAAGCGGTCGCTGTAGCGCAGGCGCTGGTTCGGCACCAGCTCCAGATACTCGCCGCCGAAGCTGTGCACGGTGCCGGTGCTGAAGTTGGTGAACGACATCGTGTAGAAGCCACCGACGCGCGGGTCGGAGTGGGTGACCTTGCCGGTGAAGCCGTGCGGCGGGGTCCATTTGCACATGGCGTCAGGGTCGAGAAAGGCGCGGTAGATGCGTTTGGCGGGGGCGCGCAGCACGCGGTGCAGGGTGACGGTGCCGGGCATGTCGGGTCTCCTTGTCAGTGGCTCAGGGTTTGAGTTCGCGGATCGGGCGGATCTCGATGCTGCCGACCCGCGCAGGCGGGATGCCGGCGGCGACTTCGATGGCCTGATCCAGATCCTTGGCGTCGATCAGATAGAAGCCCGCAAGCTGCTCGCGGGTTTCGGCGAAAGGCCCATCGGTGACGTGCACCTGGCCGTCGCGCAAGCGCACCGTGGTGGCGGTGGCAACGGGCTGCAGAGCGTTGCCCGCCATCATGACTCCGCGTTCGACCAGACCGCCGGCGTAGTGCATGCAGTGGGCGTCGGGCAGTTCAGCCTGGTGGGATTCGTTGTAGTAGACGAGGCAGAGGTATTTCATTTGGGAGCTGGGATTGGGGATTCGGGATTGGGGATTCGTTGGGCTGCGGTGGGGTCGGGCTTGCCGAGTGCTTGATCGCGCCGGGCCGTCCGTGCGTGCGTTTCCCAGTCTGCTACGGGTTGGAGCGTTCGAGCGAGTGCAGTTCGAGCATGCAGCCGGGCGGCAGGGGTTCGCGGGTGGCGATGCGCAGGGCTTCGTTGAGATCGCGCGCCTCGATCCATTGCACGGCAGCAACGGTGGCTGCGCGGCTGTCGGCAAGGCCGCAGGCGCGCGCGGGCGCCGGGCCGGGGCCGAGATGCAGGGCCTCTGCGCCCAGCTGCCAACGACCGCCAAGACGCACCGATGGCGTGCTCGCGAAGGGGGCGTACAGCAAGGCAAGGTAGGGCATGGGCGTGGCTCCGCGCTCCGACAGAGTGGTCGATACGGGCTAGTCGAACGCCGCGGCACGGTTTCGACAGGCGCCCTTCCAGCTGGCGCACGGCATCCTTGAGGGCTGGCATGCTGGGGCGCGCACCCGGCGGGCTGATCCAGCGCGCGGGCTTGACCCAGAATCGGAGAACGACATGACCGTGCCACTTCGCATCGCCCTCGCTCAGATCGCGCCCGTCTGGCTGGATCGCGAGGCCACACTGGCCAAAGTGGTGGCGGCAATCGATCAGGCGGCCGTCCAGAGCGCGCGACTGGTGGCCTTCGGCGAAGCCCTGCTGCCGGGTTATCCGTTCTGGGTCGAACATACCGAAGGCGCGCGCTTCGAGTCGCCCCTGCAGAAACGTCTGTTCGCGCACTATGGCGCGCAGGCGGTTCAGATCGAGCGCGGAGACCTGCAACTCGTCTGCGATGCCGCGCGTCGCGGTAGCCTGTGGGTGGCGCTGGGGATCATTGAGCGGCCGCCGGAGCGTGGTGGCCATAGCCTGTATTGCAGCCTCGTACTGATCGATGCCAGCGGCTGCGTGCGCAATGTGCACCGCAAGCTGATGCCGACCCACGAAGAACGCCTGGTGTGGTCGGTGGGGGATGGCCAGGGGCTGCGAACTTTCGATTTCGAAGGGATCAAACTGGGCGGGCTGAACTGCTGGGAAAATTGGATGCCGCTGACCCGCAGCGCGCTGTACGCCCAGGGGCTCGACCTGCACGTGGCGATCTGGCCCGGCGGCGTGCGCAACACGCGCGACATCACCCGCTTCGTGGCGCTAGAAGGCCGCTGTTTCGTGGCCAGCGTGGGCGGACTGATGCGATGGGAGCACATCCCCACACATCTCCCCGAGTACGCCGTGCTGCGCGATGCCCTGCCCGAGCGCCTGGCCGACGGCGGTGCCTGCGTGGCTGCCCCGGATGGCCGCTGGCTGCTCGAACCGCAGGCCGATCGCGAACACGTCTTTGTCGTGGAGCTGGATCCGGCCGAGGTGGCGCAGGCACGCCAGAGCTTCGACCCCTGCGGTCACTACAGCCGGCCGGATGTGCTGTCCCTGAAACTGAACGCCGCGCGCCAGCAGGTGCTGACGCGCGGCGAGTAGCTGAGCTTCCGTGGACTTTGCGGTCCGTGGGAGCGTTGGGCTGGGCTCAGAAGGTGGTGGTGAACTCGATGCCCCACACCCGCGGCTCGTTGACGAAGCCGGTCAGGTTGTTGAAGTCGATGCCGCCCACGGCGACCAATTCGTCGGTGATGTTGCGGCCGAAGAGGGCGAGCTCGTGCTTGCCGAAATCCCAGCTGTAGCCGGCGCGCAAGCCGCCTTCCAGCAGGGCCTTGCCGCGGAACTCGGCGGCCTCGTAGAGGAAGAAGTTGATCTCGCTGCGGTAGGCCCAGTCGGTGTAGACGAAGATCTCGTCGTCGCCCACCGGGATGCTGTAGCGCGCGGTCACGTTGGCCACGTTCTTCGGCGCCTGCGGCAGCGGGTTGCCGTAGATGGAGACGGTTCCTGCCGTAGGGCCGGCGGGGTCGAGCACGGTGCAGCCGCCGCCGCAGGGCGCGATGGCCAGGCCGCGGTCGCGGATCTCGGTCTTGTTGTGGCTGTAGCCGAAGGTCAGCAGCAGGTTGTCGGTGACGTAGACGTCGAGATCGACTTCGATGCCGCGCCCGATCGACTTGTCGGCATTGATGAGGGTGTTGAAGTTGGTGGTGCCACCGACTGCGGTGAGCTGCTGGTCCTTCACCTCATACGCGAACGCGGCAATGTTGAAGCGCGCGCGGCCGTCCCATAGGTTGGATTTGAAGCCCAGCTCGACCGAGTCGACGGTCTCCGAATCGGCCACCGAGAGCGAGTCGCCGAACAGCAGGCGGCCCTGGATGCTGGGCGCGCGGAAGCCGCGGGCGTAGCGGGCATAGATCGTGCGGTCGGCATCGACGAACCAGCTTGCCGACAGATCGCCGGAGACATTGCTGTCGCTGGGGTTGGCGGTGAGCACGCCGGTGGCGCCGCCGCCGATCGGGCTGACCCGGCGCTGCGCGGTGAAGTCCTTCTCGTCGCGGGTGAAGCGCAGGCCGCCGGCCAGGCGGAAGCTCTCGTTCAAGTCGTACTCGCCCGAGGTGAACAGGGCATAGGCCTTGTTGCGCTGCTCCTGCACGGCGTAGCCGTTCTGCTGGCCGCTGAAGGTGTTGAAGTTGAAGCTCTCGATGGTGATGTCTTCATCGAACAGGAACAGACCCGCCTGCCAATCGAAGGCGCCCCATTCGTTCGAGGCCAGGCGGAATTCCTGGGTGATCTGGCGGTGCTCGGGCAGGCCGTCGGCGCTCTGCGCGTCAAAGGGAATGAAGCCGGGGCCGAAGGGCGGTGCGAAGCTGGCGCCGAAACCGCCGTCGATGTCGCCGCGCGAGTAGCTGTCGACGGTCTCGTAGCCGGTCACCGAGAACAGCGTCACGCGCCCGAGGTCGAAGGACAGGCGCGCACTGCCGCCCAGGTTGCGCAGGGTGCTGCGGTTGTCGCCGTCGATGGCGATGAAGCCGCGGCGGAAGTTGTCGACCAGCTCGTTGGTGCCGGGCTTGAAGATGTTGGCGCGGAACAGGCGCGCGGTGCCGTCCAGATCGCGCAGGTGCACGTTGAACAGGGCGCGGCTGCTGTCGCTGGGCTCGTACAGGAACTGGGCGCGGCCGGCGAACTCGCGGTAGCCCTCGTACTGGTCGCTGCGGCCGGTGGCCAGGTTGTCGACCCAGTCGCCGCGGCGCTGGTACAGGCCGGAGACGCGCGTCGACCAGTCCTCGCCAAGGCCGCCGCCGATCGCCCCTTCCGCATTCAGCGTGTCGAAGCGGCCGTAGGCGAACTGGCCGTAGCCGCTGCGCTCCTGCGAGGGCTGCACGGATTCGAACTTGAGCACGCCGGCCGGCGTGTTGCGGCCGAACAGGCTGCCCTGCGGGCCGCGCAGCAGCTCGACGCGATCCAGGTCGAACACCGGGAAGCCTTTGAGCAGCGGGTTCTCGAGCACGACTTCGTCATAGATCAGCGACACCGGCTGCGAGGCATTGAGATCGAAGTCGCCGTTGCCCAGTCCGCGGATGTAGAAGCGCGGAAACGCGCGGCCGAAGCTCGATTCGATGTTGAGGCTGGGCAGGCGCCCGGCGAGGAAGCGGATGTCTTCGCCGCCCGAGCCCAGGATGTCGAGCTTCTCGGCGCTGACCGTGGTGATCGCCAGCGGGATTTTCTGCGGGTCTTCCGCGCGACGCTGGGCGGTGACGGTGATGGCATCGAGCTGGGCGGGCGTGGCAGCTTCGTCCTGTGCGAAAGCGGGCAGGGCGGCGACCAGCGCCAGGGCCAGGGTGGCCGGGCGGTAGCAACGCGGCATGTCGGTGTCCTCGGGGAAGCGGTTCGGGGTCGGAGGCCCTCTGTGGGGCCCGCGCATGCTGCAGCCGCACATGGGTGGCGCGCAAGCGACCCGCCGTTGTGTGATGGGCCCTGCCGTCGCAAGGCAGGGCCCGGATTTCTCAGAGGGTGTCGACATAATCAGGTCGTCAATCGCCTCAGCAGAATCCGCGCCTCAGCGAGCCACACCCAAGCTTCTGACACATCAGTGACGCGGTCGTGATGCATAACCAACCTGCGCGCACGCTCGTTCCAGGCGTG
>JBKCVA010000106.1:0-3975 GCA_046318115.1 Lysobacterales bacterium | reverse complement strand
GACACCTTCCTCTGGTTCGACCTCGAAACCTTCGGCCGCAGCCCGCGCACGAGCCGGATCGCCCAGTTCGCCGGCGTTCGCACGAACGCCGAGCTGGAGGTCGTCGATGCCCCGCTGATGCTGTACTGCCAGCCGGCGCTGGATCTGCTGCCCTCGCCCGAGGCCACCCTGATCACCGGCATCAGCCCGCAGCGTGCGCGCCGCGAAGGCTTGATCGAGCCCGAGTTCCTTGCCCGCGTGCACGAGGCCCTGGCCCAGCCGGGCACCTGCGCGGTCGGCTACAACAGCCTGCGCTTCGATGACGAGCACCTGCGCCATGCGATGTACCGCAATTTCTTCGACCCCTACCCGCGCGAGTACGCGCGCGGCAACTCGCGCTGGGATCTGCTCGACCTCGCCCGCCTGCTGTACGCGCTGCGCCCTGCGGGCATCGAGTGGCCGACGCGCGAGGATGGCCTGCCCAGCTTCAAGCTGGAGCATCTCGCCCGCGCCAACGGCTGCGGCCACAGCCGTGCGCACGACGCACTGTCCGACGTCGAAGCCCTGATCGACCTGGCCCGCGTGTTCCGCCGCGCCCAGCCGCGGATGTGGGAGTACTACTACAGCTTCCGCAAGAAGCCGCGCGCGCTCGGCCTGCTCGACGTCGCGAACATGACGCCGGTGCTGCATGTGTCGGGCATGTTCAGCGCCGCACACGGCTGTGCTGCAATCGTGGCGCCCATCGCCGAGCATCCGGTGGTGCCGGGGCGGATCATCGCCTTCGATCTGGGTACGGATCCACAGTCGCTGCTCGACCTTGAACCCGATGAGATCGCGGATCGCCTCTACGTCGCTCAAGCCGACCTGCCTGAAGGCGAGCAGCGTGTGGCGCTGAAGGAGATCCACCCCAACCGCTGCCCGGCCCTGATCGAACTGCGCCACGTCAGCGAGGCCGAGCTCGCGCGGCTCAAGCTCGACCGCGAACGCGCGCTGCACACGCAGGCCTTGCTGCGGCAGACGCCGGGCCTCGCCGAGAAGGTGCGCGCGGTGTTCGCGCGCGGCCGCGGCTTCGAGGGCGAGGACGCCGATGGCGCGCTGTATGCGGGCTTTCTACCTGACGCCGACCGCGCCCAATTCGAGACCCTGCGCCGCAGCCGCCCGGAACAGCTGGCCAGTTTCGAACCGCGCCTGAGCGATCCGCGCCTCAAGCAACTGCTGTTCCGCTATCGCGCGCGCAACTGGCCGCAAACGCTGTCTTTGGATGAGCAGGCGCGCTGGCGTGAGTATCTTCGGCAGCGGCTGGCGCCGGAGTCCGGGCTGTCGGAGTACGACCTTGAGAGCTACCCCGCCCTGCTCGCGCAGCTGCGGACCCAGCACGCCGCCGATCCGCAAGCCCTCGCCCTGTTCGACGCGCTGGCCGACTGGCATCGCGAGGTCCAGCGCGAGACATAGGGTGGGTCTTGACCCACCAAAGCGGCCAGCACGAGGAACGAAGCACGCAAGCGTGGGGCCGCGGTTCATGACCGAAGCAGAGAAAGGTGTTGGCCGCGTTCCGGTGGGTCAAGACCCACCCTATGCGGTGCTCGCGCGGTCGCGCGGCCGCTGCACTGCCGGATCACCCAACCCCGGCCGCTCTCCATGCCTCGGCTGACGCGCGCCGCGAGGTCCAGCGCGGGTCATAGGGTGGGTCTTGACCCACCAAAGCCACACGTCGACGGACGAAGACGCTATGTGCTCAGGCGTCAGCGCAGATGCGCAAGCCTCACGCCGCCAGCAGCCGCCGCACCACCGGCCCCGGCTGCTTGAGCCAGCCGAAGTGATCGGCGCGTCGCGGGGCGAACTCGAGGTCGTGCAGGGTTTCGATCTGCCAGCGCGCCTGCGGCGTCTTGGCGGCCAAGGCCTCCAGCGAAGCGCGCGGGCACAGCCAGTCGGAAGCCAGATGCAGGGCCCGCACTTCACCACGGAAATCGCGCAGCGCCTGCTCGGGGTCGACGCTGCCGCCGCGGATGCGATAGCGGGCGCTGCGGCCGCTGTAGGACCAGTCGCGGATCAAGCCCCGCGCCTCGCGGCCGGCAAAGCCCAGACGTTCACCCGGGTAATGGCCGAGCAGGATCGCCGACAGCGGCATGAAGTGCAGGGCCGCGAAGATGCCCAGCCCGCGCAGGCGCGGATAGGTCCGCCAGTCCGGTAGGCCGCTGGCCAGCACATGCACGCGGTGGAAGCGACCCGGCTGCAGCGCCGCCGAGATCAACGCCAGCTGGCCGCCAAGGCTGTGGCCCGCAATCGACCAGTCGAGCCCAGGAACTGCCGACTGCGCGGCCGCGAGCCCGGCGGGGATGTCCTGCTCCAACAGCTCGCGATAGCCCCAGTCGCAGCCTCGCGCGGCGCGTGCGCTGCTGCCGCCGAGACCGCGCCATTCATGGATGGCCACCGCCACGCCGCATTCGGCCAGCGCCGAGGCAAAGGCCTCGTTGGGCCGAATCCCCACGCCCAGCGCCGGCAGCAGGTAGACGCCAGCAACCGGCTCAGGCGGCATCACCAGACGAAGATCCGCCTCGGCGCCATCGGGGCTGCGCACGCGCAGGGTGGTGAACGCCGGCTGCATCGGAATCATGGGCGGAAACGGGATTATTGAACCGGCGGGTATGCTAACCCGCCTCTGTGGCGTGCCACACTCCGCGCTTCGCCGTTCGCGACGTACCGCTGTCATCCAAGCCGCAGGGCCGACCATGCACAGGACCGACATGTCTCTCGCTCATCCGCTGCACCGCGAAGAGCTCATCAATGCGCTGACCCATGGCGTCGGCGCGTTCGCCAGCGCCGCCGCTGGCGCCGTGCTGATCACCCTGGCGGCCCTGTGGGGCGATGCCTGGCAGCTCGGCACCGCGATTGTTTTCGTGATCACCCTGCTGCTGCTCTACATCGCCTCGACTCTGTACCACGCGGCGCGGCACGAGCAGCTCAAACAGCGGCTCAAGGTGCTCGACCACTGCGCGATCTTTCTCCTTATCGCCGGCACCTATACGCCCTTCACCCTGCTCGGCCTGCGCGACAGCTGGGGCTGGACCCTGTTCGGCATCATCTGGGCCCTGGCCGTGCTGGGCGTGGTCTTCAAGCTGTTCTTCACCGGCCGCTTCCCGCGCCTGTCGACGATGATGTACGTGGCCATGGGCTGGCTGATCGTGATCGCGTTCGGCCCGATGGTGCAGGAGCTGTCGACCGCCACCATCGCCTGGCTTTTGGCGGGCGGCGTGGCCTACACCCTTGGCACGCTGTTCTATCACCGCGAGTCGCTGCCTTACGCTCATGCCATCTGGCACCTGTTCGTGCTGGCCGGCAGCAGCTTTCATTTTGTCGCCGTCAGCACCCAGGTGCTGGCCTCGAACTACTGATGGCGGGTTTGCCGCGGGTGCTGCTGACGGGCTTCGAGCCCTTCGGCGGCGAGCCCATCAACCCCGCGCTCGAAGTGCTACACGAACTCTCGGGCGAGCGCATCGCCGGGCACCGCGTCGAGCCTGCGGCCCTGCCGGTCTGCTTCTCGGACGGCCCGCGCGCGCTGGTCGACGCTATTGAACGCGTGAATCCGACCCTGGTGCTCTGCGTCGGTCAGGCAGGCGGCCGTGCGCGGATCTCGATCGAACGCGTAGCCATCAACCTCGCCGATGCGCGCATCGCCGACAACGCCGGCGCCCAGCCGATCGACCGCGCGCTGATCGAGGCTGCGCCCAGCGCCTACTTCTCGACCCTGCCGGTGAAGGCGCTGCACGCCAGCCTGAACCAGCACGGCGTGCCGGCCGAGCTGTCGCTATCGGCCGGCACCTTCGTCTGCAATGCGGTGTTCTTCGCGCTGATGCATCACCTCGCCACGCAGCGCCCGGGCGTGCGCGGCGGTTTCCTCCACATTCCGTATCTGCCGGAGCAAGCCTGCAGGCATCCGGGCGCGCCGAGCATGTCGCTGGCGACGCTGGCGAAGGGCTTGGGCGTCGCGATCGGCAC
>JBKCVA010000105.1:0-2726 GCA_046318115.1 Lysobacterales bacterium | reverse complement strand
AAGCGCGAGGCGCTCGCCTGCGTCGCGCTGCCAACCTGCGGCCTCGCGATGGCCGAGGCCGAGCGCTATCTCGACGAAGCCCTGGACAAGGTGCAGGCCCTGCTCGATCGCCACGGTGTTGGCGAGCAGTCGATCCTGCTGCGCATCTCCGGCTGCCCGAACGGCTGCTCGCGCCCGTACCTCGGCGAGATCGCACTGGTCGGCAAGGCGCCCGGTCGCTACAACCTGATGCTCGGCGCGGACCACCGCGGCCAGCGTCTCAATCGCCTCTACCGCGAGAACATCACCGAGGCCGAGATCCTTGCCGAACTCGATCCGCTGATCGCGCGCTACGCCGCCGAGCGCGTGCAAGGCGAACACTTCGGCGACTTCCTGCTGCGTGCCGACCTGCTGCCGCCGGAGCCCGTGCTGGTTCGCAAGGTGTTGGCCGCATGAGCGCGCAGGCGATCCGCATCGACACCGCGCCGACCGACCTCGGCGCGCTGGTCGCTGCCGCAGCCGATGACGACGGCGCCGCACTCGAACGCCTCAACCAGTGGCTGGAAGGCCTGGACGCCGATGCGCGGATCCGCTTCGCGCTGGAACATCTGCCCGGAAATCACGCGCTGTCGTCCAGTTTCGGTGCCCAGGCCGCGGTCAGCCTACACCTGCTGAATGCGCATCGGCCCGGACTGCCGGTGGTGGTGGTCGACACCGGCTATCTGTTCACCGAGACCTACCAGTTCATCGACAACCTGAGCGAACGCCTCACGCTCAACCTGCACATCGAACGCAGCGCGCGCTCGCCGGCCTGGATCGAAGCCCGCCACGGCCGCCTGTGGGAGCAGGGCCTCGATGGCATCGAACGCTACAACCGCATCCACAAGACCGAACCCATGCAGCGTGCCCTGCGCGAGCTGGGCGTCGGCACCTGGTTCGCCGGCCTGCGCCGCAGCCAGTCGCAGAGCCGCAGCAGCACGCCGGTGCTGCAGCGTCGCGAAGGCCGCTTCAAGCTGCACCCCATCATCGACTGGAGCGACCGCGACGTCGGCCGCTACCTCAGCCAGCACAACCTGCCCTACCACCCGCTGTGGGAACAAGGCTACGTCTCCATCGGCGACACCCACACCACCCGCCCCCTGCTCGACGGCATGCGCGAGGAGGACACGCGGTTCTTCGGGCTGAAGCGGGAGTGTGGTTTGCATGAGTGACGACGGCCGGGAATCGGGATTTGGGAATCGGGAATCGTTGGAGCGCCTGAGGGAGGCTCAGGGGTGGCCCCGCTGCTCGACTGGTCCTTTGATCCAGGAATCGCGGGAGGGGACAGGAGACAGGCGAATCAGTTCCTGCGAGTTGGAAGGGCGCACCAGCACGACAGTAGCCGCAAGCTCGCCCCCTCTCCCCAACCCCTCTCCCACGAGGGGAGAGGGGCTTGAAGGCGACACTTCGGACGCTTATCCGGGCATCACTGCAAGCCCTTTGCATGCGGCCGCGGCCATGACAACAGCACGAGCCGCCGACTCTTCCCCCCTCTCCCCTCGTGGGAGAGGGGCTGGGGGAGAGGGGGCGAACGCGGCCGAAGCCTCCCCACCCCTCTACCCGCTCTTCTTGAACCTCGCCGGCCGCCCCATCCTCGTCGTCGGCGGCGGCGAAGTCGCGGCGCGCAAGGTGCTGCCCCTGATCGAGTGTGGCGCCGAGGTGCGCGTCGGTGCGCCCGCGCTCAACGAAGCGCTGCAGAAGCTCAAGGCCGAGGGCCGCATTAGCCATCTCGAAGGCGAGTTCCAACCGCACTGGCTGGACGAGGTCTTCCTCGCCATCGCCGCCACCGATGAGGTTGAAGTCAACCGCGCCGTGGCCGAGGAAGGCGCAGCGCGCAGGCTCTGGGTCAACGTGGTCGACGACACCGAGTTGACCCGCGTGCAGGTGCCCGCCGTGGTGCGTCGCGGCCCGCTGACCGTCGCGATCAGCAGCGGCGGCGCGGCCCCCGTGCTGGCGCGACAGCTGCGCGAGAAGATCGAGCAGTCGGTGGACGAGAGCTTCGGCCAGCTGGCCGAACTCTTGCGCATCCTCCGCGGCCGCATCCGTGCGCGCTTTCCGCATGTGCCCAGCCGCCGCAAGTTCATGGAAACCCTGTGGCCCGGCGAAGTCGGCGAGCTGCTGCGCGCCGCGCGCTTCGATGCCGCGCGCGCGCGTCTCATCGAACTGATCGAAGCCGGCGAACCCGAAGGCTCCAGAGAAGGCTTCGTCAGCCTGGTCGGCGCCGGCCCCGGCGACCCCGGCCTGCTCACGCTCAAGGGCCAGCGCCGACTGCAGGAAGCCGACGTGATCCTGCACGACCGCCTGGTCAGCCGCGCCGTGCTCGAACTCGCGCGCCGCGACGCCCAGTTCATCGAAGTCGCCAAGGAAGCCGGCACCCACCACACCACCCAGGAGGGCATCCACGCCCTGCTGCTCGAACACGCGCGGCAGGGCAAGCGCGTGGTGCGCCTGAAAGGCGGCGACCCCTTCATCTTCGGCCGCGGCGGCGAAGAGCTCGAACACTTGCGCGCGCACGGCATCGCCTACGAGGTCGTGCCCGGCATCACCGCCGCACTCGCCTGCGCGGCCCACGCCGGCATCCCGCTCACCCATCGCGACCACGCCCAATCCGTTCGCTTCGTCACCGCCCACTGCCGCAATTCCATCGACGCGCTGGACTGGCGCGCGCTGGCGCAGGAGAAGCAGACCCTGGCCGTCTACATGGGCGT
>JBKCVA010000104.1:0-12169 GCA_046318115.1 Lysobacterales bacterium | reverse complement strand
GGCAGTATCCGCAGAGCGTGCATGGCGCAGTCCTCAGGCTTCGTAACCCCGAGGAATCTACTGCGTCATGCACGCACCCTCGCTGACGATCCGCGGTATCTAACGGAATCGAAAAGAGAAATTCTGGGGAGACCTCAGGTCAAGACCCACCCTATGAACCTTGCAAAACATTCGGTGGGTCTTGACCCATCCCGTCAATCCGACACATAGGGTGGGTCTTGACCCACCGCTGCGCGGCATCCGCAATCGCCGTGGCGGTTCAAGACCCACCCTATGGGTGTTCGATCGCTTCGCGCAGGGCGTCCAGCTCGCGGCGCAGCGGGGCGTTGGTGTGGCCGCTGCGGGCGGCGCGGGATTCGGCTTCGCTGAGCGCACGGCGGGCTTCGTCGTGGCGGCCGAGCTGGACCAGCAGGCGCGCCGGCTTGATCGCGCGGCTGCCGTCGTCCGGCGGCAGCGCGGTGGTGCGTTCGCGCTCGACGTCAGCCATGCGCGCGTAGGCGGCCAGAGCGTCTTCGCTGCGACCCAGCGCGGCATAGGCATCGCCGAGCGCGCCCAGGGTGTTGGGGCTGCCGAGGTCGTCGTCGGGGTCCGCGGCGGCGTACAGCGCGGCCGCGTGCTCCAGCGCCTCGACCGCTTCGGCGGCGCGCTCGGCGGCCAGCAGGCCGGCGCCCTTCCAGGTCAGCAGCAGGGCCACACGCGGATGCGCCTCGCCCCACAGCGTGCGTGCAGTGGCCAGCAGTTCGTCGAGCACGGCGATCTGCTCGGCGTAGTGGCCGTGGTTGTAGAGCGCGCTGGCATAGCCGTTGCCGGCCTGCACGCTGCGCGGATGCGCCTCGCCAAGCGACGCCTTGAGCGTGCGCCAGGCCTGCGCGCTGGCGGCCAGCCCGCCCTCGATGTCGCCCTGCGCATTCAGGCTCATCGCCAGCAGCACGCGGCCCATGCCGGATTCGACGCTGTCCTCGCCCAGCCGGGCATCGGACTCCGCCAGATGCCCGCGCAGCGCCGCAGCCGCGTCTTCGTAGCGGCCGATGCCGTACAGCAGGCTCGCGCGCAGGCGCTGCAGACGCAGGCGTCGCGGCTGTTCGCCCGGCAGCGCGGACAGCCGCGCGATGGCGCCGTCGAACAGCGGCAGGGCGCGGGCCGAGTCGCTGTAGTCGAGGCTGTACGCAAGCTCGCCCTCGGCCTCGGACAGCAGCACCGGGTCCTCATCGGCGGCGCGCAGCAGGGGCACCGCGGCTTCGAGCAGGGCGCGGGCCTGACCGAACTCGCTGCGCTCGATGCGGATGCTGCCGAGCCGCGCCAGCAGGGCGCCGCGCAGCGCGGGCGGCATCGCACTGTCCTCGCTTAGGCGCTCGGCGCCGGCCTGCAGCGCATCCTCCACGGTCGGAATGCGGCCGCGATGCTCGCCCGGCTGTGCCTTGCCGAGCAGCTCGCCGAGAAAGCCGAGCGCGGCCGCGCTGCGTTCGGATTCGCGACGCGCCTGCAGGGCCTCGCGCTCGGCGCGCGCGGCCGCGGCCAGCGCCGCCTCGCGCTGCTGCTGCAGGCCGAGGCCGAGGGCGACCAGCGCGAGGCCGCCAGCGAGGCCCAGTGCGCCCGCCAGCGGATGCCGGCGCAGGCGCTTGCGCAGGCGATAGAAGGCCGATGCCGGCACCGCCGACACCGGCCGATGCGCCAGCCAGGCGCGCAGATCGTCGGCGAAGGCATCGACGCTGGGGTAGCGCTGCTCCGGGCGCGGCGCGCAGGCGCGCAGGGCGATGGCACGCAGCTCCGGATCCTTGAGCGTCTCCGGCGGCACAGCGTCGGCCGTCAGCGGCGCGGCGAGCACGGTCTCGGGCAGCGCCGTCGAGGACAGGTCGGTCTGCGCCGGCAGCTCGGACAGGCAGGCCAGCAGCAGGCCCAGCTGATAGACGTCGCTGGCCGTACCCAGCGCTTCGCCGCGCCTCTGCTCCGGGCTCGCCCAGCCCGGCGTCAGCGCCGCGGCGAGACCGTCGCTGTCGGACTTCAGCAGGCGCGCGATGCCGAAGTCGAGCAGCTTGGGCTGGCCCTCGCGGTCGACCATGACATTGGCGGGCTTCAAGTCGCCGTGCACCACCAGCCGCCGGTGGGCGAAGGCCAGCGCGGCGCACAGCGGCAGCAGCAGGCGCAGGCGCGCGCGCAGGTCGAGGCGATGTTCACGCGCATGCGCATCGAGGCGCAGGCCGTCGACGTACTCCATCGCGAACCAGGTCAGGCCCGCCTCGCTGCGGCCGCCGTCGATCAGGCGCGCGATGTGTGGATGATCGAGTCCGGCCAGCAGGCCGCGCTCGCGCGCGAGCAGGGCATCGGCATCGCCAAACAGGCCGCCCTGCAGCCACTTCAGCGCGACCTGCTGCTCGAAGGCGCCGTCAGCGCGCTGCGCCAGCCAGACCTCGCCCATGCCGCCGCGGCCCAGGGCGCGGACCAGGGCAAACGGCCCGAAGCGTTGACCGGGCTTCGGGCGAGGCGGCCCGAGTCGCTCCAGCAGGCGTTGCCCCAGTGCGCCCGCCAGCGCGCCGCCGGGGGCGAGAAAGCCCTCGTCGTCGTCTGGCCTGACCGTGGTGTTCACGCCAGCTGCTCGCGCAGCCAGGCGCGGGCCTGCTGCCAGTCGCGCTGCACGCTGCGCTCGCCGATGCCCAGCGCCTCGGCGGTCTCCGGCTCCGTGAGGCCGGCGAAGTAGCGGCACTCCACCACCTGCGCCTGCCGCGGCTCGCGCTCGGCCAGCCGGCGCAGGGCCTCGTCGACCGCGAGCAGGTGCTCGGCCTCGCGCGCCTCGGCGACATCGATGCCCTCGAGCGGCAGGCCGCGCTCGCCGCTGCCGCGCTTTTCGCTCAGCCGCTCGCGCGCGAAGTCGACCACCACCTGCCGCATCACCCGCGCCGCCAGCGCGAAGAAATGGCCGCGATCGCGCACCTCGCCGGCGTGGCCGTGCAAGCGCAGGAAGGCTTCGTGCACGAGGCCGGTAGTGTTGAGGGTGCGCTCGGGCTGCCCCGCCAGCTGCCGATGCGCCAGCCGCCGCAGTTCCGCGTAGACACCCGCGAACGCCTGCCGCAGGGCGTCACCGTCGCCCTCGCGGGCGCGGGCCAGCCACTGCGTGAGTGCGGGTTCCGGGGGCGCGGTCATGCGCCGATTCTGCCTTGTCGCAGCCGCGTCTGCCTTGGCGCAGTCGCGCCTGCAGGCCGATGTCGGGCGCGCGACGCCAGCACCGTAACGCGAGGGTCAACCACCGGATGCCTGCCCATGCCGCGCTCAGCACTGCCCGCCCTGCTGCTCACGCTCCTCAGCCTGCCCGCCGCCGCAGCCACGTTCAGCGTGAGCAGCGTCGACGACGCTGGCGCGGGCTCGCTGCGCGCGGCGATCCTCGCCGCCAACGCGGCCGGTGACGCCACCGGCCCGCACCGCATCGAGTTCACCGCGGCCTATCCGCTGAACGGCGAAATCGAGTTGTTCACGGCACTGCCGCGGATCAACGTGATCGCGGAGATCGACGGCAACGGTCGCGCGCCGGTGCTGCGGCCCTTCGATACGACGCAGGACCTGCGTCTGCTGGCGTCCTCCGACGCGCTGACCCTGCGCCGCTTCACCCTGCAGCAGGGGCGCGCCGCCGGCGGCGGCGGCTGTCTGGCCTCGGATGGCGCCGGCAGCGTCGACAGCCTGGTGCTGGACCGCATGCGCTTCGTCGGTTGTCTGGCCACCGGCAGCGGCGCGACCAATGCGTCCGGCGGCGCGGTCCGCTGGTCGGCCGTTGCCAGCGTCGGCGTGTTCGAGACCGTGTTCGAGGCCAATGCCGCCGCCCATATCGGCACCGGCGCCGGAACGGGTGGAGCGATGGCAGTCAGCGGGCCGCTGCTGGTGCAGTCCTCGCGCTTCATCGACAACGCCACCAACGGCGGCTTTACCAGCGGCGGTGCGATCAGCTGGCTGGGCGCGACGGCGTCGACGGTGGAGATCCGCGACAGCGTGTTCATCGGCAACTTCGCTGTGCCCGAAGCCGGTGGCTCGGGCTTCGGCGGTGCGCTGGCACTCGACTGCCCGAGCTGCACGCTCAGCATCGTGCGCAGCTATTTCGGCGGCAATCGATCGGCGGACGCCGGTGCCGTGTTCGCACGCGGCAACAATGGCGAGGGCTCGGCGCAAATCACCCTGGAGAACCTGAGCTTCGTCGGCAACCGCGTCAGCGGGGGCGGCGGCGCGCTGACCACGCAGGGCGCACGCCTGGTCGGCCGCCATCTCAGCTTCTTCAGCAACCAGGGGGACCTGGGCGCGCACCTCACGACGTCGTCCACCCAGCTGGTCGAGTGGAGCAACAGCGCGATGGCGCCCAAGCGCGCCGGCTCCGGCAACGCCTGCGCGCTCAGCAGTGCGGCCGCCAGCACACTGGGCACCCTGCTCGGCACAGGCGACAACAGCTGCAGCATTGGCCTGCCGGGCGCGGTTGCCGTCACCGACTTCCAGGTGATCGGTGTCGATGAGGCGGTGTCGATGCCGGTGCTGGCCTTCGACGCCACAAGCCCCGCGGTCGATGGCGCCAACGCCGCGCGCTGCCTGCCGACCGATACGCGCGGCGTCGCGCGCCCGCAGGACGGCAACGGCGACCGCATCGCCGCCTGCGATGTCGGCGCGTTCGAGCTGCAGGCCATCGAGCCGTTTGCCGACGGGTTCGAGGACTGAGGCCCGCTCGGTCTACGATCAGACTCAACAACAGCGCCTCGGAGAGCGCGCGAACGAAAGCCCAAGCGTGCGCCGACAGCAACCGCGACCGCCATGGCTTCCCGGCCCCCACGCGCCGTCGCCGGCTGCGCGGCGTCGACGGTGCTTCCGGTGGGCCAGGGCCCACCACGGCTCGACGCTGGCCTCACCGAAGGCCTTCGCGAGCGGTGTCGAGGTTCGCAGGCAATTTCACGCCTGCAGCGCTAACATCCCGCCCATGTTGCGGCGCCTGCTCACCCTGCTGCTGATGCTCTGTCTCGCCACCGGCGCGGCGGCGCGCGGCTGTCCAATGGCGTTCGCGGCGCAAGCGCAGGCCGGGGCTGACGCCTCGGCGCACGCCGCCATGCCGGATTGCCCGCATGCACGGGCGGCACGCACCGCGCAGGCTGCAGCAGAGGAAGCCGACAGCAGCAAGGGCAGCCTAGGGAACTCTGGCTGCGATCACTGCAAACAGTGCCGCGTGCAGGTGCCGCCCGTCGAAATCCTGAGCCTGCAGCCGCTGCTGCCGCCGTCGCACGCGGCCAGCGCGCAGCGCAGCCTGTCGCCCTCTCCGTTCAGCGCGCAGAACCTGCGACCTCCGATCTCCAACAGCCCAGCGCTACACGCCTGAGCCGCCGGGCCGCGCCCGGCCCCTGTTGCTGGAGATCTCCCATGTCCGCCGTTTCCCATCGGTCGCAGCGCCGCTGCGCCCTGCTGCTTACCCTGCCCTTGTCGCTGTCCGCCCTCGCCCTGCCCGCCCTGCCGATCAGCGCGCAGGACGCGCCGCCGGCGTCCGAGCACGCGCACGCAGATCACTCGGAGCACGCGGCTTCGGCCGCAGGCCCCGATCACGCGGACCACGCCGACCCCGCGAATCACTCCGGCCACGACGGACACGATCACTTTCCGCACGCTGACTCGACATCCGCAGCGGCCGCAAACGTGGGCTTGCCTGCGGCCGCCAGCGCCGAGACCCTGCCCGGCACCGCTCCGCCAGCGGCCTTGCTCTACGTCTGCCCCATGCACCCGCAGATCACCAGCGAGACGCCGGGCAGCTGTCCGATCTGCGGCATGGACCTGGTCGCGCGCAGCCGCAGCAGCGCGCAGACCGCACCCGTGATCGAGGTGGATGCCGGCCTGCGCCAGGCGCTGGGCATCCGCACGGCTGAAGTCGACCGCCGCGTGCTGTCGCCGCGGGTGCGCGCGCCGGCCGAGGTGGTGGCCGACCAGCACCGCATCCGCCATGTGCACACGCGCGTCCCCGGCTGGGTCGAGGACCTGCGCGTGCACGCCCTCGGCGAACGCGTGCGTGCGGGCCAGGTGCTGATGGAGATCTACGCGCCGGATCTGGTCGCCGCCCAGGAGGACTACCTGATCGCGCTGCGCTCGGGCGGCGTCGGCTCGCGCGCCCAGCGCGCGGCGGGCGAGCGCCTGCGCAGGCTGGGCGTGGACGAGGACTTCATCGATGCGCTGAGCGAGCGCGGACGATCGCTGCAGCGGGTGCCGGTGCGTGCGCCGGCCGACGGCGTGGTCACCCTGCTCGACGTGCGCCACGGCATGTTCATCGAACCCTCCACCATCGCGCTGGAGATCACCGATCTCAATGAGGTCTGGGTCAGCGTCTCGGTGTTCCCCGAAGAGCTGGAGCGTCTGGGCGGCGGCACCATCTACGCCGCACTGAACCTGCCGAACCAACCGGATCGCCTGTGGCGCGGCGAAGTCAGCTACGTGTATCCGAGCCAGGACCCGATGACCCGCACCGTGCAGCTGCGAGTGCCGGTGCCCAACCGCCGCGGCCTGCTGCGCGTGGGCCAGTACATGGAGGCGCGGCTACGCGGCGAAGACGGCGAGCCGGTGCTGAGCGTGCCCAGCGAGGCGGTGATCCGCACCGCCGATGGCGAGCGCGTGGTGGTGGATGCCGGCGAGGGCCGCTTCCGCGTGGCCCAGGTGCACGCCGGCCTGCGCGTCGACGGCCGCACCCAGATCCTGCACGGGCTGAAGGAAGGCGAGCGCGTCGTGGTGTCGGCGCAGTTCCTGCTCGACTCCGAAGCCGCGCTGCGCGCGGGCCTGCAGCGACTGGAGGCGGGTCATGCGCATTGAGACATCGAACGGTCGTTGCACCATCGGCCTTGGTGCCCCAGCTGTTTGCAGGAGCGAGCTTGCTCGCGACCCGCAGGGTGAGAGCGAGGCGAAAGCTGCGGTCGCCTGCGAGCAGGCTCCTACCAAGAGCAGGCACACAGCCTGGCAGTCGCCGCGGCGCGCTCTGCGAATCCCGAATCCCGAATCCCGAATCCCGGCTTCTTGCAGGAGCGAGCTTGCTCGCGACCCGCAGGGTGAGAGAAAGGCGAAAGCTGCGGTCGCCTGCAAGCAGGCTCCTACGAAAAGCAGGGACAGCGCGTGGCAGTCGCCCTGGCCCGCTCTACGAATCCCGAATCCCAAATCCCCAATCCCGGCTGCACGAATCCCCAATCCCCAATCCCCAATCCCGGCTCTCGGGGCCCAGCCATGATCGCCGCCCTCATCCGCGCCTCGCTGGACAACCGCGGTCTGGTGCTGCTGCTCTCGCTGCTGCTGACCCTGGCCGCCATCCAGGCCACGCGCACCCTGCCGGTCGATGCGATTCCCGATCTGTCCGACGTGCAGGTGACCGTACGCACCGAATGGCCGGGGCAATCGCCGCAGCTGGTCGAGGACCAGATCACCTATCCGCTGGCCTCACGCCTTTTGGCCGTACCGGGTGCGCGTCACGTGCGCGGCTTCTCGATGACCGGCGACTCCTTCGTCTACGTGCTGTTCGAGGACGGAACCGATCCCTACTGGGCGCGCTCGCGGGTGCTGGAGTACTTGAGCCAGGCGCGTGCGGAGCTGCCCGACAGCGTCGAGCCCGCGCTCGGGCCCGATGCCAGCGGCGTCGGCTGGGTCTATCAGTACGCGCTCGTCGACCGCAGCGGCGGCCATGACCTGTCCGAGCTGCGCGCGCTGCAGGACTGGTTCCTGAGGCTTGAACTGCAAGCCCTGCCGGGCGTCTCCGAGGTCGCCACGGTCGGCGGCATGGAGCGCCAGTACCAGGCCATCATCGATCCCTTGCGCCTGCGCCAGTACGGCGTGCAGATCAACGACGTCGCGGCGCGGATCCGCGCGGCGGGTGCCGAGCGCGGCGGCTCGCTGATCGAGGTCGGCGAGGGCGAGATCAGCCTGCGCGGCGTGGGCTTTCTGCGGAAGTTGGAAGACCTCGCGCAGGTGCCGCTGGGCCCGCTGATGGACGGTGTGCCGGTGCTGCTCGGCGACGTCGCCGAGATCCGCTTCGGCGCCGGTCCGCGTCAGGGCATCGCCGAACTCGACGGTGAGGGCGAAGTGGTCGGCGGCATCGTGGTGATGCGCGACGGCGGCAATGCGCGCGAGGTCATCGAGGCGGTCGAGGCCCGGCTGGCCGCGCTGAAGCTCAGCCTGCCCGCGGGCGTGGAGATCGTCACCACCTATGACCGCTCGGCCCTGATCGAGCGCGCGGTGGACCACCTCTCGACCAAGCTGGTCGAGGAGATCCTGGTGGTCGGTCTGGTCTGCCTGCTCTTCCTCGGCCACTTCCGCTCGGCCCTGGTGCCGGCCCTGCTGCTGCCGCTGGGTGTTCTCGCAGCGCTGGCGATCATGCGGCTGCAGGGCATCAACGCCAACATCATGTCACTGGGCGGCATCGCCATCGCCATCGGCGCCATGGTCGATGCGGCGATCGTGCTGGTCGAGAACGCCCACAAGCGCATCGAGCACTTCAAGAACGATCACGCCCGCGAGCCGGACGAGCCCGAGCGCCTGAAGCTGGTGGCCGAGGCCTGCATCGAAGTAGGGCCGGCGGTGTTCATGTCGCTGCTGATCATCGCGCTGAGCTTCCTGCCGGTGTTCCTGCTCGAAGCCCAGGAAGGCCGGATGTTCGCGCCGCTGGCCTGGACCAAGACCTGGGCCATGCTGGCCGCCGCCGTGCTGGCGGTAACGCTCGGGCCGGTGCTGATGGCGCTGTGCGTGCGCGGACGCATCCGCGGTGAGCACGAGCAGATCCTATCGCGCAGCCTGATCGCGCTGTACCGGCCGGTGCTGCGCGGCGTGCTGCGTGCCCCTTGGCTGACCGTGCTGCTGAGCCTCGCCATCGCCGCCAGCGCGCTGTATCCGCTGCGCCAGCTCGGCAGCGAGTTCATGCCGCAGCTCGAGGAAGGCGACCTGATGTACATGCCCACCACCCTGCCCGAGCTTTCGCCCGGCAAGGCGCAGGAGCTGCTGCAGCAGACCAGCCGGCTGATCCGACAGACCCCCGAGGTCGAGACCGTGTTCGGCAAGATCGGCCGCGCCGACAGCGCGACGGATCCGGCACCGATCTCGATGATCGAGACCACCATCCGCCTGAAGCCCGAGTCCGAGTGGCGCGAAGGCTTCAGCATCGAGGACCTGATCGTCGAACTCGACGCCCGCCTGCGCATCCCCGGCGTCACCAATGCCTGGGTGCAGCCGATCCGCACCCGCATCGACATGCAGTCGACCGGCCTGCGCACGCCGCTGGGCGTGCGTCTTGCCGGCGACGATCTGCAGCAGCTGACCGCACTGGCCACCGAAGTGGAAGCTGCGCTGGCGGGCGTGCCGGGCATCCGCTCGGCCTTCGCCGATCGCGGTGCTGCGGCGCGCAGCCTGGAGATCCGCCCGCGCCGCGAAGACCTCGCCCGCTACGGCGTCGAGATGGAGGCCTTCATGGCCTGGCTGGGCGAAGCAGTGGGCGGCGCGCCGATCGCCACCGCCTACGAGGGCCGCCGGCGCTTTCCGGTGGCGATGCGCCTGCCGCAGGACGTGCGCGACACGCCGGAGGCGCTGGCCGAGCTCGGCGTGGTAACGCCGTCCGGCGCGCAGGTGCCGCTGGGCCGGCTGGCCGACATCGAACTGGTCGAAGCGCCGGCGATGATCCGCAGCGAGAACGCGCGCCTGACCGCCTGGGTGTTCGTCGACACCGACACCCGTGACCTCATCGGCACCATGCGCGCGGCCGACGCGGCCCTGGCCGAGCGCGTGCAGCTGCCGCCGGGTGTGAGCCTTGGGTGGACCGGCCAGTACGAGAGCCTGCTGCGCGCCAGCGAGCGCCTGAGCCTCGCGATTCCCGCGGCGCTCGGGATCATCCTGGTGCTGCTGTATCTGATCTTCCGCCGCTGGCCGGACGCGCTGATCGTGCTGCTCACCGCCCCGCTGTCGGTGGTCGGCGGCCTGTGGCTGCTGTGGGGTCTCGACTACGCGCTGTCGGTGGCGGTGGTGGTCGGCTTCCTCGCCCTGTTCGGCGTGGCCGCGGAGTTCGGCGTGGTGATGCTGCTGTATCTGGCACAGGCGGTGGAGCGCGCGCGCACCACCGGCCGCCTGAACACCCTGCGCGAACTCGATGCCGCGCTGGAGGAGGGCGCGGTGCAACGCGTGCGGCCCAAGGCCATGACCGTGCTGACCCTGCTGGTCGGCCTCACCCCGATCCTGCTCAGCGACGGCGCCGGTGCCGCGACCATGCAGCGCATCGCCGCCCCCATGCTCGGCGGCATGCTGAGCGCGCCGCTGCTGTCGATGCTGCTGATTCCGGCGATCTATCGGATTTGGCTGGGCTGGAGGCTGCGCGGCTGAAGAGCGGGGATTGGGGATTGGGGATTGGGGATTGGGGAGCCGCGCGGCTCCCATGAAACCCCAAACCTGCATGGGGTGGGTCTTGACCCACCGAAGCTCGACGCTCGCCTCACGCTCATGCGAGGCATTCCGCGACACAAGGCCGCCCCGCTGTCAGGTCATTGCCCGGCGCGAACCGCGGGACACCGCTGCGGTGAGGGCGCGCCCGGTGGGTCAAGACCCACCCTATGTCCTGAGGAGCGGGGATTCGGGATTCGCGGGGACGCGCCGCAACTCACCCGCGAAACCGCGAAACCCCGAACCCGTATAGGGTGGGTCTTGACCCACCGGAGCCCGACGCTCGCCATAGGGTGGGTCTTGACCCACCGGAGCCCGACGCTCGCCCTAAGATTGGGTTTGACGGGGCGGAGCTCAACGCGCGTCTCGCGTGCACTTGAAGCATGCCGCGGCACCACGTCGCCGCAGCATCGCGTCATCGCCAGCGGCGAAGCGCGGCTCTCCGGAACGGCGATGACCGGGGCAAGCGTCCGACTCCCGGTGGGTCAAGACCCACCCTGTGCACGGCGTGGGCTCGGAGGCGGGTGCTCAGGGCGTACTCAAGCGGCGGGCCAGGCGATCTCCACGCGCAGGCCGTGGCCTTCGCGCCCGGCGCCCAGGCTCAAGTGGGCGCCCGACAGCTCGACCACGCGGGCGACGATCGACAGGCCGAGCCCGCTGCCATCGGCGCGTGTGCCCGGCGGGCGGTAGAAGGGGTCGAGCACGCGCGCGCGCTCGTCGGGTGGCAGACCGGGGCCGGCGTCCTCGACGGCGAGGCGCACCTCGTTGGCACTCCGAGCAAGCTCGATGCGCACCTGCGCCGGTCGGCCGCCGTGGCGCAGGGCGTTGTCGACGAGGTTGCGCAGCAGCAGCTGCAGCTGATCGGGGTCGATCTCGATTACGCAGCCCGCTGCGGCAACGAGCTCAAGCTCATCGTCATTGGCCAGCCCGGCATCGATCCATTCGGCCAGCCAGCCCGGCAGCTGCGCGGACAGGTCCACGCGCTGGCTGCGCGGGGCAGGCGCACCGGGCCCGAGCCGGCTGAGCGCGAGCAGCTGGGCGACGCCGCGCTCAAGCCGCGCCTGCCCGCGCTGGATCTGCGTCAGCGCGCGCGCACGGGCGTCCTCATCCTCCGCCTCCACCAGATTGGACAGGTGCAGACGCAGGCCCGCCACCGGTGTGCGCAGTTCATGCGCGGCCTCGTCGATGAAGCGGCGCTCGCGGCGCAGGGTCTCATCGACGCGGCCGAGCAGGTCGTTGATCGCATCGACCAGGCCGTGGATCTCGACCGGCACGCGACTGCGCTCGATCGGCTGCAGATGATCGCCGGCCTGCGCCGAAACCGCGCGGGCGATACGCCGCAGCGAGCGGCTGCCCATCCGCACCGCGGCCCAGATCAACAGGCCCAACACGGGCAGTTCCAGCAGCAGCGGCCAGGCCATGCCGCGGGCAATCTCCGTGCTGATGTGACCGCGCACCTCAAGCGGCTCGAGGCCCAGCACGCGCAGGCCGTCGGGCCCATCGAGACGGAAGCTGCGCCAGACCGCATCGCCCTCGCGGACCTCACTGAAACCCTCGATGGCGGCCTCGCGATCCAGCGCGGGCGCCTCCTGCGAGCGCAGCAGCAGGCGCTCACCGCGCCACAGGTAGTAGCGCCGCAGGCGCTCGTAGGCGTGACCGCGCGCCCCCGTGGCCGCCGCACCCAGTTGCTCCATCGCGCCCTGCCAGGCCGGCAGCTCCTGCAGCGGCGCGCGCTCGCCGCTGCCCTGCAGCAGGCCCTGCGCCAGCACGGCCA
>JBKCVA010000103.1:0-7216 GCA_046318115.1 Lysobacterales bacterium | reverse complement strand
GCGGTGCTGCATCGGGTGCTGGACCTTGGCGTGAGCTTCATCGACACCGCCGACATGTACGGCTGCGGCGCCAACGAGCGTCTGCTGTCCGACGTGCTGAAGACGCGCCGCGACGAGGTCGTGCTGGCGACCAAGTTCGGCAACGTGCGCGCGCCGGACGGCCGCGTGGTCGGCATCTGCGGGCGGCCCGAGTATGTCTACGTGGCCTGCGAGGCCAGCCTGGCGCGGCTTGGCGTCGACTGCATCGACCTCTACTACCAGCACCGCGTCGATCCCGACGTGCCGATCGAGGAAACGGTGGGCGCCATGCAGCGCCTGGTCGAAGCCGGCAAGGTGCGGCATCTGGGCCTGTCCGAGGCCGGCGCCGAGACCCTGCGGCGCGCCTCCAAGGTGGCGAGGATCGCGGCCCTGCAGACCGAGTATTCGCTGTGGTCGCGCGATGTCGAAGCCGACGTGCTGCCGGCCTGCCGTGAGCTGGGCATCGGCTTCGTGCCCTACAGCCCGCTGGGCCGTGGGTTTCTCACCGGCGCGATCGCCAGCGCCGAGCAGCTCGATGCCACGGATCGCCGCCGCGCACACCCGCGCTTCCGCGCCGACAACGCCGCGCGCAATCAGGCCCTGGTCGAGCAGGTGCGCGCCTGGGCGAACGAGCTCGGCTGCACACCGGCGCAACTGGCCCTGGCCTGGCTATTGGCGCAGGGCGAGGACATCGTGCCGATTCCCGGGACGCGCTCGGTGACGCGGCTGGAGGAGAACCTCGGCGCGCTGCAGGTCAGGCTGTCGCCCGCGTGGGTCGAGCGCATCCGCGGCGAACTCGCGGCCATCGAGATCAGCGGTGGGCGCTACCCGCCTGAGGGGATGGCCCTGGTGAATCGTTGAGGACTTCTCAGCCCCGCGTCGCGGTCGGGTGTTCCCGATGAAACGTGAACGCACCGCTTCGCGCTGTTCCTGGGAGCCTGCTTGCAGGCGACCGCAGCCTGCGCTCTGCGCACCCCCTGCGGGTCGCGAGCAAGCTCGCTCCTGCAAACAGCCGGGCTTCCTCGGGAAGCCGCGGCAAATGGCCTCCATCGCGTTGGGTGTGGGGCCAAAGCTCTTGTTTCTTGAGAGCGAAAGCGGAGCGAAGCGCTCATCCGGTCAAGCGGGGCGGTTGACGTCGGTGGACAGCGCGCACGCGAGGCATAGCCACGGCCGCACCGAGTCAGCGAGCTGCGCGCTCGAAACTCTCGATGAAACTATGCCGCCGACGCGCGCTCCAGCCAGTGCACCAGCGCGTCCAGGCTGCGCACTTCGAGGTCGGGCTTTTCAGCGTGTTCCCAGGTCTCGTCGCGGCGGTTGATCCAGACCGCGTGCAGGCCGGCGCGGCGGGCGCCGAGCACGTCCATGTGCGGGTCGTCGCCGACGTGCAGCACCTGCTGCGGCGCGAGGCCGAGGCGCGCGCAGGCGGCGTGGAAGATGCTCGGGTCCGGCTTGGCCGCGCCGTGTTCGCGTGCGCCCAGCGAAAACCGGAAATGCGCGGAAAGGCCGATGCGATGGATGCAGGCATTGCCATTGGTCAGCGCCGCCAACGGCAGTCGTGCCGCCAGGCGTTCGAGTGCGGGCAGGCTGTCCGCGTACAGCTCGACGCGGTTGCGCGCGGCGTAGAACACCTCGAAGGCTTCCTCGGCACGCGCCGGATCGTCACCGCCTTCGCTCAGCGCCATCCGCAGCGAAATCATCCGCTGTTCGCAGAAGTCGTGCGCCAGATGTGGATGGTCTTCGTAGACCTGCGCCCGCAGCGCGCGCATGCGCTCGATCGGATAGGCCTGCGCGGTGCCCGGGGCGTGCAGCTGCAGCCAGGCGTGCAGCTCACGTTCGGCGCGCTCGATCGCCGGCCACACCGGCCACAGGGTGTCGTCAAGGTCGAGCGTGATGGCGCGGATGTCGTTCAAGCGGCGGCTTCGCGAAGTTCAAGGCGGCCATGGTAGTCCTCACGCCGTGCGGGCGGACGTGAGGACGCTGCGGCCGATCGATGGCGTGGCTGCCAACCCGCCGATACACGACGCGGTGCGCACCCGCGTGGCGCCATAGGGTGGGTCTTGACCCACCGAAGCGTCGACGCATCGAAAGGCATTCCGTGGGCATGATCACGCCCTCGTGGTTTGCGGCACGCACGCTGAGGCGAGGCTTGGGCTCCGGTGGGTCAAGACCCACCCTATGCTCGCTTCGAGCCCCTCTCCCCTGGAGGGCGAGGGCTTGGGGAGAGGGGGCTTGCGTCGGGCTCAGCCCCTCTCCCCCGACCCCTCTCCCACAAGGGGAGAGGGGAGGACGCCGGTCTTGCGACGCTTCGCTGTGCTCGCGAGCCTTGCGACTCCCGACTCCCGACTCCCGACTCCCGACTCCCGACTCCCGACTCCCGACTCCCGACTCGCCAATCGCCAATCGCCAATCGCCAATCGCCAATCCCGCGCCTACTCCATCACCACCACCCCGCTGCGGCGCCCACGCACCACGCTGAGCGCGAGCTGCTGGGGGCGCATCTCGATCACCTCGCCGAAGGTGTCGAGGCTGTCGATGCGGAAGCGGTTGACGCCGGTGACGAGGTCGCCCGCGGCCAGACCGCTGCGCGCCGCGCGGCTGCCGTCGGCGACGCGCTCCACGCGGATGCCGGACACGCCCTGCTGGCGCGAACGCTGCGGCAGGGCGGTGAACTCGGCGCCGTCGAGGCGCGGATCGAGCGCGCTGCCCAGCAGCTGGCTCAGCTGCGGCTTCAGGCGCAACTCGATGCGCTGGCTGCGGCCCTCGCGCAGGTATTCGAGTGTGATGGGCTCGCCCACCGGTAGCAGGCCCTCCTTGTTGTTCAGGGTCTGCGGGCTGTCGACCGGCTGCTGGGCGATTGCTGTGATGACATCGCCCGGCTGCAGGCCGGCCTCGGCGGCCGGCGAGCCCGGTCGCACGCGCGTCACCACCGCGCCGCGCGCGCCTGCGACATCCAGCATCGCCGCCAGCTGCGGGGTGATGGCCTGGGTCTCGATGCCCAGGCTGCCGCGCTGCACGCGGCCGGTGTCCAGCAGCTGACGCATGATCTCGTTGGCCAGCTCGGCCGGAATCGCGAAGCCGATGCCGACATTGCCGCCCGAAGGCGTGAAGATCGCCGTATTGATGCCGACCAGCTCGCCGCGCAGGTTGACGAGGGCGCCGCCGGAGTTGCCGGGGTTGATGCTGGCGTCGGTCTGGATAAAGTTCTGGTAGGCGAGGCCCTGCAGGCCCGAGCGGCCCAGCGCCGAAACGATGCCCGAGGTCACCGTCTGACCGAGGCCGAAGGGGTTGCCCACGGCCACCACGAAATCGCCCACGCGCAGCGCCTCGCCGCTGGCCAGCGGCAGCTCGGCGAGGTCCTCGGCGGGGATGCGCAGCACGCCGACGTCGGTGTCCGGGTCCGAGCCGACGAATTCGGCCGTCACCGTGCGGCCGTCGGCCAGGGTCACGCTGATGTCATCGGCGCCTTCGATCACATGGTTGTTGGTCAGCACCAGACCCTCGCGGGCATTGACGATCACGCCGGAACCCAGCGACTGCTGCACGCGCTCCTGGGGCACCATCGGCAGCCCGAAGAAGTGTCGGAAGAAGGGGTCTTCGGCCATCGGGTTGCGCACCCGCACCACGGTCTTGCTGTGGATGTTGACCACCGCTGGGGTGACGCGCTCCAGCATTGGCGCCAGCGAGGGCAGGGGCTGGCCCTCCACCACCGCCGGCAGGGCCGCATTCGCCGGACGCAGCACGTGCTGGGCGAGGGCGAACAGGCCGATCGCGGCCAGGGTCAGCAAAGCGCCGAAAGCGGCGCTGCGCAGGCGGACGGCGATCACGGCGGGGCGCGCGTGGGCGTGGGGCATGGGGTCTCTCCCTGGGGGCGGGGCAGTGTTCGAACGGGCGATGCAGACCGAAGGCGGCGGTACAGGTTCCGTCGCGAGGCGATCGGCGCGCTGGCCTGTTCGGTCGTGCGCAAGGTGGGGATGCCCTGCACCGCTTCAAACCCGCGCTCCGTTTGCCCCGCTCGCGACCTGGGAGGAGGCACCGCTGCGGTGGGTCAAGACCCACCCTATGGCGTGCCCGGAAATGCATAGGGTGGGTCTTGACCCACCGTGGCCTCGACCCTCGCCCCGGCTTCGACCCTTGCCGCGGCTTCGCCCTTCGCCCCGATCGCGCCCGGGGTGGAAGCAATGCTCCGGTGGGTCAAGACCCACCCTATGGCGTGCGCAGAGTTGCATAGGGTGGATCTCGACCCACCGTGGCCTCGACCCTCGCTCCGATCGCGCCCGGGGCGGAAGCACCGCTCCGTTGGCTCAAGACCCGCCCGATGGCCCAGTGCTCTGCATGCGCCCTTCACGCCGCTGCCGGCGATGGGCGAAGACGCGGCACCGCGCAATTCCCGCTGCTGCAAGGGCTTCAGAAAACGCGCGCTCGTTCAAGCGGTTTTCCACAGTTTTTTGCGTTGACACCCGTTTTTTCCGGGCGTAGCGTACAAGACCGTTGTCCACTAGATCTTGTGGTCTCGCCCGGTGCGAAACCCTACAGATTGGGGTTGTCGCCAAGGTCAGACACAGCGCCTCCACGGCGGGACATGGATCGTGCGGCCGACGTTCGGGCAGGCAGGGCAGGGCGAAATCGGCGGTAAAGCAAGCGGTACAACGGGAGACCCGAAGCAGCAGGCACTGGCCGGGGGGCGGTGGTCGCTGCAACGGAAGAAGCGGGCCCCTTGACGGGCCCGACGCACAACAAGAACCCATCAGTCGAGGCGCAGGGCAGCCCGAAATCGCCCGGACCCCAGCACGTGTCGCGACCGGAGCGCCCAGCGCGCACCCATCCGAACGTGCCGGGCGCTGCGCGTGTTGCGCAGCCGCGGTCCGGATCGACCAAGGTCCTGCTGCCACGGCCACAAGAAAGAGGCGAAATTGGATGAGCAGCGTTCGGCTTGAAGCGGTGCGTAACGAGGCCAAAGTGATCGAGCTCCAGCCCGCGTCCTGGGACATCTGGGACAAGAAGTACCGGCTCAAGACCAAGAAGGGCGAGCCCGTCGATGCCAGCATCGACGACACCTACAAGCGCGTCGCACGCGCTCTGGCCGACGCCGAACCGACGGTCGAAAAGCAGAAGTACTGGTACGAGCGCTTCCTGTGGGCGCTGCGCCGCGGTGCGATCCCCGCCGGCCGCATCACCTCCAACGCCGGGGCGCTGGAGCACAAGCCCGCCACCAGCACGATCAACTGCACCGTCTCGGGCACCATCCCCGATTCGATGGACGGCATCCTCGAGAAAGTCCACGAGGCCGGGCTGACGCTCAAGGCCGGCTGCGGCATCGGCTACGAGTTCAGCACCCTGCGCCCCAAGGGCGCCTTCGTGGCGGGTGCGGGCGCCTACACCTCGGGCCCGATGTCCTTCATGGATATCTACGACAAGATGTGCTTCACCGTCAGCAGCGCCGGCGGCCGCCGCGGCGCGCAGATGGGCACCTTCGACGTGTCCCACCCCGACGTGAAGGACTTCATCAAGGCCAAGCGCGAAGACGGCCGCCTGCGCCAGTTCAACCTGTCCCTGCTGATCACCGACGAGTTCATGCAGGCCGTGCAGGCCGATGCCGAGTGGCCGCTGGTGTTTCCGGTCAACAAGAAGGAAGCCGACGAGATCGATCTCGGCAACGCCGAGCAGGTGGTCTGGCGCGACTGGCCGGCCAGCGAGACCTACATCACCCGCGACGACGGCCTGGTCGCCTGCAAGATCTACGGCCACGTCCGCGCGCGGCACCTGTGGGACATGATCATGGTCTCGACGTACGACTACGCCGAGCCGGGCTTCATCCTGATCGACCGCGTCAACGAGATGAACAACAACTGGTGGTGCGAGAACATCCGCGCCACTAACCCCTGCGGCGAACAGCCGCTGCCGCCCTACGGCGCCTGCCTGCTCGGCTCGATCAACCTGACCACCTTCGTGCGCGATGCGTTTACCGACAAGGCGCGCTTCGACTGGGAGGAATACAAGGAAGTCGTGCGCGTGTTCACCCGCATGCTCGACAACGTCGTGGAGGTGAACGGCCTGCCGCTGCCGCAGCAGCGCGCCGAGATCCTGCGCAAGCGTCGCCACGGCATGGGCTTCCTGGGCCTGGGCAGCACCGTCACCATGCTGCGCATGCCCTACGGCGGCAAGGAGAGCTGCGAGTTCACCGAGGCCGTGGCCCGCGAGATGGCCGTGGCCGGCTGGGAAGTCGCGCTGTCGCTGGCGGAAGAAAAGGGCCCCGCGCCGATCATGGACGAGGACTTCAGCGTCAGCGCCGAGATGCTGCGCAAGCGCCCCGAAATGGCGAAGGACGGCTGGAAGGTCGGCGACACCATCAAGGGCCGCGAGCTGCACGCCAAGTACAGCCGCTACATGCAGAAGGTCGCCACGGTCGCCCCCGAGCTGGTCGCCAAGCTGGCCGAGAAAGGCGGCCGCTTCACCCACCACAGCTCGATCGCGCCGACCGGCACGATCAGCCTGAGCCTGGCCAACAACGCCAGCAACGGCATCGAGCCCAGCTTCGCCCACCACTACAGCCGCAACGTCATCCGCGAAGGCAAGAAGTCGAAGGAAAAGGTCGAGGTCTACAGCTACGAGCTGCTGGCCTACCGCAGCCTGGTCAACCCCGACGCCATGCCCTACGCGCAGGACGAGAAGGCCAAGCTGCCCGACTACTTCATCGCCGCCGACGACATCACGCCCAAGGCGCATGTCGACATCCAGGCCGCCGCGCAGATCTGGGTGGACAGCTCGATCAGCAAGACCGCGAACGTCCCCACGGACTACCCCTACGAGGACTTCAAGGACATTTACCGCTACGCCCACGAGAAGGGCCTCAAGGGCTGCACCACGTTCCGCTTCAATCCAGCGGCCTTCCAAGGGGTGCTGGTGAAGGAGAAAGACCTCGAGAACACCACCTACCGCTTCGAGTTGGAAGATGGCAGTGTGGTGGAAGTGAAGGGCAACGAGCAGATCGAGTACGACGGCGAGATGCACACCGCCGCCAATCTTTTCGACGCCCTCAAGGAAGGGTATTACGGCAAGTTCTGAGCCACGAGGGAGACCGACGGCCGAAGGCCGCCGGTTCCCCGCACCGAGGCCTGTCCGACCTGCCCCGGCGAGACAGGCCCGAACCGGCAAGCGTGCACCGGGCCCCAAGCACGCGGATGCAGCACCCCCACTGGAG
>JBKCVA010000102.1:0-26955 GCA_046318115.1 Lysobacterales bacterium | reverse complement strand
CGGGCCGCGGTAGCGGATCTGCACGGTCGCCCAGTCGGGCTGGCCGGTGACCGGGCAGTTGGATTTCAGCAGGTGCGAGACCAGCACTTCGTCGACCACCTCGTCGCCCGCGCTGAGTAAGCCCGGCTGAGGCGGGCCATAGCAGTTGATGTCCGCATCAAGCGCAATGTCGTCGATACAGAAGCCCGGCGGCTCGGCCATGGGCTCGGCGGCGGCTTCGTCCAGCGACTTCAGACGCACCGACACCGGCGCGCCGGCCGCCTGCGAGAGGTCGGCCTCGATGCGTTCGCGCAGGGCCTCGCGGCTGTCCACGCGCTCCTGGTTGAAGCCGTTCAAGTACAGCTTGAAGCTCTTCGACTCGATGATGCAGGGCGAATCCGCCGGCACGCAGATCTCGGCGATCGCGACTTTCGGCTTGCCGCGCGGATCCAGCCAGGACAGCTCCCAGGCGTTCCAGATGTCCACGCCCACAAACGGCAGTGGTGCGGCGATGCCGAGCTCGCTGCGCTTGGCGGCGCGGGGAATCGGGAACAGACGCGAAGCGTCGTAGTGGTCGGCATAGTCGACTGTCTTGCCCAGGGTCGAGGCCTGGGCGGCGCTGTGGAAGTCGCCGGTGCTGTGCGTAGTCATGGGGGCGGATTCTAGCGGCCACCCCGCGCGGCGACTTCCGGCCCATGCTCGGCCCGCGCGTGAAGGGCATCCTTCACGGTCCGCCCATCGCGGCCGCGATGCGGCATCCGCGGCGACCGGGGGACGGTCGCAGCACCCCCGCACTCAACGCAGCAGAGGACACCCGATGCGCAGCCTGACCCTGTTCGGCAGCCTGGCCCTGAGCCTGGCAGTCGCCTCCGCCAGCCCGAGCCTGTACGCGAAAGCGAAGCCGGATGACGCCAAGTGGGACGTCAGTCAGCTGCGCGGGCCGACCCAGGAGATCCGCTTCACCACCGAGGAAGGCACCTGGATGAGCGTGGACGTCAGCCCCGACGGCCGCCAGCTGGTGTTTGATCTGCTCGGAGACCTCTATCTGCTGCCGATCGAGGGCGGTGAAGCCAAGCGCCTGACCTCGGGCCCGGCGTTTGACGTGCAGCCGCGCTTCTCGCCGGATGGCCGCGAAGTCAGCTACACCTCCGACCGCGGCGGCGGCAACAACATCTGGCGCTTGCCGCTGGCGGGCGGCGAGCCGATCCAAGTCAGCAAGGAAGACTTCCGCCTCACCAACAATGCGGTGTGGACGCCGGACGGTGACTACCTGATCGCGCGCAAGCACTTCACCGGCCAGCGCTCGCTGGGCGCCGGCGAGCTGTGGATGTGGCACAAGACTGGCGGCAGCGGCCTGCAGCTGACCAAGCAGAAAAACGACCAGCAGGACCAGGGCGAGCCAGCGATCAGCCCGGACGGCCGCTACGTCTACTTCAGCGAGGACGTCAGCCAGGGCCCGTTCTTCCAGTACAACAAGAATCCGCACGCCGGCATCTATGCGATCCGCCGCCTGGATCGCGAGACCGGTGAGATCCGCGATCTGATCCGCGGCCCCGGCGGCGCGGTGCGGCCGGAGCCGGCGCCCGATGGCCGCGGCATCGCCTACGTCAAGCGCATCCGCGACAAGACGGTGCTGCACGTCTTCGATTCGCTGAGCGGCGAGGAGCGCCCGCTATGGGACGGCCTGTCGCGCGACCAGCAGGAAGCCTGGTCCATCTTCGGCCCCTACCCCGGCTTCGACTGGACGCCGGACGGCAGCGCGATCGTGATCTGGGCCCAGGGTGGGCTGTGGAAGGTCAGCGCCGCCGACGGCTCGGCCGAGCGCATCCCCTTCCGCGCTGAGGTGAGGCAGACCGTGATCGAGGCGCTGGACCCGCAGATCACCCTGCCCGAGGGCCGCTTCGCGCCGGACATGATCCGCGATGTCGCGACCAGACCGGACCGCGGCGAGATGGTCTTCCACGCGGTCGGCAAGCTCTATCGCAAAGCGCTTCCGAACGGCGCCCCGCAGCGCCTGGGCGGCGAAGACGAGGTCTACGAGTACGACCCGAGCTACAGCGCGGACGGCCGCCAGCTGCTCTACACCACCTGGACCGACGCGAATCTCGGCGAACTGCTGGTGCGTGATCTCGACAGCGGCGAGCGCCGCAGCCTGACGATGCGGCCGGGCTTCTACTACCACCCGCGCTTCTCGCCGGATGCCAGCAAAGTCGTCTATGCGCGAAGCGCAGGCTCGGGCCTGACCGGCAGCCTGTGGGCGCAGGAGCGCGGAATCTTCTGGGTGCCGGCCGCCGGCGGCGAGCCGGTGCGCGTGGCGCGCGAGGGCTACAACCCGCAGTTCTCGGCCGACGGCAGCCGCATCCACTACATGACCGGCGGCGGGATCTCGAAGAAGCTGATGTCGGTGGGCTTGAACGGCGAAGAGCCGCGCGAGGTGTTCAACCTCAAGTACGTCAACGACATCGCCCTCTCACCGGACGGCCGATTCGTTGCGTTCACTGAACTGTTCAACGCCTACATCGCGCCGATGCCGCAGACCGGCGGCAGCATCGAACTGAGCAAGGACACCAAGGCGATCCCGATCGCGAAGGTCAGCCAGGACGTCGGCAGTTACTTCCACTGGTCGGGCAGCGGCAGCGAGCAGGCCCTGCACTGGATGGTCGGCAAGCGCTACTTCACCCGCGAGCTGAAGGACGCCTTCGCCTTCCTGCCCGGCGCGCCCAAAGAGCTGCCGAAACCCGAAGACGCGCGCGGCATCGAAGTCGGCCTGGCGCTGCCGGTCTACGCGCCCGAGCACGTCATCGCGTTTACCGGTGCGCGCATCATCACCATGCGCGACGCGGAGAACCGCGAGGAAGTCATCGAGGACGGCACCCTGGTGGTGCGCGGTGACGAGATCCTCGCGGTGGGCCCAAGCGCCAGCGTGCGGGTGCCAGCGGGTGCGAACGTGATCGACGCGAGGGGCAAAACCCTGATGCCCGGTATTGTCGACGCCCACGCCCACGCCGCGCATTTTGGCCAGGGTGTGGTGCCGCAGCAGAACTGGGCCTACTACGCCAACCTCGCGTTCGGCGTCACCGCCCTGCACGATCCGTCCGCCACCACCGAGTTCGTGTTCAGCCAGAAGGAGCTGGTCCAGGCAGGCGCGATGGTCGGCCCGCGCGTGTTCTCGACCGGAACGATCCTGTACGGCGCCGACGGCGACTTCAAGGCCGTGATCAACACACTCGACGACGCTCGTTCGCATCTGCGCCGCATGCAGGCGCACGGCGCCTTCAGCGTCAAGAGCTACAACCAGCCGCGTCGCGACCAGCGCCAGCAGGTCAACCAGGCCGCGCGTGAGCTCGGTATGCGCGTGGTCGAGGAAGGCGGTTCGACCTTCTTCCACAACCTGACCATGATCATCGACGGCGCCAGCACCGTGGAGCACAACCTGCCCATCGCGCCGCTCTACCGCGATGTGGTGCAGCTGTGGGCCGGCACCCGGGTGCGCAACACGCCCACGCTGAACGTGAGCTACGGCGGCCTCTCGGGTGAGTACTGGTGGTATGCCCGCGACAACGTCTGGGAAGAGCCGCGGCTCAACCGCTATTTCCCGCGCGGGACGCTGGACGCGCGCTCGATCCGCCGCGAAACCGCACCCGATTGGGACTACTACCACATCGAAGTGGCCAAGGCGCTCAAGCAGCTGCGCGACGCCGGCGTGCGCATCCAGACCAGCAGCCACGGCCAGCTGCAGGGGCTCGCCAACCACTGGGAGATCTGGATGCTCACCCAGGGTGGCTTCAGCCCCTTCGAGGCTCTGCGCGCGGCCACGATTGATGGCGCCGAGTCGATCGGCCTGGGCCGTTACTTCGGCTCGCTCGAAGTCGGCAAGAAGGCGGATCTCGTGGTGCTGAACTCGAACCCGCTGGAGGCGATCCGCAGCAGCGCCGACACTGCCATGGTGATGGTCGGCGGCCGTCTGTTCGATCTCGGCGCCGACATGGCCGAGGTCGGTGGCCGTGGTGCACCCGCGCCCCAGTTCTACTGGCAGCGGCATCGTGAAGGTCGCAATTTCGGCCTTGAGTACGGCCCGACAATGCCCTGCCACTGTCCGAAATCCGGCGTGCCCCACGCTCATTGACTCCGGTGTCATTCACCTGTCCGACGCAGGCCTCGCGTGTGTCGGACAGGTGAAAGCGTGAACCCCTCCATCCTGCAAGATCTGGCAGGTGTCCAACGAAGAGTGACGCGGCTACTGTTGCTCCCCATATCCGTTCTCGGAATCACAGGGGAGAATTGCCATGTTCGAATTCGTCAAGCGCTGGATGGGGCAGGACAACAGCACGACTGCTGCCGCCCCTCCCCCGCCCGCTCGCGCCGCGGCGGCCGCCGGCTCGCTGGCCTCGCGCGTGCCGGCCTACGACTCGCGATTGATCGAAACGCTCAAGCATGACCACCACGGTCTCGTCGAACTGTTCCAGCAGATCGGACAGGTCGCCGAGCGCGGGCGCTTCCATGAGCTGCCCGCCCTGCTGGTGGCCTTCAAGACTGGGCTGGAGAGCCACGTCATCGCCGAGAACGTGCGTTTCTACAACTACGTCGAGAACTCGTTGACGGGCGACGAAGAAAACCTCGCCCTTATCCGCAGCTTCCGGCGCGAGATGAATGCCATCGCCCGCGGCGTAGTCGATTTCGTCAAGAAGTACCAACGCGCGCCGTTCACCGAGGCGACACGCGAGGCATTCCTTCGGGACTATGCCGTGGTGGGTGGCCTGCTCAGCCAGCGCATCCAGCGTGAGGAAGCCAGCCTGTACCCGCTCTATCAGCCGGCCTGAGGCGTCGCTGCCTCGCGATGGTGGCGTGGCCGGCTGCACCAAGCCGGCTGGCGCTACGTGCCGGCTGCGTTCACAGCCGTTCACTGGCGCTGAATCAAGGGATTCACGCCCGGAAGTCTTTCGACCGGAAGCATGATGCGCCCACAGGGGCCGCGGGATGTACTCCGCGGGGGCGCATCACTCGAACCACACGTCTGCCGTTTCCAGCACCCTCCGCGCCGCGGAGGGTCTTAACCGCCGTGCACCGTGCAAGGAGTCCCCGATGAGCGCCGCCCACAGCCATGCCACGCCTGATCCGGTCCTGACCCCCGAACTCCGCGACCTGCGGGCCGGACTTGAAACCCACCCCGTGTTCGCCGCGCTGAAGGAGCGCGAGCATCTGCAGGCCTTCATGCAGATCCACGTGTTCGCGGTCTGGGACTTCATGTCGCTGGTCAAGCGGCTTCAGAACGAACTGACCTGCACCCGGGTGCCCTGGATGCCGCCGAGCAACCCGGAGGCCGCACGCCTCATCAACGACATCGTGCTGGGCGAAGAGAGCGACATCGGCGCGAACGGCCGGCCGGCAAGCCATCTCGATCTGTATCTGGGCGCGATGCGCGAAGTCGGTGCCGACACCCGCGTGTTCGAGCGCTTCCTTGCCGCCCTGCAGGACGGCGAGATGCTCAGCCAGGCATTGGCTGACGAGGAGATTCCCTGGTTCGTCCGCGAGTTCGTCGGGCGTACTCTGGACACCGCACTCAACGGCAGTCGCCTGCAGGTCATGGCGAGCTTCCTGTACGGCCGGGAGAACGTCATTCCGACGATGTTCCAGGGCCTGCTCGACAGCTGGTCGCTGAAGCCCTCGGAAGCGCCGCAGTTCGTGTACTACCTCGAGCGCCACATTGAGCTCGATGCCGACAGCCACGGTCCGGCCGCATCACGCCTCATCGGCGCCGAGCTCGAACGCAATCCGCATGGGCTTGAGTCGGCACGCCTGGCCGCGAGCGAAGCCCTGCACGCACGCCACCAGCTCTGGGATGGCGCCTACGAGACCTTGGGCGCGCTGCGCGTCGCCGGCGGCGTTCGCACCCCGGCGCTGGCGACGGCCTTCTGAACCTTGGCGGCAGGTGGGGCGTACGCTGCGACGCCCCTCCTCGCCGCAGTCGGCTTGCTCTGGCTGCCCACGGCGCCACGCGCATTTGCAGGCTGTTGAAAGGCAGCCTGCCAGCTCGGCCGGGGATGGCTGGGACGACGAAGCAAGCGGGTAAGCGATTGATGCGTCGTGAGACGGTGCGCATCTGCGCCGGACCGCCGACTTGAAAAACTCCCCCGAGGCGAGTTCTTCAAAAAGGTGCCGGGGGGCGCACGCGAACCTAGGCCCCGTCCGCGCAAGGTGTTCGAGGGCAGCGACGTCCACTGCAGAAAACGACGCGCTCCAAACGGACGCAGAAACAAAAATCCCCGGTCGCCGAGCTCAGCGACCGGGGATCCCTCCGGAGCGCCCTCCCCCGGCGTCCGGAGCCTTGCTTGATCGGATGGGACTGCGCTCAGGCCGGGCTGATGAGCCCAAGCGAAATGGCGCGGGCCACCGCTGCCTGTCGACCGCTGACGTCGAGCTTCTTGGCCGCGTTCTGCAGGTGATAGATGGCAGTCCGCTCGCTGACGCCAATCAGACGCCCGACCTCCCAACTCGTTTTGCCCTCTGCCGCCCAGTGCAGGCACTCCCGCTCACGGCGAGTCAGTTCGGGCGTGCTGGTACAGCCGCGACTGCGCGCGAACGGTCGAGCTGCTTCGTGGACGTAGTGGGCCAAGGTCAGGAGCTCAGGCAGCCGGCGCTCGATTTCCACGCCGCGATGGCGAGCGCCCGCAAATGACATCAGCCCCCAGCAGGCGCCCGGACCATGCAGGGGGACGCTGACTCCGGCCCCCAGTCCAAAGTCCTCAGCCTCTTCAAACATTCGCTTGACCAGCTGATGGTGGGGATCCACCGCGCACCGCGCCCGGAGCTGCGCCTCGCTCCACAGAAAAGGCGTGCTGTTGTCGTGACAGTGGGCCACGACGGGATCGATCTTCAGGTAATCGCAGGCGAGGTAGCGCTCGACCCAAGCCAGCGGATAGTCGCCGAGGGTGTAGTGGTTCTGGCGGTCGTTGACCAGCGGCAGGTTGATCGCATAGGCCCAGTGCTCGACACCGAGGCGTTCGACCACGCGAGTGACTTCACGCGTGAGCTGATCTGGGCTGCTGACGTTGCAGAGTGCCCGGAGGGCGCGAAGAGAGATGGCCATGGTTCTGTACTCGCAGAAGCGCCCTCCATGCGATCAACGCGGCGCGTCGATGCGGAGGGCGACCGGACCATAGCAAAGGAAATCGCAGCTCCCTGCGCGCGCGCAGCACGCCGAGACACGGGAAGCAACGCCGATAAAGCACTTTTAAATCAATAGCTTGAAATCACTCCCGCCGGGCAGGAATCGTTCACCACGCTGCCAGATCTTCCCGTTTGATCCCGCTCGCGCGCCCTATCGGCCCAGACCCCACATCGGCAGGCTGAGAGCGAAAAGAACGCCCAGGACCAGGATGAGCAGCCCCAGGGCATGCCAGGGACGCTGACGAAGGGCGCGCCAAGCACCCGGCACCTCGCCCGCGTCGCGTGCGGAAGCCCAGGCAGCGCGTGCCATTTGGGCACGTCGGGTCTGGAAGTCGTCCAGCAAGCGACGGGCCTCGGCTTCCGCCGCGGCGTGCTCGATCCAGAGGGCGGCCGGTGACAGCCCGAACAGGCTGGGCGGGGTCTGGTAATGGGCGATACCGGCCCCATCGAGCAAGGCGACGATGCCCTCGAGCTCGTCATCCGGGACGTCGCGCAGGGCCATCAAGCGGACAGGCATCGGCTTCCGCTCCCGGGCGTGGTCGAAAAACGACAGAGTGACAGCAGTTCTGGAAACGGGGACATCAGGGCTCCAAGCAGCGTGAATCAGAGGACATTCGAGGCGCGGAGCGAGTCTCAGAACGGCTGGAGCACGCGCCCGATGCCGGCCGCTTCGATGGCTTCGATCAGCCCATCGCGGGCCTCGCAGCCCAGCGGCGCCGAAAAAGAGAAGCGGAAATGCACCTGCCCGGCTGGCGTCCGCGAAGAGTGGATGGAAGCAAGGTTCACGCCGCGACGTTCGAACACCTCCAGCAGCGCGCGCAGCGAGCCGGGGCGGTCTTCCGGAAGGTGGACGCTGAGCGCGCCCGCGTGGGCGAGATCCGCCAACAGATAACCGACCTGCTCGAAGCCGTGATTGCCTCGGGCGATCTCATCGGCACCAAAGACCGCCCGCGGCGCAGCGATGAACTCGCGCTCGAAGGCGATACGGTCGCCGGACCGCACCAGCTCGCGCAGGCGCACCAGGCGCTTGGCCAGACTGTCGAGCACAGGCAGCACAGCCGGGTTGTCGAACTGGATACCCGCGTAGATCGCCGGATTGCCGGCAAGGATGCGGTCGGCCATGGCCAGATCCAGCTCGAACGAAGCCGAGCGGAACGGAAAAAGGGCCGCCGGCGAACCGAGTTCCGAAGCAAGTTGGGCCAGCACGCCAGCCTGGGCCAGGTGACTGGCATGCACGAGCGCTTGAACCACGGCCATGACGCGGTCGTGCCGCTGTGGATCGCACTCGACGCGCTCCGCCTCCAGCGCGACGTACAGCGCATCCACGAACCCGCGCCACTGGTCGATGCGCGCCTCGCAGCTGACCAGCACCCGGCCACGGAGGCTGGGCGCCTTGGGCGGCGCGGTCATCGGATGCAGGCCCAGCACCTCGGCCGGTGAGGCCAGCATCGCGGCCACCGGCACAGCCTTGATCGAGGTGACGTCGATCCACAGTTGGCTGGCCGCGCGCTCACCGGCAAGGGCAACGGCTTCGCCGATAAGGCGGGCAGTCTCGGATATCGGCGCCGAGAAGACGACGACCTCGCTGTGCGCGACGAGCTCCGCCAGCGAGTAGGCGGAAGGATCGGCCGGGTCACAGCCCAGCACGCGACACCCCAAGCGCTCCACGAAGAACTGCGCCAGCCAGCGACCGTAAGCGCCGGCGCTGCCGACGATACCGACGGTCGCGGTCGCCCTCATGTGCAGCTTCCCGCGGTGGGGTTCACGCCGCGTGTTTCCGCGCGGCCAGCGGGTCGACCGGCTCGGGCACCGGCGCATCCACGCGCGGCGACAGATCGGGTTTCAGCGCCACGCGCGCATCGAAGACGAAACACTCGCCCTGCCAGCCCTCACCGCCCACCTGCTCGAAGTAGTCGAGGATCCCGCCCTCGAGCTGGAACACACTCGAAAACCCTGCATCCTGCATCCACAGGGCGGCCTTCTCGCAGCGGATACCGCCCGTGCAGTAGCTGACCACCGCGGCGTCGACCAGCTCGGCCTTCAGCGGCTCGAGCGCGCCAGTGAGGTCGGTGAAGTTGTCGATCGGCAGCTTCAGGGCGTTCTCGAAGTGGCCGTAGGCCAGCTCTTCGCGATTGCGGGTGTCGACCAGCACCAAAGGACGACCCGCGTCATCGCTGCCACGGGCGATCCACTCGCGCAGCGTGGCGGGTGGCACGCTGGGCGCGCGTCGCGTGCGCGGCACGCAGTCAGCGTGGCCAAAGGCGATGATCTCCTTCTTGAGCTTTACCTTGAGTCGCGCGAAGGGCACATGGGCACTCCAGCTGCGTTTGGCCTTGAGCTCGGCGAAGCCCGGCTGGGCAGTCACGAAGTCGAGCACCGACTCCACGGCAGGCTCAGCGCCAGCCAGAAACAGGTTCAGCCCTTCCGGCGCCACCAGCACGCTGCCCTTCACCCCCGCCGCCTCGCAGCGCGCACGCAGTGCTGCGCGCAGCACCGCCGGCTCCGCGACATCGGCGAAGTGGTAGGCGGCGATGTTGAGCACCGTGCGCGGCATTGCTCGACTCATGCCGAGGCGCGGGCGCGGAGCGCGGCCACGGCGGGCAGCTCCTTGCCCTCGCAGAACTCGAGGAAGGCGCCGCCGCCGGTCGAGATGTAGCTGATGCCCGACTCAACGCCGTACTTCTCCACCGCAGCCAGGGTGTCGCCGCCGCCGGCGATAGAGAACGCGGACGAATCGCGGATCGCTTCAGCGACGGCGCGCGTGCCTTCGCCAAAGGCGTCGAACTCGAAGACGCCGACCGGGCCATTCCAGATCACGCTGCCCGCCTTGGCGATGATCTCGGCGTAGTGCTTGGCGGTGGCCGGGCCAATGTCGAGGATCATGTCCTCGGGGCCGACACGGTCGACCGCCTTGACGGTGGCCGGCGCATCGGCGGCGAAGGTGGGGGCGACCACGACGTCGACCGGCAGCGGGATCTGCGCGCCGCGGGCCTTGGCATCCGCCAGGATCTGACGCGCGGTGTCGAGCAGATCCGCCTCGCACAGACTCTTGCCCACGGGCAGACCCTGGGCGGCGAGGAAGGTGTTGGCGATGCCGCCGCCTACGATCAATTGGTCGACCTTGCCGACCAGGTTGCCGAGCAGCTCCAGCTTGGTGCTGACCTTGGAACCGGCGACGATGGCCAGCAGCGGCCGCGCCGGGTGCTCGAGGGCCTTGGCCAGCGCATCGAGCTCGGCCATCAGCAGCGGGCCGCCGCAGGCGATCTTGGCGAAGCGGATGGCGCCGTGCGTCGACGCCTGCGCGCGATGCGCGGTGCCGAAGGCGTCCATGCAGTAGATGTCGCACAGGGCCGCATACTTTTTCGACAGGGTTTCGTCGTCCTTGCCCTCGCCGCGGTTCATGCGGCAATTCTCGAGCAGTACGATCTCGCCCGGCGCCAGGCTGAAACCGCCGTCGACCCAGTCACGGACCAGCGGCACCGGACGCCCGAGGTGCTCGGCGAGGCGCGCGGCGACGGGCGCCAGCGAATCGGCCTCGCTCCACTCGCCTTCCACCGGACGCCCCAGGTGCGAGGTCACCATCACCGCCGCGCCTTTCTCCAGCGCCAGCTTCAAGGTGGGCAAGGCCGCGAGGATGCGTTGTTCGGCGGTGATGCGGCCGTCCTTGATCGGGACGTTCAGGTCCTCGCGGATCAGCACACGCTTGCCGGCGAGGTCGAGGTCAGCGAGACGGAGGATGGACATGGCGGCTCCCGGGCCTGCGAGGGGTCAGCCCCGCATTATGCCGGAGGCCACCGCCCCGATCGCCCGTGGCCGGGCCTGATCGCAGACGACACGGATCACGTCCATGCGGGCCTTGACCCTTGGCCTTGATCCGTGTGGCCCTAAGCCCGCTGCTTGGGCACGTAGCGGGAAACCAGCGCGTACAGCGAGTCGGTCTCTTGATCCAAGGCTTTGGCTTCCGTCGCGATCTCCTCGACCAGTGCGGCGTTGTGCTGGGTCGCCTGGTCGAGCTGCGCCACCACCGCCGCCACCTGCTGGATCCCGGCCGCCTGCTCCGCGGTCGCGGTGCTGATCTCGGACATCAGCGTGGCAACGCGGGCCACCGAGTCCACCGTGCCGCGGATCGTTCGCCCGGCCTGTTCGACCAGCGTGTCGCCCTTGACGACTTCGGACACGGTTTCCGAGATGAGCTGCTTGATCTCCTTGGCCGCGGTGGCCGAGCGCTGCGCCAGCGCGCGCACCTCACCCGCCACGACCGCGAATCCCCTGCCCTGCTCGCCGGCTCGGGCGGCCTCAACCGCCGCGTTGAGCGCGAGGATGTTGGTCTGGAAGGCGATGCCATCGATCACGCCGATTATGTCCGCGACCTTCTTAGACTGGGCATGGATGGCGTGCATGGTGCCGACCACACGATCCACCGCGACACCGCCCGCCACCGCCTCACGTGATGACTCGCGAACGAGATCTGCCGCCTGCTGCGCGGCCTCCGCGTTCTGCTTCACGGTGGCCGCCATCTCCTCCATCGTGGCGGCGGTCTCCTCGAGCGCGGCAGCCTGCTGCTCGGTGCGCGCGGCCAGATCGCCGTTGCCGCTGGCGATTTCGCGGCTCGCCTCGGCGATCTGACCGGCGAGACCGTGCACCTCACCCATCACTTTCTGCAGGAAGGCGGTGATGTCCATGGCGTACTTCACCACCTTGTACGGTTTGCCATCGGCGCCGAGGATCGGGTTGTAGCTGGCCTGCAGCCAAAGATCCCGACCGCTCTTGTCGACCCGGCGATAGCGCCCCTGGTCCGGCTCGCCGCGAGCCAACCGCTCCCAGAACGCGCCGTACTCGGGGCTGCGCTGTTCGTCGGGATGGACAAAGATCCGATGGTGTTTTCCGCGGATCTCGTCCAACGCGTAACCGGTGGCGGCGAGGAAGTTGGCATTGGCGTCGAGGATCGTGCCGTCCAGCTCGAACTCGATCACGGCAAGGGCGCGATCGATGGCGCGCATCTGGTTGCCGAAGTCGAGGTCAAGGCGCTTGCGGGCCGTGATGTCGGTGGCGTACTTGACCACCCGGCAGGGCTTGCCCTCAGCATCGAGGATCGGGTTGTAGCTGGCTTCGATCCAGACCTCGCGACCGCCCTTGCCCAGTCGCCGGTACTGCCCCTGGTCGAACTGGCCGCGCCGCAAACGGGCCCAGAACTCGCGGTACTCGGGACTGCGGGCGTAGGCGGGCTCCGCGAACAGGGAATGGTGGCGCCCCTGGATCTCCTGCAGGGTGTAGCCCATGGTCGCCAGGAAGTTCGGATTGGCCGAAAGGATGTTGCCCTCGAGGTCGAACTCGATCACCGCCATCACCCGGCTCAGAGCTTCGCATTGCCCGCGCAGATAGTTGTCGCGCTGCACCTGCTCGGTGATGTCGGCAGCATACTTGATGACCTTGCAGGGTCTGCCGCGCTCGTCGAGGATCGGGTTGTAACTCGCCTGGATCCAGACCGGGCGCCCGGCTTTGCCGACACGCCGGTAGCGTCCCGCTGAGAACTCGCCGCGCGAGAGTTGGCCCCAGAACGCGGCGTATGAGGGTGAGGCAGCGTCCTCGGGCGACACGAACAGCCGGTGGTGCTGGCCGCGGATCTCCTCCAGCGAGTAGCCCACGGCCTTGAGGAAAAGCGCGTTCGCGTCGATCACCCGCCCGTCGGGCGAGAACTCGATGACCGCCTGCGAGCGGCGGATGGCTTCGGCTTCCGCCTGCAACTCGGCGGCGCGCGAACGGACGTGCTGCGCAGTGCCGAAGGAAAACCTCTCCAAACCCAACATGAGCCACCTCCCAACGCGCTGGGGAAGCAGGCGGTGCAGACACACCGTCGCGGGCAGGCGCGACAGCGCTTGGGCGCCTGTTGGCGAAGGTGGAATCCATCGAGCGTGCCAGGTTCCGAGGGGGCCATACACTTGCAACACGAGGTTTCCGGCGAAGCAAAATCCAGCCTTGCATCACGAAACGCCGGACCGCGGCTTCACGCGTCCTGCAGACCTGAGGCGCATTGCAACGCCGACGTTTTCCGCGGCGTCCCGCAGCGCTGGAAAGACGTCGCGAGTGAGTTCACTCCCGCAAGCTCAGCGGCCCGCGCAGTCAAACGCCCGACGTCGACCGCGACCTCCCGAATGCGGGAGCGCAAGGCGAAGTCGAGCTTGGGGGCGACGTCATTCAAGGGCGCTTGCAGTCACGCGAGCGGCTACAGCACGCGCCACGCGCCACGCGCCACGCAGCAAATCATGTGGCCGCCTGAGCACGCGGCGGTATCGCTGGTACTCGGAGCATGCAAGAAATCCAGACACCGCTACGCGGGCGTCGCTGGGCGTTCGTGGCACAGCGCGTGACCTGAATCGAAGGAAGTATGGCGAACGGGTGACCGCGGAGTTCGCGGAGCGCGCTGCCGCCACCGACATCCATCGGTGGCCGCAGTGGCCGATGGTTCTCACGGGCTCTCAGTCAAGCAGACCCGCCATGACCCGCATCAGCTCACGCGACTGGTCGTCCAGCGCATGCGCGCTGGACGCGAGTTCTTCCACCAGCGCTGCGTTCTGCTGGGTGCCGTGATCGAGCTGGGTCAACACAGCCGCCGACTGCTGGATCCCGGCGGTCTGCTCCTGGGTGGCTGCGCTGATCTCCGCCATCAAGGCGGTCACCCGACGCACCGCGGCGACGATCTCGTGCATGGTGCGGCCGGCGCTGTCGACCAGATCGCTGCCGCGACTGACCTCGCCCACGGTATCGGAGATCAGCTGCTTGATCTCCTTGGCAGCCTGAGCCGAACGCTGCGCCAGCGCGCGCACCTCGCCCGCGACCACCGCAAAGCCCCGCCCCTGCTCGCCCGCGCGCGCCGCTTCGACTGCAGCATTCAGAGCGAGGATGTTTGTCTGGAACGCTATGCCATCGATCACGCCGATGATCTCGGCGACCTTGCGCGAGTACTCGTTGATTGCGCCCATGCTGCCCACCACTCGATCAACCACCTGACCGCCTCCCTCGGCGACCCGTGCGGCGTCGGCAGCTAGGGTGCTGGCCTGCTGCGCACTCTCGGCGTTCTGCTTCACCGTGGCTGAGAGCTCTTCCATCGATGCGGCGGTTTCCTCCAGCGAGGCCGCCTGCTGCTCGGTTCGCGTGGACAGCTCGGCGTTGCCGGCAGAGATCTCGCTGGCGGCCTGGGAAATCTCACCGGCGAGCACCTTCAACTTGCCCTGGGCCAGCACAGTCTGGGTGATGTCGGTAGCGAACTTGACCACTTTGTAGGGCCGTCCGCTGGCGTCCAGGATCGGGGTGTAGCTGGCCTGGATCCACAGATCGCTGCCGTCCTTGCGAACGCGGCGGAAACGTCCCACCTGCGCCTCGCCGCGGGCGAGCGCTGCCCAGAGCTCCCGATACGCAAGCGCGGCAGCCTCCTCGGGCCGCAGGAACATCCGGTGATGGCGACCACGGATCTCATCGATCGAGTAACCGATCGCCGCGCAGAAGTTGTCGTTGGCGTTCTGGATGTTGCCTTCAAGGTCGAACTCGATGGTCGCCTGTGCGCGGCTGATGGCCTTGAGCTGGCAGTCGATGTCGGCATCGCGCTGACGTTGGGCGGTGATGTCGATGGCGTACTTGACCACCTTGTATGGCCGCCCCTCGGCATCGAGGATCGGGTTGTAGCTGGCCTCGATCCAGATCTCGCGTCCACCCTTGCCAAGCCGACAGTACTGACCCCGGTCGAACTCCCCTCGCCGCAGACGTGCCCAGAACTGGCGATAGGCCTCGCTGCGCACATAGTCGGGTTCAGCGAACATCGAATGATGCTTGCCGAGGATCTCGGCTTTGCTGTAGCCGACGGTGGCGCAGAAGTTCGGGTTGGCGCGGAGGATCCGCCCCTCCAGGTCGAACTCGATCACGGCCATCACGCGATCGAGCGCACCAAGTTGCTCGGCGCTTTCGCGCGCGGCGAGCACATCCGCCGTGACATCCGAGGCGAACTTCATCACTCCGACCACCTTGCCCCCGGGGCCCAGAATCGGGTTGTAGCTGGCCTGCAGCCAGACTTCGCGCCCGTTCTTGCCAGTCCGCCGGAATCGGCCCGACACGAACTCGCCGCGCCCGAGACGCGCCCAGAACTCGGCGTACTCCGGCCGTCCTGCCTCGCCCTGCGCCATGAACATCCGGTGGTGCTGACCGACGACCTCGTTTCGGCGATACCCGACCACCGCGAGGAAGTTCTCGTTGGCGTCCAGCACACGCCCGGCGGGATCGAACTCGATCACCGCCTGCGACTTCGACAACGCGGACACGCGTGATTCCAAAACCTCGGCGCGCTCGCGCACGCGCGTCACACCGCCACCGATGAGGCCAAACAGGCTCAGGTTCAACACAGGGACCTCCCAGCGCACGCCCGGTGCGCACCAATCGATTGCATGCAGCACCGGGGGGGCGGACCGATGCCGCCGCCGTCAGTGCCATTGCGTGAAGAAAATGCATAGGGCGTGCCAAAACCCCGATCCGTCGCTCGCCCGGTGATCCCCGGGTGGAGAGATTCGCGCGCCATCACGGTTTCAACGCTGACAGCACGGGGATCCTGCCCGCGGCAGGCGGCATGTCAGGTCACCACCGACGCTCGGCCCGACGCTGCAGGCAGGGAAGCTCGCATCTGTCGTCGGGAAAGCGGCGCTCGCCCGGCCCGGGATATCGTTCGAGAAGCACGCTGAGGCATCGAGCGGAGGGCACGATCCCACCTGGCCTTCTCACCCGCTTCCGCCCAGCAGGGACGTGCGGCTTTGGCGCCAATCGCGGCCCTGCTCGCAACTGCAGGATAAGTTCAACGCGGAGGATCTGCCGCCCTAGCGAGGCCTCAGCCTCGGCCGCCAGGGCGGCGAGCGCGTTCTCGTCCAATGCATCTCGACTGACGCCAGCCTCACCACGGCTGTCTGGCACCCGGACGGAGTTGCCGGGGCCGTTCAGCTACAGCCGCGCGACCGTGAAGGTGTCGCAGGCGGCAACGCTGCCCTGTTCGAAGCCGCGTCGGAACCAGCGCACGCGCTGCTCGGAGGTGCCATGGCTGAAGGCATCCGGCACTACGCGCCCTTGCGACTGCTGCTGCAGTCGGTCATCGCCGATCGCAGTCGCGGCGTTCAGGGCTTCCTCGAGATCGCCGGGTTCGAGGATGTCGAATCGCCGCTGCGCGGAATGCGCCCAGACACCCGCATAGCAGTCGGCCTGCAGCTCCTGCCGCACCAACAGGCCGCCGTCGCCCTTGACCTCCTCACCGCGCTGGCGCGCCGCGTTCACTCGCGCCGACACGCCGGTCAGGGTCTGGATGTGATGACCCACCTCGTGCGCGATCACATAGGCCTGGGCGAAGTCGCCCGCGGCGCGGAAGCGCGTTTCCAGCTCGCGGAAGAACTGCAGGTCGATGTAGACCTTGCGGTCGCCCGGGCAATAGAACGGGCCGACCGCGGACGAGGCGAAGCCGCAGGCGGTGGTGACGCCGCCCTCGAAGACTTCCAGCCGCGCAGGCTCGTAGCGCGAACCCGCCGCAGCGAACAGCTCGGCCCACGCGTCCTCGGTATCGCCCAGCACCGCGCGCACGAATTCGACTGCCGGGTCCTGCGGATCAGGCAGGCGCTGCTCGGCGCTTTCGCCAGAGGAGGTCTGTGGGAGTCCGCCGTCGAGCAGCGACAGCAGCTCCAGCGGGTTCTTGCCCATCGCCCAGGCCAGCAGCAAGACGATCACGATGCCGGTCAGGCCCAGGCCCTTGCCGCCGCCGGGAAGGCGCCCGCCACCGCGCCCCTGGCCGCGGCTGTCGGTGACGTGGCTGCTTCGGCGAAGACGTTCCCAGCGCATGGCGCACTCCCAGGTGATGGATGCGAGGCATCGCAGCGGCGCGATGTGGCGGCAGCCTAACAGGGCGCGAACCCGGCTCGAACGGCCTGTGCGGACGCCCAAGCCTGAACCGCAGGCCCGGCCTTGCAGCCGCAAACGCGGCGGATCGCGCGGATCGCCTGCTAGACTGCGCGCCGCTGTACCCCGTGTGCGCCTTTCGGCCCCGTCGTTTCCGCTCTCGCCCCGTCCTTTTCCTGCCGCGCGCAGGCTCGCTCGCATGAAGCGACGGGTGGATGGGCGCCGTCCCGCAGTGCTCTGCGCGGCTCGTATCGAGCGCTGTTCTCCGGCCTGCAAGGTGCGTGATTCCAAGCCCCTTGTGGAGCAAAGAAAACATGTCCTCTGAAAACACTGCCGCCCCTGCGGCGGCCGCTGTGCGTTTTGCCGATCTCGGCCTGTCCCCCGCCCTGCTCGAAGCCATCACCTCGGTCGGCTACGAGACGCCCTCGCCGATCCAGGCGGCCACCATCCCCACCCTGCTGTCCGGCCAGGACGTGCTGGGTCAGGCGCAGACGGGCACCGGCAAGACCGCCGCCTTCGCCCTGCCGATCCTGTCGAAGCTGCAGATCAGCCAGAAAGCACCGCAGGCGATCGTGCTGGCACCGACCCGCGAGTTGGCCATCCAAGTGGCCGAGGCCTTCCAGCGCTACGCCTCGCACATGCCCGGCTTCCACGTGCTGCCGATCTACGGCGGCCAGGGCTATGCGCCGCAGCTCACCGGCCTGAAGCGCGGCGCCCACGTTGTGGTCGGCACGCCGGGCCGCATCATCGATCATCTCGAACGCGGCTCGCTGGACCTCTCGCAGCTGAAGTGGGTGGTGCTGGACGAGGCCGACGAAATGCTGCGCATGGGCTTCATCGACGACGTCGAGGCCATCCTGCAGAAGACCCCGGCCAGCCGTCAGGTCGCGCTGTTCTCGGCGACCATGCCGCCGCGCATCCGCGCGATCGCCCAGACCCACCTGCGCAATCCGCGTGAGGTGACGATCGCGGCCAAGACGACCACCGCGAAAAACATCAGGCAGCGGTTCTGGTTGGTCTCCGGCATGCACAAGCTGGATGCGCTGACCCGCATCCTGGAAGCCGAGACATTCGAGGCGATGATCGTGTTCGCCCGCACCAAGCAGGCCACCGAAGAGCTGGCCGAGAAGCTGGCTGCGCGCGGCTTCTCCGCCGCTGCGCTGAACGGCGACGTGCCGCAGGCGGTGCGCGAGCGCACGGTGCAGAAGCTGAAGGACGGCGAGCTCGACATCATCGTCGCCACCGACGTCGCTGCGCGTGGGCTGGACGTCGAACGCATCAGCCACGTGCTGAACTACGACATCCCCTACGACACCGAGAGCTACGTCCACCGCATCGGTCGCACCGGCCGTGCCGGCCGCAGCGGCGAGGCGATCCTGTTTGTCGCCCCGCGCGAGCGCCACCTGCTGCGCACCATTGAAAAGGCCACGCGTCAGCCGATCGAAGCGATGAACCTGCCCTCGGTCGACACCGTCAACGAGCAGCGCCTCAATCGCTTCCGCCAGCAGATCCAGGAAGCCCTCGCCGACCCGCAGCTGGACCAGTACCGCAGCGTGATCGAGCGTATCGAGAGCGAGCAGAACATCCCGGCGATCGAGATCGCCGCGGCGCTGGCCCGCCTGCATCGCGGTGACACCCCGCTGCTGCTGCCGCCGGACAAGCCGATGCCGGCGGCGCGCGAGTTCCGCGAACGCGGCGACCGTCCGGAGCGCGCGCCGCGCGATCGCTTCGAGCGCGAGGAACGCGCCCCGCGCGAACGCACGGAGCGGGATGACCGCGCGCCGCGCGAGCCGCGCCCGCAGCGCGAGATCGCCGCCGACTATGCGTTCGAGACGTTCCGCGTCGAAGTCGGCCACATGCACGGCGTCAAGCCCGGCAACCTGGTCGGCGCCATCGCCAACGAAGCGGGCATCGAGTCCAAGCACATCGGCCGCATCGACATCCGCGGCGACCACGCCCTGATCGACCTGCCCGAGGGCATGCCCGAAGACCTGATGCAGCACCTGCAGCAGGTCTGGGTGTCGGGCCAGCGTCTGCGCATCCGCCGCGCGTCCGAGCAGGACAAGGCCTTCGTGAAGCCCAAGTTCGAACGCGGCGGCCCGCGCGAGCGCAGCGGCTTCGACGGCCCGCGCAAGCCGCGCCCGGCCGGCGCTGGCTTCGAGCGCAAGCCCGGCGGCCCGCGCGGCGACGGCGGCTTCAAGAAGAGCTTCAAGCCGAAGGGCTGAGAAGCTGGGATTCGGGATTGGGGATTCGGGATTCGCATGCCGACGTCCGCCCGCGAGACCTATGCGGCGCTTCGTAGCTGAGTCCAAGGCCTTGCCATGCGATTCAACCGTCGGCCAATCCCGAATCCCCAATCCCCAATCCCTGCTCTGCAGCATCGCCGGCAGAAGCCGGCGATGCTGCAGAGCACAATGCCATCCCCCTCCCGCGCCGCCACACTCAGCGCCCCCGTGCTGCAGCAGTCCCGGTTGACGTGAAAGGCAAGGTCACCTCGTTCGACATCGCCCACATGGCGGGCGTCAGCCAGCCCACGGTGTCGCGCGCGCTGCGCGACAGCCCGTTGGTGAACGCCGAGACGCGCAAGCGCATCAAGGCGATCGCGCAGCAGCTGAACTACAAGGTCGACAAGAACGCCTCGAACCTGCGCACCCAGCACGCCGGCACGCTGGCCCTGCTGCTGTTCGAGGATGCCAACTGTGACGAGTCGCAGATCAACCCCTTCTTCCACGCCATGCTGGCCTCGATCACCCGTGCCTGCGGCGCGCGCGGCTTCGATCTGCTGGTGAGCTTCCAGCAGATGTCGCGCGACTGGCATGCCGACTACGAAGACGCCAAGAAAGCCGACGGTCTGATCCTGCTGGGCTATGGCGACTATGAAGCCTACCGGCAGAAACTCGACCAGCTGGTCGCCCAGGGCACGCATTTCGTGCGCTGGGGTGCCGTGCAGGCCGACCAGCCTGGCGTCTCCATCGGCAGTGACAACGCCAGCGGTGGCGAGCAAGCGACGCGCCATCTGATCGCGCAGGGTCGCCGCCGCATCGCTTTTCTCGGCGATGCCTCGCCACACTACCCCGAATTCGAGGCCCGCCATCGCGGCTACCAGCGCGCGCTCAAGGCCGCGAAGCTGCCCTGCTCCAAGCGCCTGCGCGTGGATGCGCTGTCCAGCGAGGCCGACGGTATTGCCGCAGCGCGCGAGCTGCTTCGCCGAGGTGAGCCCTTCGACGCGATCTTCGCCGCCTCAGACCTGATCGCACTCGGCGCCATGCAGGCTCTGACCGAGCACGGGCTGCGCGTGCCGGAGGACGTGGCGGTGGCCGGCTTTGACGACATCCCCATGGCACGCCTCGCACAGCCGGCGCTGACCACGGTGCAACAGGACACCCGCGGCGCCGGCGCCGTGCTGGTGGCCAGCCTGATCGACCTGGTCGAAGGCCGCCCGGCGCACAGCCACGAACTCGCCACGCGGCTGGTGGTGCGGCGCAGCTGCGGTGCCTCCGGCACGGGCTGAGACCGGACTCGCGCGTGGCTACTCTGCCCACCCTCGAAGTCGCGCGCGTGGTGCTGCGCCACCCGCGTGGCGCCGATCTCGACGACCTCTACGCGCTGTTCGCCCGCGCCGAAGTCACGCGCTATTGGAGCCATGGCCCCTGGCAGGCACGGCATCAGGCCGAGGCCTACCTGCGCGACATCCACGCCGGCGCTGCCAGTGGCCAGCTGCTGCAGTGGGCCATCACCGGACGCGACGCAGATCGCCTGATCGGCACGGTCACGCTCTATGGCTTCGCCCGCGAGCACGCCCGCTGCGAAATCGGCTTCGCCCTGCACCCCTTGCATTGGGGCCGGGGGCTGGCGCGCGAGGCGGTGTCCGCGGTGCTGACTCACGCGATCCATGCCCTTGGCATCCAGCGGGTTGAGGCGGACGCCGACCCCGAAAACGCCGCGAGCCTGCGCCTGCTGGAGGGATTGGGTTTCCAGCGCGAGGGCTACGCCCGCGAGCGCTACCGGCTGGACGGCGGCACCCAGGACAGCGTGCTGCTGGGGCTGCTGGCGAGAGAGTTCCGGCAGCAGCCGGCGATCTCGGACTGAACCCCCGGGCGCGGCCTTTCACCACTCCCGGCGACGGGGCTTTCCCATTACCCTCGGCAGCCTGCACACGCTGGCCCTACCCGCCCATGACCCGCATCGCAATCGCCTCGACCCTGCCCGCTCTCGACCTCGACGAAGATCTGCCGCCGCTGCGCGAGGCCTTGGACCGCGCCGGCATCGGCCACGAGACTCTGGTCTGGGACGACGTCACGGTGTCGTGGGCGCGCTTCGACGCGGTGCTGATCCGCTCGACCTGGGACTACACCCAGCGCCTGCCGGAGTTCCTTGACTGGTGCGCTCGAGTCAGCGCGCAGACGCGGCTGATCAATCCGCTGGAAATCGTCCGCTGGAACACAGACAAACGCTATCTCGGCGAACTCGCGAAGAAGGGCCTGCCTGTCATCGAGAGCTTCTACATCGCGCCGGGCGAACGCTCCGATGGCTTTCCGGGCTGGCCGGAGTTCGTCGTAAAGCCGACCGTGGGCGCGGGCTCGCGCGATACCCAGCGCTATATCGATTCCGAGCGCGGTCCCGCCGCGCAGCACGTCGAGCGCCTGCTGAATGCCGGGCGCCATGTGCTGGTGCAGCCCTATCTGGCCCAGGTCGACAGCGCCGGCGAAACCGCCCTGCTGTTCTTCGGCGGCAAGTTCTCGCACGCCATCCGTAAGGGCCCGCTGCTGAAGCGTGGCGAGGGCCCGACCCGCGCCCTGTTCGCCGCCGAGCACATCACCGCCCGCGAACCCTCGGCGCAGGAGATGGCGACCGCGCGCCAGGTTCTGGCGGCGCTGCCGGTGCAGGGCTTGGCCTACGCACGTGTCGACCTGCTGCCCTCGGTCAAGGGCCCGCAGCTGCTGGAGCTCGAACTCACCGAGCCTTCGTTGTTCTTCCACACCTCGGCCGAGGCCGCCGACCGCTTCGTCGCCACGCTGAGGGAGAAGCTGCGCGAGCGCGGCTGAGCCCGGCTGATGGCGTTCGAGCCCGCCGCGAAGTCGATCGCAAAGCCGACGATCGACACACGAGCGGTCTGCTCCCGGCCTGCAACCCGCGAAGTCCAAGACTGCGTTCACGCCGGCCCGATGCGGCAGGGAGATTGGGCTCCGGTGGGTCATGACCCACCCTATGGAAGCTCGGAGCCGTTGCGGAGCGGCAAGACGCATCCCACGAACCGGAATGCATAGGGTGGGTCTCGACCCGCCCTGGCCTCACCCCCTGCCTCGCGGTCCAGCTCCGGCAGCACCACGCGCTCGCTACACGCCCGCCGCACACCCCAACCGCCATAGTCCGGTTGCGCGACTGGTATCGAGTAGGTATTCGAAACCCGCGCGGTTAGAATCGCCGGGTTTCGGCTGTCACTCGCATGGCCGCCCCTTCCACCCCCGTATAGGAACTGCAGTCCGATGAAGATCCTGGTCGGCTACAAGCGCGTCGTCGATTACAACGTGCGCATCCAGGTGAAGCCCGATGGCACCGGTGTGGTCACCGATGGCGTCAAGCTCTCGCCCAACCCCTTCGACGAGATCGCGCTGGAAGAAGCCCTGCGCCTGCGCGAGAAGGGCGTGGCCACCGAGGTGGTGGTCGCCACGATCGCGCCGGCCGATGCCCAGGCGCATCTGCGCAACGGCTTGGCCATGGGCGCGAACCGTGCCCTGCACGTGGTCAGCGACCAGCCGGTGTCGCCGCTGGAAGCCGCCAAGGTGTTCCTGAAGCTGATCGAGAAGGAGCAGCCGGACATCGTGCTGCTCGGCAAGCAGGCGATCGACGACGACGCCAACCAGACCGGCCAGATGCTGGCCACGCTGTGGGGCCGTCCGCAGGCGACCTTCGCCAGCGCGGTCGAGGTCGCCGACGGCGCCGCCACCGTCACCCGCGAAGTCGACGCCGGCTTGGAAGTGCTGAAGGTGCAACTGCCGGCGGTGATCACCGTCGATCTGCGCCTGAACGAGCCGCGCTTCATCAAGCTGCCCGACATTATGAAGGCGAAGAGCAAGCCGCTTGAGACCCTGCAGATCGCCGACCTCGGCGTGGCGCTGGGCGGTGGGCTGAAGACGCTGAGCTACGCGCCGCCCGCCAAGCGCTCGAAGGGCGTGATGGTGAAGGATGTCGGCGAACTGGTCGCCGCCCTCAAGGCCAAGGGCCTGGCGTAAGCCGGCCGCACGGGAGACATTCGAATGAGCAAGATCCTGATCGTGGCCGACCATCTGAACGGCCAGTTGAACGGTGCGGTGGCCCGCTGCGTCACCGCAGCGCGCGCGATTGCCGGCGCCGAGATCCACATCGCGGTGCTGGCGGCTGACCCGGCCGCGCTCGCGGCACAGGCCGCCGCCATCGAGGGCGTGGCCAAGGTGCTCACCGTCGCGAACCCCGCCTTCGCGCACCTGATCGCGCAGCAGGCCGCACCGGTGGTCGCCAAGCTGGCCGCCGGCTACAGCCACGTGTTCGGTCCCAGCAGCAGCTTCGGCAAGGACGTGATGCCAGCGATTGCCGCGCTGCTGGACGCACCGCAGGTCTCCGACCTGATGACGGTCGAAGGCAGCCACCGCTTCACCCGCCCGATCTACGCCGGCAACGCGATCATCACCGTCGAAGCGCCCGCGGATAAGCCCGTGGTCGCCACCGTGCGCGCGGCGTCTTGGCCGGCCACCGGCGCAGGCGGCAGCGCCGCGGTTGAAGCGGTCGGCATCGATGTCGCGCTGCCGAGCCACACGAGCTTCGTCGAGCTGAAGCAGGGCAGCAGCGATCGCCCCGATCTGCAGGCCGCCTCGAAGGTGGTCTCCGGCGGTCGCGCGCTGGGCTCGGCCGAGAACTTCGCGATCATCTACAGCCTGGCCGACAAGATCGGCGCGGCAGTGGGCGCTTCGCGCGCGGCGGTCGATGCCGGCTACGTGCCCAACGAGCTGCAGGTCGGCCAGACCGGCAAGATCATCGCGCCCGAGCTGTACATCGCCTGCGGCATCTCCGGCGCGATCCAGCACCTCACCGGCATCAAGGACGCCGGCACCATCGTCGCCATCAACAAGGACGCCGAGGCGCCGATCTTCGAGGTCGCCGATTACGGCCTGGTTGGCGATCTGTTCCAGATCGTTCCGGAGCTGGAGAAGGCCCTGTAAGCCACCCGCCTCACCACCTGAGTGTCCTGCGAACGGCGGCCTCGATGGTCGCCGTTCGTGTATGTGCAGTCCTGGTTTTCGCGCCTGCACTGGGGGCAGCGCGGTGCGCTCTGGCACACTCGCCGGCCCGGCCGCGCGATGCGGCGCTTTCGACGAAGACCCTCCATGCTGCTGCGCGCGTTCCAACTGTTCCTGCTGTTCACCCTCGGCCTTGCTGCCACGCTTGTCCGCGCCCAGGCCGAGGAAGCGTTGGCGGTGAACGCCATCCTCGACCTCGCCGCTGACGGCAGCGTGGAGAAGGTCGAGATCCACGACGCCGGCCTCTTGCTGCCGTACGTACGCGAGGGCGTGGGCAACAGCGTTAAGCGCATGCGCTTCGAGCCCGTGGTGATCGATGGCCAGGCCCGGCGCGTGCGCACCTCGGCCCTGTTCCGCATCGGCTTCGAGGGCAGCGGCGAGGCCCGCAAGCTGCTGGTCACCACGATGATGCTGGGCCAGCCGATCGCCACAGTTGCGCCCTTCCTGCCCTTCCCCGAGGCACCGATGCAGCGCGGCCACGGCGCCCAGCTCTGGCTGCTGGTGGAAGTGGATGCCCAGGGCAAGGTGCTCGGCTCGGAGCCCCTGGCAGTGGTCCTGAGCGCGCTCCCGCGCGCCAGCGGCGACGACCGCGAGCGCGAGGCATCGGCACAGGACTACCTGCAGCGCGCCCAGGACAGCGTGCGCGGCTGGACGATCCTGATGGCCGAGGCCAACGCCGAGGGCCGTCAATACGCCGTGGTCACCTTCGACTACGCGCTGCAGGAGGAGGGCGGCGTCGCCCGCGAGTTCCCGGCCTCGGTCTTCCCGGCACTGGAGCGCAGCGGTATCCGCCTCGAGAGCCTGCGCGAGCGCAGCCGCAGCCTGCCGCCGGGCACCCTGATGCAGGTCTCGATGCTGCGCTGAAGGCCAGGGAAGGCTTCAACAACCCCGCCCCGGAGTTGTTCAGACGTCGCGGATCCACCGAGGGGCACCGGGAGGCCGATACCCGACCGGGCGCCGACCTGCTCGCTCCGTTGACGCGCCCTCCGTAGCGCGTTGGAAGCGCTCATGAATCACGCTTTCACCGCGGTCGACACCGCCGTTCAGCGGGTGGGGCATGGCCCATCGCGGGACACCCTGTCAGATCTGACAGGTTCAATGCAGACACCCCCCCATTGGATGCTCGTCCGGCTGTGCACAGCTCGCGGGCTGGCGGCGCAGCCAGACGAATCGCGTCACACAGCAGTCTTGCTGCCGTCGTCACCCGTGCACCCGCGAGGGCAGCAGCGTCTGCGCTCATCCTTGCCCTGCTTCCATTGTCTGACCAGAGAGATTGCTTGCATGAAAACCCTTGCCGTTCTTCTCGCTGCCGCCCTCGCCTCACCGCTGTTGCCCGCTCCGGCCGCCCTCGCCCAAGCGGCCGCCGCCGTCACCGGGCAAGCGGAGATCCTTGAGTCCATCCATCTCTCAGGCGTCATCGAAGTCGATGCGAGCGGCCGCGTCGAGCAGGTCACCCTGCGGCCGAACCAACTGCTGCCGAGCATCGAAACCAAGGTCCTGCAAGTGATGCACAACTGGACCTTCGCACCCTACGTGGCGGACGGCGCGCCCCGCCGAATCCGCACCTCGGTCTATGCCCGCATCGACCAGCTGAAGTCCGAGGAGGGCTACCAGGTCGTGCTGGACAATGCCGAGTTCGGCCGCCCGCTGGCGCAGAACCTCACCCCGCCACGCTATCCAGCACAGTCGATGCAGGGCGGCATCGGCGCCGAGCTGCTGCTGCGCGTGACCTTGGACAACGAGGGCAAGGTCGCGATGGCCGAGCCGGTCACCGCTCGCGTGCTCAATCGCGGAGTGCGCAACGAGAAACACCACCGTCGATTGGTTGAGCCCTTCGTGCGCGCCTCGGTCGAGGCCGTGCAGTCCTGGCGCTTCGAATTCGTCGAGCCGCGCGCGGACGGCGCAGCGCACCAGATGCTGGTGCCGATGAGCTTCAAGATCAGCGGCATGTACGCCGGCACCGGTGGCCGCCCCCCACAGAACACACCGCTGATGTTCGAGTTGTCGACGCCGCTCGGGCGTCCCTTGGAGGCTCTGGCGCGCGAGGCTGAAGGCCGCAGCGGCGGCGTGCTGATCTCTCCCACGCCTTCGCCATTGAAGCTGCTGACGGCAACCGGGGGCACGCTGGCCATGTAGGGCTGCGCCTGCTCGACTCGCTCGGACAGCACGCCCATCGGCCATCGCCCTGGGGCCGAGCAAAGTCTGCAGGCCTCACACAGCACAGAAGGCGGCGCTGGGGCCGCCTTCTGTGTGCCTTCCATCCACTGGAACTCAGGCGCTGCGTCGAATCGTCCGCATCGAGGCAAATCCGATCGCCAGCACGAGGAACCGCAGTGCCAGCGGCGGCTCCACGCATGGCGGACTGACCACGCGAGCGCCCACCGGACCTTCCAGAACCCGCCCGATTCGGAGCGTCCAGCAACCCTACGATCCGACCCACCCCGTTCCGCCAGTCAGCGCGCGACGCCCCTGACCGGAGTTCAGAGGGTGTTGACAAATTAGGTGGTCAGGCGTCGAAGCAGCATCCGCGCCTCGGTGAGCCAAACCCAGGCTTCGGATACGCTGGTCTTGCGATCGTGATGCATCACCAGCCGACGCGCGCGCTCGTTCCACGCGTGCG
>JBKCVA010000101.1:0-6839 GCA_046318115.1 Lysobacterales bacterium | reverse complement strand
AAGAGACAGCCTCCGGCCCGGCCCTCGCGCATCGCGCTCGGGCGTTCGGCGGCGCGCGCGGCATGCCGCGCAAACGCGCCGCCTCACCCCCAATCCCGAATGCGGAATCCCGGCTTTAGAGCGCCATCCTTGCGCGCAGCTGCTGGGCCGCTCTGCGGCTGACCTCGATCTCGACGCCGCTGGCGGTGCGGGCGATCAGCCCCTGGCCGACGTCGGGTTCGAGGCTGCGGATCGCGTCGAGCCGCAGGATGCAGCTGCGGTTGACGCGGAAGAAGTGCGCCGGGTCGAGGCGCTGCTCGATGCGGTTGAGCGAGCTCAGAACGAAGCTCTGGCCGTATGGGGTGTAGACCGCCGCGTGGTTGCCGACGGACTCGAAGCGCTCGATGTCGCGAAGGCGGACGATGCGCGCGCTCTCGCCGAACTTCAGCAGCAGGCCGTGCTCCATCGGTAGTGTCGCGACCGTGGCCTGGCTCTCCGGGGGGCGCAGGCGCGCGATCGTCTTGGCGAGGCGCTCGGGCTCGACCGGCTTGACCAGATAGTCGAGCGCGTTCAGGCCGAAAGCGTCGATCGCAAAGCTGTCAAAGGCGGTGCAGAAGACGAACTGGCAGCGGTCCTCGATGTGCTCGGCCAGCTGCAGCCCGCTCATGCCGGGCATCTGGATGTCGAGAAAGGCGAGGTCCGGCTGCAGCTGCTCCAGCGCGGCCAGCGCCTCCTGCGCATGCGTGGCCTCGCCGACGATCTCGATCTGCGGATGCACCGCCAGCAGGCGCCGCAGCTCGGCTCGGGCGAGGCGCTCGTCGTCGACCAGCAGGGTGCGGATGCGGGCGCTCATGCGGGCTCCCGCCCGACACTCGTGCGCGCGGTAGCAGTCGTGGGTCCCGGCCCACCGGGCCGCGTAAGCGTGAGCGTCGACGCGGAGGCGGGCGACGTGGCCGAAAGGCAGAGGTGTCGCTTCATGCGCCCTCCCCGATTGAACGCCAGGGCAGGCACAGCCGTGCACGGAACTGGGTGCTCAGCGCCTGCAGCTCCAGCCGCGCCGCATCGCCATAGCCCAGCTGCAGTCGCTCGCGCAGGTTGGCGAGCCCGGTTCGGGTGCCGTCGGCATGCGCGTCGGAGGACAGCGGGTTCACGACCTCCAGCCACCAGTGGTCGGCCTGCGGGCGCGCGCGGATCAACAGCTCACCGCCTTCCGGCCGCGGCGCGATACCGTGCTTGATGGCGTTCTCCACCAGCAGCAGCAGGGCCAGCGAGGGCAGGCTGCGGCTCATGCAGATCGGGTCGAGATCGAGGTTCACCCGCAGACGCTGTTCCAGTCGCGCCTGCTCGATGGCGAGGTAGCGCTGCGCCAGCCGCCATTCCTCTTCCAGCGTCTGCGTGCTGCGCTCGGCCTGCGAAAGATGGAAGCGGAACAGCTCCGACAGCTGGGTCACCAGATCGGCCGCCCGCTGAGGGTCCTCGAAGATGGTGCCGCGAATGGTGTTGAAGGCGTTGAACAGGAAATGCGGATTGAGTTGGCGGGTCAGCTGGTCGAGCCGCGCCTGGCGCACCTGCTGCTGCAGGCGACGACGCTGGCGGAACGCATGCCAGCCGAGGTAGAGCGCCGTCCACACGCACAGCGTGGAGGCGAGGTTGGCGACCGCCAGCACGTAGAACTGCGCGCCCTCGATGCTGACGCCAAACTCCGCGCCCTCGGAATCGAAGCGCACCGAGGTGATGGTCCCGGCCTGCATCAGCTTCAGCGAGTCGATGGCAAGTGTCGCACCGAGCGAAAGCAGAGAGAGGACGAGGATCCATGCGAGCAGGCCCAGCCACGCCGGCCAGCGTGGCACCTGACCTAAGAAGAACAGTCGCAGCGCGGGCCGCAGGCCCGCATGGGTGACCAGGAAGAACACCCAGGCCTCCAGCGCCATGCGCGCGATCCAGGCCTGGCTGCTGGCGCCGCCGGACCCCACGATCTTCTGCAGCAGGACGGCGCTGACCAGGATCGAGCCCACGAACACGACCGCCTGCAGCGCCCAGTACGCCGGCGAGGCGCGGAACAGGGTGCGCCGCCAGCCCTGCAGCAGGGTCCTCAGCGTGGATGGCGGCGTGGCCTCGGTGTGCATGGGCTCTCAGTGATCTTCAGGCCCGCGCATCATCGCGCAGGCCGCAAACAAGATGTCGCCCGCGCGCGTCCCTGCGCGCGGCGCGACGGGACGCGCGAACGCGCCCCAACCGAAGCGCGTCCCGCGCTTCGCAACCACCGCATCGCGAACGAGGCGGCGGAGCTCGATCGAGCGAGCGAAACCCGGTCTCCGATACCGGAAGAGAGCGACACATCGAGCCCCTCTACCACGAGGGGAAAGGGGAGCTCGGGAATCGCTCCGCACCGATCGGATCTTGGCGTTCGAGGGCGAGACTCCGGTATCCGAAAGACGCCTGACTTCGAGCCCCTCTCCCCTTGAGGGAGAGGGGTTGGGGAGAGGGGGAGAAACCTCGCCGCGAGCGTCCGCCCCCTCTCCCCCAGCCCGCCTTCGCTTCGCTCGGGCTCCAGAGCGCGTCGGCTGCCACCGGCAGCCGACAAGCGCTCTCCTCCGCTTCCCGCGAGGGGAGAGGGGAGCCAAGGCACCGACCTGCATGGATCGGCCGCCATGGCGCCTCACCTGCCGGCCCACAGACCATTCCCGAATCCCCAATCCCAAATCCCGGCTTCTCACTCATACCTCAGCGCCTCGATGGGATTGAGCCGCGCCGCTTTCACCGCCGGTGCGAGGCCGAAGATGACGCCAATCGCCGTCGTGAAGCCCAACGAGAGCAGCACCGCCCAACCGGGCACGGAGGCGCCGCTCAGGCCCGGCACCACCGCGCTCAGCAGGAAGGCGAAACCCCAGCCGAGCGCGAGCCCGATCAGGCCGCCGAACAGGCTGAGCACCAGCGCCTCCACCAGGAACTGCAGCAGGATGAAGCGCGGCGTGGCGCCCAGCGCCTTGACGATGCCGATCTCGCGGGTGCGCTCGGTGACCGAGACCAGCATGATGTTCATCACCCCAATCCCGCCGACCAGGAGGCTGATGCCGACCACGGCGCCGGCCACCAGGGTCACGCCGCTGACGATGCTGTCGAAGCTCTCGCGGGTGCGCTCGGCGGTCTGGAACTGCACCGGGTCGGGCGCGTCCTTGGCCAGCCCGCGGCGCGCGCGGATGACCTGCTTGACCTGCGCTTCGAGCTGCTTGACGTCGCCACCGGCCTTGGGTCGGAAGTAGATCTGCACGTCCTCGGGCGCGCCGGGTGCCGACAGCGAACGCAGGGTCGAGAAGGGCGCGAACACGTAGTTGTCCTGATCGAACCCGAACAGCGTGCCGCGCTCCTCGCCGACGCCGATCACGCGGAACCACTCGCCGCCGATCTGCACGAACTGGCCCACCGGGTTGTCGCCGAGTTCGAGGTCCTTGACCACGGTCGTGCCCAGCACCACCACGCGACGGCGGCGCGCATCGTCGCTGTCGGAGATGAAGCGGCCTTGATCGGTATACACCCGCACCACGTGCTGGTAGTTGGCGACGGTGCCGAGGATCTGCGCGCTGGTGGTCGAAGTGGCGCTGCGGATCTGTCCGCCGAGGCCGATGGGTTGGGTCACCGCGGTCATGTCCTCGACCTCAAGCACGCGCTCGCGCACGGCCAGGAAGTCTTCGCTCGACAGGGTGTTGCGCAGGCCCAGCATGGCCTGCTGGCGCGGCGTGTAGGCGCTGACGATGACCATGTCCGAGGCGAGGTCATCGAGCTGCTTGGTGACCGAACTCGAAAGGCCCTGCATCACCGCCACCACGGCGATCACCGCGGCCACGCCGATGATGATGCCGAGCGCGGTCAGCGCGCTGCGCAGGGCGTTGGCGCGGATCGCCGCGATCGCCGCGAAGCTGCCTTCGAGCACGGCATGCATGAGGCCCGACTCGATCACCGCCGGCACGCCGCGCCTGCTGTCAGTGCTGGCCATGGGCGACCCCCGCGCGTCCGCGCTGGCGGCGGTCCTCGACGATGCGGCCGTCGACCAGACGCAGGCTGCGTCGACAGTGGTCGGCGATGTCCTGCTCGTGGGTCACCAGCAGGATGGTGTGGCCTTCCGCATGCAGCGCATCGAACAGGGCCATGATCTCCACCGTGGTGCGGCTGTCGAGGTTGCCGGTGGGCTCATCGCCCAGCAGGATAGTCGGCTCAGTGACGAGGGCGCGCGCGATCGCGACGCGCTGGCGCTGGCCGCCGGAGAGCTGGTTGGGCAGATGGTTCACCCGCTGCGCGAGCCCCACCCGTTCCAGCGCGTGCAGCGCCCGCTCGCGGCGCTCGCCGCGCGACATCACCCGGTAGACCAGCGGCTGCATGACGTTGGCCAGGGCCGAGGCCCGCGGCAGCAGGTTGAAGCTCTGGAAGATGAAGCCCACCGAGCGGTTGCGCTCGTGCGCGAGTTCGGTCTCGTCCATTTTCGCCACGTCGCGCCCGCGCAGCAGATAGCGGCCCTCGCTGGGCACGTCGAGGCAGCCGAGGATGTTCATCAGCGTCGATTTGCCGGAACCCGAGGGGCCGACGATGGCGACGTACTCGTTGGCTTCGATCGCGACATCGATGCCGTCCAGCGCCATGAACTCGCTGTCGCCCATGCGGTAGCGCTTGCGCACGCCTTCAAGGCGGATCACCTCGCTGGCATTTGGCAGCGGCTGCGCGCTCATTCGTCCTCGCCCTCGGTTTCGCTCTCGGTGGCATCGGCAGCCTCGGCGCTGGCGCCCTCGCGCAGACGCAGGGCCTGGCCAGCGCTGAGCGAGGCCAGCACCCGACCCGGGCCGGTGACCACGCGATCGCCTTCCTTGAGTTCGCCACGCACTTCCTGCGAGAAGTCGTTGGCCATGCCGACCTCGACCTCGACGCGCTCTGCGGTCTGCTCCGCACTGAGGCGCCAGACGTAGTGCTGCTCGCCCTCTTTGCGCACCGCCGCCACCGGCACGTTCAGGCCGGGCTCGCCCTGCGCGGTTTCGATCTCGGCTCGGCAGCTCATGCCCGGGTGCAGGCTCAGCGCGCTCGGCTCCAGCTGCACGCGCACCTTGAAGCTCAGGCTGCTGCTCGCACCCTGCAGGGCGGTGGCGGCGCGCGCCGAGGTGCCGATCTGCACGACCTTGCCCAGCAGCGGCGTGTTCGGATGCGCGGCGGCGAAGACCTCGACCTTCTGGCCAAGCTGCACGCGCGCGATGTCGGCCTCGTCCACGCGCAGCTCGGCCAGCAGCACCGACGGATCGGCCAGCACCATCAGGTCCGAGCCAACGATATTGGTGGTGCCGGCAATCACGGTTTCGCCCGGCTTGACGTCGACCGAGACCATCAGACCGTCGATCGGCGCGGTGAACAGCGTGCGCTGCAGGCGATCGCGCGACAGCTCGCGCTGCGCCTGCGCCTGCGCCAGGGTCTGCTCACCGGCCTCGACCGCGATGCGGGCGATCTCGTGCTGGCTCTGCAGCTGTTCGAAGCCGTCCTGGCCGACCAGCCCGCGCTCACGCAGCGTGCGCTGGCGCTCCAGCTGGCGCGAGAGATCGGCGAGCCGGGCGCGCCGCGAGCGGATCTCGATTTCGGCGGCGCGCACGCCGGCATCGGCGGAATCGAGATCGGCCTGGAAGGCTTCCTGATCGAGGCGCATCAGGAGATCGCCGCGCTGCACGCGCTGGCCTTCCTCGACCAGCACTTCGGCGACGCGGCCGGTGACTTCCGAACGCAGCTGGATCTGGGTTTCGTAGACCAGATTGCCAGAGGCCAGCGCGGTGTCGTTGAGCGCGCCGCGCTCCACTTCGGCCACATCGACCTGCGGCGCCTGCTGGCCACCGCGCGAACCGGCCCAGAGCACCAGACCGAGGCCCGCGGCGATGGCGAGAGCGATGAGAGGCTTGCGCATGGGGTCAGCCCTTCGCCAGCACGATGGCCAGCCACGGGCCGTAGATCAGCAGGCTGGGCAGAGCCGCCAGCAGCAGGGCCTTGCCCCAGCCGAGGCCGCTCCAGACGCGCGCGGCCACGGCCACCAGGAACAGGCTCCAGAACGAGAACAGGTTGACGCTGCTGGCCAGGGTGTAGCCCTTGCCGTCGGCCGGGATACCGAAGATGAGCGCGTTGAGGCTGGCGTAGTTGCCGAGGTCCATCGGCAGATTGCCGCCGCCGCGCACCAGCACCAGCGCGATCAGGCCGAGCGCGCTGATCACCATCGGCAGCATCGAAAAGCACGAGGCCGCGAACCAGCGGCCGAAGCTGTTGCGCTCGCGGCTCAGCAGGCGCTCGCCGGCGAAGTAGACCAGGGCGAACAGCAGGGCGAAGATCGGCAGCGCGACCACGCTGCCACCCGCCGCGAAGTGCGCGGTCACCGGCGCGATCTGCTGCATCTGCGCGCGCATCGCGGCCTCCTGGTCGGCCGGCATGTCAGGCTGCGCGGCCATCTGCTGCTCGACGATCCACTCCGGCGTCATGCCGCCGAACAGGGTATAGGTGGAGGCGACCGTGGCCAGCGCCACCAGCAGCAGCGCCGCCCAGGCCCAGGCGGGACGCTCGCGCAGGGCGGCGAAAGCCTGTGAAGGCGCGAGATAGGTGTCGATCAGAGCGGAAGGCAGATTGCGCGAAGCGGTCATGGTGGTCTCCCCGGATACGTGTGCACAGTGAGCGTGCCCGGGGCCAGACGCGGCTGCATGAAAAATGTGATCAGCGGCTTTACGGCGTGGGGAACGGTCGGCGACGCGGTCCATGCATCAGCCACCCGTTCCCCGCACAGGGTGGTTCTTGACCCACCCAGGCGCGTCGCTGCGCTCGACCCGACTTCGTCGCGAGGCCCATGGGGTGGG
>JBKCVA010000100.1:0-10293 GCA_046318115.1 Lysobacterales bacterium | reverse complement strand
GCCGCGGCGCCCCCGGCGCGATCGCTGGGCTTGCACGGACGGCAGAGCCTTGAACAGGCACTGAGGCCGACCTCTGCCCATCAGTGACGTCGCAGAGCTCGGGGCAAGGGCGGCGCTTGGTTCGTGGCTCCGCGCTCGCGGCGATGCCTGCGGATGGAGCACGCGAGTACGGCGGCCGAACGACGGAGCGCAGCGCGGCGCGGTGTATCCTCGAACCCGAAGCCTCCCCAGCCGGCCTGCGGTGGATCAACGTGCAGCAAGGTCAAGAGGCATAGATCGCGGCATTTCCAATGCGCATGAAGCTCATGTCTCCAGCTTGGTGCATCGCGTTCTGGCTGATGAACTCAGCGGTTGTGCTGGCCCTGTTGCCGGTGGGAGTGTCTCTGCCCGCGTGGCCGTACTACCTCGCCTATCTCCTGCCTCCCAGCGTGGCGGGCTGCCTGGCGATTGCGATTTCGGCGGGTCGATTTCCCAAGGGGTGGCCAATGGCCGGGGTTGCCGGCGTGTGTTCGTCCCTGGTCGTGATTTGGTTGCAGGGCAGATTTCTGTTGTGGCTCGCGCTCGAGCAAGACCCGCTTTCCCGCGTGGGCGGCATGCTCAGCAATGCGTTCGTGACAGCAGACGCCTGGTTTGGCTCCTTGCTCGTGACCCTGACGCTTGGCTCCCTCGTCCTGGCCGCAACGGCTGCAAAAGCGGTACGCTCGACGGCGAGTTCGACGCGTCGCGATGCCTCCGCCCGCTAGACCTGCGCAGCCTGCCCGGGTGCAAGGCACCTCAGGCGCCCGAAAGAAGCGGGGGCCTCTTACCAGATCTGTCGTCTCTCTCACGAGGGCCTGCTGAGTGCAGGGGCGAGCGTGCTCGCGCCCCGCACCGTGAGCGCGGGGCGCGCAGTCCGCGCGTGCCTGCGAGTGGGCTCCAGCAAAGGCGACCAGCGTTCGGATTCAGGTCTGGCTCTGAACAGCGGCGCTGCGACACGGCGCAGAGAGGCGTTCAAGGCTGAAGCTCAGGCGGCCCTTCCTCCCAGCGCAGCCAGCAGATCTCGCGCGGTGCGCAGTCGCGATGGGGCATCCGGAAGCTCCAGCTTGAGCTTGAGCTTGTCCGGCCCCTCCATCGCGAACACGCGTGGCTGGCTCTGGATGAGCTTGATCATGTTCATCGGGTCGAGCTTGGGCTGCTTCTCGAACTGCACGCGGCCGCCGCGTTCGCCCATCTCGACTTTCTTGATCCCAAGTGCAGTGGCATCAAGCTTCAGCTCGGTGACCGCGAACAGGTGCTTGGCCGGGTCGGGCAGCAGCCCGAAACGGTCGACCATCTCCACCTGCAGCTCGTGCAGGGCCTCGCGATGCGGGGCGCTGGCGATGCGCTTGTACAGGGTGAGCCGCGTGTGCACGTCGGGCAGGTAGTCGTCAGGGATCAGCGCCGGAATGTGCAGGCTCACTTCGGCGCCGTGCTCGCTGTGGCCGTCCAAGTCGGGAATCTTGCCCTGCTTGATGCTGCGCACCGCGCGTTCGAGCAGCTCGGTGTAGAGGCTGAAGCCGACTTCCGCGATCTGGCCGCTCTGGCCTTCGCCCAGCAGCTCGCCGGCGCCGCGGATCTCCAGGTCGTGGGTGGCCAGCGTGAAACCGGCGCCCAGCTCCTCCAGCGAGGCCAGGGCTTCGAGGCGTTTCTCGGCGTCCTTGGTGATCGCCTTGCGGTCGGGGATGACCAGGTACGCGTAGGCGCGATGGTGGCTGCGGCCGACGCGGCCGCGCAGCTGGTGCAGCTGGGCCAGGCCGAAGCGGTCGGCGCGGTTGATGATGATGGTGTTGGCGCTGGGGATGTCGATGCCGCTTTCAACGATCGTCGTGCACAGCAGCACGTTGAAGCGCTGGCGGTGGAAGTCGAGCATCACCTGCTCCAACTCGCGCTCGGGCATTTGCCCATGGGCGATGCGGATGCGCGCCTCGGGCACCAGCTCCAGCAGGTCGCGCTGCATGCGCTCGATATTGTCGACTTCGTTGTGCAGGAAATAGACCTGGCCGCCGCGCGCGAACTCGCGCTGGAATGCCTCACGCAGCTGGTTGGCATCCCATTGCGCGATGAAGGTCTGCACCGCCAGACGATGCGCCGGCGGGGTGGCGATGATGCTGAGATCGCGCAGGCCGCTCATGGCCATGTTCAGGGTGCGCGGAATCGGTGTGGCGGTCAGCGTCAGCAGATGCACCTCGGCGCGCATGGCCTTCAGCGCCTCCTTCTGGCGCACGCCGAAGCGCTGCTCCTCGTCGACGATGACGCAGCCCAGATCCTTGAACTTGACGTCGGCCTGCAGCAGGCGATGGGTGCCGACGATGACGTCGATCTTGCCTTCGGCCAGCTTCTCCAGCTCGGCCTTGATCTCTTTCGCGGTCTTGAAGCGCGACAGCACCTCGACGCGGATCGGCCAGTCGGCGAAGCGGTCGCGGAAGTTGCGGTAGTGCTGCTCCGCCAGCAGGGTGGTGGGCACCAGCACCGCGACCTGACGACCGCTCATGGCGGTGGCAAACGCCGCGCGTACAGCGACCTCGGTTTTGCCAAAGCCGACGTCGCCGCAGACCACGCGGTCCATGGGCAGGCTGGACTGCAGGTCGGTCAATACGGCCTCGATGGCCTGCAGCTGGTCGGGGGTTTCCTCGAAGGGAAAGCCGGCGGCGAACTGCTCGTATTGCGGGCGATCGATGTCGATCGCAAGTCCCTGCCGCGCCTGCCGCTTGGCCTGGATCTCCAGCAGCTCGGCGGCGACGTCGCGGACCTTTTCGGCGGCCTTGCGGCGGGCCTTTTCCCAGGCCTCTCCGCCCAGCGAGTGCAGCGGCGCCATTTCGGGGGAGGCGCCGGCATAGCGGCTGACCAGGTGCAGCTGCGCCACCGGGACATAGAGCTTGTCGCCCTTGGCGTATTCGATGGCGAGAAACTCGGTCTTGCTGCCGCCGACGTCCAGCACCTCAAGCCCGCGGTAGCGGCCGACGCCGTGATCCTCATGAACGATCGGCGCGCCGATCTCCAGCTCGCCGAGGTCGCGGATGATCGCCTCGGGCTCGCGGCCGGCGCGCTTGCGGCGGCGCGGCTGCGAGGCGCGCTCGGGGTAGAGCTGGCGCTCGGTAAGCACGCACAGGGATGGCTCGACGATGCTGAAGCCGTCTTCCAGGGCCGCCACGGTGATGGCGTAGCGCGGGCCGTCGGCGGCGGCGAAGGCCGACCAGTCGGCCACCGTGGCCGGCTTCAGATCGAGCGCGCCGAGCTGTTCGATCAGCGCCTCTCGGCGGCCCGCGGAGTCGGCAGCGATCAGCACCCGCCCCGGATAGCTCGACAGCAGGCTGCGCAGGGCGGTGCCGCTGGCTTCGTTCTGGCGGGTGATCGGCGTCGCCGGTGCGGGCGCATCGCCGAGCGCCGATGCCTCATCGAAGCGCGGATGCGCGCGGCCGCAGACCTCGATGCGGCGCACGCCGTTGAGCTTCTGGCGCAGGGCTTCTGGCGCCAGGAAGAGCTCGTCCGGCGGCAGCAGCGGGCGCTCGATGTCGTGGCGGCGCTGCTCGTAGCGCTCGCTGGCCTGCTTCCAGAATGCTTCGGCGGCCTCAAGTGCGCCCTCGCCCAGCAGGCAGAGCGCGTCAGCGCCCAGGTAGTCGAACAGGCTGGCGGTTTGGTCGAAGAACAGCGGCAGGTAGTACTCGATGCCGGCGGCGGCGCCGCCTTCCTTCATGTCCTGGTAAAGCGGGCAGCGCCGCGGGTCGATCGGGAAGCGCTCGCGCAGCGTGGCGCGGAAGCGTTTCGAGGCGGCCTCGTCCAGCGGGAACTCGCGCGCCGGCAACAGGCGCACTTCCGTGACCTTGTGCAGGCTGCGCTGGCTTTCCGGGTCGAAGGTGCGGATCGAGTCGATCTCGTCGTCGAGCAGCTCGATGCGATACGGCTCGGGGCTGCCCATGGGGAAAATGTCGAGCAGGGCGCCGCGCACCGCGAAGTCACCCGGGTCCAGCACCTGCGGCACGTTGCGGTAGCCGGCGGACTGCAGGCGCAGCTTCTCGGCATCGAGGTCGAGGCGCTGGCTGTTCTTCACCACCAGCGAGCTGCCGCTGATGAAGCTGACCGGCGCCAGCCGCTGCATCAGGGTGCCGATCGGCACCACCAGCAGGCCGCGCTGCACGCCGGGCAGGCGGTAGAGCGTGGCGATGCGCTGGCTGACGATTTCGGCATGCGGGCTGAAGGGGTCGTAGGGCAGGGTTTCCCAGTCGGGAAAGTGCAGCACCGGCAGGCCGCGGGCGAACACTGCGAGCTCGGCTTCCAGCGATTGCGCATGGAAGCTGTCGCGGGTGATCGCGATCAGCAGGCCGTTGTGTCGCGTCGCGGCCTCGGCCACCGCCAGCGCGAGCGCACTGGGGCTGGAGGGTGCGCGCCAGTAGGCGCGCTGTTGGCCGGCGGCAGGCAGGGGCGGCGAGAGCAGGGCAGTAGCGACGTTCGATGCGTTCAATGCGGTGTCCGGGCGGGGGCAGGGCCGTGCGAGGCCGCTGCGCGCGGGAAAACCCGCGATTCTAGACCGCCTCACCCGGCGCGAAGTGTGCAGGCCGGGCGCGCTAGACTGCGCGCGCCGTCCCCCCCAGCAGAGCTCGCCATGGGCATCGATACCGACCGCCAGCAGCTGACGCGCCTTCTCCGCGCGTGGAGCGCCGGCGAGCCGCCGGCAGCCGAGGCCGTGCTGGAAATCGTGTACGACCGCGTGCGCCTGCTCGCTGCCAACAAGCTGCGCGCGAACCCGGCGAACGGGATCGAGCCCACCGAGCTTGCGAACGAGCTGGTCATCAACCTGCTGGAAGCGCACGTCGATTGGGTCGACCGCGTGCACTTCTTCCGCACCGTCGCCGTGGCCATGCGCAACCTGCTGTTTGACATGGGCCGCAGGCAACTGGCAGCCAAGCACGGAGGTGGACAGCTGCGAGTGACCTTCCGTGCGGCCGAGAGCGAACCTGCTCCCGATTTCGGCGAAGCGGAAACCCTGCACGAGGCCCTGCTCGAACTGCGCGCGAACGACCCGCGCAAGGCTGATGTCGTCGAACTCACCTACCTTGTCGGCCTCGAACATGAGGAAGTGGCCAAGGTGCTCGATGTTTCTTTGGCCACGGTCAATCGCGACCTGCGCTTCGCCCGAGCCTTCCTGCGTGATCGCCTGCAGTCCTGAGCCGTCGTCCGTGGCGCAGAGGCTATTGGGCGGCAGCGGTTGGCGGCCGTCTCGACCCGGCGAACCCCGTGCTCTCGGACCTCGGGGCGTGCGAAAAGCCGCAGACGCCGCAGCGAGGGCGTCCTTCGGCGTTCGTGGCGAAGCGCGGTGCGTGAATTCGTGGGAGTTTGGCGAGCGAGTGACCGCGGCATTCGCGTAGCGCGCTGCCGCGAGTGGCAGCCAAAGGCGGCCGCGGTTGGCGCAGGTCTCTCACACGCGATCAGTCGTCAGTGTTTCCCAATCACCGTGGCGCAACTGCTCCAGCCCCGAGAAGCGCCGCTTGTAGTCCATCTTGGGATGACCCTGCAGCCAGAAGCCCAGGTAGACATGGGGCAGTCCGAGTTGGCGCGCCCATTCGACCTGCTTGAGGATGGCCCAGGTGCCCAGGCCGCGCGATCGCTCTTCGGGTTCAAAAAAGGTGTAGACGGCCGAAAGCCCGTTGGGCAGCAGATCGCAGACCGCGACGCCCAGCAGCCGACCGTCGTCGAGCTGGAAGCGCAGAAAGCGTGTTGGACTCCAGGGGGCAGAGAGAAAGCCGTCGAAATCCTCCGGACGCGGCTCGTCCATACCTCCCTTCGCGTGGCGGCTGCGCAGGTAGCGCTGGTACAGCGCGAACACCGCCTCGCTGCGCTCTGGCGGCGAGTCGGCCAGGCGCAGGTCTGCGTTGCGCTGAAGGCAGCGCCGCTGGCTGCGATTGGGCAGGAAGGCCGCTACGTCGATGCGAACCGGCACACAGGCCATGCAGCTCGCGCACTGTGGCCGGTACACATGGCCGCCGGAGCGACGGAAACCCTGCGCCAAGGCGGCCGGATACACGGCCGGCAGGACGCGGCTGTCGGGGTCGAGCACGATGTCGCGCGCGCGCCGCTCAGGCCAGTAGCCACACGCGTGCTCCGTGGTCTGATAGATGCGGATCGAGCCGGCGGCGCTCATGCGGCGAGGTGTTCCCTGTGGCGGGGCCTAACCTGTCGGCGTGGCGGTCAGCAGGCCGATGCCGAGCGCGACCAGGCCCAACAGCATGCCGGCAAGCATGCTCCAGATCGCGTAGCGACGCTCCGCCATGCGTTCGAGTTCGGCGCGGCCGGGATCGCGACGGCGCTCGATTTCGTGGCGCCGCTCCAGCAGTCGCGGCAGCCAGAGCAGGTTCATGGCGCCCACGGCGCCCATCATCACGATGAACACCAGGCCCGGCACCACGGGATCGCCTTCGAGGCCGGAGAAGAACATGCCTGTGGCAAACAGCACGACCACGGCGATGGCGACCGCGGAGTAGCGCGTTAGAGAGCGCTTTTCCTCTTCGTCGATGGCTGTGATCCAGTAGCGGCGCACGCCGAACACCACCCCAGCAATGCCGGCCACCAGGGCGAACAGCGCGCTGCCGGCCGCTCCGATCAGCACCTTGCCCGCGCCCTTGCCGGCGCTGGCGCCGCCATAGAGCAGATTCGACAGGCCTTTGCCGCCGCCGCCGGCGGCCAGCCCGGCCTTCTTGCTGGCGAAAAAACCGCCGGCCGCTGTGGCAGCGATTGCCGCACCCGGCGCCATCGACAGCCCGCCCACGACCAGTGCAGTGAAGGCCACGCCGGGCGCCGTGCTGCGGGCGAATTCACCGATGCGCTTCAGCATGTCGGCGCGAAGTGAGTCGCGGGCGCGCTGCAGGCGCTTTCGCACGGCGGCGTCCTGCATGCCCAGAAGCTGTGCGACCTGCTTCGAACTCTGGCCTTCGCGGTAGTAGATGAGAAGGATCTCGCGGGTGTCCTCGGGGAGTTCGTCGATCAGCTCGGCGACGATCTCCTCCTCGTGCTGGCGAGACAGCAGTTCGGGTGCATCGGGGGTGGGGTCCGCCACCACCGCCAGAATGTCGTCCATATCGCCGTTGTAGCGCTTCTCGCTGGCGCGCCGACGCAGGTGGTCGCGAGCGAGGTTGCGGGTGATCTGGCGAAGCCATGGCAGGAAACTGCCCGAGCTGCGCAGCTGCGGCAGGTTGTTCCAGGCGTTGATGAAGGCGTCCTGGGCGATGTCCTGGCTTGTCGGCACGTCTCGGACGATGGCCAGGGCGATCGCGGAGATCGAGTTCTGGCATGCGGCGACGATGCGTCCGAAAGCGGCACGGTCGCCGCTCTGGGCGCGCGGGAGGTGTTCCGAGATGACGATGTCCAGGGTTTCGGTGTTCATGCGCAGCCGGTGGAGTGGGGGAACGCAGCGCCCGACGGGGGCGCGGGCGCCGTGTGACACCGCACATGCTCGGATGCGCGGCATGGGCTGGCAAGCCCGGCGCTTCTCGTGGGCGCCCTTGCCCCGGCGAGACGCCTTCCTGCCGGAAGTCATGGGCGCTGGCGACGAGTCCGGCCCCATGCGGTGCTGCGCGAATGACGTCTGAACGCGTCTTTTCGCGTTTGGAACAGTGCGACGGCTGCGGTGTCTGCGTGCTCGGAAGCCTCGCGCGAAGTCAACCGGGCTGGTATGGAACGATTTGTGCATGCAGGCTCCGCAAGGCGTGCTCCGGGCCAATTCCTTGACGTCGCTTTCCAGCCCCTCGCGGGGCATCCGGACTCGCCTACGTGCCCAAGACCATCGGTGAAAACAATGAGCAAACGAAAAGCAGAAGCTGCGGCCAACGAAGCCGCCGACCTACAGGCCGGCGAGATGCCGGCAGGGACCTCCCGCCTTGATGAACTCCTCGGCCTTTCCCTCCGTCGCGCCGAGTCCGTCGCCTCGGAAGTGCTTGCCGCGCAACTGAATGCGCATGACAGTACGCCCACCCGCATGATGGCGCTCATGATCGTGGCCGAGCGTCCAGGCCTGAAGCTGGTTGACCTCGCGCGCGCGCTGGGCATCGCCCGCTCCGGCGCCGTCGTGCTGGTCGATGAACTGGAGAACCGGGGCCAGGTGAAGCGTAGGCCGATGCCGGGCGATCGTCGTGCGCACAGCCTGGTGGCGACGCCACGCGGCCTGAAGGCTCTGGAGAAGCTGGTTGACGTGGCCAAGGCCTCTGACGACAAGGTGTTCGAGGTGCTGGGTCCGCGTGATCGCCAGACCCTGCTCAAACTGCTCTCCAAGCTGGCGCCTTTGCCGGCCCAGTGAGCACGGCGCGGCGAAGTGCATGAAGGAAGGGGCGGCCCTGCGGCCGCCTTCTTCTTTTGTGCGCCTTGGATCAGCCGATGCCGATCATCCAGCGGGCCACGTGCACGGAGGCCAGCACAACCACGATCACAAGCAGGGCGAGGCGAATCTTGCGCGCGGTGCTGTGACGCTTGTTTTCAGGAGTCGCTGTTCGGTTGTGACCCTGTAGGACAAAGCTTGCCTCTGCGCGTTCGGTTTGTAGCAGGCCTGCCTCCGCCATGACCTGGCGCGCGCGGGAAATGTCATCGCCGCGGACAATCCACAGCGAAGATTCGCTGGCGTTATGGTCAGCAAAGCTGAACTGTCGACGACGGTTGCCCTTGTACGAGCGCGGCTGGCTGATGTGGGTCTCGATGCCATGCTCGCCGAGCAGGCGCGCCACCCCCTCGACGTTCTCCAGCCGGCGCGAGCGGAAGATCTGGCGCATCCCTCAACCCTCTTTTTCGACCAGACGAATCAGGCCTTCCTGCGCGGTCGAGGCCACCAGCACGCCTTCGCGCGTGTAGAAGCTGCCGCGCGCGAGGCCGCGCGCGCCGTGCGCGCTGGGGCTGTCGCAGGCGTACAGCAGCCACTGGTCGACGCGGAATGGGCGGTGGAACCACATCGCGTGGTCGAGGCTGGCCATGTGCATATCGCGCGACAGATAGGACATGCCGTGCGGGAAGGTGCTGGTGCCGATCAGGTGGAAGTCCGACACATAAGCCAACAGGCTGCGGTGCAGGATCGGATCGTCCGGAATCTGGTCGATCAGCCGCACCCAGACCTGGTTGTAGGGCGGACGCTTGGCCGGGTGCAGTTCGTCGCGCGGATACACCGAACGGAACTCGAAGGGCCCGCTGCGGGTGAGCCAGCGCTGGGTGATCGCCGGCAGCTGTGCCAGCGCTTCGGCCGAGATCGGCGACGGTGGGTCGATGTCTTCGGGCTTGGGGACATCCGGCGCCGAGATCTGATGGTTCACCCCGGCCTCGGGGCGGTGGAAGCTGGCGGAGGCTACGAAGATCGGCTGGCCGTGCTGGATTGCCGTGACCCGGCGCACCGAGAAGCTGCCCCCGTCGCGCGAGTTCTCGACCTGGTAGACGATCGGGTGCTCGATGTCGCCGGCGCGCAGGAAATAAGCGTGCAGCGAGTGCAGGGCGCGCTCGGCGGTGACCGTTTGCTGGGCGGCCGACATGGCCTGGCCCAGCACCTGGCCGCCGAACACGCGGCGCGTGCCGATATCGCGGCTCTCGCCGCGGAACAGGTTGACTTCAAGACGCTCCAGGCGAAGCAGATCGATCAGTTCCGATACCAGAGGATGCATGGGGCGGGCTGGACCAAAGGGGAGGCGAAGTATACGACCCTGTCTGTCGAGCCCTGGTTCAGTCCCTGTCCGAGGGCGCGGCCACGCGGACGAGGGGTGATTCGGCCAGCACCTCGCCCCACGGGAACAGCGGGCCCGGATCGCGCTTGCGGAAGACCCGCCGGCTCGGGTCATCGCTGGCCGGTACCTGTTCGGTGTCGAGGTCCTCATGGCCGGCGATCTCGCGCAGGTTCGGCAGGCGAGCCTGGAGATCGACCAGCAGCGCTCGCAGGGCGGCGATCTGCTCGGCAGTGTAGGGCTGGTCCATGCGCTGGCTGGTGCTCGCCAGCCAGTCCGGATAGCGTCCGCGGTTGACCAGCTCGATGCCGACCGAGCGCGCGTTGTGGCCACGCACGTGGTGGGCGACACGATCCAGCGGCACCCACACATGCACCTGTCCGTCGCGGTCGATGTAGAAATGGCCGCTGTTGCCGGTGCCGCTGGGATAGAGCACCCGCTCGCCAGCGATGCGGGCTTCCGCGAGGTCGGGCAGTTCGGTGCAGTGGATCACCACCAGCTCGACGGTATCGATCGGACGCGCTTCGAGCTTCTCGACGTAGGCCAGCGGCGCAACCTGCCAGGCGGGATCGAATGGCGGGAGATCGGGCGTCAT
>JBKCVA010000099.1:0-10316 GCA_046318115.1 Lysobacterales bacterium | reverse complement strand
GCGGCCGATGATCTTGAGCTCACTGCTGCCGAATTCCTCCAGCCGCTGCCGATTCAGCCCTTCGGCCAGGCCACGCAGACGCCCGCCCTGCTCCAGCAGGCGCGCGCGCAGCACTTCATAGGCGCCGCCTTCAGCGACGGCCTGGTCAACGAGGGATTCGGGTGTGGTCATGAATTCAACCTGTAAGGCGGGGGACGCGCGCCTTGCCAAAGCCCGGAGCGCGCTTCAAGCCCCTCTCCCAACGGGAGAGGGGTTGGGGTGAGGGGCTGGACGTGCACCAGTCTCAACGCCGAGACAGCATGCTGCGGCTGCAGAGCGCTGCATCGAACGCCGATAGAGAACGCCCTGCACTGCCACTCACCCCAACCCCTCTCCCGGTGGGAGAGGGGCTCTGGAAGCTAGGCCTTCGGCTCCGGGGAGTCGGCAGCAGCGGAAGCATCAGCGCTTTGCGAAGTCGAAACCTCCGCCGCCTTCAACGCCGCCACCTTCCCCGCCGTCACCCCGCCACCCAGGAACTTCGACAGCACGTCCTGCACCACCGGGCTCTTGCCGACCGCGCCTTCGATCGCCTTGCCGACGCTGAGCGCCTTGGCGAAGGTCTCGAAGAATTCGCCGCCGCCGCCGACGATGTCGACCTTGGCCTTGGACAGTGCCGCCGCAAGCACATCGGCCTGCTCGCGGGCGATGTCCTTGTTGGCTTCGATCGCGGCCATCGCCTGCTCGAAGTTCTTCTCAAGCTGCATGCGGAACTCTTCGTGCGCACGGGCCGAGTCCGACAGGCCGGACAGCGCCTCGAACTTCTTGACCAGGCCTTCGGCTTCCGACTCGTAGCGACGCTTCAGCACCTCGGCTTCGGACAGACCGACCTCGCGGATCGCCACCGCCTTGGCGCCACCCAGCGCCTCTTCGCCGCGCGCCTGAGCGCCCAGCTTCTCTTCCAGCACCTTGGCTTCCGCCAAGCCGTCCTTCTGCTTGGCCTCGGCCTGCGCTTCGATGATCCGCGCCTGCGCGAAGCCTTTCTCCTGCTCGCCGCGGGCTTCGGCGGCCAGCTTCTCGGCGACGACCTTGGCCTCGGCCAGACCTTCCTTCTCCAGCGCCGCCGCGTTGACTTCGCGCACGCGCGCATCGGCGAGGCCCGGCGCCGCGCGCTCGGCCTCGATGCCCTCGGCCATCTTGCGCTTGGCCTCGGACTGTTTGCCGGCGGCTTCCAGCTCGGCCTGCGCCAGGGTGGTGATCTCGACGGCCTTGTACTTGGCCTTGCTCTCGTCGGCCTCGGCCTGCTTGACCTGCTTGACCAGCTCTTCCTCGGCGCGGGCCTGCGCATCAAGGATCGCCACCTGCTTGGCGCGCTCGGCCTCGGAGATCTCGCGCACTTCCTTGATGCGCTCCTCTTCCTGGGCCACGGTCTTCTCGACCGCGATGCGCTCGCGCACGACGTTGGCGATCAGCTTGCGCTGCTCTTCCAGGGCCTTTTCCTTTTCGATGCGCTGCAGCTCGACTTCGCGCTCGCGCGACACCACTTCGAGCGCCCGTGCGCGCTCGACCTTTTCCTTCTCGATGATCACCGCGCGCTGGCGGTTCTGCTCGGCCACCTCGACCTCGCGCAGGCGGTTCTGCTCGCGGATGTCGATCTGCTCCTGCGCGGCGAGACGCGCCTGCTCGGCCTTCAGGCGCTCTTCTTCCTGCACCTTCAGGGTCTCGGCTTCTTCGCGCGCCTTGATGGTGGCGATCTCACGCGCCTGCCGCGCTTCGGCATCGGCCTGCTGTCGAGCCAGCGCCAGCAGCGCTTCCTTGGTCTCGACGTTCTTCTTGGTCATCGCCAGCTCTTCATTGCGCTCCAGCTCGTTGGTGATGACGTTCTGGGCGGCGGTGAGCTCGGTGATCTTGCGGATGCCCTCGGCATCCAGAATGTTGCTGGGGTCCAGCGAGGCCTTCGGGGTCTGCTCCAGGTAGTCGATGGCGACGTCTTCCAGCACATAGCCGTTCAGGTCATTGCCGATGACCTCGACGATGCGGTCGCGGAACTCCTGGCGGTTCTCGAACAGGTTGACGAAGTCGATCTTCTTGCCGACCGTCTTCAGCGCCTCCGAGAACTTGGCGTTGAACAGTTCGTTGACTGCGTTCTTCTCGGACGCGCGATCGACGCCGATGGCCTTGGCCACCTTCAGCACGTCCTGCTGGGTCTCGTTGACGCGCAGGTAGAACGCGACCGTGATGTCGGCGCGCATGTTGTCGCGGCAGATCAGGCCGTCCTTGCCCCGCCGATCCACCTCAAGGGTGATCAGCGAGATCTTCATGAACTCCTTCTTGTAGATGATCGGGTAGACCAGGGCGCCGGTGAAATGCACCTTCGGCATCGAGGACATGTCGTTGACGATCAGGGCCGTGCCTTGCGGCACCTTGATGTAGAAGGCCTTGAACAGCGCGAACAGGACGATCAGTGCGAGCAGGAAGAGGCCGATGCCGATCAGGATGGGGATCAGGGTGGCGAAGTCCATGAGAGGGCCTTTGTCTTGAGAGTTCAGTAGGGGCGCAGCAAGGGGAGGATGGATCGGAGAACGCGGTCCGGCTCGGGCGTCTTCAGGTTCAGCCGCGCCTGCCGCGGGCGAAGCGCATCAAATGGAGGACACGGAATCCGGGGCCGGCAAGGAACGCGCAATGCGATAGGCGTTGTCCCGGCTCAGATACTCGACAACCAGGGCGGCATCACCGCGCTGGAACTGGCCCGGCGGCGCGCGCACCTGCAGGATCAGACCAGCGCCGCCGTCGTTGTAGGTGGCCGTGCCCTGGCGCTCGTCCACGAGGGGACTACGGATGACAACCGTTTCGCCCAGCAGACCCTCGGCGCTTCGGCCTTCGACGCGAGCAAACAGACCGCGGAATGGCTGCAGGGCCAAGCCGGCAAAGGGAAGCGCGAGAAACAGCAGCACGGGCGTCAGCATCACGCCTGCGCCGACGCGCAGCAGGCTGGAATCGAGGGTCGATGGCCAGAAGTAGACGAGGAAGTAGCAGGCGATCCAGGCGAAGAACACCACGGCGGTGTAGATCAGCGCCAACGGCAGCCCCCCGAGGCCGAAGCGGATCATCAGCGCGCTCAGCGCGCCCGAGGCCTCAAGCGATTCGCCCGCATCGGGCAGATCGAGCACCTCGAAATCGAACAGTCCCAGCAGGCCCAGCAACCAGTAGGCCACCGCCACCAGCAGCAGCACGCTCAGGATCAGCGTCGGAAATGAAAGTGCGATGTCGAGAAATCGGTCCACGCAGCCCCCAGTTCATGCCTCCACCGCCCCTCGCGGGTGGATTCAAGCGCTGACGACGGCGCGAACCGCGCTGTGTGACCGTCGATGCAGCAGCGGAAGAATACGTGGCGAAAGGGCTTTTGGGAGCCCTGGCACGACGCAAAAGAAAACGCGCCGGATTGCTCCGGCGCGCTCTCGGCGGCCCACTGCGCGGAAGGGTTCAGCGCAGCCCGGTCTCGTTGCGGGCGATGACCAGGCGCTGGATTTCACTGGTGCCCTCGTAGATCTCGGTGATCTTGGCGTCGCGGAAGTAGCGCTCGAGCGGCATTTCCTTCGAATAGCCCATGCCGCCGTGGATCTGCAGGGCCTGGTGGGTGATGTACATCGCCGCTTCCGACGCGGTGAGCTTGGCCACCGAGGCTTCCGTGCTGAAGCGGCCGCCGACCTTGTCCGCCTCGGCCTTGGCCCAGGCAGCGCGCAGGGTCAGGATTTCGGCCGCGTCGAGGCGGCACTTCATGTCGGCGATTTTGGCCTGGATCATCTGGAACGAGCCGATCGGCTGGCCGAAGCTCTTGCGCTCCTTCACGTAGGCCACCGCGGCCTTGTAGGCGGCGCGGGCGAGGCCCACGGCCTGCGAGGCGATGCCGATGCGGCCGGCGTCAAGCACGCCCATGGCGATTTTGAACCCCTCGCCCTCCGTGCCGACCACCTCGTCCGGCGTGGCCACGTAGTCCTGGAACTCGATTTCGCAGGTGGCCGAAGCGCGGATACCGAGCTTGGGCTCGGTCTTGCCGCGGTGGAAGCCCGGCTTGGTCGTGTCGACCATGAAGGCGGTGATGCCCTTCGCCCCCTTCGACGGGTCGGTCATGGCGAACAGGATGATGTACCTGGCCACCGGGCCGGAGGTGATCCAGCTCTTCTTGCCGTTGATCACGTAGGTACCGTCGGCCTGCTTCGCGGCCTTGCAGCGCATGGCGGTGGCGTCCGAGCCCGACTGCGGCTCGGTCAGCGCGAAAGCGCCGATCTCCTCGCCCTCGGCGATCGCGCGGACGTACTTCTGCTTCTGCGCCTCGGTGCCGAACTTCAGAATGCCGTTGCAGAACAGCGAGTTGTTCACCGAGACGATGGTCGAGTGGGCGCAGTCGGCCTCGGCGATCTCGATCATGGCCAGCACGTAGCTGATCGGGTCCATGCCGGCACCGCCGTACTCCGCCGGTACTTCGATGCCCATCAGCCCGGCTTCGCCGAGCGTGCGGATGTTCGCGAGCGGAAATTCGCCGGTCTGGTCGTGATGCTCGGCGCTGGGCGCGATCTTCTCCTGCGCGATGCGACGCGCAACGTCGCGGATCATCAGCTGCTCTTCGGTGAAGTTGAAGTCCATGGCGGCTCCTGGCTTAGGCGGGAAATTCAAACGAGCGCTTGAAAACTCCGCGAGTTTAACCCGGTTCAGGGGCGCGCCGGATCAAGGCGAAGTGGACAGGAGGCCGATGGAAGCCGGGATTGGGGACTGGGGATTGAACGCCGGAGATTCGGGATTCGTTTCGTGCCGAGTCGATCCACACCCTGCGGGCGCTGCACCCCTCCGACCACTGCGGGAGCTCCTTCACGGGCGGCCACGTTCGCCGCACCGGATCAGCGCCCGCACGAGCGACCCGAGACATCGCCAGAAGCGCCGCGATCGCCGGGGGTTCACCTGCCACGAGCCCTGCAAAGCTTGACGCACTCCAGGCCCCTGCCTACCCTGCTTCATCTTTGAATCCCGATGAAGCGATACACATGGACCTGAATGCCTGGTCGGCCTGCCTGCGCGTGCTCGCGGATGCCACGCGCGTGCGCCTGCTGGCGCTGCTGGAGCGCGAGGAGCTGACTGTGGCCGAGCTGGCCTCGATCACGATGCTGGCGCAGCCGCGGGTGTCCACCCACCTCGCCAAGCTGAAGGAGGCCGAGCTGGTCCTGGATCGCCGCGCTGGCGTCTCGGCCTACTACCGCTTCAACGAGGCTCTGCCGCCGGCCGAGCGCGCGCTGTGGGACACCCTGTGCCGCGGCGCCGACGATCCGCTGCTGCGCCAGGACGCCGAGCGCCTGCCCGAGGTGCTGGCCCTGCGCGCCGCCGAGGAGAACTGGGCGGATACCGTGGCCGGCGACATGGAGCGCCACTATTCGCCCGGACGCACCTGGGAAGCGCTGGCGCGCTCCGCCCTGCCCCTGATGCGGCCCGGCGAGGTGCTCGACATCGCCTCCGGCGATGGCGTGCTGGCCGAGTTGGTGGCGCCGCACGCCAAGCGCTATGTCTGCATCGACTCCAGCGCCCGCGTGGTCAGCGCCGCCACCGAGCGGCTGTCGCGCCACGCGAACGTTGAAGTCGTCGAAGGCGACATGCACGCCCTGCCCTACGCCGAAGCCAGCTTCGATCTGGTCGTGCTCATGCATGCGCTGACCTATGCCGACAAGCCGGCCAAGGCCGTGGCGGAAGCCGGTCGCGTGCTGCGACCGGGCGGTCGGCTGCTGCTGACCAGTCTGGCCAAACATGAGCATCAGGCTGCGGTGGCGCCCTATGGACACGTCAACCTTGGCTTCAGCGAAAAGGAACTGAAGCGCTTCGCCGAGAAGGCCGGCCTCTCCGTGCAGACCGCCAGCACCGTCACCCGCGAGCGCCGGCCTCCGCACTTCGAGGTCATCGCCCTGATCGCCCACAAGACCTGATCGTTCGTGCGCGCGACTTTGTGCCGCAGGCATCATCCGTGCCGCATGGGGTGAACCCTGGCCCAGCGTGAGCCCGAACTCACCCCGGTCCCGATCGACAGCGCCCCGTGCCGCATCTTGTCGTCCCCTCTCCGAACCCGAACGCCCGCCCTCCCCAGGCGCTGCCAAGGAACACCGCAATGCCCAGCTACACCGCCCTGCCCTGGTTCAAGCCCGACCGCGTCGCCCAGCTCGACTCCGCACTCGCGGAACGCATCCTGATCATCGACGGCGCCATGGGCACGATGATCCAGCGCCATTCGCTGGATGAGGCCGCCTACCGGGGCGAGCGCTTCAAGCACGGACTGGACGCGCTGCAGTCGCAGCCGCCCTGCGGACACGAGGGCCACTCGCACGGCGAGGGCTGCGGCTGCGATCTCAAGGGCAACAACGATCTGTTGACGCTGACCCAGCCGCAGATCATTGCCGACATCCATACCGCCTATCTGGAAGCCGGCGCGGACCTCATCGAGACGAATACCTTCAACAGCACCACACTGTCGCAGGCCGACTACAAGCTGGAGCATCTCGCCCGCGAACTGAACTTCGAAGGCGCCAAGCTCGCCCGCGCCTGCTGCGACGCGATCGAGGCGAAAGCACCCGGCAAGCCGCGCTTCGTGGTCGGCATTCTCGGGCCCACCAGTCGCACCGCCAGCATCAGCCCGGACGTCAACAACCCGGGCTTCCGCGCGACCAGCTTCGAAGAACTTGCAACGGCCTATCGCGAAGCCACCGAAGGCCTGATCGACGGCGGCGCCGACATCATCATGGTGGAAACCGTGTTCGACACGCTCAACGCCAAGGCCGCCGTGTTCGCGGTGGAAGAGGTGTTCCAGCAGCGCGGCGCGCGCCTGCCGCTGATGATCTCCGGCACGATCACCGACCGCAGCGGCCGCACGCTGTCGGGCCAGACCGCCGAAGCCTTCTGGTACTCGCTCGCGCATTCGCGGCCGCACGCCATCGGCCTCAACTGCGCACTCGGCGCCAAGGACCTGCGCGCGCACGTGGACATCCTTGCGCAGGTCGCGCCGACCCACGTCAGCGCCCATCCGAATGCCGGCCTGCCGAACGCCTTCGGCGGCTACGACGAAACGCCGGAGGAAATGGCCGGCACCCTTCGCGAGTTCGCCGAAGCCGGCCTGCTCAACCTCGTCGGTGGCTGCTGCGGCACGACGCCGGAACACATCGCCGCGATCGCCCAAGCGGTCAGCGCGATCCCGCCGCGCGCGCTGACCGGCCAGACGACGGAGGCCGCGGCATGAGCACGCCCCGCTACACGCGGCTGTCGGGACTGGAGCCGCTGGTCATCACGCCCGAGACCAACTTCGTCAACATCGGCGAGCGCACCAACGTCACCGGTTCGGCGCAGTTCCGCAAGCTGATCCTCGACCAGCGCTACGACGAAGCGGTCGAAGTCGCCCGCCAGCAGGTGGAGAGCGGCGCCCAGATCCTCGACGTCAACATGGACGAGGGCATGCTCGACGCCGAAAATGCGATGGTGACCTACCTCAACCTGATCGCCGCCGAACCCGACATCGCGCGCATTCCGGTCATGGTCGACAGCTCGAAATGGAGCGTGATCGAGGCGGGCCTGCGCTGCCTGCAGGGCAAGGGCGTGGTCAACTCGATCTCGATGAAGGAAGGCGAAGCGGCCTTTCTGGAGCAGGCCCGCCTCGTGCAGCGCTACGGCGCGGCCGCGGTGATCATGGCCTTCGACGAGCAGGGCCAGGCCGACACCTGCGCGCGCAAGGTCGAGATCTGTACCCGCGCCTACCATCTGCTGCGCGACAAGCTCGACTTCCCGCCGGAAGACATCATCTTCGATCCGAACATCTTTGCGATCGCCACCGGCATCGACGAGCACAACAACTACGCGGTGGACTTCATCGAGGCCACCCGCATCATCAAGCAGACCCTGCCGCACTGCCATGTCAGCGGCGGCGTCTCCAACGTCAGCTTCGCCTTCCGCGGCAACAACGTGGTGCGCGAAGCGATCCACGCGGTGTTCCTTTTCCACGCGATCCGCGCCGGCATGGACATGGGCATCGTCAACGCCGGTGCGCTGCCGATCTACGACGACCTGGACCCCGAGCTTCGCGAGCGCGTCGAAGACGTGGTACTGAACCGAAGAGAAGACTCCACCGAACGCCTGCTGGACATCGCCCCGCGCTACAAGAAGGGCAAGGGCGAAGCGGTCGACACCACGGCCAAGCTGGCCTGGCGCGCGAATCCGGTCGCCGAGCGCCTGAAGCATGCTCTGGTGCACGGCATCGACGAATTCATTGAGACCGACACCGAAGAGGCGCGGCAGGGCTTCGCCAAGCCGCTGGAGGTCATCGAAGGCCCGCTGATGGCCGGCATGAATGTGGTCGGCGATCTGTTCGGCGCGGGCCGCATGTTCCTGCCGCAGGTGGTGAAGTCGGCGCGCGTCATGAAGAAGGCCGTGGCCTACCTGCTGCCCTACATCGAGGCTGAGAAGCTGCGCTCGGGCGATGCCGGCCGCAACAACGGCCGCATCCTGATGGCCACCGTCAAGGGTGACGTGCACGACATCGGCAAGAACATCGTCGGCGTGGTGCTCGCCTGCAACAACTTCGAGGTGGTCGACCTGGGCGTGATGGTGCCGGCGCAGACCATTCTCGACCGCGCCCGCGAGGTCAAGGCCGACCTGATCGGCCTGTCCGGCCTGATCACGCCTTCGCTGGAGGAAATGAGCCACGTCGCCAAGGAGATGCAGCGGCAGGGCTTCGAGGTGCCGCTGATGATCGGCGGGGCCACCACCTCGCGTGCTCACACCGCGCTCAAGATCGCGCCGCACTACAAGTCGCCCACGGTCTGGGTCAAGGACGCGTCCCGCGCAGTCGGCGTGGCGCAGAGCCTGATCAGCGCCGACCTGCGCGCCAGCTTCGTCGCCGCCAACGAGGCCGATTTCGCCGACATCCGCGCCCGCCACGCCCAGAAGGGCAACGGCAAGCGTCTGGTCAGCCTGGAGCACGCGCGCGGCCAGCGCTTCCGCGGTGACTGGGCCAACTACGTGCCGCCGACGCCGCGCGTGCCCGGCGTCACCGAACTCAAGGTCGAACTTGCCACCCTGGTCGACTACATCGACTGGACGCCCTTCTTCAACGCCTGGGAGCTGGCCGGCCGCTATCCGGCGATCCTCACAGACGAGATCGTCGGCACGCAGGCCAGCGAGCTGTTCCACGATGCGCAGGAGATGCTGCGCGAGATCATCGAAGGCGAGTGGCTGGAGGCCAAGGCGGTGGTGGGCCTCTGGCGTGCGCACAGCGTCGGCGACGACATCGAGGTCTTCAACGCGCACGGCGGCGAGCTGGCGGTGATCCACGGTCTGCGCCAGCAGGTCGACAAGCCCGCCGAGCGTCCGGACTTCTGCCTGTCCGACTTCATCGCCCCGCACGACTCGGGGCGCGAGGACTGGTTCGGTGCCTTCGCGGTCACCGCTGGGCTGGGCTGCGAGGACCGCGCCCGCGCTTTCGAGGCCGCGCACGACGACTACCGCGCCATCCTGCTGAAGTCACTGGCCGACCGATTCGCCGAAGCGCTGGCCGAGTACGCGCATGAGCGCGTGCGCAAGGAGCTTTGGGGCTATGCGCCGGACGAGCAGCTCGACAATGAGGCGCTGGTGCGCGAGCAGTACCGTGGCATCCGCCCGGCTCCTGGCTACCCGGCCTGCCCCGACCACACGACCAAACGCACCCTGTTCCGCCTGCTCGAAGCCGAGGCCCGCTGCGGCATGGCGCTGACCGAGGGCCTCGCCATGACGCCTGCGGCCTCGGTCTGCGGCATGTACTTCAGCCATCCGCAGAGCCAGTACTTCGTGGTCGGCCGCATCAGCAAGGAGCAGGTCGCCGACTACGCGCACCGCCGGGGCCTGCCTCTGCACGAGGCCGAGCGCTGGCTGGCGCCGGTGCTGGATTACGATCCGGAGTGAGAGCCTATGGGAGCCCTTTGCCGAAGGCGGCCGCCTCTGGACGCCCTTGGCAGCAGCGCGCTCCTCGAAGTCTGGCTCGCCCGCTCATCGGACTCCCCTGGATTCGCGTTTCGGGCTTTGCGAACAACGCCCAGCAGTGCGTGCGGGATGCCATCCGGGCTTCTTGCCCGCTCCGAACATCGACCGCCGTGGCTTGAATCGCCGCCTATAGAGCCGGCAGCAATTATCCGTGAATTTTCAGCGGCGCCGATAGTCAGACTTCCGGTCTTGGATTGGAGGTCAGTCAGATGGAGCCGGTAGATGGTCGCAGCCTGAGTCGAGAAGCTCTGCACGAGCGGCACCGTCTGATTGTTCAGGCGTACAAGCGCGGTTTGAACAAGGCC
>JBKCVA010000098.1:0-16152 GCA_046318115.1 Lysobacterales bacterium | reverse complement strand
GATGGTCCCCTGCACTCGGACGATGTGCTCGTTGCAGATGCGGTCGAGCTCTTCGGTGCTGACGCCGGGCTTGACGTGCGGGGCAATGATGTCGAGCACCTCCGCGGCGAGGCGTCCGGCCTCGCGCATGGACTCGATCTGATCAGGAGTTTTCAGGGTGATGGGCATGCGACGGATTATCGGTCAGCCCGCCCCCGAGGGGAAACCGCCATTCGGACTGCGCAAGCCGCAGCCGACCACTGGCGTCCCGGCCGCGCATTTGCGCGATCCACGCGGCCAAGCTATTCTTCCGCGGCTTTGTGGCTGCCTCGCGCATCCACAAACACGCCCACGCCGGGCGTTACCGGCGAATTCACACACAGGTCGCACCCCGTCCAGCGGGGTCCTGCGAGGCGCAAAAGGCCGAGCAGGCGCTGGATGCGAGCCCTGTGGAGGACCAACCCCGGAGCCTGCGCCCTGACCCGCGCCTGTGCTCATTTCTCTCAAGGAGCATTCCATGCCCCAGGTCACCATGCGTCAGATGCTGGAAGCCGGCGTCCATTTCGGTCACCAGACCCGCTATTGGAACCCCAAGATGGGCCCGTACATCTTCGGCGCCCGCGGCAAGATCCACATCATCAACCTCGAGAAGACCGTTCCGCTGTTCACCGACGCGATGAACTTCCTCTCGGGCCTGGCGCAGAAGCGCGGCACCATCCTGTTCGTGGGCACCAAGCGCTCGGCGCGCGAGGCGGTCAAGGAAGAGGCCAGCCGTTGCGGCCAGCCCTACGTCGCGCAGCGCTGGCTGGGCGGCATGTTGACCAACTTCCGCACGGTCAAGGGCTCGATCGCCCGTCTGAAGGAGCTGGAAGCCGCCGCCACTGACGGCACTTTCGAGAAGCTGGTCAAGCACGAAGTCCTGCAGCTGCAGCGCGAAGCCGAGAAGCTCGAAGCCTCGCTGGGCGGCATCAAGAACATGAATGGCCTGCCGGATGCCCTGTTCGTCATCGACATCGGCCACGAGAACATCGCAGTGCAGGAAGCCAAGAAGCTCGGCATTCCGGTCATTGCGGTGGTCGACACCAACTACGACCCGAGCCTCGTCGACTATCCGATTCCGGGCAATGACGACGCCATCCGTGCCGTGCAGCTGTACGCCCGTGCCGCCGCGGACGCCGTGCTGGAAGGGCGCGCAGCGGCTCCGCAGTCTGCGCGTATGGACGACGAGTTCGTCGAGCTGGACGCCGAAGGCAACCCGGTTGCCAAGGACGACGGTGAGCGCAAGCCCGCCCCGCGCCGTCCGGCGCCGGGCAACAAGCGCCCCGGCGGCCGTCGCGGCGAGTAAGACCTCGCCATGAACCCCGCGCCTTGCGCGGGGTTCATGCGCTTGCCACGCGGGATGGTCACCCTGCCCGCTTCGGCATGAACCGAATCCCAAGGCGGCGCGCAGAGCGCTGCCGCCCTCTCTCCCTCTTCAAGGAATGCCCATGGAAATCACTGCCAGCCTGGTGAAGGAACTGCGCGAGCGCTCTGGCGCCGGCATGATGGAGTGCAAGAAGGCCTTGGCCGAGAACGGTGGCGACATCGAGGCGGCGATGGAGCACCTGCGCAAGACCGGTCTTGCCAAAGCCGACAAGAAGGCGGACCGCGTTGCCGCCGAAGGCCGTATCGGCTTCGCCCAGGCCAGCGGCAAGGCCGTGCTGGTCGAGGTCAACTGCGAGACCGACTTCGTCGGCAAGGACGAGAACTTCCTGAAGTTCGTTGACGCCGTCGCCCAGGCTGCGCTTGCCGCGGGCGCGGCTGACGCCGAAGCCCTGAAGGCCGCGAAGCTGGCTTCCGGCGAGACCGTCGAGGAAGCCCGCGCCGCCCTGATCGCCAAGGTTGGCGAGAACGTGCAGGTGCGTCGTCTGGTGCGCTTCGACACCGACAACAACGTCGCTGCCTACATCCACGGCGGCCGCATCGGCGTGCTGGTCGAGCTGAAGGGCGGCGACGCCGAGCTGGCGCGCGGCATCGCCATGCACGTGGCGGCGATGAACCCGCCCTACAACAAGGCTGCCGACGTGCCGGCCGACTTCCTGGCCAAGGAAAAGGAAATCGAGCTGGCGAAGATGTCCGACAAGGACCGCGCCAAGCCGGCCGAAATCCTCGAGAAGATCATCAGCGGCAAGGTCAACCGCATCATCAACGAAGTGACCTTGTACGGTCAGCCTTTCGTGATCAACACCGACCAGACGGTCGAGGCTGCGGTCAAGGCCGCGGGCGCCGACGTCGTGCGCTTCCATCGCCTGGTCGTGGGCGAAGGCATCGAGAAGGTCGCCGAGGACTATGCGGCGGAAGTCGCGAAGATTGCGGGCGGCGGCTGAGCTCTGCTTCAGACGGTTCTGCATGCACGGGGCGCGGCGCTAGCCGCGCCCCGCTGTATTTCCGCCGAGGCTCCGGGCTCGCTGCGTGATCGCGTGGCATAATTCACAGGTCTCGGGCTTCGCCTGAGCGTCCGTCCGTTCCCCTGGAGTCCGCGATGTCGATCGCTATCCGCGACGTCGGCGAGCACGATCTCGATTCCGTGTTGGCGCTCAACAACAGCGCCGGCCAAGCGATCCTCCCGCTGGACGCAGACCGCGTCCGTTTCTTCATGCGCCACGCCGACTACTTCCGGGTCGCCGAGGTCGACGGCCAGGTGGCCGGATTCCTGATCGCGTTGCGTCCCGGCACGCCCTATGGCAGCTCCAATTACCGCTGGTTTTGCGAGCAGTTCGAGGACTTCCTGTACATTGACCGGATCGTGGTGGCCGGGTCGCGCCGCGGTTCGGGCCTCGGCAAGATCTTCTACGCCGACGTGACCAGCTACGCTGAGGTGCGCGTGCCGATTCTGGCTTGCGAGGTGTTCCTCGAGCCGCGCAATGACGCCGCCCTGATCTTTCATGGCACGTACGGCTTCCGCGAAGTCGGCCAGCACCGCATGGAAGAAGCCGGTCGACAGGTCAGCCTTCTGGTGAAGGACCTGCCGAGCTTCGAGTATGTGCGGACCACCTACCTCGCACAGGGGGGGCTGCCCGATCTCGACTGGCTGCACAGCCGCCTGCGGCCGCAGAACACGCCCGCGCGCGCCACCGGTCGCTGAGCCCGATGAGTCAGATCCCGAATTTCGAGCAAGCCGGCGAACTCAAGATCGGCCAGGTCGGCATCGCCAATCTGCGTGTCCGTGAGCTCGACGTGGCCAAGCTGGTGGCGGAGATGCGCGAACGCGTCGAGCGTGCGCCCAAACTGTTCGGTCGCGCCGCGGTGATCGTCGACTTCGGTTCCCTCAGCCGCTGCCCCGGCGAGGACGAGGCGCGTCAGCTGATCCATGGCCTGCACGACGCCGGCGTATTGCCCGTCGGGCTGGCCTTCGGCACCCGCGATATCGATGCTTTGGCCGAGCGCCTCGGCCTACCGCTGCTCGCCAAGTTCCGCGCACAGTACGAACCCGCAGGCGGAAGCGAGCCCGCGGTCGAAGCGGAGCCCGCAGCGCGGCGTCGCCGCAGCGAGCCTTTGCCGGAGCCCGCGGCCGCGCAGGCTGCGACCCCAGCACCCGCCCCCGCGCAGGCCAGCACCGGGCAGATGCAGATCCAACCGGTACGCTCCGGGCAGCAGGTCTATGCCCAGGGCCGCGATCTCACGGTCTGCGCCATGGTGGGCAACGGCGCCGAGGTCATTGCCGACGGCAGCATCCACATCTACGGCAGCCTGCGCGGCAGGGCGCTGGCGGGCGCCCGGGGCGACACCAATGCGCGTATTTTCTGCCGCGAGTTCAACGCCGAACTGGTGGCGATCGCCGGCCAGTACCGAGTGCTTGAATCCATCCCCGCCGAGCTGCGCGGCAAACCCGTGCAGGTTTGGCTTGAAAACGACAAACTGCAGATCGCGGCCCTGGCCTGAGTGCCATCGAGCCCCCTTCTGACGCAACAGCGCAGCGAACTACGGAGAACGTGTCTTGGCAGAGATCATCGTCGTCACCTCGGGCAAGGGTGGAGTGGGCAAGACCACCAGCAGCGCCAGCATCGCGGTCGGCCTCGCCAAGCAGGGCAAGAAAGTCGCGGTCATCGATTTCGATGTTGGCCTGCGCAACCTCGACCTGATCATGGGCTGCGAGCGCCGCGTGGTGTACGACTTCGTCAACGTCATCCACGGCGAGGCCACGCTCAAGCAGGCCCTGATCAAGGACAAGCGCTACGACAACCTGCATGTGCTTGCGGCCTCGCAGACCCGCGACAAGGACGCCCTCAACAAAGAGGGCGTCGAGAAGGTGCTGAACGAACTGGCCGACGACGGCTTCGACATCATCCTGTGCGACAGCCCGGCCGGCATCGAGAAAGGCGCTTTCCTGGCCATGTACTTCGCCGATCGAGCCGTCGTGGTGGTGAATCCGGAAGTCAGCTCGGTGCGCGACTCCGATCGCATTCTCGGTCTGCTGGCGAGCAAGACCCGCCGCGCCGAGCGCGGCGAGCGGGTGACCGAGCACCTGCTGCTGACCCGCTACAACCCGAAGCGCGTTGAAGCCGGCGAGATGATGAGCATCGCCGACGTCGAGGAAGTGCTGGGCATCAAAGCGATCGGCGTGGTCCCGGAGAGCCCTGACGTGCTGTCCTCGTCGAACAAGGGCGAGCCCGTGATTCTTGACGAAGCCTCACCCGCGGGCCAGGCCTACGGCGATGCCGTGGCGCGCATCCTGGGCGAAAGCCGTCCGATGCGCTTCACCCAGGTCGAAAAGAAAGGCCTGCTGCAGAAACTGTTCGGGGGCTGAGCCACACCATGGGCATCTTCGACTTCCTGAAATCCAAGCCCAAGGCGACGGCCAACATCGCCAAGGAGCGCTTGCGCATCATCGTTGCGCAGGAGCGCAGCCATCGCGGGGGGCCGGACTACCTCCCGCTGCTGCGTCGTGAACTGCTGGAGGTGATCCGCAAGTACGTCAACGTCGATGCCGATGCGGTCAAGGTGGACCTGCAGAAGGACGGCGAACACGACGTGCTCGACATCTCGGTTGCCTTGCCCGAGGGCGAAGGCCGCCCGCGCGGCGAGTAAGTGCGTGAGCGAGGCTGAACCTGAGGTCCTGCGCCTTGGCGCATTGGGTTTCGAAGCTCCCGCTCGCCTGCTTGCCAGCTACGGCCTTGAACTCGTACGGGTCGATCACGGCGAGCCGATCCCCGGCAGCTATTGGGGCGAATGCGAGGCCGGCGTGATCGGCAGCCGTGTCTATGCCCGCAGCGACACGCCCGTGCATTCGCTGCTGCACGAGGCCTGCCATCTGATCGTGCTTCCACCTGAGCGGCGCGCGCGGGTCCACACCGACGCCACCGACTCCATCGAAGAAGAAGACGCGACCTGCTATCTGCAGATTCTTCTTGCGGACGCCCTGCCCGGCGTTGGCCGAGAACGGCTTTTGCGCGATATGGACGCCTGGGGCTACAGCTTCAGGCTCGGCTCCACGCAGGCCTGGTTCGAGCAGGATGCCGAGAACGCGCGGCTTTGGCTCGAAGCGCGTCGCCTGCTTCCCACGACGCCGCCGCAAAGCACGCACTGCGCGGCTTGAGCGCGCGATGTTGGGCCGCGCTTAGCTGGGCCCAACCTGCGGCTAGACCCAAGCCGGACCTCGCGCCGTCTGTGCCCGGCGCGAAGACACGCCCTTCGCCGGCGTATCGAAAGTCGCGGTTGGCCTGCGCGCGTCAGCGGTTGATAATCCTCGGGCTATGCCGCGGCATCCGGTCGCGGCGCATCCCCCCAGGAGATCCCCATGTCGAATTCCGTCGTGATCGTCGGCGCCAAGCGCACGGCCATCGGTTCGTTCCAGGGCCAGTTCACCGGCGTGCCCACGCCGACGCTGGGTGCCGCTGCGATCTCCGCCGCGCTGGCACAGGCGGGCGTTGCCGGCGACGCCGTATCCGAAGTGATCATGGGCTGCGTGCTGCCGGCCAACCTGGGCCAGGCGCCGGCGCGCCAGGCGTCCATCGCTGCCGGCCTGCCGCTGTCGGCCGGCGCCACCACCATCAACAAGGTCTGCGGCTCGGGCATGAAGGCGATCATGCTCGGCCACGATCTGATCAAGGCCGGCTCGGCCTCGGTGGTGGTCGCAGGCGGCATGGAGTCGATGACCAACGCGCCGCACATGGTCGCCGCCCGCGCCGGCATCCGCTATGGCGACGGCAAAATGGTCGACCACATGGCCTGGGACGGCCTGACCGACCCGTACAAGGGCCAGGCCATGGGCGTGTTCGGCGAGGCCTGCGCCGACAAGTACAGCTTCACCCGCGAAGCCCAGGATGCCTTCGCCATCGAATCGGTGAACCGCGCGATGGCCGCCCAGGGCTCGGGCGCCTTCAAGGCCGAGATCGCGGCGGTGACCGTCGCCGGGCGCAAGGGCGACGTGCAGATCGACAGCGACGAAGAACCCGCGCGCTGCGATGTGGCCAAGATCCCCGGGCTGCGCGCCGCCTTCCGCAAGGAGAACGGCACGATCACCGCCGCCAGCGCCTCCAAGATCAGCGACGGCGCGGCTGCGCTGGTGCTGATGGGCGAAGAGGCCGCCAAGGCAGCGGGTGCCGCAGCGATCGCGCGCATCGTCGGCCACGCCACCCACTCGCAGGCACCGGAGTGGTTCACCACGGCGCCGGTCGGCGCGATGGAGAAGCTGATGAAGCAGGTCGGCTGGACGGTTGCCGATGTCGATCTGTTCGAGATCAACGAGGCCTTCGCGGTAGTCACCATGGCTGCCATGGCCGACCTGTCGATCCCGCACGAGAAGGTCAACATCAACGGCGGCGCCTGCGCGCTTGGCCATCCGATCGGCGCCTCCGGCGCGCGCGTCGTGGTCACACTGATCCATGCACTCAAGGCGCGCGGACTGAAGCGCGGCGTCGCCAGCCTGTGCATCGGCGGTGGTGAGGCCACCGCGCTGGCCGTCGAACTGGTCTGAAGCTGAGCGGACGCCCGGCTCGGTGCCGGGCGTCCTGCCTTCACGGCTGCCTGCGCCGCCGTTACCCGCAACGCGTCCGCGCCTGCCAGCGCAACGCCCAGGACCTTCGCCCCCGATGCCTGTTTTGCACTCCCAGATCGATCCGCGCTCGCCCGAGTTCGCGGAGAACGCCGCCCACCTGAAAGCCCTGGTCGCCGATCTGCGCGCCCAGCTTGATCGCGTCGCGCTTGGCGGCGGCGACAAGGCCCGCGAGAAGCACGTCGCCCGCGGCAAGCTGCTGCCGCGCGAGCGCGTCGATGCACTGCTCGATCCGGGCTCTCCTTTCCTCGAGATCGCTCCGCAGGCCGCGCACGGCATGTACGAAGACCAGGCGCCCGGCGCCGGTCTGGTTGCCGGCATCGGCCGCGTGCACGGCGCTGAGGTCATGGTGCTGGCCAACGACGCCACGGTGAAGGGCGGCACCTACTTCCCGATGACGGTCAAGAAGCACCTGCGCGCCCAGGAGATCGCTCGCGAGAATCGCCTGCCCTGCGTGTATCTGGTCGACTCCGGCGGCGCGTTTCTGCCGCTGCAGGACGAGGTCTTCCCCGACAAGGAGCACTTCGGCCGGATCTTCTACAACCAGGCGCGGCTGAGCGCCGAGAACATCCCGCAGATCGCTGTGGTGATGGGCAGCTGCACGGCCGGTGGCGCTTATGTGCCGGCGATGTGCGACGAATCGATCATCGTCAAAGAGCAGGGCACGATCTTTCTGGGCGGCCCGCCGCTGGTGAAGGCGGCCACGGGCGAAGTCGTCGATGCTGAATCGCTGGGCGGCGCCGACGTGCACACCAGCGTCTCCGGCGTGGCCGACCACTTCGCCGAGAACGACCGCCACGCCCTGCAGATCGCCCGCGACATCCTCAAGCATCTGAACCGCAGCAAGCAGCCGCCCGTCGCGCTGCAGCCTGCGAGTGAGCCGAAGTACGCCACCGAGGAACTCTATGGCGTGGTGCCGCGCGACACGCGCCGGCCCTTCGACATCCGCGAGGTGATCGCGCGCCTGGTCGACGGCTCGGAGTTCCAGGAGTTCAAGGCGCGTTATGGCAAGACCCTGGTCTGTGGCTTCGCCCACGTCTACGGCATGCCGGTCGGCATCGTCGCCAACAACGGCATCCTGTTCTCGGAGTCGGCGCTGAAAGGCGCGCACTTCATCGAGCTGTGCAACCAGCGCGGCATCCCGCTGGTGTTCCTGCAGAACATCACCGGCTTCATGGTCGGCAAGAAGTACGAGAACGCCGGCATCGCCAAAGACGGCGCCAAAATGGTCACCGCCGTGGCCTGCTCTTCGGTGTCCAAGTTCACCATCGTCATCGGCGGCAGCTTCGGCGCCGGCAACTACGCCATGTGCGGGCGCGCCTACGGTGCCCGCTTCCTCTGGACCTGGCCGAACGCGCGGATCTCGGTGATGGGAGGTGAGCAGGCGGCCAGCGTTCTCGCCACCGTGCGCCGTGACGGCATCGAGGCGGCCGGCAAGCAGTGGAGCGCCGAGGAGGAAGAGGCCTTCAAGGCGCCGATCCGCGACCAGTACGAGCGCCAGGGCCATCCCTACTACGCCACCGCGCGCCTTTGGGACGACGGCGTGATCGACCCCGCCGACACCCGCCGCGTTCTCGGCCTGGGCCTTGCCGCCAGCCTGAACGCCCCGATCGAGCCGCCGCGCTACGGCGTCTTCCGCATGTAACCGGCACCGGGCAGGGTCACTGCCCTGCCCGCTCCAAGGAACTGAAATGGTCAGCGAATCTCCTCTGAACGTACGCACTGTCGCCGGGGTCGCCACCCTCACGCTCGACCGCCCGAAGATCCACAACGCCTTTGACGACCTGCTGATCGAGGCATTGATCGACGCCTTGCGCGCCATCGAAGAAGACGATGCGGTGCGCGTGGTCGTGCTGACCGGCGCCGGCGCGTCGTTCTCGGCCGGCGCCGATCTGAACTGGATGAAGCGGATGGCGCAGGCCTCCGAGAAGGAAAACCGCAAGGACGCGCGCCAGCTGGCCAAGCTGATGCGCGTGCTGAACCATCTGGACAAGCCGACCATCGCCCGCGTCAACGGTGCGGCGCTCGGCGGCGGCGTGGGTCTGGTCGCCTGCTGCGACATCGCGATCGCCTCGAACGAGGCACGCTTCGGGCTGACCGAAACCCGCCTTGGCCTGGTGCCGGCGGTGATCTCGCCCTACGTCATCGACGCCATTGGCGCGCGCCAGGCGCGGCGCCTGTTCCTCACCGCCCAGGTCTTCCACGCCGCTGAGGCCGAGCGCATCGGCCTCGTGCACGCCGTAGTGCCGGCCGCTGAACTCGATGCTGCCGTCGACGCCGAGGTCGAACGCCTCAAGACCGCCGGCCCGGTCGCGGTGCTGGAGGCCAAGCGCCTTGTCCAGCGCATCCACCACCCCGACAGCAAGCAGCGCCGCGCGCTGGATGAAGCCAATGCGGACCTCATCGCCGCCCTCCGCGTCTCCAGGGAAGGCCAGGAGGGCCTGAAGGCCTTCTTCGACAAGCGCCCCGCCGCTTGGCTTGAGCACTGAACTCTGGCGCACCACGCGGCATGCCTCGTGCAAAGCTGAACAAGGCATGCCCCGGGCCGCACTCCGACGAAGGTATCCGTCTAAGCGCCGTTTAACCCGGTTTATACTTTTGCCCCCCCTGAAAGCGCCCGGCTGCGGTCCCTGACCGGCGCGCTCGACGACCGCTTCACCTCTCCCATCGCGCACACCGGCAAGGTCATCGTGAGCAGTCTGATCAAGCAGTTCAGCCAGTCCTCCCATATCGCCGGCGGCAACGCCGCCTTCGTCGAAGACCTCTACGAGACCTGGCTGGCGGATCCCGCTGCGGTTTCGCCCGAATGGCGTAAATACTTCGATGAGCTGAAGGGCCGCGAAGCCGGCGATGTGCCGCATTCGCTGGTGATGGCCGACATCATGCGCGCCGCCCGCGAAGCCGGCCGCGGCGTGATCGTCGCCGCCGACACCGACTCGCAGAAGCAGGGCGCAGTGCTGAAGCTGGTCACCGCCTACCGCTCGCGCGGGCATCTCGGCGCCAACCTCGACCCGCTGGGCATGGCGGCCAAGCAAAACGCCCCGGATCTCGACCTCGCCTTCCATGGTCTGTCCAAAGACGACCTCAATTCCGAGTTCAATACCGGCATGCCGTCCGGCCCGGCGCGGATGAAACTGGCCGACCTGCTGGCGCATCTGAAGGCCACCTATTCCGGTTCGATCGGTGCCGAGTTCATGCACATCGCCGAGGCCGAGCAGCGGCGCTGGATGTACGAGCGCCTTGAAGCCGTGGGCGACAACTTCCAGTTCGCGCCTGAGCGCCGCAAGCGCGTGCTGGCCAAGCTGACCCATGCCGAAGGCTTGGAGCGCTACCTGCACACCAAGTACGTCGGCCAGAAGCGCTTCTCGCTGGAAGGCGGCGAGAGCCTGATCCCGCTGATGGACGATCTGGTCCACCGCGCAGGCGGCGCCGACGTCAAGGAAATGGTCATCGGCATGGCCCATCGCGGCCGCCTCAATGTCCTCATCAACCCGCTGGGCACGCCGCCGCACCAGCTGTTCGCCGAGTTCGAGGGCAAGCATGAAGGTCCGGTCGACGCCACGCGCTCGGGCGACGTGAAGTACCACATGGGCTTCTCGTCCGACGTACGCACCGAAAAGGGCTCGATCCACCTGACGCTCGGCTTCAACCCCTCGCATCTGGAAATCATCGACCCGGTGATCGCCGGCAGCGTGCGTGCGCGTCAGACCCGCCGCGAGGACGCCGAGCGCAAGCAGGTCATTCCGGTGCTGATCCACGGTGATGCCGCCTTTGCCGGCCAAGGCGTGGTGATGGAGCTGCTGCAGATGTCGCAGGCCCGCGGCTTCGCGGTCGGCGGCACCGTGCACGTGGTGATCAACAACCAGGTCGGCTTCACCACGCATCGCGTGGATGACGCGCGCTCGACCCTGTACTGCACCGACGTCGCCAAGATGGTCGGCGCGCCGATCCTGCACGTGAACGGCGACGACCCTGAAGCCGTGGTGTTCTGCGCGCAGCTGGCCTTCGACTTCCGCCAGCGCTTCAACAAGGACGTGGTGATCGACCTGATCTGCTACCGCCGCCACGGCCACAACGAGGCCGACGAACCGGCGGCAACGCAGCCCCTGATGTACCAGAACATCCGCAGCCGCAAGTCAACCCGCGAGCTCTACGCGGATGCACTGGTCTCGGACGGCGTGATCAGCGCCGACGAGGCCAAGGCCCTGGTCGACAGCTACCGCGATCTGCTCGACAAGAACGGCACCGCCGTTGAGCTGGCCGCCGGCGTGGTCGACAAATTCGCCACCGACTGGACGCCCTACATCAACGGCGAGCTGTCGGACCCGGCCGAAACCGGTGTGCTGCGCAAGTCGCTGGACAAGCTGGCGAAAAAGATCAACACCCTGCCCGACGGCCTCAAGCTGCATCCGCGCGTCGCCAAGATCTACGAAGACCGCCTGAAGATGGTCTCGGGCGAGCTGGCCATGGACTGGGGCTTTGCCGAGAACCTGGCCTACGCCACCCTGCTGGAAGAGGGCTACAAGCTGCGTCTGGTAGGCCAGGACGCCAACCGCGGCACCTTCTTCCATCGCCATGCCGCGCTGCACGACCAGAACACCGGCGAGACCTACCTGCCGCTGCGCGAGCTGGTGAAGAACTCGCACCACGTCACGATCATCGACTCGCTGCTCAGCGAGGAGGCGGTGATGGCCTTCGAATACGGCTTCGCCACCGCCGACCCGACCACCCTGACCATCTGGGAAGGCCAGTTCGGCGATTTCGCCAACGGCGCCCAGGTGGTGATCGACCAGTTCATCAGCTCGGGCGAGGCCAAGTGGGGACGTCTCTGCGGGCTGGCCCTGTTCCTGCCGCACGGCTACGAAGGCCAGGGGCCCGAGCACAGCTCGGCGCGCCTGGAGCGCTTCCTGCAGCTGTGCGCGCTGAACAACATCCAGGTCTGCGCACCGACTACCCCGGCGCAGATGTTCCACATGATCCGCCGGCAGATGAAGCGCCGCGCGCGCAAGCCGCTGGTGGTGATGACGCCGAAGTCGATGCTGCGCCACAAGCTGTCGGTGTCGACGCTGGAGGACCTCGCCTCGGGCGGTTTCCAGAATCTTATCCCCGACAGCCTGGTCAAGGACGCCAAGACCGCCTCGCGCGTCGTGGTCTGCTCCGGCAAGGTCTACTACGATCTGCTGGAAGAGCACGAGAAGCGCGGCCTTACCGACGTCGCCATCGTCCGCGTCGAGCAGCTGTATCCCTTCCCGCGTGAGCTGCTGATCAACGAGCTGAAGCGCTTCGCCAAGGCCAAGGATGTGGTCTGGTGCCAGGAAGAGCCGCAGAACCAGGGCGCGTGGTACCAGATCCAGCACCACCTGCGCTTCTGCCTGCAGTCCGGACAGCACCTGAGCTACGCCGGCCGTGCGCGCTCGGCGGCACCCGCCTGCGGCCATTACGCCACCCACGCCAAGGAGCAGGCCAAGCTGGTTGAAGACGCGCTCGTCGGCAAGTTGGGCGGCGACGAGCACCTTCCCGAGTAAGCTGCTGCTGCCCGCTTCGCATCTCCCGATACGCCATACCCAACGCATTCGCCTCAAGGATCCGCCATGAGCATCGAAGTCAAAGTTCCTGTGCTGCCCGAATCGGTCAGCGACGCCGTCATCGCCACCTGGCACAAGAAGGCCGGTGACGCGGTCAAGCGCGACGAGAACCTGGTGGATCTGGAAACCGACAAGGTCGTGCTGGAAGTGCCGGCCACCGCCGACGGCGTGCTCAAGGAAATCAAGTTCCAGGCTGGCGACACTGTCACCAGCCAGCAGGTGATCGCGATCATCGAAGCCGGCGCCGCCGCCCCGGCCAAGGCCGAGGCGCCGAAGGCCGAAGCCAAGGCGGAAACGCCCAAGACCGAGAAGGCCGCCGCTCCGGCCAAGAGTGCCGACGTCAGCGATCTCTCGCCGGCCGGCCGTCGCGTGGCAACCCAGGAAGGCATCAACCCGGCCGAGGTCGAAGCCACCGGCCGCGGCGGCCGCGTGACCAAGGAGGACCTGCTGAACCACCTGAGCAAGGCCGGTGTCTCGGCCGCGGGTGGCGCCCGCCCGGAGCAGCGCGTGCCGATGACCCGCATCCGCACCCGCATCGCCGAGCGCCTGATGCAGTCGAAGAACTCGATCGCGATGCTGACCTCGTTCAACGAGGTCAACCTCGGCGAGGTCATGAAGATGCGCAAGGCCATGGGCGAGAGCTTCGAGAAGACCCACGGCATCAAGCTCGGCTTCATGAGCTTCTTCGCCAAGGCGGCGGCGAATGCACTGCAGCGCCACCCGATCATCAACGCTTCGGTTGACGGCAGCGACATCATCTATCACGGCTACGCCGACATCTCGGTCGCCGTCGCCACGGACAAGGGCCTCGTCACTCCGGTGCTGCGCAACGTCGAGTCGATGGGTTTCGGTGACGTCGAGGCCGCGATCGCCGGCTACGCCAAGAAGGCGCGCGACGGCAAGCTGGGCCTGGAAGACCTGCAGGGCGGCACCTTCACCATCACGAACGGCGGCACCTTCGGCTCGCTGATGAGCACGCCGATCGTCAACCCGCCGCAGTCGGCCATCCTCGGCATGCACGCCATCAAGGAGCGCCCGATCGCCGAGAACGGCCAGGTCGTGATCGCGCCGATGATGTACATCGCGCTCAGCTACGACCACCGCATCATCGACGGCAAGGACGCGGTGCTATTCCTGGTCGATATCAAGAACCAGCTGGAGAATCCGCATCGGATGCTGCTGGGCCTGTGAGGCCCAGCAGCATCCGACGGGATTCGGGATTCGGGATTGGGGATTCGCAAGAGCGCGCGGTCCCCAACCGAATCGCAGTGAAGGCAGAACCCGCAGGCTTCAACCTTGCGCCAACCTGCTTCTAGCGAATCCCGAATCCCCAATCCCGAATCCCAAGTGAGCGATTGAAATGAGCGAGCAGCAGCAATTCGATGTCGTCGTCATCGGCGGTGGCCCCGGCGGCTATGTGGCCGCGATCCGCGCCGCGCAGCTGGGCATGAAGGTCGCCTGCGTCGATGCCTTCAAAGGCAAGGCCGACGGCAAGCTCGCGCTCGGCGGCACCTGCTTGAACGTGGGCTGCATCCCGGCGAAGGCGATGCTCGATTCCTCGCGCCAGTTCCACAACCTGACCCACATGTTCGCGGACCACGGCATCAGCGCCGACAACGCGAAGATCGACGTCAAGACGATGGTTGGCCGCAAGGACAAGATCGTCAAACAGTTCAACGGCGGCGTCGCCAGCCTGTTCAAGGCCAACAAGGTCACCGCCTTCCACGGCTTCGGCACGCTGCATGCCGGCAACGTGGTCAAGGTCAAGGCGCACGACGGCAACGACGTCGAGCTCAAGGCCATCAACGTCATCCTTGCCGCGGGCTCGACCTCGATCGAGCTGCCCTTCGCCAAGTTCGACGGCAAGCACATCGTCGACAACATCGGCGTACTCGATTTCGAAGACACCCCGAAGCGCCTCGGCGTGATCGGCGCCGGCGTGATCGGCTTGGAGATGGGCAGCGTGTGGAAGCGCCTGGGCGCCGAAGTCACCATCCTCGAAGCCTTGCCCGACTTCCTGGCGGCCGTCGATGCCGATATCGCCAAGACCGCCCTGCGCGAGTTCAAGAAGCAGGGCCTCGACATCAAGACCGGCTGCAAGGTCTCGAAGGCCGAGGTCAAGAACGGCGAAGTGCACCTGACCTACAACGACGGCAAGGCAGATCATTCGCTCGTCGTCGACAGGCTGCTGGTCGCAGTCGGCCGCCGTGCCGCCACCGCGGGCCTGCTGTCGGACAACTGCGGCGTCACGCTGACCGAGCGCGGCATGGTGCAGGTAGACGACCACTGCCACACCGGCGTCGACGGCGTCTGGGCCATCGGTGACTGCGTACGCGGCCCCATGCTCGCCCACAAGGCCAGTGAAGAAGGCATTGCCGTCGCCGAGATGATCGCCGGCCTGCCCGGCCATGTGGACTTCAACACCGTGCCGTGGGTCATCTACACCGAGCCGGAAATCGCCTGGGTCGGCAAGAACGAGAAGGAACTGAAGGACGCCGGCGTGCCCTACAAGGTCGGCACCTTCCCCTTCGCCGCCATCGGCCGCGCCGTGGCGATGAACGAAACCGCCGGCATGGTCAAGGTCATCGCCCACGCTGAAACCGACCGCATCCTCGGCATGCACCTCTGCGGCGCCAACGTCAGCGAGCTGGTGCACGAAGGCGTGGTCGCCATGGAGTTCAAAGGCAGCGCCGAAGACCTCGCCCGCATCTGCCACGCCCACCCCACCCTGTCCGAAGCCGTGCACGAGGCCGCGCTGGCGGTGGACAAGCGGGCGATTCACAAGGCGAACTGAGCAAGAGCCGGGATTGGGGATTCGGGATTCGTTGTCCAGGCCACGCAAGCCTCGATTCTCGCCCCACGCTCCCGCGCCTGAGCCCCGCTCCCCGCGGTGCTGGGAGCCCGAGCGAAGCCGAGGTGGGTTGGGGGAGGGTCCGGGCAGCGCGGGACGCTCAATAGATCACGATCGCTCGCTGACCTTCGTCAGCGGCAGCAAACCGCGCCACGAAGACCTTCGACGGCCCACCCGGTCTTGCGATCTCGATGCCTTGTGCCAAGGGGCTTGGGGCGCGCCGAACGAACCGAAACTGCGGTTGCGGTGACGGTCAGTTCGAAGCGAGGCAATCCAAGCGCATAGCACTCCCGCTCTGAGCCCCTCTCCCCTGGAGGGAGAGGGGTTGGGGAGAGGGGAGAAGTCTCGCCGCGAGCATTCCACCCCTCACCCCCAGACCACATTCGCTCCGCTCGTGCTCTTGGGAGCATCGAGCCCTGCCGTTGCTGCCCCGCCGCAGTGGCCGCCAAAGCACGAACCACCCCCGATCCCTCAAACCAGCTTCGAATCCCCAATCCCCACTCCCCGCTTCCAAATGAGAACCCTCTGCGTCTACTGCGGCTCCAACGCCGGCAACGATCCCCGCTATGCAGCCGCAGCCGTCACCCTCGGCAAGCGCATCGCAGCTGAGGGCATGGGCCTCGTCTACGGCGGCGGCAACGTCGGCCTGATGGGCATCGTCGCCGACGCCGTGCTCGACGCCGGCGGCGAAGTGACCGGAGTGA
>JBKCVA010000097.1:0-13062 GCA_046318115.1 Lysobacterales bacterium | reverse complement strand
GTTGTCGTTCGAGCCCAGCACGGTGTAGTCGGAAGCGTTGGCCGCCTCCCAGTCGATGACGATCTGCGACAGCGTCTGCTGACGGCCAAGATCCAGCGTCAGGCTGCTCGGCGAGACGCCGTAATTCGATTCCCAGCGCGTGGCGGGGTTGCTGTCGATGGCATTGGCAGCCGGCTGGAGATTGGTACTGCCGTACGCCGAGGTCGGCGTGATCTTCACGCCTTGGGCAGCCACTGCGGAGCTGAAGCACAGCGCCAGCAGTCCCATGACGCGCAGGCCCATGTGGATTGAGTGCATCGACGAACCCTCTAGTTGCGTTGAGTGGTGGACCGAATCGCCAGCGGACGCGGGCACGCTTCGCGGGTGCAGGGGGGCTGGGAAACGGCTGGACTCGGGATGCAGACGCCCGTCGCGCGGCCAGCGGCCAGCGCGTGATCAATCGTGAGCTTCGAACTCCCCGTATCTCCAACGTTTACCGCATGGCCCAACCCGCAGGGACTCCGGTGACGCCCCGTGTCACCGTAAGCTCCAGAAGATCGCCCCCTCGGGCACATCCTGTGTCCGTGGCGGCCTCCTCGGTCCCGATTGCGGCTGCTTGTGACGCCTTCTGACAGCGATGTCACCAGCACGCGCACACTAACGCTTCACAATTCGTAACAGCGTGACCGTGGTCACTCTTCGGCAGGATCGACCCAGATCACCCACTGCGGACCGCACAGCGTCCTCACACGACGGGAGACATCGCGGCCCGGCTGGGCAGGCGCACGCGATCGGGGAGTCCGGATACGACAGGGCGGTCGCAAAGCTCAGATTCCCCGGGGAAAACGAAGCGGCGATGGGGCGATACCCGGAAACAGGCCCGCGACCTTCCCCAAAGGGCCGGTCGCAGGCAGATACGCGGAATCGAAAAGGATCACCTTGGGCAACACCGATCCAGTCCCTCCTGGCCTCGATCTGTGGCGGCGAGCCCGGCTCAACGACCGGACTTGCTTGCACTGCATCGACCACTCACGCGCTCGATGCGCGCGCCCTCCTTGGCGCGCAGCAACGCGGAGCTCTTCCGCGTTGACATGGAGGATCAGAGACCGGCGATGGTCGCGTTCGACCAGTTGCGGTAGGCGGCGCCGTTGGGGCTCTGGTCAGCGCGAAGCTTGAGACCGATCGTCTGGTACAGCTCGGACTGCGTGCGGCCACCGGCATCGACCACTCGCCCGCCCGCGATTCCTGCGCCCGCGATCAGCATCGGCACATTGCTGTTGCCGTGGGAGTCGGCATCGCCCATGTCGGAGACCTGGGTCACGATGGTCGTCGAGAACAGGCCGCGCGCATCGAAGCGATCGAGGAGGTTCCGGGTCAGCCCCTGCATGTAGGCGATGTCATCGTGGTACGCCTGCGGCTGGTTGCCCTGGTTGTGATGCGACTGGTGGGACTCGCGGCCGAGCACGTCCAGGAAGTGGTTGTGCGCGTCGGTGCCGAAGGCAATAGAGACCGAGGCTGTGAGATTGCAACTGAGCGCGAGCGCGGCGATTTCGGTGTGCAGTTTGGCGATGGCATCGAAACCGGTTACCGCGGTGTTCGGCGGCTGCGGACAGGAACCGCCCGGAGAGGTGCCGCCGCCCGTGTCGATCGCCTGCTCGATCTCACGGATCGCGGTGAAGTGGCTGTCCAGCTTCTGCAGCTCATGCTGGCCGAGCCTGGTTCGGAGACTGTTGACAGCCGCATAGTGAAGATCAACGACGGACTTGCGTGGCGGCGTTCCGCCACCGGTGTTGTTGCCGCCCCCCGCGAACAGGACGTCCAGTGCGGCTCGCGGGCTGGTGATGATCGGCTTACCGTTGTTGCCCTCGCGACTGAGGTTGGACTCCGCCGTCGTGCCCAGGTTGAGGTATCGGACAGGGTAGTTCGCGCCGATGGTGCGGCCGAGATTCACGTCGAAGCTGTCCTGCGACCAGCTGCCGTTGTTGAAGCGGTGGAACATCACGCCGTGGCCGGCACCGCTCAGCGACGCATTGCGCAGCATGGCGATACGGCTGAAGTGGCTCTGCAGCGGCGCCGACTGGATCGGCAGCGTCGAGCCGTTGGGGAACCATCGGGTGGGATGACAGCCACCGCCTGAGAACACCAGGCAGTGCTTGCTGGGTAACGCCGACTGCGCCTCCGAGGTGCGGGCGAGCATGACCCCCGCCAGCACGCTGGACGCCTTGATGAGGCTGGCGGAGATGCCCGCCTGACCGATCAGGCGAAGGAAGCTGCGGCGCTCTTTGTCGAAGCAGTCCGTGTGTTTCATTCTGCTGACTCCAGATTCTTGTGAGGATGTGCCAGGGGAGAGGGCGCGCTCAGCGCGCCCACTCCTTGCGATACATCACGGATTGCAGGGCAGGGATCTCTTCCAGCATCGCGCGAGGCCCGCGGCTGGTGAGAACGCCGGTGAGCGTGCCGACGTCGCAGCGATAGGCTTCCTCCTCCTGGCGACTGATGCGGGCGTAGCCCACGTCGCGCTCGGAGTCGATCAGGAAGATCGTGTGGATGCCCGAGCTGTAGCTCATGAACTGCGTGGCAAGGCAGGTCTGCGCGAGGCCCGACACCTTCGGATCCTCCACGATCTTCGTGACCAGGCTGACACCGCCATTGAAGGTGATCGGTGGCGAGTGGATCACGCGGTCGGGATCGCCCAGGAACTGCAGCTGCGGGAAGGGCGAGAAGAAGGTTCCAGTGGCATTGATCGGATTGTTGCGGACGTCAGTGGTCCGCACCCGGCCAACGGCATCGAAATTCTCCAGGCCGCCGCCCAGCGGGTTGATGATCTCGGCGTGGCACTCGGAGCAGCTGGTGCCCATGGTGATGCGGTCGTAGATCATCCGCTGCGTGGTGGTGGGAGCGTTGAAGAACTCGCGGTCCTGCGCAGCCAGCGCGTCGCGGTCAAGACTGACTCCGGAAGGCGGCTCCGGAATGTCCTGACACATCAGCCGGCGACGCAGGGCCACGGCGCGCGTCACCAGATTCGACTCGGTGGCGGTGGCGTAGCGCGACAGGAAGGCACCCGACATCACGACGCCACCGCGCTCATTGGTCGGCGTGCGCACGAAGCCGTCCGCATCCGCACCGAGGCCGGAGTAGGGCAGGCCATACAGGCCAGCCAGCCGCTGGTTCACATGCGTGTGCGCGGGGCGGTACACCGTCTCGTAGGTGGATGCAGGGTCGAGCATGCTGTGGGCGAAGTTCTTGCCCAGCTCCAGCTTCATGTCGTTCGCCAGCGCGGCGAAGTTCGGGAAGCCTGCCTTCTCCTTGATCTCAAGCTGGTCGGTGCCGATCCAGCGGTTCACGAAGTTGGTCAGCATCGAGCGAGCCTGCTGGGTGCCGAGCAGGGTGGAGGCGTGCTGACGCACACCCGCCGGCGTATCCAGTTCACCGCGCCCGGCAGCCGCCAGCAGCGATGCGCTGGGCGTAGTTCCAAGGAAGGTGTAGCTGAGATAGGTCGCCATCTCGTAGCCGGTCAGCTTGTAGACATCGCCGACCCGCTCGCCGAGCTCGGAGCGGTACAGGTACTGCGGCGAAGACAACATGCCCGCCAAGGCGACCTTCATGCCTTCAGCCGGGGTGCGCCCGCCCGTTGTGCCCTGGGCAACGCCCAGGTAGAGCGTGCGTTCGTCGTTCGTCAGCGGTCGGCGGAAGATGCGGGGCGCCAGCTCGGTCACCAGACGATTCGCGCAGTTCGCATCGGGGCTGCAGGACAACACCGCGTTCCAGCGTGTCGCCACGTTGTCGGCGATGCGCTCCGCCGTGGTGATGTAGCTGGTGTAGCGGGTACGGTCGACCAGCAGGGTGTTGTTGTTGAGGAACACGCCGGCGTTGAAATCGTCAGGCAAGCGCGAAGTCACGTCCTCGGTGTATCCCACCAGGTCAGCCACCGAACGCTGGTATTCGGCCTTGGTCAGCAGGCGCAGGGTGCGCTGTCCGTAGGCTTGGTTCGGGGTGGGGCAGGTGAAATAGGACACGGGGTGATCCGGAATGCCGTCCGAAGGGCGGCGCCAGCTGCGGATGTAGGCCGCGATGTCCTCGGCACACTGGCCCACGCACGAAGCAGGATTGCCCTGCGGCATCCACATCTCGATGAACTCCTTGAGGGGACGCTCCTGCGAGTCCTGGCTGTGGCGATAGGCGGAGCGATTGGGGTTCAAGCGGGCAATGACCAGCGCGCCACTCGCATCGCGCTCGCCGTCAACACCGTGACAGGCGACGCAGGCCTGCGAGTTGTACAGGGCAGCGCCGCGTTCGACGTTGCCGTTGCCGCTCGAAGAACTCGAGCTCGAGCTGGAACTGGAGCTGGAAGACGAACTTGAGCTTGAGCTGGACGAACTGGAGCTGCTCGACGAACTCGAACTGCCGCTGTAGACGACGATGGCAGAGCTCGACGCCGGCGATGGCACGCTGCCCGAGTAGCCGATCAGCTTGTAGTCGTAGCTGCCGCCTGTCGCGAGCAAACGCTGCAGGTACGTCCGCGCATTCGGACCCAGGTTGGCTTGGGTCGTCCAGCGCATGTCGGGTCCTTTACGTCGAACGAGGATGCCCGTCTGCGCGCTTCCTGAACCCGTCCAAGCGAGCGACACGTCACCGGTGGCCTGTGCCACCGTGCCGGTCAGACCGGTCGGCGCGGACGGCTGCGCAGGCAGCACGATGTTCGGCTCGCTGGTCGGGTTGTCGCGTGTGAGGAAAACCTTGAAGTAGACGGGTACGCGCTCGCCGATCGCACCCAGGTTGGCGACCGCACGAAGGGCTTCGATGCCGGCGTCCATTTCGTAGTCGGCACTGTTGACAATGATGGGCCGGCGCGGCGACACGCTGATGCGACCGCTGCCGTGCTTGACGAACAGCGCGTCGAAATTCACCACACGGCTGACGCCATGCAGCATGAGCGTGCCCGATACGGGCTGCACAGCGGTACCACCGACTGGCAGCGCATCGAGAGACACCAGATTCAACTGGGTCGTGAAGTGCAGATTCGGCAGGTAGCCCGACTCGAAGAGCAGATTCTGCATTCGCGTATTGCGAATATCGATGCCGGTAGAGATGCTGGCGAGCGGAATAGTCAGAACGGCTTCACCCGCCGCAGAGACCGTTCCGCGCATCTGCGTGAAGGTGTGCGTTTCGGCATTGTCGACATTCTTTTTCGAGACGAAATGCAGACTTGAGGCGCTCGCATCGATCAGCCACTGGGCAGAATTGCCACCGCATGACACGCCATTTACGGTGAATCCGCTCGGGCTCTGCGATCCCGGGTTCTGGACGATGAAGCCGAAGCTGGCGTTGCCCCCCGTGGCCACCTGGCCGTTATAGCCTGCATTGCGCACGCAGACTCGGCGACCACTGGCGGTGAAGACACCGTCCCACAGATCGCTGATGACTTCGTTGCCGGCAAAGTTCCAACAGACCTCCCACCTGCTCATCGGAGCGCCATGATTGGTTGCACTTACCGCAACCTGTGCGCCCGAGTTCCAGTTGTTGATGGTGCGATAGTCGACGCTGCACGCGCTCTGCGCCATGGCATCCGAGGCGCTGAGCGCGCCGAGGAGCGCCGCGAGCGCGAGACCAGACCACGATTTCGTTGAGTTTCTCATGATGTTCTTGGGCCTCGTTCCTAGCGCGCGTCGAACGCGAATGCGAAATCAACGGGGACGGTCGTGCTGATTGACACCAGATTGACGACCGATCGGAGTCGCTCCACACCCTCAACCAGATTGAAGTCGGCTGCTCGGGCGAGGGGAGGAGAGAGGCTCTGCACCAGCACACGGGAATTGCTGAGCCGCTGGATAAGGACGCGTGCGCTCACGCTTTTCTGGCTGCCATGAAGATTGACATTGGCCGTAATGTCAGCCTGCGTGGACTGACCGGCGGACAGCGAGTTGAGCAGCGCGACTGGAACTGCCACTTCGATGGTTGCCGTGGGGTGCGTCGCGGTCTCGAATAGCATTTCGCGCATGCGCTGATCGCGCAGCACCACGCCAGAATTGATGCTGTTCAGGTCGACAGAGACCCGGGCGACTCCATTGGCCCCAATCGTCCCACTCAGGGTATTGAAGGTATGCACTTCGACAATATGCAGGTTCTTCGTGGTGACGAAATTCAAATACGAGGAACTGGCGTCGAGGACCCAGGCCGCCTGGACTGGGGTGGACGAGGAACTGCTGGAGCTGCTGCTCGAACTGGAGCTGGAACTGGAGACGCTCGAAGACGACGAGGAGGAGGAGGAAGAAGAGGAGGAGGAGGTCGAGGAGGAGGAGGAAGACGAAGAGGAGGATGAGGAGGATGAGGAGGATGAGGAGGAGGACGACACGGCGCCGCAGACAGTCCCGGTCACCTGCGGCACTTCCGCAGCCGCAGCACCCTTGGAGCCCTGCATACCGAATTCGATCGTCTGGTTAGGCTGGATGATCCGGTTCCAGCTCAGGTTGGCTGCCGAATAGGGATTACTGCCGGTGATACTGGCGCTCCAGTGACCCGTGATCCGGTTGTCACCGCTGTAGCGCCAAGCGACACTCCACCCGTCCACGGGCGCACTGCGGGTGTTTGTGATGCGCACAACCGCGACATAACCGCCGTTCCATTGGCTGGTGATGACGTACTCGCACCTGGCAATTGCGCTGCCGGATGCGGCTAGTCCGCCGATCGCGAGCAGCCAGTTCCGCAGGACGCGGAACCGCGTTTTCGGTCTTGCTTGGGCCTGAACACTGTCTGTTCGGCTGTTCATGGATGACTCCTCCTGCAATGGTTTCAAGCGGGTCTGATACGGACACTCTTGGCGGCGTCTCGATGTGTCTGGGGTAACTCGGTTGCCCTGGATGGGCCTCGTGAACGCTTCATCCACGAGAGCGCTGGTCGCACGACCGACTCGCCCAGAGATCGATGGAAGGCTGGTGCCGGAGCGCGGGGGCGAGGCGCGCCACTGGCGTGTACACCGGCTGCCGAGAGTCCGAGCATGTAGGCGCAGCCGATCACGCACGCCGGAAGCAAGAGACTCAGATAGACGAAAAGCACCCAGTCGAATTGGACGTTGTGATTCCAAGGTCTTGCTACACCGAGGTAGCAGGCAAACAACCAGGACACCGTGGATGTCGCGCCTGTTGAAACGACCAGAATCTGCTCAAGCATTCGCAGCCCAACCACTCCGGTGCTGGACGTGACCCGCGGGAAGCTGAAGTGATGGAGCACTGCGCCATTGACCGTCAACACGACAACAACGGCAAACTTTGCCCAAAGCTTCTGGTTCATCAGATAGTTCGGGTCGTTGAATCGGCCGATGCTGACCAAGGCGATGCCGCTGATCCAGAGCACAACCAGTGCCGAAGTGATGGTCTTTGCCGCGCGCTGCAGGTCCTTCACTGCGCCAAGACTCAGACGCTTTCCACCCGTTCTGGAGAGCATCAGATCCTGGCTGAGCAGAATTCCAACGGCCACGCAGGCTGCGATCAGATGGGCATAGACAATGAGAGTGTGCATAGAGCCGCTCGCAAGGTTTTATTGCTTGGCGTTGACATCGTCGTCCGCGCGCTCGAGCCTCTTCAGGCAAGAGCCACCCGTCTCACTGCGCGCGGGGCAGTGAAATGCGTTCCGGTACTTTTCTTGTTTTCGGAGTGACCGCAGGCGCAGGATTCCCACGCAGCGTGGTCTAGACCGAGCTCCCCAAGCCCGGATGTAACGAACTGTTACACAGTGATTTTTGCACTTGCAACAACACGTCTCTCAAACTGCGAACCCCATCACCAAATGACACCGGTGCCAATAGCTCCAAGGGCCCCTAACGTCAGTGCAACCGGGACTTTTCAGGGTCCAGCCTGAACTTCGAGGGCCGACACCTGACAGCGTTGTCAGCTCGGCGTGAAAGGTACGCCGTCACAGTTCGTTACATAGTGATCGTCGTCACTCTTCAGAGCGATCAACCCAGATCGCCCCCCCATGGCCGACAAGCGCCCGCAGCGACGCAGCCTGATCACTCTGAACATGACGCTCAGCCGCGAGCACTCCGGCTGGGCTGGAACGGGTACGACCAGGCTGTCAACCACCTACCGCGGGACGCGATGCGGAAGCGCAGGGAAAGCGGGGAGGGAAAACCGCACGGGGAGGCTGCAAGTGATGCCACCCGGTAGACGCAAGGAAACGGGTTTCAGAGACACCCCGGCCACTGGGAGTGGTTCGCTGGTCTGAACGCGCACTTCCACGCTGGCCGAATCCGCGTCGAGAAGCGCAGGAGGGGGTAGGCCGAAGGGTTCCCAGCAGCGGAACGAAACTCGACAGATGCGCGAAGGCTGCACGTGCAGAATGCGCTCCGCTGCGGTTGCCAAAGCCTCGTTGGGCTGAAACAAACGACCACGGTGACTTCCCCGCAGATCGGCGCGAGCCCGCCAAGCTCTTCGGAGCAGGGACAGACCGCCTAGGCGCTCGGGTTGTGGCGGCGCATCACACGCTGCTTGTCGCGCTGCCAGTCACGTTCCTTGGTCGCAGCACGCTTGTCGTGTTCCTTCTTGCCTTCGGCCAGCGCGATCTCACACTTCACCCGGTTGTTCTTCCAATACAGGGCCGTGGGGATCAAGGTGTAGCCCTCGCGCTCGACCGCACCAATCAGCTTGTTGATCTCGCGCTTGTGCAGCAGCAACTTGCGGGTGCGCCGATCGTCCGCCAGCACGTGGGTGGAGGCCGAATTCAGCGGCGTGATCTGCGCGCCGAACAGGAAGATCTCGCCGCCGCGGACGATGGCATAGCTTTCATTGAAGCTGATCCGCCCGGCGCGCAGCGCCTTTACCTCCCAGCCCTGAAGCTCGATGCCCGCCTCATAGCGGTCCTCCAGCTTGAACTCGAAGCGCGCTTTCTTGTTGAGGGCGATCGTGCCGCTTCCGCTATCCTTGCTTTTCTTCTTGCTCATGGCCTGGCCCAACGCTCGAACCCGCGATTGTGGCTCAGGCGGGCGGCCACGGCGAGCCCCACGCACCGCCATCCTTGCCTGCCTTCATGACCCAGATCGCCCGCAGCGCGCTCGTGCGACGTCCTGCTTCGCACATGTTCGACCTCGTGAATGAGGTTGAGGCCTATCCGCAGCGCTTCAGCTGGTGCGAGGGTGCGCGCATTCTCGAGCGCAGCGAAACGGAGATGCTGGCCAGGCTGGAGCTGAAGCTGGGCGGCCTGCGCACCGCCTTCACGACCCGCAATCGGATGCTCAGGCCGCAGAGTATCGAGCTGCAGCTCGTGGAAGGGCCGTTCACGAGGCTCAGTGGCGCCTGGCTTTTCTCGCATCTGGCAGAGGACGCCTGCAAGGTCGCCCTGAACCTGAACTTCGAGACGGCGGGCCGCCTGGTGGGCAGCGCGCTTGCGATCGGGTTCCAGAGTCTGGCTGACCGCATGGTGGATGACTTCGTGCGTGAGGCGCAGCGCCATGACTGAGAGCTCAGACGCGGAAGGGGCAGGGCAGAGCAGCGTCGGAGCAGACCGCTGCGTGCCCGGGGCCGTCGGCTTGACTGCAGACGTGCGATCGCTGGCGTCCCTGCGGATTGAGGTCGTATACGCCCGTCCTGATCGCGCATGGCGCGTGCAGCTCAGTGTCCCGCCAGGCACCACCGCGCTCGGCGCCTTCGAGGCTTCAGGGCTGCGGACCCGGATCGATGAGCTGCGCGATCAGACACCCGATCTGGGCGTGTACTCCAACTCGGTGGCACACGACCGGGTGCTCCTCGACGGCGACCGGCTTGAGGTCTACCGGCCCTTGTTGATCGACCCGAAGGAGGCGCGTCGAAAACGCGCGTCGCAGTCCTAGCGCCGGACGTTCTACGCCATCGACTGCGTAAGACTGAGCGCCTGGTTGGAATCCCCCAAAGGCGCACGACAGCCGCGGACCGAACACAGCGTGTGCTGACAGGCGACCGGGCGCTCGCCACACGACTCGATCACTCGAAACCGTCCGAAAACAGCCGCCCTTCGAACGAGATGCAACCCGATACCTCGGAGGTGCTGCGCGGTTGGCTGTCGGTGTCGCTGCTGGTCATACGAGTGGCGGTCGCGGCGATCAGACGTGGGCTCGCGAAGAAGTCGGGATCGCCGGGCGCAGCAATAATGCCGCTGTAACTGGCGTTGCCGTCGAAGCTCGCGGTGCCATTGCTGATCGTGGCAAACGTGGCGCCCAACCAGGTCTGCCGCGAGCCGCTGCCGAAGATGATCGGCAGCGGACAATCGATCACCGCGTAGAAATCGATGCGGTAGGTGCCGTTGCTGGAGCTCAGGCTGCCGCTGACGACGCCGGCAGTCTGGCCGGCGGCCCCCTGACCGATCGCGCTGGCCACAGTCGGGCGGTTCTGGCGGAGGTTGCCCGACCCCGCCGGCACCGGGCCTGAGTTGTTGGTGTTCTGGCTGGCGCCGTCGTCGGACAGGTCGATCGGCTGCTCGCCGTTGTCGGTAATGGTGTTTCGCAGCACCGCGATGCGCACCGCATCGCCGGTGATCACCACGCCATCGTCGCCATTGAAGCGGATCTGGTTTTCGTCGACCACCGCATCGGCGGCAGCGTCGTCGAAGCGGACGCCGTCCTCCGCATTGCCGAAGGTGCTGCCGCAGCTCAGCGGCGTACACAGTGCGCTGATGCCGATGCGATTGTTGCTGATCCCGGTGCCGCGCGCGTTGCTGCCGGCGACAAGGATGCCGTGGCGGGTGTTGTTGCTGATGGTGTTGCCGGTGACCGTGGTGAAGCGGCCGCCGATGACGATGCCATCGCGGTTGGCTTCGGTGCTCGCGCTGCCGCCGGGACCGACGCCGATGTAGTTGTTAACGATGTTGGCATTGCGAGCGCCGCCGCCGACGCGGATCGCAGCGTCGGTGCTGTCGGAGAACACGTTGCGCTCAGCTGGATCGGGCCCGCCGATGTCGACGCCTGCCGCTGCGCTGCCGAGCAGCGAGCCCACCTGCACGCCATTGACACTGGGCAGCAGCGTGACCAGGTTCGAGGCTGGCCCGATCTGCCCGCCGAACTGCGAGCCCACCAGGCGATGACCATTGCCGCCGGTGAGATTCAATGCGATGAAAGTGAAACCGCCGAAGCCGAGGCCGTCGATGGTGACCGCCACTGTGTCATCGGTGTCGGTGGAGATTCCGTTGAACACGCTGCCTTGGCCGTTCAGACCGATGCAACGCACCGCGTTGCTGGCCGTGGGCGGTGTTGCGTGCCGAGCCGGGCTGGGTATAGCCATCGATCACCACCGGGCCGGTGATCGTCGGCAGCGGCGTGGCGAGGTTGATGATGCGCGGGCCGCAAGTGCTGCCGATGCCGAAGTGGATGCGATTCAAGTTCGATGACACATTGGCGTCTGAAATCGCCTGCCGCAATGATCCAGCGCCGCTGTCATTGGTGTTGGTGACGGTGATGGTGGTCGAGGTGGTGCCCACAGAGGATTCGAAGGCGCCTCGATCCGGCAGCGTGCCGAACCAGCGCACGTTGCCGCTGTGATCGCTGCCGGTCTGCGCGCTGCCGATGGGCGTGCCGGTGTTGATGGCGGGCGAGGTGTTCTGCAGGCGTTAGTTCTGCGCTGCAGCGTTGACGAACAGCGGATCGGCCGTGCTGCTGCCAACCGGCGCCACGGCCAGCGGATCGCCCTGGATCGTGGTGATCGTGTTGTTGATGAGGGTCAGGTTGATCTCGGGCTCACCGGCGGTGAAGGGGCGCAGGTCGACGGCGTTGCCCCAGAAGACGTTGTTGCGGGCGATGCCGGAACATCGGCTGCAAAAGACTTCGCGCGAATTTTCGGCGATCGTATTGCCTTCGAAGCGCAGGTTGTCGACGTGTTCCCCGAAGGCGAGTGCGCCGGCGTTCTGGCCGGGGTAAGGTCCGCCGAAACCCGAACGCGACACGATGCTGTTGCGGAAAAGCACCGTATCGGCGTCGATGAGCACCTGCCCGATCCGGTCGAACCACACGCGGTCGATCGTCGCGGTGAAGTTGCCTTCGGTCAGCCCCTCGAGAATCGGCCGCAAGAAGTCGATCTCGCGGAATGTCAGCCGATCGATCGCGATGTCCGCCGAGTCCTGACCCTCGATCAGTTCAAGCTCACGCCCGGGGGCCGTGATCACGGTCAAGGCCGGATCGGCACTGCGCGCTGTGCAGCCGCTGTTGTAGCCACCACGCAGGATGATCTTGTTGTCGCGCGCTTCGCACGCCGACAGCGGGTTCAAATCAAGGCAGGTCCGTGTCACATCATAATTGCCCGTCACCAGGCGGATTTCGACCTCCTCGTTGGCAGCGATCTGCATCGCCGCCTCGAGCTGGGCCACGGTGCTGACGCAGCGGACCTGTTGCGCCGTCGCCGCGTGCGCGAGGCAAAGCAGGGCGATACCGGGAATGGAACGCATGCGAACGCCTCCTGATCAGGTGCTTGCCATCAGGAATGCCGTCGCGCGCCAAAAGCGAACAATCAAGAGAGCGGGTTCAAGCCCAGATATCTGCACCCGAGACGAACACTCCCGATGCAGGAGGCAGACTTCGATGCCATCCGGTCACCAAGGCCTCACACGCTGGCCTTGCTGGCCAGCCGGACTGCGCGCCACAGCCCCAGGCCCACGATGGCCAAAGAAACCAGCGCCAACAGCCCGCCCCAGAACCAATGTGGCAGGCCCAGCGCCTGAGCGATCTGCGCGGTGTCGGAGGGCAGGGTGCCTGCGCCGGTCACCGCGCCTGCGCTGAACAGGTAGTCCACGCGCGTGAACGCGGAGAGGCTCATCTCCACGCCCACGAAGGCCGTCATTGCCAGCACCACGCGGTCGTCTCCTCGCCAGGCCACGAGCACGAGGCTCAGCACCAAGGCCGCGACGAACCCGAGCGCGAATAGATTGCGCACCCATAGCAAGAGCGTCAGCACCAGAAACAGCGCGAGTGCGGCCAGCAGGAGGCGCGCAGCGTGTGGATGACCGAGCGCCATGAAGAACACCAGACCCGCCAGTGGCGCCCCCAGCGGCCCGGCTGCCGCAATGAGGGCGCGCTCGATCGCCGAATATGCACCGCGGTGCATCGCCACCCCCGAGCCATCGGGGTAGATC
>JBKCVA010000096.1:0-19709 GCA_046318115.1 Lysobacterales bacterium | reverse complement strand
ACCTTGATCAGGTCGGCTATACCGCCCGTCATCATACGTTTTTCGAAATGCTGGGAAATTTCAGCTTCGGGGACTACTTCAAGAAAGACGCCATCCGCTACGCCTGGGAACTGCTGACCGAAGTCTGGAAGCTGCCCAAGGACCGCCTATTGGTCACCATTTACCATACCGATGACGAAGCATTCGATATCTGGAATACCCAGATTGGTCTGCCGGAATCCCGGATTATCCGTATTGGTGACAACAAAGGGGCACCGTACGCCTCTGACAATTTCTGGCAGATGGCCGACACCGGCCCCTGCGGCCCCTGCACCGAGATCTTCTACGACCACGGCGCGCACATCGCCGGCGGCCCTCCGGGCAGCCCCGATGAAGACGGCGACCGTTACATCGAGATCTGGAACAACGTCTTCATGCAGTTCGACCGTCAGCCTGACGGTACGCTGGTGCCGCTGCCGGCGCCCTGCGTCGACACCGGCATGGGGCTGGAGCGCATCGCCGCGGTGCTGCAGCACGTGCACTCGAACTACGAGATCGACCTGTTCCAGGCGCTCATCCGCCGAGCCGCCGAACTCACCAGCACGCAGGATCTCGAGAACAAGTCCCTGCGCGTGATCGCCGACCACATCCGCGCCTGCAGCTTCCTGATTGTCGACGGCGTGCTGCCCAGCAACGAGGGCCGCGGCTACGTGCTGCGCCGGATCATCCGCCGCGCACTTCGCCACGGCTGGATGCTGGGCGTGCGCGGCAGCTTCTTCCACAAGATGGTGGCCGCACTGGTCGAGCAGATGGGCGAGGCCTACCCCGAACTGCGCGAGAAGCAGGCGACGGTCGAAGCCGCGCTGCGCGCCGAGGAAGAGCGCTTCGCGGAGACGCTGGACCAGGGCATGCGCATCTTCGATGAAGTGGCGGCCCGCAGCAGCGGACACATTCCGGGTGCCGATGCCTTCCGCCTCTACGACACCTACGGCTTCCCGGTCGACCTCACGGCCGACATGGCCCGCGAGCGCGGCATGGGCGTCGACATGGCCGGCTTCGACGCGGCGATGGAGAAGCAGCGCGAGCAGGCGCGTGCGGCCAGCAAGTTCGCTTCCGCCGGCACGCTGTCGGCCGACATCGTCGCCAGCCTCTCGCCGACCGAGTTCATCGGCTACGAATATCTCGCGAGCGAGCAGCTCAAGATCATCGCCCTGCTGCGCGAGGGCGCGTCCGTGCAGGCCCTGAACGAAGGCGAGCACGGCATCCTCATCCTCGACCGCACGCCCTTCTACGCCGAAAGCGGCGGCCAGGTCGGCGACCACGGCCAGCTCAGCGCCGGCAGCGCCCGCTTCGAGGTGCGCGACACCCAGAAGCTGGCCGGGGTTTTCCATGGCCATGTCGGCCACGTCAGCAGCGGCAGCCTCAAAGTGGGCGACGCGCTGGCCGCGCGCGTGGACTCGGCGCGCCGGCAGTCGACCGTGTTGAACCATAGCGCCACCCACCTGCTGCACGCTGCCCTGCGCAGCGTGCTCGGCACCCACGTGCAGCAGAAGGGCTCGCTGGTCGCACCCGACCGCCTGCGCTTCGACTTCAGCCACTTCCAGGCGCTGAGCGCCAATGAGCTGAAGACCATTGAAGACATGGTCAACGCGGAGGTGCGCCGCAACGTCGCCGCCGAAGTGCACCACATGGGCATGCAGGAAGCGCTGGACTTCGGCGCCATGGCCCTGTTCGGCGAAAAGTACGGCGACCGCGTGCGCGTGCTGCGCATGGGTGCGTTCTCCACCGAGCTCTGCGGCGGCACCCACGTGCAGCGCACCGGCGACATCGGCCTGTTCAAGATCCTCTCCGAAGGCGGCGTGGCCGCCGGCGTGCGCCGCATCGAGGCGGTCACCGGCGAAGGCGCGCTGGCGCATGTGCGCGAGGAAGAACAGCGCCTCGGCGAGATCGCCGATCTGGTCGGTGCATCGAAGGCCGAAGTCGGCGCCAAGCTGCGCCAGCTGCTCGACCGCCAGAAGCAGCTCGAAAAGACCCTGGAGCAGATGAAGGCCAAGTCGGCCGCGAACGCCGCCAGCGAACTGGCCGACAGCGCCATCGACCTCGGCGGCTTCAAGCTTGTCGCCGCGCGCCTCGACGGCCTCGACGCCAAGGCCCTGCGCGACTCGGTCGATGTGCTGAAGAACAAGCTGGGCAACGCCGTGATCCTGCTTGCCACCGGCAGCGAGGGCAAAGCCTCGCTGGCCGCCGGCGTTGCTGGCGCCGCACTGGGCAAGGTCAAGGCCGGCGACGTGGTGTCCTTCGTCGCCGCCAAGATCAACGGCAAGGGCGGCGGTCGCCCCGACATGGCCCAGGGCGGCGGCGAGGATGGCCCGGCGCTGGCGGCGGCCTTGGCCGACGTCGAGGGCTTCGTGCGCGGGAAGGCTTGAGAGCCGGGATTTGGGATTTGGGATTTGGGATTCGCGGTTCAGAGTTCGAGGTTCGAGGTTCGGAATTCGGACTCCAGACCCGTGCCGCCCTCACCACCGGGCATAGGGTGGGTCTTGACCCACCGCTGCGCGGCCCGGACGTCCTCCGACACCTGACGCATCGGCAATGACGCGCTCCGGCTGAACTGCAGGCAGGAAAAAGCGCGACACGTCGAATGTCGCGTCGCGGTGGGTCAAGGCCCATGCTTCGGCGGCAGCCACTCAGGGCGCTGCCGGGCATCCAATAGAAGTCCATCCGCCGCACACGCAAGGGCGCGGAATGCCATGCCATCGCGAACGCAGGCCATGTTGGGACCGCCACGCCGACTGAAGCGCGCTCGGCTCACCCTGCTTGCACTCCTGCTTACCGCCACAAGCGCGACCCTTGGAGCTGCGGCCCTCTCCATCGACGCAAAGGCGGCACTCGACCACATTGAGGCAGGTGCATACGTCCGATGCTTGGACGCGATTTCAATTCCGCCGAGTCTCTGTATGCCGCGCTCAGCGCGCAGCTCGGCAAGGACTGGCGCAGCGAGTGGCAGCGATTGCTGATCGAACCGCACGGTGTGGGGCCATGGCGCCCCTTCCATCCTGAGGAGGGGCCCATCGAAGCCTACGAAGCGCGGGGCTGGCTTGGGCAGTACCTCGTGGTGATTCCCAAAGCGGAGCTGGTGGCGGTACGCCAGATCCGCGAACGGCCAAGCCCCGGCGCGGGCCATGACTACGCGGACTTCGGCGCGCGTGTGCAGGCGCTGGCGAATGCGCTGGCAAAGGACTGATCAAGGGACCGTCACACACCGCTCCGGCGGCGCAGCACCCCGATTCAGGAACGCCCCCGCCGCAGCCGCAGCGCAATCATCCAGGTCGGTCATGCTGTGGCCGCTGCGCGGTAGCACCAGGGTCTGCAGCTGGGTGAAGCCCTGCGCCTGCTGCAGTGCCGGCATCGTGGGCGTGCGCGGGTCGAACTCGGCGGCCAGCAGGAGCGTGGGCTGGCGGATCACGCTGGGCCGCAGCGGCTGCGGGCGCACGCCGAGTCGGCCGCACTGCTCGAAGGCGATGTCGGGCGTGTGCATCAGGGCCGCCCAGTCGGGGTGAGCCTTGATCGCGGCCGCCACGGTCTCGCGGCGCAGCGGCGGGTTGTCGCGGCATTCGATCAGGGCCATCGACAGGGTGCTGAACTCGGGGTCGTCCAGGGTGTAGACCCAGTCGGCGGCGAGTTCCTCCCAGCGCGCATCGAACTCACCGCGCGCGGCCTGCTGCAGCAGGGCATGCAGCTCGGCCACGGGCAGGCCGAAGGTGAGCTGGGCTTCAACGAGCGCGAACAGGTTTTCGGGGGTAAGGCGCAGCGTCTCGGGCTGCGCCCCGACCGTGGTCGCGGCCTCCTCGAAGGCGGGCAGCGCGAGATCGACGGGCTGCGCGGACAGTCTCTCCAGTGCCTGCGCGAGCAGGCTGCGCAGGCTGGCGCGCGCACAGCCGCCCCGCCCTTCGCACTGCGTCTGCGCTGCGGCGAGCACCTGCGCATAGTCGTCAGCGAAGCGGCCGATCAACTCCAGCCCCGCTGGATAGAAGCCGTCCAGCACAACACGGCCGACGCCCTCGATCGGTTCGGCCAGCGCGACCTGGGCGAGACGCGTGCCGTAGGACACGCCGTAGAGGTGCACCTCGCGATAGCCGAACTCCTCGCGCAGGGCGCGCACCAGTTCGCGCAGGTCCTGGGCGGCGGTGGCGGTGGAATACAGGCCCTCGCGTCGCTCGGCCTTCGGCACCTCCGCAGCACAGGCCTCCAGCAGCGGCACGGTCTCTTTCCACTGCGCGTCGATCGATGCACCTTCGAGAATCAACCGGCGCGCAGCGGCGTCGAACTCGGGGCAATCGAGGCGCGGGGTGGCGTAGCCCGTGCCGCGCTGGTCGTAGAGCACGAGGTCGTGATCGAGGCCCATGCGCTGCTGCATCCAGTCGCGCCACCAGGGCATGGCCTCCTCGTACAGATAGCTGGAGCCGCCGGGGCCGCCGCTGAGATAGACCGTCGCCGTTTCCGAGCGCGTGAGCAGACCGCTGCGCAGGATCACCACAGGCAGCGCGGTCATCGCCTCGCCCTGCTGGCTCGGGTAAAGCCAGGCGCATTCACTGCGCTCAAGCCAGCCGTCGCCGAACCAGCAGCTGACGCTGCGGGTGAAGCGGCCGCTGTCCGGTGCTTCGAGCTGCGCTGTCTCGATGTCGTAGCGGAAGCTGCGCAGCACCGGCTCAAGGCCGATCACGACCAGCATCAGCACGCCGACGGCGATGATCAGGAATTTTTTCATGGCTTGGGAGCCGGGATTGGGGGTTGGGGATTGGGGAGCGAAGAGGCGTGTTTACGGACCATCGGTCCGAATGCGGATGAGCGCCTGAGCGCAGAGCGCGAGGGCAAGGATTTGGGTTCTGTTGCCTGCGGATTGTCGTCTGAGGGCAATACAACCTCGCGCGGTGCTCAGCGCCAGGCACGCGCGCCCTTCTGGCGCAGCTCCACCGCGTGCAATGGAACGCAGACGCCACATACGCGAACGCCCACCGCTCGGGGTGGGCGTTCGCGCGTCCGTTCAGTGCCTAAAGGTGCTTACTTGGCCGCCATCAAGGCGATGGCCATGTCCAGCATGCGGTTGGAGAAGCCCCACTCGTTGTCGTACCAGGAGAGCACCTTGACCAGGGTGCCCTGCATGACGCGGGTCTGGGTGGCGTCATAGACCGAGCTGTGCGGGTTGTGGTTGAAGTCCACGCTCACCAGCGGCTTGGTGTTGATGCCCAGAATGCCCTTCAGCGGGCCCTCGGCGGCGGCGCGGACGGCGCTGTCGATCTCGTCCTTGGTGGTTGCGCGCTTGGCGACGAAGGACAGGTCGACCACCGAAACGTTTATCGTCGGCACGCGCATGGCGAAGCCATCCAGCTTGCCATTCAACTCCGGCAGCACGAGGCCGACCGCGGCGGCGGCGCCGGTCTTGGTCGGGATCTGGCTCATCGTGGCCGAGCGCGCGCGGCGCAGGTCCGAGTGGTAGACGTCGGTCAGCACCTGGTCATTGGTGTAGGCGTGGATGGTGGTCATCAGGCCGTGCTCGATGCCGACCACGTCGTGCAGCACCTTGGCCAGCGGGGCCAGGCAGTTGGTGGTGCAGCTGGCGTTGCTGATGACCTCGTGCGAGGCCTTGAGCTGGTCGTGGTTGACGCCGAACACGAAGGTGCCGTCGACATCGCTGCCGCCCGGGGCGGAGATGATCACCTTCTTGGCGCCGCCGGCGATGTGCGCCGCGGCCTTGGCCTTGCTGGTGAACAGGCCGGTGCACTCGAACACCACGTCGACGCCGTGCGCGCCCCAGGGCAGCTTGGCCGGATCGCGCTCGGCGAAGACCTTGATACGGTCGCCGTTGACGATCAGATCACCGCCATCGACCGAGACCTCGCCCGGGAAACGGCCGTGGGCGGTGTCGTACTGGGTCAGATGGGCATTGGTCTCGGCGTCGCCCAGGTCGTTGATCGCGACGATCTGGATCTCGTTGGTGCGCTTCGCCTCGTACAGCGCGCGCAGCACATTTCGGCCGATGCGGCCATAACCGTTGATCGCGACCTTGATCGTCATTGTTCGAATCCTCGTGAGGGCATGGATGCCAGTGGCGGGAAAGCAGCCGGGGCAGGCCCGGCCAAGCGCGCTAGTGTAGTGCGGAGGCCCTCACATTTCGATTCGCCGCCGGAGAGCCGCCCGAAGCCGCCTACGCGCAGACTGCCAGGGCGAGGCCAGGCGCGGGCAGCGAGGCGCGTTTTCGACGACCGCTCCTGTGGCTGGAGACCGGCAAAGTTCACCGTAGATTGCATCCGTAGGCACGCCGGCCTGTCAGACTTGCGGCTCCGCCTGCCTGACACCCCCTCAATGCTGTCCGCGTATCGACTTCCGCTCCTCGTGCTCGCCGTGGCCATGGCGTGGACCCACCCCGCGCTGGCATGGAGTTTCAAGGGCCACCAGACCCTCGCGGAAATCGCCGAACGCCAGCTGCCGGAGGGCACCCTTAGCGCGCTTCGCGCCCTGCTGGCCGACGAACCCACGCCTTCGCTCGCCGCCATCTCCACATGGCCTGACGAGGTGCGCGAAGACGAACGCTGGCGCCACACCGGACGCTGGCATTTCGTGAATTTCCCGCAGGGTGCTTGCCAGTATCGGCCCGAGCGCGACTGCGCCGACGGCAACTGCGTCATCGGCGCGCTGGAGGCGCAGCGCGCCGCGCTGCGCGATCCGTCCACGCCGCGCGAACGGCGTGTGGAGGCACTGAAGTTTGTCGTGCATTTCGTCGGCGACATCCACCAGCCGCTGCACGCGGGCTATGGCTTCGATCGCGGCGGCAACGACACCCAGATCCGCCTCAACCGCATGGGCTCGAACCTGCATGCGCTGTGGGATGGCCTCTTGATCGACACACTCGAGCTGGATCGCCCGGCCCTGGTCGAACATCTGCTGCAGAGGCCGCTGCCGGCACCGGGAGATGTCGGTCCGTCTTCGGCCGCACGCTGGGCGGAGGAGTCCTGCGCGCTGATCGAGTCAGCAGGGATCTACCCGGACAAGCGCTTCATCGACCGCAGCTACATCGAGCGTACGCGGCCGGTCGCCGAGGACCGGATGCGAGTCGCGGCGGCGCGGCTCGCGGCCGTGCTGGAGGCGGACCTGGGGCGCTGAGCGCGGCAGGCCGCGTGGGTGAAGCCCATGCAGCGCGGCAGCGCGTATCGCTGCCGGACGGCGCGCTGCGGCGCACTTGCTAGACTTCCGGCGCCCCGCTTTGCGGGCGTCGCGCGAATCCGCCTTCTCCATGAACCTGCGCCGCTCGCTGGCCCTGCACGGCTTCGAAAGCAACACCGACTACGGCTTCGCGCTGGACTGCCTGTTCGCCGCGAAGCTCGATCACGTGCGCTGTCTGCACGTCGACGGCAGTGCCGGCCGCCGCAAGACCGCCTTCGCCAACGCACTGGGCGCAGCGCTCGAATACCCGCACGTGCTCTACCACGACTTCAGCCAGGCCGAGCCCGCGCCCATGCTGCTGCCCGTGCAGCTGGAGGACGGCAGCCTGGCGCCGGCCGAAGCGCCCCTGCCCGCCTTCGAGCGCTGCATCACCGAGGCCTGCGCCTTTTCGGAAAGCGAACGCAGCCTGCTGATTTTCGATCAGCTGCAGACCGCGCCCTTTGCCGAACAGCTGAAGCTCACCGACTTTCTGCGCAGCGGCGAGTGGACCAGCGCCGCGGGCAGCGTGCTCGCGCATCGCGGGCGCCTGCTGGTGGCCCTGATCAGCGACGGCCCGCTGTACCACTCGCTGGCGCGGCTGTCCTACCGGATCTGGACCGACGCCGAACGCGCCCACCTCGACTATCGCCCTGAAGATCACGGCCTCGGCGCGGAAGCCCTGCCCCTGTTCGCCGCGCTGTCCGCACTGTTCGATCAGCTGCGCATCAGCCCCACACCCGGTGAGTTCGAGCGCCTGCTGGCCGACCTGCTGCAGCGCGTCCTGGGACCGGACGCCCTGCGTCAGGCCCTGTTCGGCCACATCGAAGGCCTCGAGCGCGAGCGCCTGCATGCGGATCCGGTGACGCCCGCCCTGCAGGCCGTGCTGGAGGCCCTGGACGCATGGCGCGGGGTGGATCACATCGAGCTCTGAGGGACCCGCACGCAGCAAGCCGCGCACGGCCTGCCCTGAATCAGCCCTTCGGCTGCAGCATCGTCCCCGTGCACGCGTCCGCTCCGCAGCGGCAGGCCCACTGCTTCTTCAGCTTCGCGGTGTGCGGCACCGAGAGGCGGATGCCGTAGTTGTAGGTCAGCTCTTCGCCGGCCTTGATGTCGCGCAGGCTTTCGATGAACACGCGGTCGCGCTGCGGATTGCCCTTGGGGTCCTCTTCCAGCACCGCCTGGCAGTTTGGCGCGCAGCTGTGGTTGATCCAGCGCGCGACGTTGCCGTCGACGTTGGCGTCGATCAGGTAGTCGTCGTTCAAGGTGAACAGGAAGGTGTGGCCGGTATCCAAGCTGTCGCCGTAGCGCTCGTCGGCATCCGCGTGGGTGCGTCGCAGGCCCTTGTACTCGACCAGCCGCGTGCCGGCCGGAAGGTCGGCCGCCGCGAACACGCCGTTGCCATGGATGCGCGAGCGACGCTGCTGGATGCGGCGACTCATGTGGCCTCGCCCTGCGAGGCCTCGTCGTCCGCACCACCGGGGCGACCTTCGCTGAACTTGAGTTCGGCGCCATCCGAGGTGCGCAGGGACAGCCCCTCATCGCGCACTTCGAAGCTTTGCGCCGCCCCCAGCGTCTGCAGGAAGGTCTGTTCGGCAGTGTTCAGGGCGTCCGAGGCGCAGGCGCGCTTGCTGGCGACCACGGCGGCGAGCTTGATGCTGCGGCCCTCGCCGCGCTCCAGCGGCACGCTGAACCGGTTGCAGCCGCCGTAGCCGACGATGCGATCTTCCTGCACCTCGATGAAGATGCCCGCCTCGGCGGCGACGCTCTTCAGGGTGTCGTCCGAGGCCTCGATCAGGGTCCAGGATTTGCCGGCTTCCAGCGCCGGAGCCTCCGCCTGCTCAGCCTTGGCGGCCGGTGCTGCCGATTGGGTGGTCATCGACTCGGCTTCCTGGGCGGGCACAGCAGCGTTCGGGGAAGGTGGCGCTTCGGACGCGCCGCAGGCCGCCAGAGCCGCCATCAGCGGGAGGATGAGGAGAGAACGAGGACTGTTCATGGGTTTCACTTTCCTTTGGCGAGCGCGCCCCAGAGGACGAGCACGATGATGGCGCCGATCACCGACATGATGAAGCCGGCTGCTTGGCCCGGCTGATAAAGACCGAGCGTCTGACCGATGAAGCTGCCGACGAAGGCGCCGACGATGCCGAGCACCGTGGTCAGGATGAGACCCAGCTTCTGCGGACCGGGTTTCAGGAACCGGGCGACCAAGCCGATGAAAAAGCCGATCAGCAGCGTCCACAAGAGGCTCATGCGTCACCTTGTCTGCGCGTGGTGGAACCCCCGGGACGGATGCCCGCGGGGGTCAGGCCGCTCGATCAGCAGCAGCCGTGGTTGCCGAAGCGGGTGTCACCCGAGGCGACGCCGACCTGGGTGGTCTCGCCGCGAGCGCTGGCCTCGTAGTGTTCGGCGATCACATGCGCCACCGCCGCGGTCACCCGCTTGCCGGTCGGGATGTGCAGGAATTCGTTCGGGCCGTGCGCGTTCGAGTGCGGGCCGAGCACGCCGGTAATCATGAACTGCGCGCCGGGGAACTTCTCGCCGAGCATGCCCATGAAGGGGATGGTGCCGCCCTCGCCCATGTACATCGCCGGCTTGCCGAAGGCTGCCTGCGAGGCGTGCTCGATGGCATGGTTCAGCCAGTGCGACTGGCTGGGCGCGTTCCAGCCGGTGCTGCTCTTCTCCAGCTCGAACTCGACGCGTGCACCGTAGGGGGGGCTGTCGAGCAGCAGGCTGCGCAGCACCTTGCCGGCCTTCTCGCCATCAAGCGTGGGCGGCAGGCGCAGCGACAGCTTCACTGCGGTATGCGGGCGCAGCACATTGCCGGCGTTGGAGAGCGGCGGCATGCCGTCGACGCCGGTAACCGACAGCGCCGGTCGCCAGGTGCGGTTGAGCACCAGCTCGTGCAGCTCGCTGTGCATCGGCGACATGCCGGGCAGGAAGGGGAACTTGGCCCAGATCTCGCGATCGAGCACGCTCGCCGCGCGCTTGGCCTGCTCGATGCGCTCGGCCGGGATCTCGACGAACAGCTCTTCGGCGCGAATGCGGCCGCTGACTTCGTCCTCGAGTCGCGACAGCAGCTGACGCAGGATGCGGAAGCTGGACGGCACCACGCCCGAGGCATCGCCCGAGTGCACGCCTTCCTCCAGCACGCTGACCCTGAGGTTGCCGCCCGCGAGGCCGCGCAGCGAGGTGGTGCACCACAGCTGCTCGTAGTTGCCGCAGCCGGAGTCCAAGCAGACCACCAGCGAGGGCTTGCCGATGCGTGCAGCGAGATGGTCGACGTAGTGCGGCAGGTCGTAGCTGCCGGATTCCTCGCAGGCTTCGTTGTGGATCACGCAGCGCGCATGCGGCCGGCCCTGCTGCTGCCGGGCCATGATCGCGGCCCGTGAACCGAACAGGGCGGAGCCGTCTGCGGCGCCGCCGCGGCGGAACAGCTTGTCGCCCTTGATCACCGGCTTCCAGGGGCCGAGGTCGTCGGCCCAGCCGGTCATCTCGGGCTGCTTGTCGAGGTGGCCATAGAGCAGCACGGTGTCGGGGTTGTTGGCATCGCTGCCTTCGATCTCGATGAAGATGAGGGGAGTGCGGCCGGGTAGGCGTACCACCTCGATCCGCATGCCGCGCACCGGCTGCCGGCGCGCCCAGGCCTCCATCAGGATGACCGCGTCTTCCATGTAGCCGTGCTTGACCCAGTCGGCGTCGAACATCGGCGACTTGTTGGGGATGCGGATGTACTCGACCAGCTGGCCGACGATTTCGTCGTCCCAGAGTTCGTTGACGAAGCGCTCGACCTGCTGCGGATCCATGGCGTGTCCTCGAATCGAAAGGCGTGGCGCGGGCCGAGCGCAGGGCCGGCCGCGGGGCCTCGAAGTGTAGCCGCAGTGGGCACTGACGGCCGAGCGGGGTAGGAGAACTCCGACCCATCACTCGCGTGATGTCGCAGCCGTGCGAGCGCAGTGCACCGATGCCGCCGCCGCGGGAGGATGCGGAGACTGTTTCCACCGGCCGATACGCCGGGCCGCCCCGGGGCTTGGCCGGGGATTCCGAGACATCTGAACCCATGAGGATGAAACCATGAATCGTCTGTCCAGCCTGTTCGCCGCCCTGTTCCTGTCCCTGCTGATGGCCGCCTCGGCCTTTGCCGCCGACAAGGTCAACATCAATACCGCGGACGCCGCCACGCTCGCCGCCACGCTGAACGGCGTCGGCCCCGCCAAGGCCGAGGCCATCGTTGCCTATCGCACCGAGAACGGCCCCTTCCGCAGCGCCGACCAGTTGGCCGAAGTGCGCGGCATTGGCCTCGCGACCATCGAGAAGAACCGCGACAAGATCATCGTCAGTGCTGCTCCTGCAGCACCGGCCCCCGCGCGCTGAAGGCCCCGCGACCCGGCGTGGATGCCGGCAGCGCAAGTCGCCGGTCGAACACAGGGAGGTGTCTGTCCGGGGGAGCCCGCCGCGAAGGCACGCGCGGCGGGGACTTCCAAGGGAAGGAGAAAGGCCCCGGCTAGCCGAGGCCTTTCGCTGTGCAAGGCTGTCGCGGACAGCCGCGACGCTCTGGCTACACTTCATCGGTGTCGCCCCCCGGAACCGACTCATGCCGCTGATCGCCCTGCCCGCCCATCGCTACGAACGCCAGACCTGGCGCAACGGCGGCGGCAGCACACGTGAGGTCTGGCGCGAGGGTGAGGCCCCGGACTGGCGGTTCTCACTGGCGCGGATCGAGGCGGATGGACCGTTCTCGAGCTTCCCGGGGTATCACCGCGAGCTGATGTACCAGCGCGGCGGCGGGCTGCGGGTGTTTACCGAAGGTCTGGAGCCGGCGCGCCTGGAGTCGCCCTACGCGCTCTGCCGTTTCGACGGCGCCGCCAGCACCCTCGCCGAGTGTGTCGATGGGCCCTGCGAGGTCATCAACCTGATGTTCCGCCCGGAGGCCGTGCAGGCGCGACTGCTCGCCCGCCCGCTGCTGGGCAGCATGCTGTTCTTTCCGCGCGCCGGCGAACGCTGGCTGCTGCACTTGGCCAGCGGCCAGGCGCGGGTGCGAGAAGCTGCGCTCATCGTCGACCTCGCCCAGGGCGACAGCGCCCTGCTGTTCGGCGAGGGCGGTCGCGTGCTGCTGGAGGGTGGCGGCGAGCTGGTGCTGGTGCAGGTGCGCGCCAGCAACGCTGCCTTGCTCGACTGAAGCGACAGAGGCGTCTCACCCTCCGCGGCGCTGGCGGGCTACTGCGGCTCGAAGCCGTCGGAGAACAGGTCGACCGGCTGCTGCTGCGCGCGACAGGTGGGTCCGCCACCTTCCAGCACAAGGTCATCGAGGTACCAGCCGTCGTCCTGCACGCTGTTGTCGCTGGTCAGGCGGAAGCGGATCTGCGCCTGCGCTGCGCCTTCCAGCTGGGGCAGGGGAATGTCCAGGTTCCGCCACGCCGGATCGCCGCTGCAGCTGTAGACCGTCGTCCATTCGGCGGCCGCCGACGCTCGCACCTGGATCGTGCCGAAGTCGTAGCCGGATTCGGTGTCGCAGAAGCTTCGCAGGCGAAGGCGCAGACCGGTGTAGCCCTGCAGGTTCACCGCCGGCGAAAGCAGCTGGGTGTCGAGGCTGTTGGCGTAGACGCCCGTGGCGCTGTCGTGCCAGGCCCGGCTGCCGCCCGCCGGCGAGCTCTCGACGATGCTCCACAGCGGCGTGCCGCCGCTTGGGCGCGTGGCCGTCCAGCCCTGGGCGCCTTGCTCGGCATTTGTCGACAGCAGCGGACAGTAGGCATACAGCTGCAGATCGCGCGTATTCAGCGCAGCCGGCTGCAGGCTGACCCCCTCGACGCGCAGCGGCTCATAGCCGGCGGCCTCGACCTCGATGACGCTGGCCTCTGCAGGCACCCGCCGCGCGTACTGGCCGGCGGCATCGGCCATGGCCGAGAAGCCGCCGACCCGCACCCTGGCGCCGACCACCGCAGCGCCATCCGCGATCCGGCTGACCCGTCCAGCCAGCTGCGCTACCTGCTCGGCCGCGCGCACATCGACGAAGGCCGCGCCGACCGGACCGCGCGCGCCGCTCGCGTCCTCGCCCTGCACATACACCAGTTGCCGACCCGCGCTGGTCGTTGGCAGCTCGGCACCCACGGCCTCGACGTTCGCATTGAAGGCGCCGTCACTCGCCTGCAGCACAAGCGCTTGCGCGCCGCCCTGCCAGGGGGGCGTACCAACGTAGGCGCGTGCGGCGGTGATCGCCTGCACCGGCACGCTGCCCCCCGTCGTGCTGCTGCGGCTGTCATCGATCACGGCACTCAGCCGCACCGTTTCGCCCGCCACGGGCAGGTCGGGCTCGATCCGCAGTTCGCGCGCCTCGGGCCCGAACGGCAGCCGGTAAGGCTCGCGCACGACCCTGGCCGCATACATCAGGGCCTGCAGGTTGTCCGGCGCGATCCGGCTCTCGAAGCTGGCGCAGTCCTGGAAGAAGGCCGTGCCCAGTTCGAAGGTGTAGGCCGGCACACCCAGTTCACCATAGGCGAAATCGTCAGTGGTGCCGTCGGTGGGATACAGGCCCACCGACTGCTGCGGCGTGTAGCCGTTGAACCAGGCGAAGCGCCGGCCCAGCGCCACCAGTGGGGCATTGTTCGGTGCCGTCTGCGTGGTGGTGCCCCAGGGCCAGAGCACCAGCTGCGCGTAGCTGTGGATGTCGAGGAACAGGCCCTGGGTGTCGTCCGGTGCGGCATCGTTGGGACCGTCGCCTCGGCGGTCGGGAAACAGGCCGCGCACGTGGCTGACGATGGCCTGGGTCTCGGGCTCGGAAGCGGGTGAAGGGCCGCGGTAAGTGTCGTTGCACGGGGTCGGGCTGGAGCCGCCAGCGACCGTGCCCCACGCGAAAGGGAAGTTGCGGTTCAAATCGGCGCCGCGCGAATTGCTGGTCGCGCCGCAGTGGCCCTGATTGGTGTTCTTTCGCCACAGAAGCCCGGTCTCCGCACGCTTGCGGCCATCCGGATTGGCCTGCACCAGCAGTTGGACTTCGTGATGGTCGAGCACCCAGGTGGCGTCCGCGTCGGTGCCATAGCCGGCAAGCAGCCGCTCGGCGAAGCGCAGGCCAAGCTCGGCGGTGGTGTATTCGCGGGCATGCACGGCGGTCATCGCGAACAGTGCGGGCTTCGGACCCGGCACCTGCGCGTTGCCGAGCTTCAGCACGCGCAGGCGTTCGCCGCCACCGGCGATACCGGCCTGGGCCTCCCAGCTGGGGCCTATATCGATCACGCTGGCCAACTGCGGATGCTGGGCGACCAGCGCATCGATGCGCGCATTGGTCTCAGCCACTGTCCGATAGCAGGCATAGCCGTTGATGCCCTTGGCGCGCAGGATCGCCTGCGACTCGTTCAAGGCTTCGCTCAGCACGGGATCAACCAAGACCTTGAGCCCCTTGGCCAGCAGCGGGATGCGCCCTCCTTCCGGCGCATCGAACATCACCACGCCCTTGTCGCGATCGACGATCAGGTGGCCGTGCTCCAGGGCGAGCGCGCGGATGACGTCCTCATCGCGGGTCTCGACGCGCAGCACTTCGAGCTTGCCCGCGTTGGCTTTGGAAGGATCCGGACCTGGCGCGTGCGCGGTGGCCAGTCGAAAACACGACAGCCCCAAAACCAGCAGACAGGATGCAGCAAGCACGTTTTGCTTCATGGCTCACCCGAGCACAGAGTGTTCTTCATTGTGCCTTCACAGACCGTTCCGCGCCTGCGCTACCGCGGGAAGCCCTTCACAGTCTTGGGATACACTCGCGGCCGGTGCCCCCCGCGGGCGATGTTCCCAGCGCAATGTCCGAAGATCCGAGTAGTACCACCGGCTCGTCCAGCCGGTCCTGGTTTGGTCGATTGACCCAGGCCCTGACGGGCGAGCCACGCAGCCGCGAAGACCTGCTGGAGGAGCTGCGCTCCGCCCAGGCCGCTGGACTCCTCACCGCCGACAGCCTGGCGATGATCGAGGGCGCAATCGCGGTCTCCGACCTGCAGGTGGGCGACGTGATGGTGCCGCGCGGTCAGATGGTGTCGATCGCCATCGATGCGAGCCCCGCCGAAGTGCTGCAGACCGTGGTCGAGAGCGGCCATTCCCGTTTTCCGGTGCACGGCGAGGACAAGGACGAGATTCTCGGCATCCTGCTTGCCAAAGACCTGCTGCGCGGCTGCGCCACAGGCCAACCGCCCACCCTGGAAGCGCTGCTGCGCCCGGCGGTTCTGATTCCTGAGTCCAAGCGGCTCAACGTGCTGCTGCGCGAGTTCCGGCAGTCGCGCAACCACATGGCCATCGTGGTCGACGAGTTCGGCGGCGTGGCCGGTCTGGTCACCATCGAGGATCTTCTGGAGCAGATCGTCGGCGAGATCGACGACGAGCACGACGACGCGCCCACCGAAGACGAACACGTCGAACAGACCGGTCAGGGCCGCTACGAAATCGAAGCCCTGATGCCCATCGAGGAGTTCAATGAGCGCTTCGGCGCGGAACTCTCGGATGAGGAGTACGACACGATCGGCGGCCTGTTCACCGCGGCGCTGGGACACCTGCCCGAGGTCGGCGAGGAACTCGAACTCGGCGGCTTCCACCTGCGGGTGCTCGAAGCCGATGGCCGCCGCTTGCACACGCTGGAACTGCGGATGGCCGATGCGGCTTGATGTCTTTCGCCGGCGTGTGCCGGCCGCGCGCCTGCCGTTCGCACTCGCCGCCCTGCTCGCGCTGCTTGGCCTGTTGGCCCAGCCGCTGCAGGCCGCGCCCACGGTCGGCCTGGTGACGATGGAGCCTGGCGAGGCCTACTGGGCCCGCTTCGGCCACAACGCCCTGCTGATCGACCACGGCGACGGCCGCGAGCCCGTGTTCTACAACTTCGGCTACTTCGATTTCGAGCAGCCGGGCTTTCTGGCCCGCTTCCTGCGCGGCGACATGCGCTACCTCGCGGTGGCCCTGCCGATGTCCAGCGACCTCGGCAGCTATGCCACCGAGGGCCGCGGCGCCCGCCTGCAGTGGCTGCGGCTGGAGCCGGAACAAGCGGAGTCGCTGGCCGCCACACTGGCCGAGCACGTGCGCCCCGAGAACGCCGAGTACCGCTACGACTACTTCGTCTCGAACTGTTCGACCAAGGTGCGTGACGCCCTGGACGCCGCGCTCGGCGGCGCGCTGAAGCGCCAGCTCGACGGCCGCTCCATGGGCATCACCTACCGCCACGAGGCCCTGCGCCACGGCGCCGGCATTGCGTGGCTGCACCTCGGCATGCATCTCGGCCTTGGGCCTTATGCGGATCGCCCGCTGTCGATCTGGGAACAGAGTTTCATCCCCTCACGGCTCGCCGAGGCCCTGCGCGAGGTGCGCACCGCCGAGGGCGAACCGCTGGTCATGGCGGAACGCGAGTTGCTGCCGCACCGCGGCCCGGTCACGCCGGCGGAGCCGCCGAACTGGTTCTGGCTGGCGCTGGCGCTCGGGGCGGTGCTCGCCCTGCCGCTGGCCCGCGCCGCGCGTGGCCGGCACGGCGGGGCGGTGCTGCTCGCGTTCTGGGGCCTGACGGGCATGGTGGGCCTCGGCCTGCTGCTGCTGTGGGTCGGTACCGCGCATGAGTCGGCCTGGGCCAACCGCAATCTGCTGCTGTTCAATCCGCTATCCCTGATGCTGCTGCCCTTCTGCGTCCGGCTGTGGCGCCAGCGCCGCAGCCCGCGGGACAGCCGCCTGCGCTTCGGGGCGCACGCCATCGCCATCATGAGTGTGGCGGGCGTGGTGTTGGCCCAGGTGCAGGTCTATCCCCAGCAGCATCTGGAATGGATCGTTCTGCTGCTCCCTCTGCAGATTGCGCTCTCGCTGGCCATGCTGCAGGCTCGCCGCGGCGTCTGATCCGGCCTTGACGGCGTCGGCGCTCCACCCTTGCGCTCCAGCGCCTTCCGTCACGGAGACTGATCGATGACCGTTCTGCTCGCGGGCTTGCTGCTTTTTCTCGGCGTGCACAGCCTGCATGCGCTGGCGCCCGCGCGGCGCGCACGGCTGCTGGAACGACTCGGGGCGGGGGGCTACAAGGGCCTGTACAGCCTGGTTTCGATCGCCGGCTTCGCCCTGATGCTGTATGGCTACGGCCTCGCACGCGCGGAGCCGGTGCTGCTGTGGTCGCCACCGGTGTGGATCCGCCACCTGGTCGCGTTGTTCACCCTGCCCGCTTTCATCCTGCTGGTGGCCGCCTACTTACCGGGCAACCACTTCAAGGCCAAGCTCGGACACCCCATGCTGCTGAGCGTGAAGCTCTGGGCGGCTGGCCACCTTCTGGCGGTCGGCTGGCTGCACGGAATCGTGCTGTTGACGGGCTTTCTGGCTTGGGCCGTGATCGCCTTCGCCGCGGCGCGACGGCGCGACCGCGCTTCGGGGGTGGTACGGGCCCAGGGCCACGTGGTCCGCAGCGCGCTCTGCGTGATCGCCGGCGCGCTCCTGTGGGGCGTGTTCGCCCTGCATCTGCACCTCACCCTGATCGGCGTGGCGCCGTTCGGGTGAGAGACCGGGGTTGGAAGCGACAAGGCGCGCTGACGGAGCGCTGGTCCATGCGCCGACAAGCGCAGTGCGCGAGGGCTGGGATTCGGGATCCGCGATTCGTACGAGCGTGGGAGCGAAAACCCGCCCCGCAGGACTCCATTCCGCGGGTACTACATCGTGTGGGTCGAATTGTCGCCACCGGTGAGGCCGGCGAGGATGGTTTCGATCTTGCCGCGCACGGTCTCGCCTTCGGCAGAATCGTTGAACTGCACGCCAATCCCTGCCGCACGGTTGCCCTGGGCGCCGGCCGGGGTGATCCAGATGACCTTGCCGGCGACTGGCAGGCGCTCCTTGTCTTCCAGCAGGCTGAGCAGGATGAACACCTCGTCGCCCAGGCTGTAGCGCTTGGGCGTCGGCACGAACAGGCCGCCCCCCTTGATGAAGGGCATGTAGGCCTGGTACAGCGCCTGCTTCTCCTTGATCGCCAGCGACAGGATGCCCTGGCGCATCATTCCGGCAGCTTGCATGGATACGACCTCAACCTCGGGTAGGCGCAACGGTAGCAGACCCCGAGCGCACGCAGATAGACACCGAAGCCTCGCCTGCAGGCGCCCTGCCTTCACTCAGGGCAGGCACCTCGCAAATACTCTTGCGCTTCCACACCACTGCTACCGACGTCGCGCGATCCGGACACCGTGCGCATGACCACACCCCCCACCAGCGCGTCGCCCGCGGAGGCCATCGCGGGCTGCTGGCGCTTCGGCGCATGGCAGCTGTGCGAGGCGGATCAGCGCCTGCAGACGGACACAGCCGAGGCCATCGAATTGGACCGCAGCGCCTACGGCATGCTGCGCTACCTGCTGTTGCACGCGGGCGAAGTCTGCACCACCGAGGAGCTTCTGGCGGCCGGGTGGCCGGGCCGCGTGGTCAGCCCGAACAGCGTGACCAAGTGCGTGAGCCGGCTGCGGCGCACGCTCGGCGATGCGGACGCGGAAGTGATCCGTCTGGTGCATGGCTACGGCTATCGTCTGGTCAGCGATGTGCGCTATCTCACCGGCGAGGCCACCGACAGGTCGACGGCTTCGGGCTCCGGGCTGACGCCAGGCGACAGCGTGCCGCACAGGCCCGATTGGACATTGCAGCAGCGTCTTGGCCGCGGCGGCTGCGGCGAGGTCCTCAGCGCCTCCGCCGAAGGCGAGGCCGGCATGCGCGCCTACAAGTTCGCCCTGGGTGAGGACGGGCTGCGGGCCTTGAAGCGCGAGGTGGCCCTGCACCGCCTGCTGCAGGAACAGCCAAGAGTGCCGGCCTCCGTGCTGCCCCTGTTGGACTGGAACCTCGAAGCCCCGCCCTTCTTTGTCGCCACTCCTTGGATGGAGGCCGGGAACCTCAGTGCCTGGGCCGAGTGCGACGCGCGCCTTTCCACCAGCTCGCGGACGCAGCGGCTGGAGTGGAGTGCCCGGCTGTGCGAGTCCGTCGAAGCCCTGCACGCGGCGGATATCGCGCATCGCGACCTCAAGCCGGAGAACATCTATCCGGTGGAGAAGTCCGACGGCGGGCTGCACTTCCTGCTGGGCGATCTCGGCGCCGGTGCAGGCCTGCTGCCCCCGGGGATCGACGCCTTGGGCCTGCCGATCGGCCAGGCGACGCGGCTGGGCCGCAGCGATCCGGAGGACCCCGCTTCGCCGGGTCACCGCTACATCGCGCCTGAAGTTCTGGCGGGGCACGCGGCTGGCCACCGCGCCGATGTGTTCGCGCTGGGCGTGCTCTGCGCCCAACTGGTCGCCGGCGACCTGCGCATGAGCATGGCGCCCGGCTGGGAAGAACGCATCGGCGACCCGCTGCTCAGCGCCGACCTGGCCGAGGCCGCCCACATCGACCCCAAGCGGCGACTCGGCTCCGCCGGTGAGCTGGCCGAGCGCCTGCGCAGCCTGGAAACGCGGCGCGAGGCCGCGCGTCAGCGCCTGCGCGAGGCCGAGGAGCTGGCCGGCGCCGAAGCCCGCGTACAGCGGCTGCGTCGCCGCTGGCGAGTGGCCAGCGCCATCGCCGGCTCCGCCCTGCTGGCGCTATCCGTC
>JBKCVA010000095.1:0-40304 GCA_046318115.1 Lysobacterales bacterium | reverse complement strand
TCGCGCACGAAGCGGCGAAAGGTGACGCCAGCCAGCGCGGAGATGGCCTCCTCCAGCAGCTTCATGCCGAGCATGAACAGGCCGAGGCCGGCAAGCAGAGGCAGCAGGTCCATCGGCGGTGATCAGGCGAAGGACGGGTCGAGTATGCCCGGCTCGACGCGCGGCTCGCCGTCCCGCAGGCGCTTCTGCAGCCAGGCGACATCCCACCACCGATCGTGCTTGTAGCCGGCGCGTTCGAACACGCCGACCGGCCGGAATCCCTCGCGCTGATGGAAGGCCAGGCTGCGGGGATTGGGCTGCACGATCACCGCCAGCGCATTGAAATAGCCGCGTGCGGCGAGCCGCGGCAGCAGGCGGCCGTACAGCGCCTGGGCGAGCCCCTGTCCTTGCGCGACCGGCGCCAGGTAGACCGAGACTTCGCAGCTGTAGCGGTAGGCGGCGCGTTCCCGATGCGGGCCGGCATAGGCGTAGCCGAGCACTTCGCCACCGTCTTCCGCCAAGCACCAGTCCCAGTGCGCGCGGGCCGAAGCGATCCGGTCGGCGAAGGCCTCGCGATCGGGGCAGGCCAGCTCAAAGCAATAGCCGGGCGCCTCCACCCAGGGACGGTAGATCGCGAGCAGCCGCTCGGCATCCGCGGGCTCCGCCGAGCGCAGGGTCAAGGCCATGGCGGCGGACTCCCCACCAAGGTCCAAGGCCGGATGTGATCCATCTCAAGTGTCTCCAGCGGGCTCGACAGCAGACTGGCGAATTCTGACCGTGGAGATTGCGTGATGACGTGCGCATCGTGCCAGCCCCAGACGCCCGCCCGCATCCTGCTCGCCGTGCAGCGACCGCTGCTGCGGAGCGGCCTGTTGGACTGGCTGGGCGAGCGGTATCCGTGGGCCGATGTGGAGGTGGTGGAAGACATGGATCGGCTGTTGCCTGCACTCCAGCAGCGTCGACAGCAGCTTCTGCTGGCCGAGGCCGCGGTGCTCGCCCGGCTGCCGATTCCCGTAGCGCTGCTGCCGCGCGTCCTGCTCGTGGGCGCGGGCATGGGGATCGGCCATCCATCGCGTCCTGAACGCATGGCGTTCTGCGCCGAAATCGGCGAGGCGACCGATGAGTCCACTTTGGGCACTGCCCTTGAGCGCGCCATCGGCTGCGATCGCCCGCATGCGACGCACTGCGCCGGCGATGCGTGCGCGCTGCGCGTCAGTCTGCGACCGGCCGCGCTCGGCCTGAGCGCGCGCGAGCTGGAGGTGTTCCAGCGCCTCGGCACTGGCGACGCCCCGCGGGAGATCGCCACTGCCCTTGGCCTGTCGGTGAAAACCGTTGAGCACTACCGGGCGCGAATCAAGGACAAGCTTGCGCTGCGCGATTCGCGCGAGCCGCTGGAGTTTGCCGTGCTCTGGTTGCGCGGGATCGTCAGCCGCCCCTCGCAGCTCCGCGGCCACTGATGCGCGCTCGGCCGCCCCACACTGCGGCTGTGTTCAGGCGCGCGGGGCGATGCGTTTCCGGGTACGGAATTGCCAGGATCGGTGCGCGGTCCTGTCTGCACCCTCCGCTGACCTGCACCGCAGTTATGCTGGCGGACCTTGTGATCCGCGGTGCTTCGCATGCGTCTAGGTCCGCTGTCGCTGCTCGTCCTTGTGTCCGCTCTGCCGGCCGCTTCGCAGGCAGCCGAGCTGCGCATCGAGACCCTCGCCGAAGGGCTTGAGCTGCCCTCTTCGGTGGCCGAGCTGCCGGATGGCCGGCTGCTCATCAGCGAACGCGCGGGGCGCCTGCGGCTGTGGACGCCCGACGGGCTGTCGGCCCCGCTGACCGGCGTACCCGAGGTCCGCTTCGCCGGTCAGGGCGGCTTGCTGGAGGTCTTGCCCGACCGCGACTTCGCACGCAACCGCATCCTCTACCTGAGCTATGCGGCGGGCAGCCGCGGCACCAACGGCACCCGGCTGGCACGGGCGACCTTGGGTGACACCGGCCTGGTCGACCTGCGCGAGATCTTCGTTGCCCACCCCGACAAGCCCACCGATGCCCACTTCGGAGGGCGCATGACACAGCTCGCCGACGGCAGCCTTCTGCTGACGCTCGGGGACGGATTCAGCCTGCGCGAGTCGGCGCAGGATCTGCGCAGCCACCTTGGCAAGATCGTGCGACTGAACCCTGACGGCAGCGTGCCCGGCGACAACCCCTTCGTCGGCCGCGACGATGCCCTGCCGGAGATCTACAGCCTGGGCCACCGCAATGTGCAGGGCATCGCCTTCGATTCCGCGCGCGCGATCCTGTGGTCCCACGAACACGGCCCGCGCGGGGGTGATGAGCTGAACCGCATCGAGCCCGGCCAGAACTACGGATGGCCGGTGGCCACCGCGGGCCTCGACTACAGCGGCGCCCAGATCAGTCCCTTCGAGGACTACCCCGGCATGCGCACGCCTGTACACGGTTGGACCCCATCGATTGCGCCGTCCTCGCTTGCCGTCTATCGCGGGGCCGCTTTCGCGCAATGGCAGAACGACCTGCTGGTGACCGCACTGGCAGGCCGAGCCCTGCATCGACTGCGCCTGGATCCGAACGGCGGCGTCGAGGAAGAAGAAGTGCTGCTACGCGATCTGGGCGAACGCCTGCGCGACGTGCGCGTGGACGTTCAAGGCCGGGTGCTGCTGCTCACGGACGGAGCGCATGGAAAGCTCCTGCGGCTTTCGCCAGCGCAGTGAAAGCCTGTCACTCGCCCACAAAAAACCCCGCGAATGCGCGGGGTTAGGTGTGGTGGCTATGGGTGGACTCGAACCACCGACCCCAGCATTATGAGTGCTGTGCTCTAACCGGCTGAGCTACATAGCCACGGTTCTCTGAGCAGACGGAGCCTGCCCGAGGGCCGCGCATTTTGCGCGCGCATCTGCTCGGGGTCAAGCACGGGGCCGGGTGCGTGGCGTGTGTGTCGATACAGCGTTGCCGAGCGCGAAACGCCACGTCATTCGCGGCGCGCGTGTTGTGAGGCTTCCCGCCGGTGTGGCACAGTCCCCGGCATCTTGAGTTTGGAGCCCCGTCCCGTGATTGATCCGGACGGCTATCGCCCGAACGTCGGCATCATCCTGATGCACTCCACCGGCCAGGTCTTCTGGGCGCGGCGGGTGACGCGGGATGGCTGGCAGTTCCCGCAGGGCGGCATGAACAGTGATGAGACTCCGCTGGAGGCGATGTACCGGGAGTTGGACGAAGAAGTGGGCTTGAAGCCCCATCACGTCGAGTTGCTCGGTGCGACACCCGGCTGGCTGCGATACCGCCTGCCACGACGCTGCGTGCGCCCCGGCAAGCGCCCTCTCTGCATCGGCCAGAAGCAGGTCTGGTTCCTGCTGCAGCTGACCGCGCAGGAGTCGGAGGTTCGGCTCGACGCGCACGATACGCCCGAGTTCGACAGCTGGCGCTGGGTCGATTTCTGGTATCCGCTGGAGCACGTCGTCAGCTTCAAGCGGCGCGTCTACGCGCAAGCCCTCAAGCACCTCGTGCCGTTCGCCGAGCGGGCCAGCGGCGCGCAGCTGATGCCGCTGGCGCCGCCTTCCTTGGAAGCGGATGTGGCGGTGCCAAGGCGCGAGCGCCGGGCCGCTGCGCGCGAAGCGGCAGTTCTCGGGGATCGCACACCCGTCGGCGCCAGCCGCTGAACAGCCCATGCGGAGTGTTGTTGACACTCATTCGTATTTGCGCTGGAATGGCGGCCAGCCTCAGGCTTGGAGCCCCATCCATGTACGTCTGCCTGTGCCACGGCGTCACCGACAAGGCGATTCGCGAAGCCGCGCAAAGCGGGGTCGAGAGCCTGGACGAGCTCACCGCAACCACGGGCTGTGGCAGCAGCTGCGGCTGTTGCAAAGAGCTCGCGCTGCAGATCCTGGACGAGCACCGGAGCGTCCTGCCACTGGTGGCTTGAGGAAACGCGCACCGCGTCTTGCCCAACACTGGCTTGTTCTACCGGATGGCACGGTCCGGACTCCGCTGACCGCGCCGCCACGCCATCATCAGCGCCCCGCCGGGCTTGAGAATGCTTCCGATTGGGCTTTCGCCCTGCGCTGACCAAGCTGGCTAAAGTAAGGGGCCAACCCTCCCGGGAGACGCCACATGAAAGGCGACAGCAAGGTCATCGAGCATCTGAACCGCGTGCTCTACAACGAGCTCACCGCGATCAACCAGTACTTCCTGCACGCCCGCATGCTGCACAACTGGGGGCTGAAGGAACTCGGCGATCACGCGTACCGCGAGTCGATCGACGAGATGAAGCACGCTGACAAGCTGATCGAGCGGATCCTGTTCCTCGAAGGCCTGCCCAACCTGCAGCAGCTCGGCAAGTTGCTCATCGGCGAAAACCCGAAAGAAGCGCTGGAGTGCGACCTGAAGCTGGAGCAGGCGGCCGTACCAGATCTCAAGGCTGGCATCGCCCATTGCGAACAGGTGGGCGACTATGTCTCGCGCGATCTGCTCACCGACATCCTCGAGTCGGAGGAAGAGCACATCGACTGGATCGAGACCCAGCTCGACCTGATTCAGCGTCTGGGAGAACAGAACTACCTGCAGACCAAGCTCGGCGACTGATCGCACGCTGCTGCGTACTTCGAGGGCCCGCTTCGTGCGGGCCCTTCTGTTTTGCGGGAATCACTTCCTGGAGAGGCGAAGCTGGCGTCGCATCCATCGGGCGCGTCGCGTCGTACGCGACTCCCACGCAGGGCCTCTAGGACAACAGCGCGCGCAGAGCGCTCTCAACGCGCAGGAACTCGGCAACGAGACGCGCCACGAGCACCTGTGGCTGGCTCAGGGTTCCGGCCCTGCCGCCGTGCTCGATCTGGCGCGCCAGCTCGGACATGTCAAGCGCGCCGAGGTTGGCGCTGGTCGATTTCAGCGAGTGCGCCGCCGCGACAAGGGTGGGAGTGTCGCTGCCGTCGGCGGCGACCTGCAGACGTTCCAGGGTTCGCGGGGTGTCTTCCAGGAAAACCCGAATCAGCGAGAGGAATTCCGAGCCCATCACCTCGCGCAGGTCCTCGACCACATCGGTGTCGAGAGCAGGCCCGCTGGTGGTGGCGAAGCTGGGCGCAGGCGTCACGGCAACCGCCGCGGACCGCGGAGCGGACGCCGTGCGCGCGGCCTGAGCCGGCACCACCGCGGCCCCCGGGGCAGGGCGGACCGAGGGCGCCGGAGGCGCGGGCTGGGCGGCGGGGATCGGCGCGGGCCTCGAGTCGCCGGCATCGCGATAGGGCGAGCGGGCCAGCCACTCCGCCAGGGTGGCGTTGAGCTTGGCCCGGTCCAGCGGTTTGGTCAGGTAATCGTCCATGCCTGCGTCGAGGCATTTCTCGCGATCACCGATCATCGCGTTGGCGGTCATGGCGATGATCGGCAGCCGCGGCAACCCGGCTTCGGCCTCGATCTGGCGACGACGACGCGCCGCGGTGTAGCCGTCCATGACAGGCATCTGGCAATCCATCAGGACCAGCGCATAGCGGCCCTGCTTGAGGCGATCCAAGGCTTCCTGACCGTTCTCGGCGGCATCGACCTCCAGCCCGGCAAGGCTGAGGATGCGCATGGCGACCTGGCGATTGACCGGGTTGTCTTCGACCAGCAGGGCGCGGCCGCTCAGCGCACCGCCGGCAGCGGGCTTCGCGCCCCCCATGGTCGCGGCGGCAGGTGCGGCCGCTGCCGGCACTGGCATCAGCGCAGGGGCCGGGGCCTCGCGGCGCGGTGCGGCCGCGGCAGGGGCTGACGTTGCCGGCGCGCTGGAACGCGGGGCGGGAGCCGACTCGATATGGACATCGGCCTGCGTGCTGACCGGCAGGCTGGCAGTGACCTCACCCTCCATGATCTTGGCGAGCTGCCTGCGCATCTCCGGCTCGGGGAGCGCGCGCGCCAGCGGCAGCGAACGCCCCCCCTCGGCGAGATCCGCGGGCGCCGGCTCATCGCCCTTCAGATAGACCATCTGCAGTTTGGCCAGCACGTCCTCGCGCAGGATGCTGCGGTGCAGGCCCACCGCCGTCGTCCGTACGCTGGCGAGGTCCACAAGCAGCAAATGGAAGGCCCAGTTGCCGGCACGCTGGGCGGCGGCACGCAGTTTGAACAGGGCATCCTGCGCGCCGCTGGCGTGCACCAGTGTCACGCCCCAGTTGGAGGCGGCCAAGGCCAGCTTGCGCTGCAGGGTGGCATCGGCAGTCACCAGCAGGACGCGCGAGCCACCGAGCTCGCGACGCTCGACCTCCATATCGCCCACCGCCTTCAGCAGCGGGATCTGGAACCAGAAGGTCGAGCCGCGGCCCGGGGTGCTGTCGACCCCGATCTGGCCACCCATGAGATCGACAATGCGCTTGCAGATGACCAGCCCGAGTCCAGTGCCGCCGAAGGTGCGGGTGGTGCTCGCATCGGCCTGCGAGAAGGGCTTGAAGAGGCGGGCCGCCGCTTCGGGCGCAATGCCCACGCCGGTGTCGGTGACTTCGAAGCGGATCTCGTGATGGGTGCGGCTCTCACCGCGGCGACTGACCATGAGGGAAACACTGCCGCGCTCGGTGAACTTGATCGCGTTGCTCAGCAGGTTGGTGAGAATCTGCCGAAGGCGCACGGGATCACCGCGCATCGCCAACCGCACTGCGGGATCGATCTGCATCGACAGGCGCAGGTTCTTCGCGTCGGCTGCCGTATCCATCAGCCGCATCACCCCGTCGAGCACCTCGCGAAGGTTGATGCCGACGGTCTCGAGTTCGAGCTTGTTGGCCTCGAGCTTGGAGTAATCAAGGATGTCATCGACGATGCGCAGCAGTTGTTGTGCGGACTGCAGGGCGGTGTTGAGGTAATCGCGCTGGTCTTCGCCAAGCCGCGTGGACAGCAGGATGTCGAGCAGCGGGATGATTCCGTTCAGCGGCGTGCGGATCTCATGGCTCATGGTGGCGAGGAACTCGCCCTTGGCCATCGTCGCCGCTTCGGCCGCGTGCTTCGCTTCGGAAAGCTCGCGTTCGAGTTTGCGGGCCTGGGCCAACTCCTCGCGCAAGCGCGCGAGCTCGACCGGATCGGAAGACTGCAGGGACGGCTCGCGGCGCAGGCCGGACGCGCCCGCGGCCGGTGCAGCCGCAGGCCCAAGCAGAGCGCCGCCCGCGCCCGCCAGCCCCCCCATCATGGCGAGGGCGCTGGTCAGCAGGGAGGGAATCTGCAGCGGCAGGAGAATCAGAAGGCCGGCCGCGACGGCGGCGATACCACCGCCGATCACCAGGATGCGTGCGAGTGCGGGCGACACGCTCAGAGCACCGCAGCTTGGAAGTCGAACTCAAGCTCACGCGCGGCCTGCTGCACGAGATTGCCCTGGATGTAGTCGATGCCGCTCATCCACAGCGTGGCCGCTGCCTGCGCGTCCTCGACGCGCTGACCGATGACCTGCAGGCCATGGCGGTGGCCAAGCTCCACCAGACCGCGCAGCTCATCGCGCAGGACTGGCGTCTGTGCAGCCGCCAGGTACTTCGGGGCCAGCTTCACGAACGACAGCGGCAGCCGCTTGATCAGCGCCTCGGCGGAGTGTTCGCCGTCGAAGCGACTCAGGCAGAACTGCACGCCGAGGGGCATGAGCTCACGGCAGAAGGCCTCGACGGCGTCGGCGCGGGCCTCGACATCGTCCAGCGGCAGTTCGATGACCAGAGCCTCGCCGGGCACCTGACGCGCCGCCAGCTGCGCACGGATCCATTCCGACTGGCCCGGTGCCAGCAGGCTGCCAGTCGACTGGCTGACGAACAGCCGCACCGGTCGTGAGCCGCTGCGGCGCTGATCGATCATCCTGATCGCCTGGGTCAGCACCCAGCGGTCCACTTCGAGGATGAGATCCGCACTCTCCGCCAGCGGCACGATCGCCGCGGCCGGATGCAATCGACCATGGTCATCGCGCAGGCGCAGCAGGGTCTGGTACTGGGCATCGTCACCGCCCTGCAATGCCACGATGGGCTGGTAAAGCAGCTCGAACCCATCGGTGTCGATGGCATTGCGGATGAGGCTGAGCAGGGCACTGGTCTGGGCCTCGGCAGGACGCTGCGGGGGGGCGAACCGATGCACGCCACGGTCGCCACTGCGAGCTTCGCGCGCGGCCCGCTCAGCAGCGTTCAACATCGAGCCGGCGTCGGCGAAGTTGTGCTTGAACGAGGCGACACCCACGACGGCGCGGAGCCGTATCGGCTTGCCTTCGGCCTTGAAGGGATGGGTGATCAGGGCGTTACGGAGATCCAGGGCCAGGCGATCGAGACCGGCCTCGTCGCGCTCCTGCGAGTACACGACGAAGCAGCCGTCGCTGTAGCGACAGCCGAGCTCGCCCTCACCCAGACCCTGGGTCAGCTGGCTACCCGCCTCCGACAGCAGCTGCTCCAGCACGGTGAGGCCGTAACGCTCGCGCAGCTGGGGCGCTCCTTCGATCTCGACGAACAGCAGGCCACCCGGCTGGCCGCGGACGTTGTCCGAAGCGAGGGTTTCAGCCAGTCGGTCGAGCATGTAGCTGCGACGGTGCAGGCCGGTGACCGGATCGCGCGGGTCACGCAGCTGGGCGCGCTCCTGCACCGCACGGGCGCGACGCACGCGGTTGTTGACCGCGGCGATCAGGTGCTTGGGCCGGATGGGCTTGGACAGGAAGTCGTCTCCGCCGGCGGACAATGCTTCGAAGTGCTTGTCCTGATCGCTTTCTCCGGAAAGGAACACGATGGGCGTATGCAGGAACTCCTCGCGCTCGCGGATCAGTGCCGTCAGTTCCGTGCCGTCGCAGTGCGGCATGTAGAGATCCATCAGCACCAGATCGGGCCTGAACTCCTCCATCGCCTGCAGCACGTCGAAGGCCTCGTACACCGACCGCACTTCCATCCCCGCGTTGCGCAGGATCGACTCGGCGAAGAGCGCCTGCGAGCGGTCGTCCTCGACCACGAGCACCCGGTAGGTCGCTTCACCCGCCGACACCAGCAGCTCGGCCAGCTTGGCCATCACCGCTTCGGCGCCTTCAGGCCGGACCAGCAGCGCATCGGCACCCGCTCGGCGTGCCACCAGCCGCGCCGGGATGCTGTCCTCGTTCGAGATCACCAGCATCGGAAGGCGCGTACCCGTGCGTTCGCGGGTGGCGCGAAGCACGGCGCCCACGCCTTCGATCTCGTTCATGAAGGCAGCGTCCACGATCACCAGATCGGGCGCGAGGGCGTTCAATATTTCCTTGAGTTCCCCCGGCGACTCCAGCAGCTCCAGCTCGTAGCCTTGGGTCTCAAGCCGCTGATCAAGCTCACAGGCGAGCTCGCCCCCGTCGGTCAGGTGATAGATGCGCCGTCCACTGCCCGGGCGCCCCGGAGAGGGCGCGGCTCTCACGGGCTTGGGGGCGGGTGCAGGCTTCCCGGCAGGGGGCGGCACGTTCGCGGCCGCTTCGATGTCGGCTGTCTTCGGTCGTGCGGCTGTTGCGGCTGGCTTGAGCGCCTCGGCAGCGGGCGGGGCATCCCCGGCCCAGCGGCGCCAATAGTTTGGCGGAGGCACTTCGGCGTGCGAGTGCCGCGGCGCGTCCACGGTCGCGGGACTTGCGGGCGTATCGGCCGTCGGCGCCGCGGCCTGGGGTTCTTCGAGGACAGCCTCCCCGGCTTGCGCGGCGAGACTGTCGAGCAGCACCAGCAAATGACCGTTGCCCGCCTCGTCGGGCAGACCTCCCGTCTCGGCCAGCTCACCCAGCAGGGTTTCCAGCATCAGCAGCTGCTCGCTGGCCTCCAGCGCACCGTAGCGCCCGCTGGCACCGGCCAGCCGCTGGACATCCTCGTGCAACAGGCTCAAGCCGTTGATATCCCAGCCTTCCGCGCAGAATCGACGGGCGCGGCGGCACACTGCTTCGATCCGCTTGGGCAGGTGACGGAGAAAGGCGAGTCTGAGTTCAGTGCGCTGCTGGCTTTCGTCCTGCGCGTACATGGCTTTCCAAGGCTGCGTTCAAGGTGGACGCCCGCCGGAGACGCCAGATGTCCCGGGATGCGCCCGAACTATACCCACACGCACTGCGTGGGGGCAGTCGCCGCGGGATGCAGTTTCCGTGCTCGCCGGGCCGCTGGGGCGCGCAGGCGGCCTCCATGCCGGCGGGTCGCGGGGCAAGGGCGCGCCAATACCCACGCTTGGATGCGCCCCGGCGTCGTCCGGCGCGCCCGGAGCGAGGCCTGACGCCTGCAGCCGGAACGCGCTTCGAAGTGCGGATCGCAACGGATGGTTCGCCGCCGCGGCCGGCGCTGCTGTCCATCGGCGGGGGGCACCCTGCGAGTGCCGTGTATTCCGGAAGCGCAGCCCCGATAATCTCCAGCCCGGTCCACCGCCGAGTTCCGCATGAGTGCTGAAAGCCCCTTCGTGATCGTGCCCCGCGGCACGGCCCGTCCCCGCAGCCGTTGGCCGCTCATCGCGCTGCTGTGGGCGCTGTCGCTGGTCGCGGTCGGCTGGGGCGTGCAGGAGTGGCGAGCCCGCGAGGGCGCGCAGGCGGGGGAAACGCCCGAGCAACTCCGCGAAACGATTTCCAGCCTGCAGGCGCGGCTTGATGACCTTCGCCAGCGCAACCTCGTCCTCAAGCGTTCGGATGACATCAGCAGCGAGGCCAATCAGCAGCTGCAGCAGGACATCGCCGATCGCGACGAGCGCATCGCCTCGCTGGAAGCCGACGTCGCCTTCTACGAGCAGCTGGTCGGCGGCAGCGGCCAGCGTCAGGGCCTCTCGATCCACAGCCTGAGCCTGCAGACCGAGGCCAGCGGGGCCTGGCGTTTCCGCCTGACCCTGACCCAGAACGTGAAGATGACCCAGCTCTCGCGCGGCGGCGTCACCGTGAGCATTGAAGGTGTCAAGAACGGTCAGATGGCCGAATTGGGCTGGTCGGAGCTGACCGAGGCCGGGACGCCCAAGCCCGAGTTCGCCTTCAAGTATTTCCAACAGATCGAGGGGAACGTGCTGCTGCCTGCCGGGTTCATTCCGCACCGCGTGCGGATCTCGGTGGACGGCGATGCCGGTCGCAACGAGCGCAGCTTCGCCTGGGCCGATGTGATCGCAGGCACCGCCCTGCCCGAAGCTGGAACAGGCCGCTGAGGCCGCCGCAGCACGTCCCCCACGGAACACCTCAAGGAGAGCCAGCACCATGTTGTTCGGAAGCGACAAGAGCAAGCAGGGACGCCCCAGCAGCACAGGCGTCGAAACACTGATCGGCGCACGGGTGGTCATCCGCGGTGACGTGCATTTCAGCGGCGGCCTCTACATCGAGGGCCGTATCGAGGGCGCGGTGATCGCCGATGAGGCGGATCCGGATGCCTTGGTGACGCTCTCCGAGCGCGGCAGCATCGTCGGCGAAGTGCGCGCCCCGCACGTCGTCGTGAACGGCCAGCTGCAGGGCGACATCCACTCGAGCCAGCGGATCGAACTGGCCGCGGCGGCGCGGGTCGAGGGCAATGTGCACTACCACACGGTGGAGATGCAGGCCGGTTCGCTGCTGACCGGCAGGCTCATCCACGTTGGCGGCGAGCCGAAGCGGCTCAGCGGTCCCGACGCCAAGGACTGAGAGCCTGTGAGACCCCCCCGCCTACCGCGGCCGCCTCTGGACGCCCATGGCGGCAGACCGCTACGCGAATTCCGCGGTCACGGGACCGCCAAACTCGCTTGAATTCATGTGCCGCGCTTCGCCACGAACGCCCAGCGACGCCCTCGCTACGGCGTCTGGACTTTCCACACGCTCTGACAGGCGCGACAGCCGCGAGGCGAGCCGTGCGGAGCCACCGATCAGCGGCTCGGCACAGCTTTGTCCTGCCAGGGATTCAGGCTTCCGCGACACCCCGCAGACGCAAGTCGCTTAGGCTTGCGGGTGGCGACAGCCGTCGCCATCTTCGACACTGTCCCGTCGCATCGCCCCAAGGCCGCCATGTCCAGCGCTCCGAGCTACCAGACCATCGACGCCCCCCTGATGTTCACCGACTCGGCCGCGGCCAAGGTGCGCAGCCTGATCGACGAGGAGGGCAATCCCGCGCTGAAGCTGCGGGTCTACATCACCGGCGGCGGCTGCTCGGGCTTCCAGTACGGCTTCGAGTTCGACGAGAACCAGGCCGAGGACGACCTCGCCGTCGAGCGTAGCGGTGTCACTCTGTTGGTCGACCCCTTGAGCCTGCAGTACCTGATGGGCGCCGAAGTCGACTACACCGAAAACCTGTCCGGCGCGCAGTTCGTCATCCGCAACCCCAACGCCAAGACCACCTGCGGCTGCGGCTCCTCGTTCTCGGCCTGAGCGACGGTCACGCCGCCCCATGCAGATGCCGCCCGAGCGCAGCCAGCGCAATCTGTTCACGGCGCTGGCGATGGATCGTCTCGGCGACCGCCGCGAGGATCCCGCATGGCTGGCCGCGGCCTGGACGCGCGGTCGCGTGTTCTGCGTCGACTTCGAGGGCCGCGCCCTGCTTGAGAGCGGCCGCCTGCTGCACTGGCCCTCGGCGCGCTTCGGCGAGGCGATGCCTGTCGATGCAAGCTTCCTCGGCCTCGAAGGGCAGACCCCGTGGTTCGCCCTGCCGGCCCAGGTCGGCACCGAAATCGACGTGCCGGATGCCAGCCAGTGGCAGGGCCTGCGAGAAGCCGCCGCCCTGCTCTCGGGCTTCGAAAGCGGCCTGTTCGCCTATGCCAAGGCACTGCTGCTGTGGCAAACCCGCGCCCGCTTCTGCGGCGCCTGTGGCCAGCCGACCCGGCTGCGGCGGGCGGGTCACAGCGCGCGCTGCACGTCCGCGGACTGCGGCCTCGAAGTCTTCCCGCGCCTTGATGCCGCGATCATCGTGCTGGTCGAGCACGAGGGCCGCTGCCTGCTCGGGCGCCAGGCCGGCTGGCCGGCCAAGCGCTACTCGACGCTGGCTGGCTTCGTCGAGCCCGGCGAGTCGCTGGAAGACGCGCTGCGGCGCGAGGTGTTGGAGGAAGCCGGCGTGGCCGTGGCGCATTGCCAGTACCACAGCTCGCAGCCCTGGCCCTTCCCGGCCTCACTGATGCTCGGCTTCATCGCGCAGGCCGCTGACCCGCGTATCACGATTGGCGAGGAGCTCGAGGACGCTCGCTGGTTCGAGCCGGAGGCGCTGATCGCCGCGGTGGATCAGGGCAAGCTGCGCCTGCCGCCGCCGATCTCGGTCTCGCGCAGGCTGATCGAGGATTGGCTGGAATCCTGCGGCTGGCCGCTACCGGCGCACCTCACGCAGCGCTGACAAGCCCCGGCCATCGCGAGGTCGGCTCGCGCCTCAGCGCCGGATCTTCTCAAGAATGCCTTCGAGCTCGTCGAGGCTGAAGTACTGCACCACCAGCTTGCCGCGGCCGCCGCGGCCGTGCTGCACGGCGACCTTGGCCGAAAGTAGCTCCCCGAGTTCGCGCTCGAGGTTCTGGATGTCCGGGTCGGGCTTCCTGGGTGCCGGCGCCGGCTGGCTTTCGCCGCGCTGGATCGCCTGCACGCGGCGCTCGATCTCGCGCACCGACCACTGTTCCTCGGCGGCCTGGCGCGCCAGCGTCTCGGCCTTGTCCACCGGCAGGGTCAGCAGTGCGCGCGCATGGCCCATCTCGATGCGGCGCGCCTCGACCAGTTTGCGGATCGGCTCAGGCAGCTCCAACAGGCGCAGCAGGTTGCTCACCGCCGCGCGCGAGCGGCCAACCGCTTCGGCCGTCTGCTGATGGGTCAGCTGGAACTCGTCGATCAGTCGCTGCAGAGCCAGCGCCTCTTCCAGCGGGTTCAGGTCCTCGCGCTGGATGTTCTCGATCAGCGCCATCGCCAGCGCGGCGTGGTCGTCGCTTTCGCGCACCACGCAGGGCACCTCGCGCAGCTCGGCGAGCTGGGCGGCGCGCCAGCGGCGCTCGCCGGCGATGATCTCGTAGCGGTCGCGTGCGACCGGCCGCACGATGATCGGCTGGATCAAGCCCTGCGCGCGAATCGAGTCCGCCAGCTCCTGCAGGCGCTCGCGGTCCATGTGGCTGCGTGGCTGGTACTTGCCCGGCTGCAGCGCTTCGATCGGCAGTTCGCGCAGGCGCTCCGGCTCCGCACTCGCGCGTTCGTTGCCGCCGCCCAGCAGGGCATCCAGGCCGCGGCCGAGGCCACGCTTCTTGGCACTCATGTCAGGCCTTGATCAATGGTGTTCGGTGGATGCCGCAGGATGCTTCTCGCGGCGAATCATCTCGCCGGCGAGACCGAGGTAGGCGATGCTGCCGCGCGAGGCCCGGTCGTAGCTGATGATGCTCTGGCCATGGCTGGGCGCCTCGGCCACGCGCACGTTGCGCGGGATCATGGTGCGGAAGACCTTGTCACCGAAGTGCTGGGTCAACTGGGCGGAGACGTCGTTGGCGAGGTTGTTGCGGACGTCGTACATGGTGCGCAGGATGCCTTCGACCTCCAGTTGCGGGTTGAGCCGCGCCTTCACCGCACGGATGGTGTCCATGAGCGCCGACAGGCCTTCCAGCGCGAAGTACTCGCACTGCATCGGCACCAGCACGCCATGGGCGGCGGTGAGCGCGTTCAGCGTCAGCAGGTTCAGCGAAGGCGGACAGTCGATCAGGATGTACTGATAGCGATCGGCCACCTGGGCGAGGCATTCCTTCAGGCGCTGCTCGCGCGCCAGCGCGTCCATCAACTTCACTTCGGCCGCGGTCAGGTCGGTGTTGCCGGGCAGCACGTCGAAGCCGCCCGAAGATCCGACGATAGCCTCGGCGATCAGCACTTCCTCAAGCAGCACGTCGCAGCCGGTGTGGGCGACCTCGTTCTTCTCAACGCCGCTGGCCATGGTCGCGTTGCCCTGCGGGTCCATGTCGACCAGCAGCACGCGCTTGCGCGCCTCGGCCAGCGCCGCGGCGAGGTTGACCGCGGTCGTGGTCTTGCCGACGCCGCCCTTCTGGTTGGCGATTGCGATGATCCGGGCCATCTCGACTCCGTGCTGTGCTGCCGTGCCGTCCGCCTGCGCCATCGTCGCAGGATGCGTGCCGTCGCCGCTCATGCCGTCTCCCGCTTCAGCACCAGCAGGTGGCGCTCTCCCTCGACCTCGGGGACGTCCAGCCGGCGCGAACGCTCCAGCACCCAGCCTCCCGGCAGTGCAGCCAGCTCCTCGGCCGGCCACTGGCCCTTCATGGCCAGCAGTCGACCCTCCGGCTTCAACAGGTGCCCGCCAAAGGCGACGAGCTGGGCAAGACTACCCAAGGCGCGGGCCGAGAGACAGTCATAGCGGCCGGCCTCATCCACGTGTTCGGCGCGACAGTCGAATACGCGTACGTTTGCCAACTTCAGCTGACGAACGACTTCGCGAAGGAAGCGCGCCTTTTTGCCGACAGGCTCGACCAGACTCACGGCGAGCGGGGGGCGCAGGATCGCCAGCGGAATCCCGGGCAAACCGGCACCGCTGCCGATATCGATCAGGGCACCCTCAGCCGGGACATCAGCGAGGATGCTCAATGAGTCCAGCAGATGCAGCCCCAGCATTTGCTGTGGATCGCGCACGGCAGTGAGATTGTAGGCGCCATTCCAGCGCTGCAGCAGCGCCAGGTACGCGAGCAGGGGCTCCGTCGAGCCCACATCCACGCCCAGCCGCAGCAGGCCCTCGCGCAGCCGTGGCGCGAGCGCGGCGATGTCGCCGGGCAGTTCGGGAAGGATAGTCAAGCGGGGGAGGGTGCCTTGCAGGGGGCGCAAGTATCGGCACGCCGCCGGGGTGACGCAAATCGATGCCGGTGTTGTGGGCTCAGACGGCCGCCGGCAGAACGCAACGGACCACCCGCAGTCCGCGGCCGGCCAAAGCTTCGTTGAGCTGCTGCCGCACCTCCTGGTCGAGCGCCTGCACGCCGGTGTTTGCCAGCGTCAGACGAGTCAGGGTTTCGCTGGCGGTGCGCTGGACGTACTGATCGATGGCCTCCAGCACCTCGCCGGTCTGCCGCGGATCAATGATCTGGTAGTAGACCGCGCCGCGAAGCGCGGCCTGATTCAGCGGCACGGCATGGCCAATCAGGTTCACTCGCTGTCCGACGCGCTCGATCAGCGGCAGCACGAAGCCGAGCCCCGGCGGCAGGGTGCGGACATAGCGGCCAAAGCGTCGAACGGTGAACGCGCAGCCTTCGGGCACCCAGCGCAGACCAGACGCTAGAAGGGCGAGAACGGCCAGCGGCGCGAACAGCGTGAGGACGGAAAAGCTCATTGCATCAGACCTTTGCGAGACGATTCGCAGAACGAGGATGAGCTTGCAACGGCAACAGCCTAGCCTGCCTGCGATTAACGGCAAATTTACCCTTGGTGATTGCAACCAACTGTGACATGCCCGGCAAATGCGGGCGATGCCTGCCTACCGGTGGCATTCGGCGCCGATCGCAGGCTCTGCGCCTGTGCTCGGTCGCGGTCGCGCAAGCGTGTCGGGTGCCGCTGACACGGGCGAGTCGAGCGGCTCAGCCGCGCGGACTGTAGGCCCGCAGAAACAGCTCCAGCACGCTTTCGATGTGCTCAGGACCTTCGCAATCGGCGCCGCAGAGCGGGCAGCCGATGAGTTGACGCATGTGCGCTTCGCCCTTGATCAGACAGAAGAAGTGGCCGGCCGCACGGCGCGGTTCAGGGACATCGAGACTGCCGGCGCGGTTCGCGGCCGTCAGAAACGCCTCGAAAGCCTCCAGAATCCGCTTCGGACCCGCGGCATAGAACAGCTCAGCCAGCTTGCCGTTCGAGTCCCCTTGTGCCGCCATCATCCGGTAGAAGCTCACCGATTCCGACGACAGGATCAGGCTGTGGAAGCCGGTGGCGATGGCCCGCAGCTGCTCGCGCATCGGACCGCGGCCAGGCTCGGGGCGGAACACGGACTCCGGCAGCTGTTCCTCGCATTTGGCTTTGACCGTCTCGGCGAACAGCGTGTCCTTGTCGCTGAAGTGGCTGTAGACGGTGAGCTTCGAAACACCGGCCTCGGTGGCGATCGCATCCATGCTGACGCCGTCGAAGCCACGCAGCGGAAACAGGCGCTTGGCGGCATCGAGGATGGCGGCGCGCTTCTCGGGGTCCTTGGGGCGACCCGGGCCTTTGGCGGAGCGTTGGACTTGCATTGGTCTAGTCTAGCCGGGTTCACAAATAAAATACTGGACTGGTCAGTATTTTAATTCTAGGCTCTGCCCCACCACCCTCGCCTTCTGATCGAGTCCTTGCCATGGACACGCTTTCGCGTCTGCGCCAACGCGCGCTCTTGCCCGGCTCCACCGCACTTCTTCTCGGCGTCGGCGCACTGCTCGTCGGCTGCGGCAGCGAGCCCACCCCGCCGGATGCGGTGCGACCCGCCATCGTGGTACAGCCTCAGGCCGACGAGGCCAGCTTCACTGCGTATGCAGGCGAAGTGCGCGCGAGGCACGAGCCCGCCCTGGCCTTCCGCGTGGGCGGCAAGATCAAACGCCGCCTGGTCGAAGTCGGCGAAAGAGTCGTACGCGATCAGCCGCTGGCCGAACTGGAACCGCAGGACCTCGGCCTGCAGGTCGATGTCAGCCGCGCCCAGCTGGCCGCCGCCGAGTCGGAGCGCGCGCTCGCGGTGTCCGAATTCGCCCGCCAGCAGTCGCTGCGCGAGCGCAGCCTTGCCAGCGCTTCCGCCTTCGACAGTGCGCGGGCGCGACTGCGCGCCGCCGAGTCGCAGGTCGAGGCGGCGCGGGCGCAACTCGAAGTGGCGCGCAACCAGGCCGGCTATGCCGTGCTGCGCGCACCCGCGGCCGGTGTGATCGCGCAACGCCTGGCTGAAGCCGGGCAGGTGGTCGCGGCAGGCCAGCCCGTGTTCGTGCTGGCCGAGGACGGCGAACGCGAAGTGATGATCGCGATACCTGAGCATGCCATTGGCCAGATCACGATCGACCAGCCGGTGCAGATCCAGCTCTGGTCACAGCGAGACCGCGCGCTCAGCGGCCGCATCCGCGAACTCGCTCCGGCGGCGGATGCCGCCTCGCGCACGTACGCCACGCGCGTGGCCATCGCCGACACCGTGGAAGGCGTCGAGCTCGGGCAGAGCGCACGCGTGTATCTGAGAAGCGCCAACAGCAGCGAACTCAAACTGCCGCTGGGCGCGGTCTCGGCGAGCCAGAGCCAGCCGTACGTGCTGCGCTTCGATCCGGCAAGCGGCACGGTGCAGAAGCGCGCGGTCAAGCTGGGCGCCTACAGCGAGACCAGCGTGCCGGTGCTGGAAGGCATCGACGCCCAGGACTGGATCGTTGCCGGCGGCGTGCATCTGCTGCGCGACGGCCAGGCGATCCGGCCAGTCGACCGCGACAACCGTCCGCTTGATCTGGCGGCGGGGCAGTAAGCCGCCATGACCGGTTTCAATGTCTCCGAATGGGCCCTGCGCAACCGCAGCCTGGTGGTCTACGCCATGCTCGGGCTGGCGCTCATGGGCATCGTCTCCTATGGCCGGCTCGGCCAAAGCGAGGACCCGCCGTTCACCTTCAAGGTGATGGTGGTTCGCACCCTGTGGCCGGGCGCCTCGGCTGAAGAAGTGGCACGCCAGATCACCGACCGGGTCGAGCGCAAGCTCATGGAGACCGGCAACTACGAGTACATCCGCGCCTATTCGCGACCGGGTGAATCGCTGGTGCAGTTCGTCGCCAAGGATTCGCTGCGCTCCAAGGATCTGCCCGAGCTCTGGTACCAGGTTCGCAAGAAGGTGGGCGACCTGCGGCCGACGCTGCCGGCCGGCATTCAAGGGCCGTTCTTCAACGACGAGTTTGGCGACACCTTCGGCAACATCTACGCGCTCTCGGGCGCCGGCTTCGACTACGCCACGCTCAAGGACTACGCCGAACGGCTCGAGCTTGAGCTGATGCGCGTGCCGGACGTCGGCAAGATCGAGTTGATCGGTCTGCAGCAGGAACGCATCTGGATCGAGCTCAGCAATACCAAGCTGGCCGCGCTCGGCCTGCCGCTGGCGGAGGTGCAACGGGCGCTCGACGAACAGAACGCGGTCAGCGATGCCAGCTTTTTCGAGACGCCGGGTGAGCGCGTGCGCCTGCGGGTGTCGGGCCGCTTCGATGATGTCGAGGACATCCGCGGCTTCCCGCTGCGCGTGGGCGACCGCGACTTCCGCATCGGCGACGTCGCCGAGGTGTTCCGCGGCTTCTCCGATCCGCCGGAGCCACGCATGCGCTTCATGGGCGAGGACGCGATCGGCATCGCCGTGTCGATGCGCAAGGGGGGCGACATCATCCGCCTGGGCGAAAAGCTTGAGGACGAGTTCCAGCGTCTCCAGCAGAACCTGCCGGTCGGCATGAGCCTGCAGAAGGTGTCGGATCAGCCGGCCGCGGTACGCGCTTCGATCCGCGAGTTCGTGCAGGTGCTGGCCGAGGCCGTGATCATCGTGCTGCTGGTGAGCTTCTTCTCGCTCGGTTTCCGCACCGGCCTGGTGGTGGCGCTGTCGATCCCGCTGGTGCTCGCGATGACCTTCGCCGGCATGTACTACTTCGGCATCGGCCTGCACAAGATCTCACTGGGTGCGCTGGTGCTGGCGCTCGGCCTGCTGGTCGACGACGCGATCATCGCGGTCGAGATGATGGCCATCAAGATGGAGCAGGGCTTCGATCGCCTGCGCGCTGCGGCCTTCGCCTGGACCTCGACCGCGTTTCCCATGCTGACCGGCACCCTGATCACCGCGGCAGGCTTTCTGCCCATCGCCACCGCGGCCTCCAGCACCGGCGAGTACACGCGCTCCATCTTCGAAGTGGTGACCCTGGCCCTGGTGGTGTCATGGATCGCTGCCGTGGTCTTTGTGCCCTACCTGGGCGACCGCCTGCTGCCGGACTTCAAAAAGGACGGCCATGCGCATGCGCCCGACCCGTATGAGAAGCCCTTCTACCAGCGCTTCCGCGGCGTGGTCAGCTGGTGCGTCGAGCGGCGCTGGACGGTGATCGCGGTGACCGTACTGGTGTTCGCGGGCTCGCTGGCGCTGTTCCGACTGGTGCCGCAGCAGTTCTTCCCGGCCTCGGCACGGCTGGAGCTGATGGTCGACTTCAAACTGGCCGAGGGCAGCTCGCTGGCGGCGACCGAAGCGCAGGCTCGGCGCTTCGAGGCGCTGCTGGCCGAGCGCGAGGACATCGAGAACTATGTGGCCTACGTGGGCACCGGCTCGCCGCGCTTCTACCTGCCGCTGGATCAGCAGCTGCCGCAGACCGGGTTCGCGCAGTTCGTGCTGCTGACCCGCTCGATCGAAGAGCGCGAGGCCCTGCGCGGCTGGCTGCTGGAGAACCTGCCGCAGCAGTTCCCGCAGGTGCGGACGCGCGTCTCACGTCTCGAGAACGGCCCGCCGGTGGGCTATCCGGTGCAGTTCCGCGTCTCCGGCGAGCACATCGATGTGGTGCGCAAGCACGCCCACGCCGTGGAGGAGCGGATGCGCGCGCACCCGGCCCTGTTCAATGTGCACCTCGACTGGGAAGAGCCGAGCAAGATCGTCCGCCTGGAGATTGAACAGGAACGCGCGCGCGCACTCGGTGTCAGCTCGGCCCAGCTCGCGCTGTTCCTGCAAGGCTCGCTGTCGGGCACGCCGGTGAGCACCCTGCGCGAAGACAATGAGCAGGTGCAGATCCTGCTGCGCGGCCCGGCTGATGAACGCGCCAGCCTGTCGATGCTCGGCAGCCTGGCGGTGCCGACCAGTCGCGGAGGCAGCGTGCCGCTCAGCCAGATCGCGCGGCTCGAATACGGCTTCGAGGAAGGCATTGTCTGGCACCGCAACCGCCTGCCGACCGTGACCGTGCGTGCCGATATCGTCGACGGCGTACAGCCGGCGACGGCCGCAGCCGAGCTTGCGCCGCAGATGGCCGAGCTTCGCGCCAAGCTGCCCTCGGGCTATCTGCTGGAGGTGGGCGGCTCGGTGGAAGACGCCGGCCGCGGCTCGCGCTCGATCGCCGCCGGCATGCCGCTGTTCTTCGGCGTGGTGTTCACCCTTCTGATGCTGCAGCTGCGCAGCTTCGGCAATTCGGTGATCGTGCTGCTGACCGCACCGCTGGGTCTGATCGGCGTGACCGCTTTCCTGCTGCTGTTCGACCGCCCCTTCGGCTTCGTCGCCATGCTGGGCACCATCGCCCTGGCCGGCATGATCATGCGCAACTCGGTGATCCTGGTGGATCAGATCGAACACGACCTCGCCGAAGGCACGCCGCCGGTCGAGGCGATCGTAGAGGCCACCGTGCGCCGCTTCCGGCCGATCGTACTCACGGCGCTCACCGCGATCCTGGCGATGATCCCGCTCTCGCGCAGCGCCTTCTTCGGACCGATGGCGGTGGCGATCATGGGCGGCCTGCTGGTGGCCACGGCGCTCACCCTGCTGTTCCTTCCAGCCCTGTATGCCGCCTGGCACCGCGTGCGCCCGGCGACGCCCATCCGTGCATGAAGCCGCCCCTGTCTTCGGTCGGGGTGACTTTCCGCACTGCGGTCGGATCGACGGATCGGGCACCGTGTGACGCGCATGGATGCGGGGTTCGGGCCGCCCCGCACCGCCGGGTCATTTGGCGGGGCACAAGGCCAGCGCCTACAATTCGCGGTTACGCGCCCGCGCGACGCGGGCCACCGCAGGCAGGACACGAACATGGCAGTTGATTTCGAGCAGGCCCGTTTTGCGATGGTCGAGCAGCAGGTCCGCCCCTGGGAGGTGCTGGACTTCCGCGTGCTCGACGTCATCGGCTCGGTCAAGCGCGAGGATTTCGCGCCGGCCCGCCACCGCAAGCTGGCCTACGCGGATTTGGCCCTTCCGCTGGAGCATGGCGAATTCATGCTGAAGCCGGTGATCGAGGGCCGACTTCTGCAGGCGCTGGATCTGTCGCCCGAGCATGAAGTGCTGGAGATCGGCACCGGGTCCGGCTACCTCACCGCCTGCCTCGCCCGGCTGGCGCGCGCCGTGCACAGCATTGACGTGCATGCCGACTTCGTGGATCGCGCCCGCGCGCGCCTGCAGGCCGCTGGCCTCGCCAACGTCAGTCTTGAAGCGGCCGATGCGCTGGGCTTCCAGCCCGGCCGGCAATTCGATGCTGTCGCGATCAGCGGCGCCGTCGCCGAGGTGCCCGAGCGTTTCCTCGGCTGGGTGCGCCCCGGCGGCAAGCTGTTCGTCATCCGTGGCCGCAGCCCGGTGCAGGAAGCGGTGCTCTACACCCGCGCCGAGCACGGCTGGGCGCTGGAAAGCCTGTTTGAAACCGACGTCCCCTACCTCCACGGCGCCGAGCCGGTGCAGCGCTTCGCGCTGTAGTCCGGCCCAGACGCCCCACGCTCGCCAAAGGAACTGCCATGCGACTGCCCAGCCTGCGCCCCTTGAGTTTCGCCCTCGCCCTTGCTGCCACCGGCAGCGCCGGCGCCGCCGACCTGATGCAGGCCTACGAGCTCGCCCGGCAGAGCGACCCACAGCTGGCTGCTGTCGAAGCCCAGCGCATGGCCACGGGGGAGGGCGTGGTGCAGAGCCGGTCGGCTTTGCTGCCACAGGTCTCGGCCAGCAGCACTTTCACTGACAACTCGAGCTCCAGCTCGCGCTTCACCTTCACGGAAGACCCGAACGGCGGCATCGTCTTCGGGCGCGAGGGTTCGCGCAGCGAATCGCGTTCGCGCGATTGGAACCTGAACCTGCAGCAGAGTCTGTACGACCACAGCAACTACACCCGTTTGCGCGCCAGCCGTGCCCGCGCCGAAGCCGCCGATGCCGATTACGACGCGGCTGTGGATGGCCTCGCACTGCGCGTGGCTCAAGCCTACTTCACATCGCTCACCGCGGTGGACAGCCTGGTGTTTGCCCGCGCCGACGAACGCGCGGTCAAGCGCCAGCTGGATCAGGCGGAACAACGCTTCGAAGTCGGCCTGACCGCAATCACCGATGTCCACGAAGCCCGCGCTCGCTACGACGCTTCGCGCGCGGCCGCAATCAACGCCGCCAATGCCCTGGACGATGCCCGCGAGTCCCTGGCCGAGCTGACGGGGCAGTATTTGCAGAACCTGCAGGGCCTTGACGAGGACTTCAGCCCATCAATGCCTGAGCCGGCGGATCTGGACCAGTGGGTGCAGACCGCGCTCGGCGAGAATCCGGTGCTGCGCTCGCGAGCTCTGGCGCTGGATGCTGCCCAGCAGGATATCGCCACCGCGCGCTCCGCCCACCTGCCCACGCTGGGCCTGAGCGCCGGCCGCAACGGGGGCCCCAGCTGGGGCGAAACTATCCTCGCCAATGGGCTGGTTCGTCCGGCGAGCGGCGAGTCCTTGGGCACGGCAATCAGCGTGAACCTCAACATCCCGCTGTACACGGGTGGCCGGGTGCAGTCGCAGGTCCGCCAGGCCGTGTACTCGCGCGACGCCAATGAGGACCGTCTTGAACAGGAACGCCGCGCGGTCACCCGCCAGACTCGCAACGCGTATCGCGCGGTGCTGGCCGGTATCTCCGAGATCGAAGCGCGACGTCAGGCGCTGGTGTCCGCACGCAGCGCGCTGGAGGCCACCGAGGCCGGCTTCGAGGTCGGCACCCGCACCATCGTCGACGTGCTGCTCTCGCAGCAGGTGCTCACCAGCGCGCAGCGTGACTACTCGAACGCGCGCCACAACTTCCTGGTCAACGGGCTGGCGCTGAAACAGGCCGCCGGTGTCATCGACGTCAAGGACATCGCGGCGGTGAACCGGCTGCTGGTGCGTGACGCTGAAGCGGCGCTTGCGGAGTTCCAGAACGACTGAGGCTCGTTTCAGCGATGAACTTTGCGAGGCGCCCTCCGGGGCGCCTCGCTCGTTTGGCGGAACCGCGCGATACGCGTCGGCGATACGTCTCAGCCGGCGATGTACTGCTGCAGCTGTTCGATCTCCTGCTCCTGCTCGCGGATCACCCACTTCAGCAGGTCGCCGATCGAGATCAGACCCACCACGCTGCCGCCGTCCACGACAGGCAGGTGGCGGATGCGTTTCTCGGTGACGATCTGCATGCAGCGGCGGATGTCCTCGCCCGGCCCGACGGTGAGCACCGGACTCGACATGATGTCTACCACGGGCGTGTCCTGCGAACTGCGCCCCTTGAGAATCACCTTGCGCGCATAGTCGCGCTCGGTGGCGATGCCGACCAGCTGGTCGCCGCGCATCACCAGTACCGAACCGATGCCATGCTCGGCCATCTGCCGGATCACCTCCAGCACCGGCGTCTGTTCGGTCACGCAGACGACCTGCGCGGTCTTGCCCTCAAGGATCTGTCGAATGCTGTGCATGACGTGGCCTCCCCCGTGGTGGACATGTGCGCTGGACTATACGCCCGTAAAGGCGGGGATTAGGGATTGGGAATCGGGGATTGACCCAGCGGGCAGCGCGCGATGCTGGGCGCCCAGCTGCACTCCGCTATTCGCCGTTCAGCAAGGCATACGACGGACCGCAGGCACTCAGGACCGCCCTCAGCCCAAGCGAATCCCGAATGCCGAATCCCCAATGCCGCCACTCAAAACGGCAGCCGCAGAACAAAGCGGGCGCCGCCGTCGCTGCGGTTCTCGGCCAGCAGCTGGCCGCCGTGCTCCTCAGCGATGCGCCGACAGATCGCGAGCCCCAGGCCCGAGCCTTTGGGCTTGCTGCTGCGGTAGGGCTCGAACCAGTCGCCGGCGAAGCCCTCCGGCAGACCGGGGCCGTCGTCCTCGACGCTCAGATCCAGCCATTCGCGCTCGCCCAAACGCAACGTCGCAAGACGGATCCACACCGCCAGCGCAGGACGCTCCCCGCTCGCTTCGAACGCGTTCTTCAGCAGGTTGTGCAGCACCTGTCGAAGACGCCCACTGTCGACGCGCGGGCGCGGCAGCGGGCTGGCGAAGGCCCGGCGCAGCTGCAGGCGCGGGTCGTGCTCGTACAGCTCCAGCACCTCGTTCACCACCGCGACGATGTCGGTCTCGACGAGGCTGAGCTGCGGCGGTCGCGCATACTCGCCGAAGGCGTTGACCAGAGTCTTGAGGGCATCGACCTGGGCCACGATGGTGTGGGTCGCGCGATCGAGCACCTCAGCCTCAGGCGGCGCCAGCTGCGGCAGCACCCGGCGACGCAGGCGCTCGGCCGAGAGCTGGATCGGCGTCAAGGGGTTCTTGACCTCGTGCGCCAGACGGCGCGCGACCTCGGACCAGGCGGCATCACGACGCGCGCGGTCGATGTGGCTGGTGTCGTCGATCACCAGCACCTGCCCGGCGTCGGGCAGCCGCGCGCCGCGCACCAGCAGAAGGCGGCGCTGACCGCTTTCCTCGACTGCATACTCCTCACGCCACTCGGGCGCACCCTCCCGCAGGCGCAGCGCTGCCAGCTCCAGCACGCCGGCGAGGGCCGGACAGCGCTGGAGCAGCGCCTCCAGCGGCCGCCCCTGCAGTTCGCCGAGGGGCGCCGCGGCAAGTTCAGCGGCCGCGGCATTCGCGCCGCGCAGGATGCCGTCGGCGTCGAACACCAGCACCGCCGAGGACAGGCGCGCCAGCACGGTTTCAAGGAAGGCGCGCTGACGTTCGGTTTCAGCGGCGCTGGCGGCAGCACGCTCGCGGCTTGCTGCCAGCTCGACCGTCATGCGGTTGAAGCTCTCGACAAGGAAGCCCAGCTCATCGCCGCGCGGCGGCACCTCCAACGGCTCCAGCCGCCCCGCGGCGACGGCGCGCGTCGCTGCCGACAGCCGACCGATCGGCGAGACCAGGCGCCGCGCCAGGTCGAAGGCGATCAGCACCGCAAGGAAGACCGAGAGCAGGGCCACCAGGCTCAGGATGAGCACGAACGTCAGCTTGAGCTGGTCGCGCAGAAACAGCGCCTGACGAGTACCGAACGCGGCCGCCTCGACCTTGCCGCTGAGCTCGACCAGTCGCGGCGGCAGGGCGAACAGCGCCTGCAGCACCTGCCCCGTTTCGAAGCCGGGGTCCTGCAGCACGCGCAGGTAGTCGGCCTCGCCGACGCGGATTTGATCGATCAGCCGCCCGCGCGCGCCCAGCGCGGCGCGTGCATCCTCGTCGGGCGGCGAGGGCAGGAGCAGGCTAGGCGCGGCGGCGGCGATGTGGCGGATACGGCCATCGCCTTCGAACAACACCAGCTGCGCGGCATCGACCTCATCCAGCGACTGCTCGATGGCACCTGCGAGGTCGAATCGGTCGCGGCGCATGCGCTCCAATGCCCCCTCGGCGCGATGCAGGGCGTCGCTGCGGCGGTCTTCCAGCTGCAGACGGGCAAGTTCCAGCGCACTGTCCATGGCCTCGACGCTGTTCGCACGCAGCCAGCTGTCCACGCTGGCGCCGACGAAGCGCGCTGAAAACGCGAACACCAGCAGCACCGGCGGCACCGAGAGCGCCAGCAGCAGCACCAGCAGGCGTCGCGTCAGCCGTGCGCCGGGCTCGCCTGATCGCAGCTGCCGGCGCAGCTTGAGCAGGCGCCCAAGGATGGCCACAGCGAGCAGCAGAACAGCCGCGCCGGCACCCAGGAACACCCACGGATAGAGACCCGCAAAGCGTGTGCCGAGGCCCTCCGCACTGGCCGCGAGATAGAGCGCCGAGAACACCAGCACCAACACGCCCAGCGCCACCAGCAGCGGGCCTGCGCGACGCGGCCATGCAGGCGGGCGGCCGGACGTCATGGTGCGGCCAGCGCAGGCACAAGGTAGAGGTCGGATGAGAGCCGCCAGTCCTGCAGCCCGATCAGCGCCGGGAAGCGCAGCGGTGCCGGCAAGGCCGAACGCTCGAGTTCCAGACTCAGGCTCAGGTCACACTCGGCGGCCTGCGCCGGCAGCTCGATGCGGATGCGGTCCAGCGCAGCGAGCAGCGCGCCACGACGGGCGAAGCGACGGCCCTGCATCTCCCCCTCCCAGCGCATCTCGTACTCACCGGCCAAGGCGTAGTAGCGCAGCCACAGGCTGCGCACTGCCCGCTGTTCGGATTCACAGAAGTACAGGACGTAGTCGAGACGCAGGCCGATGCCGTTGGCCAGCGCCTCCAGCATGACCGGCTGGAACTGCAGCCGCTGCTGCACTTCGAGCTGCAGACTGTCGCCGCGCTGTAGGCGGCGGACATCTTCGATCCGGCCACGCGGGGCATCGACGGCGCCACAGCCAGCGAGCGCCAGTAGCACTCCGGCGGCACTTCGCCGCAGCCACCTAGCGCTTGCGCAGGGCGGCGACGAAGAAGCCATCGCCTTCGCCATCGCCGACGAGACGCTGGGCTCCAGCACCGCTGGCCCGGCCGAAGCGCGCATCGAGCGGCAGAGCTTCGGCATCGGAATGGGCCGCGAGGAAGGCATCGATCTGGCGCTCGTTCTCGTCTTTCAGCACGGAGCAGGTCGCATAGACTAAGCGTCCGCCCTTGGCCAGCAAAGGCCAGAGAGCGCGCAGCAGGCGCGCCTGCTGCGCGGCCAGCGCGGGAATGTCCTCAGCACGGCGATGCAGCAGGATGTCCGGCTGCCGGCGGATCACGCCGGTGCCGCTGCAGGGCGCGTCCAGCAGGATCGCATCGAAGGCCACGCCGTCCCACCAGCGCGCGGGCTCGGCCGCATCCTCGGCGCGCAGGTCGCCCTCAAGTCCGAGTCGCTCGAAGGTCTGGCGCACCCGCTCCAGGCGCTTGGGATCGCAGTCCAGCGCGAGCAGGCGCGCTCCAGCTTCGGCAATCTGCGCGGCCTTGCCGCCGGGTGCGGCGCAAGCGTCGAGCACGCGTTGCCCGGGTTGCAGCGCCAGCGCGGCGACCGCGTTCTGGGCGGCGATGTCCTGCACCACGAAGCGGCCGCGGGTGAAGCCCGGCAAGCGCATGGGGTCGCCGGCGTCGCGGAGGCACAGGGCGGAGCCTTCGATGCGCTCGACCGGATGCCCGGCGGCCCTGAAATCCTCGGCCAACTGCAAAGCAGCGGCGGTACCGCCGCGCGCGCGCAGCCACAGCGGCGCCTGCCGCAGATTGGCCTCGATCAATCCGCCGGAATCCGCGGGCCAGTCGCGCTGCAGGGCGTCCAGCAGCCAGGACGGATGCGCCTGCGCCGCCTGCTGGGCATCGCTGCCGGCCGGTAACTGGGTGCGCTCACGCAGGAAGCGACGCAGCACCGCGTTGACGAGGCCCACATGCCGCGGGAAGCCGAGCACGCGCGCTGCTTCAGCAGTGGCCGCGACAGCGGCGTGTTCCGGCAGGCCCAAAGCTTCGAGCTGGGCGAAGCCCACCGCGAGCAGCAGGCCGACGCCGCGCGCCGCCGGGGGCAGGGGTTTATCAAGCAGGGCTTCGAGCAGCACCGCGTCGCGCGCGCGCCGGCGCAGGGCCGCATGGCACAGCGCCTCGCAGAGCGCGCGATCGCGGCTGTCGCGCAGCGCGGGAAGTCGCTGGGCCAGCAGGGCCTTGAGCGAGCGGCCCGCCGTCACTTCGGTCAATACCCGCGCGGCAGTGGCGCGCACCAGGGCGCCCGGCACGGCGGTCAGGCGGCTTGCGGCGTTCACCGCCTCCGCGCGCGGACCCTGGACAGGGCGCTCGGGCTTCACGGCAGCAGCGGCGTGCGCCGGGCGTTGAGATAGTCGGCCACCGGCTGGGCGCGGCCGCCTTCGCGCTGCACGCGGATCAGGCGCAGCAGGCCATCCGCGCAGGCGATATCGATGCCGGCCGCGCTGGCCGCCATCACGCTGCCGGGGGCCGCCGTGCCATGCCGGTCGAGGGCCTGCGCCGCGTGCACGCGCAGGCGCTCTCCGCCCAGCTCGCATTCGCAGATCGGCCAAGGGTTGAACGCGCGCACCCGGCGTTCGAGCTCGCGCGCAGACTGTGTGAAATCGAGCCGCGCCTCGGCCTTGTCCAGCTTGTGCGCGTAGGTGACACCCTGCTCGGGCTGCGGCTGCTGCGGCAGCGCCTCACCTGCGCGGAGTCTCGCGAGTCCTTCGACCAGCAGTTCGGCGCCGATCACGGCCAGACGATCGTGCAGGCTGCCTCCGGTGTCATCTGGCTGGATGGGCGTACGCCGCTCCAGCAGCACCGGCCCGGTGTCGAGGCCGCGCTCCATCTGCATGAGATCGACGCCGGTTTCCGCATCGCCGGCTTCAATGGCGCGCTGGATCGGCGCTGCGCCGCGCCAGCGCGGCAGCAGCGAGGCGTGCAGGTTCCAGCAACCGAAGCGCGGTATACCCAGCACCTTCTGCGGCAGGATCAGGCCGTAGGCAACAACGACCATCAAGTCGGGCTCGAGCGCAGCGAGCCGCGCGCGCTCTTCGGGGTCCTTGAAGTTGAGCGGCTGCCGCACCTCGATGCCGGCGTCGAGGGCGCACTGCTTGACCGGGCTGGGCTGCAGTTGGCGGCCGCGGCCGGCCGGACGGTCCGGCTGCGTGTAGACCGCGAACAGGGCATCCGGGCCCGACAGCAGGCACTGCAATGGCGGCACGGAAAACTCTGGCGTACCCGCGAACACCAGGCGCAGGGGCTTAGTCATTGGCAAGCATCTCCGCAGGCGCTCAGCACCCGCTGCAGGTTCGATCAGGCGGCGCCGCGACGCTGCTTGGCCAGCTTCTTGCGCACCAGCTCGCGCTTCAGCGGCGACAGGTAGTCGACGAAAACCTTGCCGTCCAGATGATCCATCTCGTGTTGGATGCAGACGGCAAGCAGGCCGTCGGCCTTGAGGTCGAAGCTCTGGCCGTGGCGATCCAGGGCGCGCACGGTGATCTGGTTGGCGCGGGTGACGTCGGCGAAGATGCCAGGCACCGACAGACAGCCTTCCTGGTAGACCTGATGGCCGTCGGTTTCAAGGATCTGCGGGTTGATGAACACCCGCGGCTGGGATTTGTCCTCGCTTACGTCCATCACCATGAAGCGCAGGTGGCGATCGACTTGCGAGGCGGCCAGCCCGATGCCGGGCGCTGCGTACATGGTTTCAAACATGTCGTCGATCAGCTGCTGCAGCTCGGGAGTGAAATCCGCGGGCAGCACCTCACGGGCGCGAGTGCGCAGGCGCGGATCGGGGAATTCGAGAATCGGGAGCGTGGCCATGGCCGGTACCTCGGCGCGAACGCGCCGGAAATCAAGAGTCCGAAGCCGGTGACTATAGCAGCGGCATCTTGAACGCTGTGCCGCCCGGCGAGCCGAGCGAAAGCCGCGCTGGCGCCGGGTCCACAGCCGAATGTGTGAACCTGAACCGTTTCTAATCCACAAATCTTTACGCTATAGTGCTGACAAACCTGCTTGGTAAATCAGGTAGATGGCCGCCATGCTTAAAAAACTGCTTTCAGTTTTCGCCGTCGCCGTGCTGACCTTTGCCACCTGCGTGGCGGCCCAGCAGTTGCGCGAGGATCACCCCGACACCTACGTGGTGCAGAAGGGCGACACCCTGTGGGACATCGCCGGCCGCTTCCTGAAGCAGCCTTGGCTGTGGCCTGAGATCTGGCAGGCCAACCCGCAGATCGAAAACCCTCATCTGATTTACCCGGGCGATGTGATCAGCCTCGCTTACCTCGACGGCCGGCCGGTGCTCGGGGTCAATCGACGTGATCCCACGATACGCCGCCAGGCCGACGAGGCGATCCGCACAATTCCTCTGCATGAGGTCGAGCCCTTCCTCCGGCGCATGCGCGTGCTGGACGAAGAGCCCAAGGGCTTGCCCTATGTGCTCGCCATGGAGGAGAACCGCCTCCGGGCCGCCTCCGGCCAGGTGGTGTATGCGCGCGGCACCGACTTCCAGCCCGGCCAGCGCTGGGCGATCGTGCGTCCGACCCTGCGTTACGCCGTGCATCCCCACCCGGCCTCAGGCAGGGATCGGCTGAAGAGGGACGAGTGGAACGCTTTCGATGGCTTGACGCCCAAGACGGCGGGCATCGAGTGGGCGTATTACGCGGCTTCCGACAACGGCTTCGAAGTCCTGGGCTGGGAAGTCGCCGACATCACCACGGCGGAAGTCACGGTTGCCGGCGACCCAGCCACCCTGCTGCTTGCGCCTGAGGGCAAGGAAGTTCGCGCGGGCGATCTGCTGATGCCAGTGCAGGAGCCTGCTTTCGACCTGTATTTCACGCCGCGCGCCCCGGAGCGCGTACCCGACAACATGCGCGTGCTGGCGGCAACCGACTACTACAGCGTTGCCGGCCCCCGCGATGTGGTGGCGCTGTCGGCCGGCGCCCGCGACGGCGTCGAGAACGGCCACGTGTTCGCGCTGTACGACGAAGGCGAGCGGGTGGCCGACCGCATCGAGAACCGCACGGACTTCACCGCCAACCTGCCCTCGCGCCAAGTCAAGCTGCCCGACGAGTTCGTCGGGCATGTGATGATCTTCCGCACCTTTGACAAGGTCAGTTATGGCCTGGTGATGGACGCCATCCGACCCGCCGGCATGGACAGTGTCGCCAAGGCGCCTGATCGCCTGCCCTGACGCCATTGAACCTGCGTCCCGAGGTCTGGTTCGCTGCCGTACGCGCCCCTCTTGCGGGGCGCGTCCTGCGTCTGGCGCTCGAAGACGCCCAAGTCGCGCAGCGGCTGCAGTCGGGGCAAGCCTCGGCCTTGCGCTCGCTGGGCGTCGGCGAGGCCGCCGCCGAGGCCTTCCTGCGCCGGGACCCGGCGCGTGAGGCGGCCGATGCCGAATGGCTCGCGACGCCCGGCAACCGACTGGTTCCGCTCGGCGACGCGGACTACCCGACCCTGCTGGCCGAGCTGTCCGCGGCACCGCCAGTGCTGTTCATCAGCGGCAACGCCGATCTGCTGTGGCATCCGCAGATCGCCATCGTTGGCAGCCGGAACCCGACGCCGGGGGGCCGTGATCTGGCCACTGACTTTGCGTCCACATTTGCGCGGAGCGGCCTGGTCGTGACCAGCGGGTTGGCCGAGGGCATCGACACCGCGGCCCATCTCGCCGCACTGGACGCCGGCCAGCCCAGCATCGCCGTGGTCGGCACCGGACCGGACGTCGTCTACCCGGCGCGGAACCGTGGGCTGGCCCTCAGGCTGCGCGAACAGGGCTGCATCGTGAGCGAGTTCGCCCCCGGCACCACCGCGCGGGCGGAACATTTCCCGCGCCGCAATCGCATCATCGCCGGACTCGCGCTGGGCACCCTGGTGGTCGAAGCGGCCCAGCGAAGCGGCGCCCTCATCACGGCGCGCTATGCCAGCGAGGCGGGCCGGGAGGTCTTCGCCATCCCCGGCTCGATCCACAATCCGCTGGCGCGCGGCTGTCACCGCTTGATTCGCGAGGGCGCGGCCCTGGTGGAAACCGCCGACGAGGTGATTGAGGCTCTGGGGCCGACCGCCCAGCGGCTGGCGGCCCAGCTTCGCGGTCGTCTGGAGGCCTCTCAACAAGGCGTCATCGGGCGTCACGACACGGCCGCTGAGGATGATCCTGAACGTATGCGCCTGCTGGCAGCCCTTGGCCACGACCCGGTAGGCATCGACCTGCTCGCGGAGCGCACCGGGTTGACCGTGGGGGTGCTGTCCTCCATGCTCCTTGTGCTGGAACTGGAGGGAGTGGTCAGCGCACAGCACGGCCGCTATGCCCGGCGGCCTTCCTGAATGAATCGCGCGCGCCGGCGCAGGTAGAGGCTGGATGAAAGAGACCTTGTTGGACGTACTGCTCTATCTGTTCGAGAACTACTTCTACGACGACCCCGACGCCGTACGCGACCGGGAGTCCTTGCAGGCCAGCCTGATCCAAGCCGGTTTCAGTCCCGCCGAGGTGAGCAAGGCCTTCGACTGGCTTGAGGGTCTTGAGCAACTGCGCGACGGCTCGGGCAGCCTCGCCCCGGTCACCGGCCCGCTGCGCCTGTACGCGCCGCAAGAGCTCGAACGGCTGGATCTCGAATCGCGCGGATTCCTGCTGTTCCTCGAACAGATCGGCATTCTCGACGGCAGCCTCCGAGAGCAGGTCATCGACCGTGCCATGGCGCTGGACCAATCCGAGCTCGACCTCGACGACCTGAAGTGGGTGGTGCTGATGGTGTTGTTCAACCAGCCCGGGCACGAGGCGGCATTCGCATGGATGGAGAGCCACCTGTTCGCGCTGGACGGTGAAGCCCTGCACTGAATCCGCCACGCACCCTCGGCGAGCGCCAGGGGCGCCCGCCGACGCCAACGCGGCGGTGGCGCCAGTCCCTCACATCACGTCGATGAGATCCAACACGGCCCGACCCCGGGAAACCCTGCATGAACCCGTCCGCCACAGGCCGCACCTGGTACTACGTCGACGCACAGGGCCAACAGCAGGGTCCGGTGAGTCCCGCTGTGCTGATCGGACATGTCCGCCAGGGACGCCTGCGCATGGACAGCCTGGTCTGGCGGGAAGGCTGGGGCGACTGGCAGCCCGTCTCGGCAGCCAGTGCCGAACTCGGTCTTGAGACCTTGGCGGTACCGGCGCCGCCCTCTGCCCCGCCAACTCACGCGAGCACCGCAGCGGCGCCAAGGGGCGGAGCGGTGTCGCCCTATGCGCCCAGCGCGGCACGGCTGGAGGTCGAATCGGGCTGGGTCCACTCGGGTGACGTGGTCTACGCAGGTTTTCTGCGGCGCTGGGCGGCGGTGTTCCTGGACGCCTTCATCATCGGCCTGGTCGCACAGATCGGTGCAGCCATCGCAGGAGCCGTGTTCGCCTTCAGCCTGTTCGGCGGCATGGACACAACCGACGGCGTTGCCACTGCCGGGATGGTCGCGTTCTACCTCGTCTTCTATCTCATCTACTTCGTACTGGCCGGCCTGTACTACGCGCTGATGGAGAGTTCGTCCAACCAGGCCACCGTGGGCAAGCTGGCATTGGGCATCAAGGTCACCGATCTTGAGGGGCGTCGCCTCAGCTTTGCCCATGCCCTCGGCCGCTGGTGCTCGGCCGCGCTCTCCTACCTGACCCTGTTCATTGGCTTCCTGATGGCGGGGTACACCGATCGCAAGCGCGCCCTGCACGACTTCGTGGCCGGCACCCTTGTGGTCGACAAGTGGGCCTTCACGGCGCATCCGGAGCGCCAACAGCGCGGGTTGGGAGGCTGTGTGATCGTTTTCCTGATCGTGGTGGTGGGCCTGGGCGGTATCGCCCTGATGGGCATGCTGGCGGCGATCGCCCTTCCGGCCTACCAGGACTACACAGACCGAGCGCGCAGCCGTGGCGCGCAGCTTGCACCGGGAGTGACCGGGACTCTCGTCGTGGCCGTCGCCCGGCCGCCACTGCCGGGCCACGGCCGGCTCTGGATGACGCCCGAGGCTTGACTTGCGAAGGGGCGCTGTGGTGACACTGAATTAAGGCGGCGTGGGCGCACAGCCCATACCCTCGCGGCGCGCCGAGACGGCCGCCGGCAGGTCACGCCTTCTTCAACCCTTGCGGGTTTCCTGCACACACTCGAATTTCGGGCGCATCGACAGGACGCGTCGCCCGCGTCCTCCTCACGCCCCTGACGGACTGAAATGGCCAAGAACCTCCTCATCGTCGAATCCCCCGCCAAGGCGAAGACGATCAACAAGTACCTCGGCAAGGACTTCCAGGTCCTCGCGTCCTACGGCCACGTGCGCGACCTCGTGCCGAAAGAGGGCGCGGTCGACCCCGAGCGCGACTTCGCCATGCGCTACGAGCTGATCGACCGCAACGAGCGCCATGTCGACGCCATCGCCAAGGCCGCGAAGTCCGCCGACGCCCTGTTTCTCGCGACCGACCCGGACCGCGAGGGCGAGGCCATCAGCTGGCACATCGCCGAGGTGCTGCGCGAGCGCGGCCTGCTGAAGGACAAAACACTGCAGCGCGTGGTCTTCACCGAGATCACGCCGCGCGCCATCAAGGAAGCGATGTCGAAGCCGCGCGCGGTCTCCGACAACCTGGTCAACGCCCAGCAGGCGCGCCGCGCGCTTGACTATCTAGTTGGCTTCAACCTGTCGCCGGTGCTGTGGCGCAAGGTGCAGCGCGGGCTGTCGGCCGGCCGCGTGCAGAGCCCGGCGCTGCGCATGATCGTCGAGCGCGAGGAAGAGATCGAAGCCTTCGTGCCGCGCGAGTACTGGACCGCCGAGGCCCAACTCGCGCATGCCGTGACGCCCTTCAACGCGAAGCTGGTCAAGCTCGACGGCAAGAAGGTCGAGCAGTTCACCCTGACCAATGCCGCCGATGCCGAGGCCGCAAGGGCGCGCCTGGTCAAGGCCGCCGGCGATGCCCTGCACGTCAGCGACGTGCAGAGCCGCGAGCGCAAGCGCCGCCCGGCGCCGCCCTTCATCACCTCGACCCTGCAGCAGGAGGCCGCGCGCAAGCTCGGCTTCTCGACCAGCCGCACCATGCGCGTCGCGCAGAAGCTCTACGAGGGCGTGAGCCTGGGCGAGCAGGGCACGGTCGGCCTGATCAGCTACATGCGTACCGACTCGACCCATCTCTCGCAGGAGGCCGTGGCCGAGCTGCGCGAGGTGATCGCGCGCGAGTTCGGCGCCGATGCTCTGCCGGCGGCGGCCAACGAGTACCGCACCAAATCCAAGAACGCGCAGGAAGCCCACGAGGCGATCCGACCGACCTCGGCCAAGCTGACGCCGAAGTCGGTGGCGGCCTACTTGAACCCGGACGAACAGAAGCTTTACGAGCTGATCTGGAAGCGCGCGGTGGCTTGCCAGATGGTGCCGGCCACGCTGAACACGGTCAGCGTCGAGCTGGCCGCCGGCCGCGAGCACGGCTTCCGCGCCACCGGCACCACGGTGATCGACCCCGGCTTCCTCGCCGTGTACGAGGAAGGCACCGACCAGAAGTCCGCCGACGCCGAGGACGAGGGCCGCAAGCTGCCGGCGATGAAGGCCGGCGACATCGTGCCGCTGTCGGCCATCGTCATCGACCAGCACTTCACCGAGCCGCCGCCGCGCTTCTCCGAAGCGAGCCTGGTCAAGGCCCTGGAAGAGTTCGGCATCGGCCGCCCCTCGACCTACGCCAGCATCATCCAGACCCTGCTGTCGCGCGAATACGTGATGCTCGACAACCGTCGCTTCCGCCCGTCCGACGTCGGGCGCGCGGTGGCCAAGTTCCTGGCCGGACACTTCACCCAGTACGTCGACTACGACTTCACCGCCAAGCTCGAGGACGAGCTCGACGCGGTGTCGCGCGGCGAAGAGGACTGGCTGCCGCTGATGGAGCGCTTCTGGAAGCCCTTCAAATCGCTGATCGAGGAAAAGATCGAATCGGTCGACCGCAGCGATGCCAGCGGCTCCCGCGTGCTGGGTACGGATCCGAAATCCGGCCTGCCGGTCAGCGTGCGCCTCGGACGCTACGGGCCCTTTGCCCAGATCGGCACCAAGGAAGACGAGGACAAGCCCCGCTTTGCCTCGCTGCGCGCCGGCCAGAGTATGCACACGATCACGCTCGAAGACGCGCTGGAGCTGTTCAAGCTACCGCGCAATCTCGGCACCCACGAGGGCGAGGAAGTCACGGTCGGCGTTGGCCGCTTCGGGCCCTTCGTCAAGTTGGGCAGCACCTATGCCTCGCTGAAGACCGAGGACGACCCGTACACCATCGAGCTGCCGCGCGCCGTGCAGCTGGTGGCGGAGAAACTCGAAGCCGCCGCCAACCGGCTCATCAAGAAGTTCGATGGCAGCCCGATCGAGATCGTCAACGGGCGCTACGGGCCCTACATCACCGACGGCGAGAAGAACGGCAAGATCCCGAAGGACGTCGAGCCGGCCTCGCTGTCGCTGGCCGACTGCGAGGCCATCATGGCCACGGCGCCTGCGCGCGGCGCCAAGCGCGGCAGTCGCTTCGGCGCGAAGAAGAGCACCGAGAAGGTCGCCGCGGCCAAGGCTCCGTCCGCGGTGAAGAAAGCGCCGGCGAAAAAGGCGCCCGCCAAAAAGGCCGCAGCCAAGAAGGCACCGGCAAAGACGGCCGCCGCGAAGAAAGCGCCTGCAAAGAAAGCTGCAGCCAAGAAGGTGAGCGCCAGCGAAGCGCCACCGTTCTGAGTCCGACCGCTGCGCGCATCGACGAACGCGACGGCATTCGCGAACGCCACAACAGCAAAGGGCCCGCCTCGCGCGGGCCCTTTGCTGATTGCACCACCAAGAGGCTGGCGCACATCCGGCTTGCTCCTGCGTCACCGAGCGCTCCAAAGCGTCGTCGCACAGCGGTCGAACGCGCTCGGGCATGTGCCGGACTCGCGACCCCTGATCCAGGCGAGGGTGGGCTTGATCAGTGGTGCCCTAGAGCTGACAGCCCGCGCGGCGCAGCACCTCTGCCGGCGATTCCCGCAGCATGGATCTGGCCACCAGGACACAGATCAGCCAGGCAAGCAGGCCCAGCACGCCCAAGGCAACGGCGACATCCGTCGCCCTCACGGTCAGTGCCAGCACGTCTGATGCCGCTGCCATTCCAGTCAGCAGCGAGGCCGTGACCAGGCTGAGGGCAGCGCCCAGAACGAAGCCTCGCAAGTGCCGGCTCGCCAGCGCCGAATGAACGTGGCGCGGACGCGCACCGAAGGCCAGCCGAGCACCGATCTCCCCCCGCATCTGAATTCCTGCATGGGCCACCATGCCATGCAGCCCCAAGGCCGCGGTGAGGATCACCAGCAAAGCGATGAGTGCGGTGGCGATGGCAGCGATCCGGCGCGGCAGCAACAGCTCCGATTTCTGGGCGTTCAGATCGTCATAGAGGAAGACGCCGAGTCCGGGATTGACGGCCTCGACAAAGGCCACCCACTGCGCGCGCGACATCGTCTGACCCGGCCGAAAGCGCAGCACGAAGTTGCTGCCTGCCTGGGCAGCCGGCAGATACAGGTGCGGGTCGTCCGCGCCTGCACCTGGGTAGCGCCGATCCTCCACCACGCCAATGACGGTGTGCGCGGCCCCGCCCTCTCGCGTGAGCCGTGTGCCCAGCACCTCGCCATCGCGAGCCAGCAGGCGCGCGAAGGACGCATTGATCAAGGCAAGCGGCGCGCCCTGCTGGATGTCTTCGGTGGTGAAGCCGCGCCCCATCACCAGACTCTGAGCGGTCAGCGCCAGATAGCCGGAATCGATCCGCTTCAGGCCGACGGGCCACTCTGCGGCTGAGCGATCGGAGACAACCGCGGTGCGGATGAAATCCTGCAGGGGCGAATGTGATTGGCTGACCCTCTCCACACTGGGCAGCTCCGCAATGCGCCGCCTCATTTCATCGAACTGCTGCGCGGCCGGCGCGTCGCTCGCGGCCGGTCCCAGCCTCCGATAGAGGTACAGGCTGGCGCTGCGATCCAGATCAATGCCGGGCTCATGCAGTATGCCCACGGCCTCACGGAATACGCCGAGACTGGCCGCGATCAGCACGCCGGCAAGACCCAGCTGGAGGCCCAACAGCGCCGTACGCAGAGGGCGCGGCAGGCCGCTGGCACCGATCGCCCGCGCCGCCAGGCCTGGGCCCGCGCGTCGCTCGCGAAGGCACACGACATAGGCGAGGCCCGCCAAGACCAGCGCGATCAGCACCGCCGCGCCCAGGCTGAGGGCCAGCGCCGGCGCGCCGATCGTCAGCTCATCCATTCGCGGCAGCAGGTGCACAAGCTGGGTGCGCATCAGGGCCGTGCCGATCCAGGCAACAGCGAACGCCAGCAGCGCCGAGGGCAGCAGCAGTGCCAGCGCGTCCATCAGCACACTCAGGAACAGGCGGGCGGAGCGCGCGCCCAAGGCGCGCTGGATCGAGAACGCATACCGGCGCTCGGCCACCCGGGCCACGACGACGTGCGCAAGGTTTGCCACGGTGATCAGCATCAGACCCAGGGTTGCAGCCAGCAGCAGCGGCGCCACGGCGATAGCACCGCCGGCCAAGGCGCGATCCGCTTCGACCAGTCGTACGCGCGGCATGCCCTCAGCCGGTGCGTTCGACCCAAGCCCGGTGGCCTCACGCCAGCCACGCTCGAACCGTGTCGACAGTTGCCTGGTTGCAAAAGCGAGATCGGGCTCCGGCCCCAGCCGACCCACCAGCTGCAGCGTGTCGGTGCGCGCCGTCCAACCCCACTGCCGCGGCGACGGATTGGCGGCCCAGGGCAACCACAGAGCGGTGCGATGGCCGGGCGCATGCAGCTCCGGCTCGATGAAATCGGCGGCGGTAACGCCGGCGATTTCGAAGCTGCCAATAGCGGTGAGAACGTTCAGGCCGATCACATCGGCGCGCTGGTCGAACAGGGCGACCCAGGCCGCATGGCTGATCACCGCCTGGGCAGGCGAGTCCTCGCCCTGCCCAGCCCCCGGGAATCGGCCCAGGGCCATCGCGGGTGCGAACAGCTCCGCATAGCCGGGCGAGGCGTAGGTGACATTAAGCAGGGGCTGGGCCGGATGCGAGAGCAACAGATCACGCGCGTGGTCCAGCGTCACCGATGCGGCGAGCGTCCCCCGCGCTTCACGTTGCAGCAGCTCCAGCACCGGATAGCTGAACTGTCGGCTTTGTTCGTCCTGTCCGGGCCCTTGCACCTCGGCGATGACCAGACGATCGGAGTGCGGATACGGCAACGCACCGGAGATCAACAGGTGGGTGAACAGGCCGGCACAGACCGTGGCGCCCAGGCTGAGCCCAAGGACGAGCACGATCAGCGCGTTCGCCGATCGATGGCCTGCGAGTCGCAGCAGAGCTTGGCGCAGCAAATCAACCGGCATAGGTACTCACTCGACTTCGGACGGCTATCTCGTCTCAGCTCGCCGAATTCCCCCGGCTCGCGCAGTATTCGAACGTCACAGCCAAACGCTTGCCGCAGCTTCGAGAAGGCAAAGATTGTGCATGGGCGCTCGGCGACCCGCAGAAGCCCGGGATCCAAAGGCCGGGAGAGTACAAGGTCACCTGCCTCCACTGCGGCCTCGGCATGCCCCAAAGCCCCGGGTTCGCAGCGCTTCGCGAAGCCGCGCTTTGTTCTGGCTCAACACCACCCGATGTCGCTCGCGGCTGTGCCGATGCGGAGCGGCGCTCAGCCAATGGCAGGCGACCAGATCCGCCAGAGCGGCCGAGTCGCAGGCGATCCACCCTGCCCGGCCCAGAAGCTTCAGGGCGCGTGCACAGCTCCCGCACGTGCGGATCATCGACTCCTCGGGCGCAGGCGATGGCGGGTCATCCCGCGCCGCCAGAGCGTCCCGCACAGTCTTCGGATCGTCGCTGCGCTCGATCGGTTCCCAGCCTGCGTCATCAATCCCGCCGGTGTCACAGCGCCTACCCCGGTTGCGAGTCCGATTCGGCCCAATGCTCCAGAGCAGGCCTTGGTGTGCCTTCACCTTGCCTCAGCCCACTCGAGGCGGTCACCGGACTGCATGGTGGAGCGCAGCGAGACCGGCACTTGCGAGGCCTGATCGCGCCGACGCCGTTCGAGACGGCAGAACCAAGCGGGCTCGCGCGCACAGCAGAGACCGTCGGCGCCTGTCAGACAGGCAAGGTCGACCGCGCCCCCGGGAGCTGCGCCTTGGGTTGTCGAGGCGTGGTCCGCATACTGGCTGCATGCGCCTGCTGCTGGTTGAAGACCACCTTCCGCTTGCCGAAGCCCTCGCTGACGGACTCAACCGCGGCGGGTTCGCCG